>JAGIAI010000042.1 GCA_017744935.1 Variovorax sp.
CGGCACGTCCAGGCCGGCCGGGTGGAACAGCGTGGTGCGGTGGTCCTGCACCGCCACCACCTTGGCGCCCGCCTCGGCGAAGAGTTCGGCCGCCACCGAGCCCACGTTGCCGAAGCCCTGCACCGCCACGCGCGCGCCCTGCAGCGGCAGGCCCAGACGGCGCGCCGCCTCGCGGCCGGTGACGAACACGCCGCGGCCCGTGGCCTTGACCCGGCCCAGCGAGCCGCCCAGGTGGATCGGCTTGCCAGTGACCACGCCCGTGGCGGTCGAGCCGGTGTTCATCGAGTAGGTGTCCATCATCCAGGCCATGATCTGGCCGTTGGTGTTGACGTCCGGCGCGGGGATGTCGGAATGCGGGCCGATGATGAGGCCGATCTCGCTGGTGTAGCGGCGCGTCATCTTCTCCAGCTCCTTCTGCGACAGCTTCTTGGGGTCGACGCGAATGCCGCCCTTGGCGCCGCCGTAGGGCAGGTTGACGGCCGCGCACTTGACGGTCATCCAGGCCGACAGGGCCATCACTTCCTCCAGCGTCACGTCGGGGTGGAAGCGCACGCCGCCCTTGCCCGGCCCGCGCGAGAGGTTGTGCTGCACGCGGAAGCCCTCGAAGTGGGCGATGGTGCCGTCGTCCATCTCGATCGGCACGTCCACGATCAGCGCCCGCTTGGGACGCTTGAGGGTCTCGGCCCAGCGGCCCAGGTGGCCCAGGTAGGGCACCACACGGTCGACCTGCGACAGGTAGGTGCCCCAGGGGCTGGTGGAGGACGGGTGGACGTACGAGAGTTCGCTGGACTGCTGCATGGTGAGGAGGCCTCGGTGGTGCGGATGGCCGCGACGATAGGCCGCCCGACCGCGCCGCGCCAGGGGCCATGCCGCCGGCGACGGACCTTATGCGCGAGCGGCAAGGCGGGGGGATCGGGCGATCGGACGCTCGATCAGTCCGGCCGGCTCGCCGCCCGGCCCTGCCTCAGGCGGCCGGCGCGGCGGCGGCCCCGGCGCGCGGCCGGCCGCCGAAGATGGCGGTGCCCACGCGCACCATCGTGCTGCCGGCGGCGATGGCCGATTCGAGGTCGGCGCTCATGCCCATCGAGAGGGTGTCCAGCGGCAGCCCCAGCGCATCGCGCAGCCGGGCCGCCAGATCGGCCACCCGGGCGAAGACGGCCCGCTCGGCGGCGTCGTCGGGCTGCGGCTCGGGAATGGCCATCAGCCCGCGCAGCACCAGCTGCGGCAGCGCCGCCACCTCGCGCGCCAGCGCCAGGGTCTCCTCCGGCGTCACCCCCGACTTGTTGGCGCCGCCGTCGATGTTGACCTGCAGGCAGACCTGCAGCGGTGGCAGCCCCGGCGGCCGCTGCTGCGACAGCCGCTGGGCGATCTTGAGCCGGTCCACGCTGTGCACCCAGTCGAACTGCTCGGCCACCGGCCGCGTCTTGTTGCTCTGCAGGGGGCCGATGCAGTGCCATTCCAGCTGGCCACGCAGGTCGGCCAGGGCGGCGATCTTGTCCAGCCCCTCCTGCACATAGTTCTCGCCGAAGGCCTGCTGGCCGGCGGCCACGGCATCGCGCACGGCCTCGGGTCCGAAGGTCTTGGAGACGGCCAGCAGCCGCACGCCGGCCGGATCGCGGCCGGCCGCCTCGCAGGCGCGCACGATCCGTGCATGAACCTGCTGGAGCTGCTCACTCGTCGTAGTCATAATTGCTGAAACCGTTTCAAAACGTCACGAAGTCTAGAGAGGTCGCGCGTGGACATCACCCAGTTGCTGGCATTCAGCGTCAAGAACAAGGCCTCGGACCTGCACCTCTCGGCCGGCCTGCCGCCGCTGATCCGCGTGCATGGCGATGTGCGCCGCATCAACCTCGACCCCATGGAGCACAAGGAAGTGCATGCCATGGTGTACGACATCATGAACGACGCGCAGCGCAAGCATTACGAGGAGTTCCTGGAGATCGACTTCTCGTTCGAGATCGAGGGCCTGGCGCGCTTCCGGGTCAATGCCTTCAACCAGCAGCGCGGCTGCGCGGCGGTGTTCCGGACCATCCCGTCGAAGGTGCTGACGCTGGAGCAGCTGAATGCGCCGCGGATTTTCGGCGAGCTCGCGCTCAAGCCACGCGGGCTGGTGCTGGTGACCGGGCCGACCGGCTCCGGCAAGTCGACCACGCTGGCGGCGATGGTCAACCACCTCAACGAGACCGAGTACGGCCACATCCTGACGGTGGAAGACCCGATCGAGTTCGTGCACGAGTCCAAGAAGTGCCTGATCAACCAGCGCGAGGTCGGGCCCATGACCCTGAGCTTCGCCAACGCCCTGCGCTCGGCGCTGCGCGAGGACCCGGATGCGATCCTGGTGGGCGAGCTGCGCGACCTGGAGACCATCCGCCTGGCGCTCACGGCGGCCGAGACGGGCCACCTGGTGTTCGGCACGCTGCACACCTCCAGCGCCGCCAAGACCATCGACCGGATCATCGACGTCTTCCCCGGCGAGGAGAAGGAGATGGTGCGGGCGATGCTGTCGGAATCGCTGCAGGCCGTGATCTCGCAGACGCTGTGCAAGACCAAGGACGGCCAGGGCCGCGTGGCTGCACACGAGATCATGCTCGGCACACCCGCGATTCGGAACCTGATCCGCGAAGGCAAGGTCGCGCAGATGTATTCGTCGATCCAGACCGGTCAGGGCCAGGGCATGCAGACGCTGGACCAGAACCTCACCGACCTCGTGCGGCGCAATGTCATATCCTCGGCCGAAGCGCGCAGCAAAGCCAAGATCCCCGAGAATTTCCCGGGCTGACCTCCAGCCACGGCAATCGGAGCAAACACATGGAACGCGATCAGGCCAGTCAGTTCATCAACGACCTGCTGAAGCTCATGGTGAGCCGCAACGGCAGCGACCTGTTCATCACCGCCGACTTCCCGCCGGCGATCAAGGTGGACGGCAAGGTCACGAAGGTGTCGCAGCAGGCGCTCGGCGCGCAACACACACTGGCGCTCACCCGATCAATCATGAACGACCGCCAGACGGCAGAGTTCGAGCGCACCAAGGAGTGCAACTTCGCGATCTCGCCGACCGGCATCGGCCGCTTCCGCGTGAATGCCTTCGTGCAGCAAGGCAAGGTCGGCATGGTGCTGCGGACCATTCCCGCCAAACTGCCGACCATCGACGGACTCGGCATGCCGCAGATCCTCAAGGACGTCTCGATGACGAAGCGCGGGCTGTGCATCCTGGTCGGCGCCACGGGCTCGGGCAAGTCGACCACGCTGGCCGCGATGATTGACTGGCGCAACGAGAATTCCTTCGGTCACATCGTCACGGTCGAGGACCCGGTCGAGTTCGTGCACCCTCACAAGAACTGCGTGGTCACCCAGCGCGAAGTCGGCATCGACACCGACAGCTGGGAAGCCGCACTCAAGAACACGCTGCGGCAAGCGCCCGACGTGATCCTGATGGGTGAAATCCGCGACCGCGAGACCATGGAGCACGCGGTGGCCTTCGCCGAGACGGGCCACCTGTGCATGGCCACGCTGCACGCCAACAGCGCCAACCAGGCGCTGGACCGGATCATCAACTTCTTCCCCGAAGAGCGCCGTCCGCAGCTGCTGATGGACCTGGCGCTGAACCTGCGCTCGCTGGTCTCGCAGCGCCTGATTCCGACGGAAGACGGCCACGGCCGCATTGCCGCGGTCGAAATCCTGCTGAACACGCCGCTGATCTCCGACCTGATCTTCAAGGGCGAAGTCGGCGAGATCAAGGAGATCATGAAGAAGAGCCGCAACCTCGGCATGCAGACCTTCGACCAGGCGCTGTTCGACCTGTTCGAAGGCCACGCGATCTCCTTCGAGGATGCACTGCGCAACGCCGACTCGGCGAATGACCTGCGGCTGCAGATCAAGCTCAACAGTCAGCGCGCCCGCACGACCGACTTGTCCGCAGGCACGGAACACTTCGCGATCGTTTAGCTCGCCCCCAGGCTCCGCGCACTTCGTGTCGCTTCGCCAACCCCCTACCGGGGGCAACACCAGCGGCCCGGCAGAGCCGGTTCCGCGGTGTTTCTGGAAGGGCCGGCCGCGCTAAGCTTGCGGCCATGAGTCTTACCCCCAAAACCTACGACACCATCCCGCCGCAAAAGGTCGCCTTCCTCGGCCTTGGCGTGATGGGCTACCCGATGGCCGGCCATCTTGCGCTGGCTGGTCACAGCGTGACGGTCTACAACCGGACCGACACCAAATCCGACGCCTGGATTGCCGAATTCAAGCCGCAGGCCAAGGGCACCCTCGCCCACTCATCCACGCCGCGCGGTGCCGCATCGAACGCGGACATCGTCTTCTGCTGTGTCGGCAACGACGACGACCTGCGCTCGGTCACACTCGGCGAAAACGGCGCCTTCGCGGACATGCCGAAGGGCGCGGTCTTCGTCGACCACACGACCGCATCTGCCGACGTCGCACGCGAGCTTTCCAAGGCCGCGATCGCCAAGGGCCTGCAGTTCATCGATGCGCCGGTCTCCGGTGGACAGGCCGGCGCGCAGAACGGCGTGCTGACCGTGATGTGCGGCGGCGACGCGGCCACTTTCGACCGCGTCAAGCCCGTGATCTCGGCATTCGCGCGTGCCTGCACGCTGCTCGGTGAAAGCGGCGCCGGCCAGCTCGCGAAGATGGTGAATCAGATTGCCATCGCAGGCTTGGTGCAGGGCCTGTCCGAAGCCATCGCCTTCGGCATGCGCGCCGGCCTCGACATGAACGAGGTGCTCGGCGTGATCGGCAAGGGCGCGGCGCAGAGCTGGCAGATGGACAACCGCGGCAAGACGATGATCGACGGCAAGTTCGACTTCGGCTTCGCGGTCGACTGGATGCGCAAGGACCTCGGTCTGGTGCTCGACGAAGCCAAGCGCAACGGCGCGCGCCTGCCGGTGACTGCGCTGGTCGACCAGTTTTACGCCGACGTGCAGCAGGCCGGCGGAGCCCGCTGGGATACGTCGAGCCTGATCACACGCCTGAAGTAGGCGCGTTGCCGGTGAGCTTCAGCGCACCGGCGTCGTGACCACTCCGCTGCTGGCCGGCACCGTGGCGGGCGCCGCCGACCCGGATGCGGGCAGCGGTTCCATCGGCGGCAGCGGCACGCGCGAGGAAGAAGTCGAGCCGGACGTCGAAGCCGGCGCCGAAGAAGAGCCCGACGTCGATGATCCGGACCCACTGTTCAGCGACGAAAGCGGCTGCTGCGCCTTCAGGTTCGCGAGGTCTTGCTCGCCGATGACCTCCACCATGCGCACGACCTTCTGCACGCCCGAGGTGTTGCGCGCCACATCGGTGGCGCGATCGGTCTCGCGGCGCGTGGCGATGCCCATCAGGTAAACCACGCCGCGCTCGGTCACGACCTTGAACGAGTTCGCGAAGATGTCGTTCTGGTCGAGCAGCGCAGCCTTCACCTTGCCGGTGATGAACGTGTCGTTCGAGCGATCCGGAAAGCTGCTGCCGGGCCCGACCACCACTTCATTGACGACGGAGCGCACGTTGTCCACGCCGCGGATCGTGTCTTCGACCTTTCGCTTGTCGGCTTCCGAACCCACGGTGCCGGTGAGCAGCACCTGTCGGTTGAAGCTCGTGACCGTCACATTCATGTAATCGTTGGCGATGTCGCGGATACGTGCCGCGCCGCGCAATTCGATGGCCTGGTCGTCAACCTGCGCGGTCGAGGTCCGGCGATCGGTGGCCACCATGCCGGCGCCCGCCACCGCAGCGCCTCCGACCACCAGCGGCGCGCAAGCGGAGAGGCATGCGAGCGATACGGCGCCTGCAGCCAATGCGATCGCGATGCGTTGTGCGGTGATGGTCGTTGTCATGAATTCAAGCCTTCCTGCTGCGTAGTGAGATCGAGATCGCCGATGGTAGCCCAGCGACTTTTGGGCGCGGTTACGACGTGTCATCTGGACGGCATTCCTGCAATTTACGCTAGGCTAGCCGTCCGGATGCGTAGGATGGCGCGCTTGTTGCGAGCAATTCCTGATGTCTGTTGCATGCGATCGAGCGAGGAAGGGCACTCACTTGAATCCACATCTTGAACCGAAGACGAGGCTGGCTCAACGACTGGCCGCCGCGCTTCTTCCAATGGCGGCGCTGGTCCTTGCCGGATGCAACTCGATGGCGCCAGTCAATCCACGCATCGACCATGTGGACCTCGACCACGGCTATCGCGTCGGCAAGATGCTCAAGCGATCGCACGGCGTCAAGAATGATCCGGACACGCTTTTCATGCTGACCTTCTCGGGCGGTGGCACGCGCGCAGCGGCCTTTTCGTACGGTGTGCTCGAAGAACTCCGCCGCACGAACGTGAAGATCAACGGCAAAGACGTGAATCTTCTGTCCGAGGTCGACGCTATCGCGGGTGTTTCGGGCGGCAGCTTTACCGCGCTCGCCTACGCGCTTTACGGCGACAAGCTCTTCACCGAATACGAACCCCGCTTCCTCAAGCGGGACGTGCAGGGTACGCTCACCCGACGCGCGTTGAATCCACTCAACTGGTTCGCGCTCGGCAGTGGTCTCTACGGCCGATCGGAGCTCGCCGCGGACTACTACGACGAGATACTTTTCAACGGCGCGACCTTCAACGACCTGATCGACAAGAACACGCCGGCTACCGCCGTCACGGGGACCGATCTGTCCACCGGCGCGCGCTTCCAGTTCTCGCAAGACCACTTCGACCTGCTGTGCTCCGATCTTGGACAGGTTCGCCTCGCACGCGCGGCCGCGACTTCGTCTGCAGTGCCCGCCGTGCTCTCGCCGGTCACGTATCACAACTACGGGGGCCACTGCGGCGCGGTCATGCCGCCCTGGGTGAGAGACGTCACCCGAGTCGACAGCCCTTCGCGCCCGGCCGGGCGTGCGCTGCTTCGCTACCGCGACATGCAGAGCTTTCAGGACAGCGAGAACCGCCCGTACCTGCACGTCGTCGACGGCGGCGTGTCCGACAACCTCGGCCTGCGCGGACTGCTGGAAGCGCTAGAAGAAGTCGAAGCCAGCCCGGCGTTTCAGGAACAGGTGGGCCTCAAGAATCTGCGCAGGATCGTGGTGGTCGTCGTCAACTCGCGCTCGTCGCCCGACACCGACTGGGACCGCCGTCCGAACGCGCCGGGCATCGTGTCGCAACTCTTCCAGTCGTCGAGCGTTCCGATCGATCATTTTTCGTCCGAGTCGGTGGAATTGCTGAAGGACATTGCCCAGCGCTGGGCCGACAAGCGCCAGCTCGAAGTGGCCGAGCGCCGGCTGGCAGGCATGTCGAAAGCGCAAGCGGAAGCCTCGATCCCCAACCTGCGCTTCGATGCGATCGACGTCAGCTTTGAATCCATCGCAGACCCCGAAGAGCGCCGCTACTTCATGAACCTGCCGACCAGCTTCGTGCTGTCCGAAGAGGCCGTGGACCGCCTTCGAGACCTGGGCGGCCGACTGCTCCGCGAATCGCCGGCGTTCAAGGAACTGGAAAAGGACCTGAGCGAGAGCACTCCGCCCTCGGCGCGAAAGCCGGCTCAGCCGTAGATCTGCTCAGGCGGACAGCAGCGAAGAGTCGGTGTCCTGGTCGCCCAGCAACTGGGCGTCCACGCCGTCGCAGAAGCAATGCAGCGTGAGCAGATGGACTTCCTGGATGCGCGCTGGGCGCTCGTGCGGCACGCAAACCAGCACGTCGGTTTCGCGCAATGCGCGGCCGACTGCGCCGCCATTGCCGCCGCCCGTATTGCCCGCATTGCCGAGCAGCGCGATCACGGTCATGTCGCGCGCGTGGGCCGCCTCGACCGCAGCAAGCACTGCGGCGGACTGGCCGCTCGCGCTCAACGCCAGCAATACGTCGCCGGCCTGGCCGAGCGCGCGCACCTGCCGTGCATAGCAGTCGGGGTCGGACGCACCGGGCGTGTCGGCTGCGGGATCGGTGGCATCGCCTTGCAAGGCGAGCGCGGCCAACTCGGGCCGGTCGCGCTCGAAACGGCCGACGAAATGCGTTGCGAACTGCGCGGCCAGATAGCTGGAGACACCCGCGCCGCAAGAAAGGATCTTGCCGCCGCTGGTGACGCACGCGAGCAGCGCCTGCATAGCCTGCGCGATGGGTTTTTCGAGAAGAGGGCCGGCCTGATATTTCAGGTCGGCGCTGTCGATGAAATGCTGCTGAATCCGTTGCTCAAGCATGGCAGGATGATAGCTACCCCCCAGGCTCGCGCACTTCGTGTCGCTCTCCACCCCCTCAAGGGGGCGACCCCAGCGGCCCGGCGGAGCCGGTTCCGCGGGGTCCCTGGCTTCGGGGCGCTATCCAGCGTCGAAAGCGCCTTGAATCCACTCGATGCGATCCTCCATCAGCACCACGTCGAAGCGGCACGGTGGCAGTGTGCGAAGGCGGCTCAGGTAGTGCCGCGCGGCGAAGATGATGCGGCGCTGCTTCACACCCGTGATGCTGCCGCCCGCGCCGCCGTGCGTGCCTGATGCGCGGCGCCGTACTTCGACGAAGACCAGCGTGCCGTCGCTTGGTTCTCGCATGACCAGATCGATCTCGCCGCCACCGCGGCCCGGCGTTCGATAATTGCGCGCGATCAGTTGCAGGCCTGCCGCCTGGAGATGATCGAGCGCGGCATCCTCGGCCGCATCGCCGCGCTCCTTGGTCGTGACCTTGTTGTTATGGAGAAATCCCATTGAACTCCCTCGCTCCCGCTTCGTTCGGCGCCGCACTTCAGGCCGCGAGCGACGCTGCGGGCGCGCAGCATTATCCGCAGAGCACGCTCTATATCGTCGCCACGCCAATCGGCAATCTCGCCGACATCACGCTGCGCGCTTTGCATGTGCTGCAGATCGTCGATGCCATCGCGTGCGAAGACACCCGCCACACGCAAAGCCTGCTGCGCGCCTACGGCATCGAAAGCCCTTCAGCGCGGTTGCTGGCGGTGCATCAGCACAACGAAGCGGAGGCGGCGCAGTCGGTGATCCACAGGCTCGCGAACGGTGAGCGCATCGCGTATGTGAGCGATGCCGGCACGCCCGGAGTGAGCGACCCAGGCGCGCGACTCGTCGCCGCGGCGCGCGAGGCAGGCCATCGCGTGCTGCCGCTACCGGGTGCGAGCAGCGTCACGACCTTGGTCGGCGCGGCGGGTCTCGTTTCCGAAGGCGAGCAGTCGAGTGCCTTCGTCTTCGCCGGATTCCTCCCGAGCAAGACAGGCGAACGCGATGCCGCCGTGCTCGCACTGGCCAACGAGCCGCGCAGCGTGGTGCTGCTCGAAGCGCCGCATCGCATCGAGGCACTGGCCCGCTCGCTGGCAACGCTGGGTGACCGTCGCGTGACGGTCGGCCGCGAGCTGACCAAGCAGTTCGAGGAAATCGCGACCGTCACCGCATCTTCTCTGCCCGAGTGGTTTGCAGAAAGCCGCGACCGCACGCGCGGCGAGTTCGCGCTGGTGCTGCATCCCAAGCCGGTCACGACGGGCGAGAACGCCGAGGGCGAACGCGTGCTGCGCCTGCTGATGGCTGAACTGCCGCTCAAGAGCGCCGTGCGTATCGCCGCGGAAATCACCGGCGCACCGCGCAACGCGCTCTATGACGCCGGCTTGCGGATGCGCGACGAAACCAACGACTGAGACTCAGCCGTCCAGCTCCGGATAGGCCCGGAAGATGCCTTCCTCGTTGAAAGGAATGCGACGGGGGCTCTGCAGATACTCATGCACCCGCTGCCGGCGTGACACGTTGGCGTACAGCTTCACGACCGCCGGCGTGTGGGCCAGGGCCCGCGCCGCCGCCTTCGGGAACGCATAGCGCAGCCCCGCAACGAGTTGGAACAGCGAGAGATCGGCATAGGTCAGCGCATCGCCGACCAGATGCACATCGCCGGCCGGATTGCGCTGGAGGATGCGCTCGAACCAGTTGAGGAACTTCGGAATCCGCTCGTCGCGAAACGCCTTCGCGCGCGCCAACGCCGCTTCGCGCTGATCCTCGTAATAGAGCCCCGTCGAAAGCGGATGGTGCGTGTCATGCGCCTCCATCACCGCATCGGCGATGGTGAGCTGGATCTGATGCGTCCACAGCGCATCGATCTCCCCGGACCCCGCGAGCCCGAGACGCGGGCCGAGGTACAGGAGGATCGCCGCCGTCTGCCCCACGACCACATCGCCATCGACGAGGAATGGCGGCGCGAACGAAGGACGCGGATTGCGCGGGTCGTCCAGATCGCGCATCAGCGCCGATTCGCCACCGCCCTTGGCAGACGGCTCGCGCGCCACATCGACATATTCAGCGCCCGCCGCTTCGAGCGCGAGGCGGACGAATTCGCCGCGGCCCTGGATCGTGGGCCAATAGTGCAGTTGGTAGGCCATGAGTCCCTCCGACGCAGATCAGGCACGCAGCATACGGGCACACGCCGTCACGGCAATCGCCCACAATGCGCCGTCTGTTCGTCGGAGCATTTCCATGACCCTGCTCGTCCTTGGCCTCGTCCTGTTCCTCGGTGTGCATTCGGTGTCGATCGTCGCGCCCGGCTGGCGGGCCGCGCAGATCGCGCAGCGGGAGCGCGCCTACAAGGGCACCTATGCGCTCGTCTCGATCATCGGCTTCGCGCTGATCATCTACGGCTACGGCCTGGCGCGGCAGTCACCGGTGCTCGTCTACTCGCCGCCGGTCGCGCTGCGGCACCTTGCGCTGCTGCTGATGGTGCCGGTGTTCCCCTTGTTCTTCGCGGCCTACATGCCCGGACGCATCCAGAGCGCGGCGAAGCACCCGATGCTGCTTGCCGTCAAGTTCTGGGCCACGGCGCATTTGCTGGCCAACGGCACACTGGCCGATGTGCTGCTGTTCGGCGGCTTTCTCGTGTGGGCGGTCGCGGATCGCATCTCGGTCAAGCGTCGCGCCGTGCAGCACAAGGTGCCCGGTGCGCCGCCCAGCGCGATGAATGACGTCGTCGCGCTCGTGGGCGGCTTGGTGGTGTACGTGGTGTTCCTGTTCTGGGCACACGTCTGGCTGATCGGGGTTTCACCGCGCGGATAACAGCCGCCGCCTGCGTGGCGGAACCGGTGGATCTACGACGCGCTTGCATTTTCTTGCCGCATGGCCGCAAGATGCTTCCCCCGCGTCCCGGCATCGAAACCCCAAACAGGAGGATGACCTTGAGCGCGAACCTCCCTCCCTTTGCGCATGACGCCGCGGATCGCGACCTCCGGCGACACGAAAAGGTCGTCCTGGTCGCCGACCTCGTCGACTCCGTGAGCCTCATGCTGAAGGACGAGTTGGGCGTCATCCGGCATTGGGGTGCTTTCATCGATCAGGTGACCCTCAACACCCTGCCAGCCAACGAAGGACGTCTGGTGAAGAGCTTGGGCGACGGTCTGCTGGCTGAATTCAATAGCGCTCCCCAGGCGGCCGCCTGCGCGCTGGCCATGCATCGCTGGTTCGACGAGTCGCAGCGGGACAAAGAGGGGCCCTCCCTGCGTCTGCGCATCGGCATGCACGCGACACATGTCTACGAGGGCGCGCATGACATCTACGGTACGGGCGTGAATCTCGCCGCCCGCATCGCAGCGCTCGCGCAGCCGGGCCACACAGTCATGAGTTCCGCCGCCCGCGACGGCTTGACCGATGGGCTCGATGGCGAGATCGAGGACCTGGGCGAGTGGTACCTCAAACACGTCGAGCAGCCGCTGCACGTCTATGGCGTGCGCACCGCGGGACAGCAGCCCGCATTCCGCACGGAGCGCGCCGACCCCGCCCCATTCAGGCCAACCATCGCGGTCATGCCCTACACCTCGCGCAACGTCGAGCTTGATCAATTCGCGATCGGAGACCTGATCGCCGAGGGCGTCATCGGACGCATGAGCCGGACGCAGGAGCTCAACGTCATCTCGCACCTCTCGACCTCCGCGTTGGCCCGGACATGGCGCACGCTGGGCCAGGCCGAGACCCACCTTGGTGCGGACTACGTGCTGTCCGGGAGCTACGCGGTGACGGGCAACACAGTGCTCGTCTTTTCGGAACTCGCCAACATCCGACACCAGGAAGTGGAGTGGACAGGCCGCGCCAAGGGCGAGCTCGAAGACCTGATGCAGATCGACAGCCAGATCTGCGACTCCATCGCCAGCGGTTGCCACCAGGCGCTGCTCGAAAAAGGGGCACAGAAGGCGCTCGTGCGCCCCCTGCCGACGCTGGAGAGCTACGGACTGCTGCTCGGCGGCATCGGGTTGATGCACAGAAGCACGAAGTCGGAATTCCTCCGATCGCGCGAAGTGCTCGACGCGCTGGTCGAACGCCACGCAACCCACGCATTGCCGCGGATCTGGCTCGCCAAGTGGTACATCCTGTGCGCCACGCGCGGCCTCGCGGGGGACGCGCGCAATCAAGCCGACCTGGCACTGCAGGAGACGCGCCGCGCGCTCGACGTGGAGCCGTCGCATCCGCTCGCCTGGGCGATGCAGGGCTTCGTCCAGCTCCATCTCATGAAGGATGTGGAACGCGCCCTGGAGAGCTGCAATCAGGCCCTCGACCGATCATTCAATGAACCACTGGCATGGCTCTTCAAGGGGATGGCCCACGCATTCGACGGAGATGGTTCGCTGGCGCTGCCGGCGGGACGGAAAGCGCTCGATCTGTCACCGCTCGATCCGCTGAAGTACTACTACCACTCGCTGATGGCCTCCATCGCCATCTCCGCAGGAGAGTACGAAACGGCCATCGACTTCGCACAGCAGTCGTTGCGCGTGAACGCCGCCCACTTGTCGACCTATCGCTCGTTGACCATCGCACAGTCGCTTGCCGGCCAGGAAGACGCCGCGCGCGCGACGCTGGCACTCATGCTTCAACGCGATCCTCAATTCACGGTGGCGCGCTTCGCGCAGGGTTACCCCGCCCGCGACCGCGTGCCGGCCTACCTGGAGAAATTGAAAGACGCGCTTCGCGCGGCGGGCGCCAGAGAAAGCTAAGAAACGTCGCGAAACAAACCGTTGAGGAGTGAACCATGTCCCTGCTTGGTGGTTATGGCGGATACGGTGGTTATGGCGGCTATGGTGGGTACGGAGGGTATGGGGGATATGGGGGCTACGGGGCCGCCCCGGGCGCCGCGGGCTTGGGAGACGCATTTGCCAATCCCCTGGTCTGCACCGCACTCGTGGCGAATCGCGACGCAACCAGCAATCCGGGCGCCACGTTTCTGAACCCGGGCGACCCTACCTTCAATAGCCCGACTCATATTCCGCGCTGGGAAGTCTGGGTCCGCGCCAACCTCCTGCAATGGGAGCTCTGCCAAGGCATCACCCTTGTGCCCGACACGGCAAACAAAGCCATGGAGCTCCAGGTTGGCGGCACGCCCATTGCGCGGCTCGCGCAGCCGCCTTCGACCTTCTTCATGGCCCAGGTCAAGCGCGTCATCGCCTGGGCCGACTTGCGGCTGGACCGCATCCCGGAAATCCTGGCCCAGGTCGACAACCAGTTCGCATTCGTGGCATCCGTGACCGGGCTGCATCCCGAGCGCCACCGGAACACCGTCGAGCTGCTGGTGAACGCGATCCAGTTCACGGTGCTCATCGAAATGCAGTTCAAGCACGCGCTCGCGTGCTGGCGCCCCAATCAATACGCCACGCAAGTGCAGCCGGTCATCACGACCCCGGGCCACGGCAGCTTTCCGAGCGGACACTCCACGCAGGCGTTCATGCTGGCGCGACTGCTCTCGTTCATCCTGCCTAACACGGCTTATTTCGACTGGATGCGGGAGCAGCTGTACCGGCAAGCAGCCCGCATTGCGACCAACCGTGTCATTGCTGGCGTGCACTTTCCAGCGGATAGCGTCGCCGGGCGGCTGCTCGGCTACAGCATTGCGGAATACATCATCGCCCGGCTGAAGACGGACAGCAGCGGCCAGGTGCTGTATCGCGACTTCGACGCGAGCAAGGCCTTCGGGACCCCCGGCGACGACCTCGATCTCGATCTGCTCGATGCCATCGACACGCCCTATACATCGGGCCCCTTCGACTGCTACAAGCTCGGTGGACTGGTGAATGTCGCCGCAGCGTCAGCGCCTTCGGTGCTCGCGCAGCTTTACACGCAGGGTAAGGACGAACGTGCTGCGTTGGCCATTTGAGCCTCCCGCAATACCGGCGAGCACACCATGCCGACCCACCTTGACCTGCCTTTGGACCCCGATCTGAACGCGGACGCCTATCTGCAGTGGGCAACGCTGACGGAGTTCAAATACTTCAACCTGAAGCCATCCGACACCTATGTGGTGCTGGCCGAGTTCAGTGAGCCGCTCAATCGAACCGCGATCGAAAGGATGCGCGGTAGCAAACGCATCTCGATCAGCTCGTGGTACGAGGGCCAGCCCTATGCGGCCATCATGCTCTCCAAGGAAGACTTCAAAGAGCGATTCGTTGCGCAACTGCGGTTGCTTCAAGAGTTCGGCGCAATCTGCATCGAACTTGCGTCGCCGACGGGGATGGTCATGCCGGAGTTTCCGACAGGCGTCGCGCCGGGTTCCGACACGGTCATCGGCGTCATCGACGATGGCTGTCCGTTTGCCCACGTGCACCTGAGGGGCGCGGCACCGAACGAGCCCACCGTCCGGTTCATCTGGGACCAGGGAAGCGGCGCCTTCTACACCCAGGCCGCCTTGAAGGCATTGATCGCCGGGGCGAAGACGACCATCGGGTCGATCGATGAAGACTCGGCCTACCTCACGAGCGGCCTGCCCAGTCTGCGCTTCGCGACCAGCCATGGCGCCCAGGTGCTGAGCCACGCGAGCGGCCATGCGCGCGACACGAAACCGCTGCCCCCACACACCCTCAAACCGATCGACATCGCTTTCGTGCAGCTGCCGGGTTACGCCCTCGACCAACCTGCCGGCGAATGGCTCCATCATCTGGCGGTTGAGGGCATCTATGCGATTCGCACCTACGCGCGCAGCATGTGCACCACCAAGGCATCGCGCATCCTGATCAACCTCAGCTATGGACCTCGCACCGGTCCGCACGATGGCACCTCGGTCCTTGAAAAGGTGATCGATTTCCTCACAGCCGAGGCCGCGAGCGACCACTACGATCTGCGCGTCGTCGTCCCCAGCGGCAATAGCCACCTGGACAGGGCGCACGCGCAATTCGACCTCGCCCAAGGCGGCGGCACCATCGACTGGCACGTGGCGCCGGACACGCAGACCCCCTGCTTCGTCGAGATCTGGCTCCCGACGACAACGCTGATCGGCGACATCCTGGCCTATCTGGTCGCGCCAAACGGCGAGGTGATTCCGGCCGAGTACCTGCACCCCCATCCGAACGCCAACAACACCGCCTGGACAGTCACAGTCCATGTTTGCGGCGACGTGACGAAGAAGATGATCCTGATGGTTATCGCGCCGACAGCACGGACGACCGCGACAGATACGGACAAGCTCCCGCTGGCAACACCGGGGCGATGGAAGATCGGCGTCAAGATGCGTCCGGGGCACGCCGGCAATGGCATCGCGCACGCCTATCTCTCGCGCAACGAGCCGAACCTGGGCCGCATTCGCCGCGGGTACGACGGCTATTTCGACACGCCCACCTACGATCCGAATCGGTACTTGCAGGCGTCAACGAAGCTCGACGTCAATCCAGCCACATTGGGTCCCGCCGAAGTGGTCGCGGCCGGCAGCATCAACGGCATCGCGACCGGGGCGAAATCCGAAGTCATCGCCGCGTACTACGCATCCGGGCCTGGAATGCCCAGCAGCTACAGCAGCGGCAGCCCGACCCGCGGCCTGCGCGTGCAGCCGGATTGGGCCTACCCGGGCGACGACAGCAAGGTGCTCAGCGGAAGGCTGGCAGGCGGGAACCGCAGCGCGACCGTGATGCGGCTGATCGGCACGAGCTTTACGGCGCCCCAGTTCGTGTACGAGTCGATCGTGCTTCCGCTGCCACCCGTGAGCGCATCCGTCCCGCCGCGAACGGAGCGTCTGGGAGATGGATGCCGCTGAGCACCGGAAGAAGTCACACATCCATCAAGCCCTCCGCGAATCCCGGAAAATCGACCGTTTCCGGGCTTCGGCTCGATCGCGCGTCGAGCCCGGTCGTCCTGCGCTCTCCCAAGAACAACAGGTCTTTATGTCTTCCATTTCCCCGACCGCCGGCCTCCCGCCGCGCCGCCTCGTCCCCATCAACCCCAAGCCGCTGACCGTCGCGGTGCTGCTCGTGGCCCTCGGCGCGATTTACCTCGCGCAGACGGTCAGCATCCGTCAGGCCGCGCTCTACGTGGTCGGCGCATTGCTCGGCGTCACGCTGTACCACGCGGCCTTCGGCTTTACCTCTGCATGGCGCGTCTTCATCGCGGATGGTCGCGGCGCAGGCCTGCGGGCGCAGATGGTCATGCTTGCGATCGGCGTGATGCTGTTCTTCCCGGCCCTCTCGGCCGGCACGCTCTTCGGCCAGCCGGTCGCCGGCCTCGTCTCGCCGGCCGGCACCTCGGTCATCGTCGGCGCCTTCATCTTTGGCGTCGGCATGCAGCTCGGCGGCGGATGCGCCTCGGGCACGCTCTACACCGTGGGCGGCGGCAGCACGCGCATGATCATCACGCTGCTCGGATTCATCCTCGGCTCGGTCATCGCCACCGCGCACATGCCTTTCTGGACCTCGATGCCGCAGCTCGCGCCAATGTCGCTGGTCAAGACGCTCGGCGTCGGCACCGCGCTCGTACTCAACCTGCTGGTGTTCGCGGGCATCGCCGCGCTCACCGTCGTGATCGAGAAGCGCCGCCATGGCCGCCTTGTCAACGAACCCGCACGCGCCGCGCATGCATCGCCGTGGCTGCATGGCCCTTGGCCGCTCATCACGGGTGCGGTCGCGCTGGCGGTGCTCAACTTCGCGACGCTCGCGCTCGCGGGCCGTCCCTGGGGCGTGACCTCGGCTTTCGCGCTGTGGGGCGCAAAGGGCGCCGCGGCGCTCGGCGTCGACATCGCGAGCTGGAAGTACTGGAGCGCCGGCCCCAACGCCGCTGCGCTGTCCGCGCCGCTCAGCTTCGACGTGACCACCGTGATGGACATCGGCATCGTGCTCGGCGCCATGGCTGCCGCCGCACTCGCGGGCCGCTATGCGCCGGTGTGGCGCATCCCGATGCGCTCCATCGTTGCCGCCGTCGTCGGCGGGCTGATGCTCGGCTACGGCGCGCGACTCGCGTACGGCTGCAACATCGGCGCGTATTTCAGCGGCATCGTCTCCGGCAGCATCCACGGCTGGCTGTGGCTGGTCTGCGCGTTTGCCGGCAACGTGCTCGGCACACGACTGCGGCCGCTCTTCGGCCTCGAAGTCGAGCGGGTGCAGAACACCGGCTGCTGACCATGCCAAGTCTGTTCCTGCGTCGCCTCCATCCCCTGTTCGTCGGCGGGCTCATCGGCGTGGCATCGGTTGCCGCGCACGCCCAGGCACTGCCGCCGGGCGTCCACATGGGCATGACAGCGCAGGAGCTGCAAGCCACGCTCCCCTCCGCCGAACCGGTATCGCGCCCACAACGCCTCGCAGGCGGTCTGCTGGGCAGTTGGCGCGGCGAGCCCGCACCCATCGGCGGGCTGATGTTCAAGCCGACCTATTACTTCGCTGGTGGGCAATTGAGGCGCGTCGAATACGACGCCTCGGCGCAAGGCCAGCCGGACGGCGGCGAGGCCGCGTTCTCGGCGCTGCTGAAGTGGGGTCGCGACAACTTCGGTACCGAACTCGCTGCCCTCGACCCGGGCAGCACCTATGTGTCGTGGAGCAGCGGCGATCTCGACGTGATCCTGCAACGCACCGGCGATGTGCATCGCGCGAGCCTGCGACTGATCTACAAGCAGCGCCAGCTTCGCGACGCCAGCGAACTCTGACGCGGATACGGAGACGCCCTACAGGCGATTCGCCGGATTCACAGCAGAATGACGCCTTCGCGAGGCGCTGAAACCTGCCATGGCACGTGCTGTCAAAAAAGGTCGGGACGGAGCACCGCCATCGGAAGGACATGGATCGTGCACGAGCTGACATTCCGCACTCTGCTGTACCGCTACTTCTTTTTCGAGTGGCTGTTCATGGACGTCAACCAGGGCAATCTCCTCGAGCGCTCCGCGGCCCTGCGACACAACCAGTCTCAGGCGCACTGGCTTCTCACCTACATGTGGCGGTGGATGTGCTGCGCGACGCTGCTGTACGGCATGGGCGGCGTTGTCGAGATCCTGCTTGGTGCGCCGGCGGTATCGGCGATCTTCTATGTGCCAAGCGCGCTCAGCGTGTCGGTGAATGCGGTGATCGGTGCGGCCTGGCTGGGGCTCAAGACCTTGTCCGAGCCGCTCTGAGAGCCGGAAGTTTGTAGAAGGCCGTTTCTCCAAACGCCATCGTGGTGCATCTGGCACTCGTATGGGTCACCCCGAGGCCGCGCCCCAAGTTGGGTGGGTCGGCGTCACACGACTGCATCGTCCCGGCTCGCACCCTCCTGATCCAGATACGCACGAAGCGACGGCCCGGTCAGCACCACGAGATCGATGTCGTGCTTGTCCAGCTCTGCGTGCACATCGAACGTCGCGATTGTCCGCGTGATGGCATGGGCCAGCCTGTCGACGATGGCGCGAGACGTACCCGGCGGCGCGTAGATGCCTTCGATCTCACTGCGGCTCTTGACCAACCAGTCGATGTTCCGCTGCACGTCCGGCATGCGCCGGCTTGCCTTCACGGCGCCCTGCGGCAAAGGGCAGATCAACGCCACAGGAACGAAGCTGCCGCGCGGATCGAGTGGGCGGTGGTTGTACAGGTAGCGCGAGATCGACATGGTTGCGGTGCTGGTCATCAGCAGCGTGTAGCCGTCTGGTGCTGAGCGGGCCAATGTGGCGAGGCCCAGTGTGCCGCCGGTGCCGGGGTGGCTGTCGATTTCGACTGGTTGGCAGAGGTAGGTGCTCAGCTTGCGGGCTAGGACGTGGGCGATGCTTTGGATGGGGGCGCTGCGCAGGTGGCCGATGACTAGGCGGATGGGGCGGCTTGGGTATTGGGAATCGGATTCCATGCGGATTCCTCAATGACGGCGCGCTAGTTGGCGCTGCACAGTGAAGGACGGAATGACGGCAAGCAGATGCTTGATGAAGCGAGGCATGTTGTTCTCCCTGAATTGGCATGAACCCAAATTGCGGCACATGTACCGTGGCTCAATGTACACCAAGCAGCAACGATCGCCCGGTGCCAAACCTCTCACCCGATCGCCAAGACCCACTCCTCGTGGCCCTTGGCGAAGCGATTCGCGTGACGCGCAAATCGCGTGATATCTCTCAGGAAAAACTCGCGCTTCTTGCTGATGTCGACCGAAGTCATATGGGTCGTATCGAGCGTGGAGATAACAACGTTGCCGTTCTTACGCTTGGCCAGATCGCATCTGCGTTAGGTATTTCGCTGAGCGAGCTTTTTCTGATCGCGGGTCATTGAGCCGCGCAGGAATCTCACGTGAGTTGCTCTAAGAAGCTAGATCGCAGCAGCACGTTGTCGCGATGAAACGCTAGGAAGCGTTGCTGGCCCGTTGAAAAGGTACCGACCTTTGGAGGGCTCTCGGGGTCAATTCCCATCCGCACCAATGATTCGCGATGAGCAACCGGCGAGACGATCACTTGCCCGTTGTCCTCAAAAGCGATGAAACCGCGGTCGAACAGGTGATCGATGCTCGGCGTGAGCAACAAGCCGTTTTCGCCGTCAAGCCGCTCGTCGTTGGTTGCGTCACGCCAGGGCTTGCAGTGACTGGCGCGGAGTTGCTCTTCGCGATTCACCCCAGTGATGCGACATGAGCGCTCAATGCTCATCACACGCGTCTTGAATAGCCCTTGCCCTCGGCGCGCCAAAACAATGGCCTGCCGATCGGTCGCAAGTAAGCGCGTGTCAGATTGGACTTCTTTCAGCTCGTGCTCTTCCCATTCGATCAATCCGATCGCAGGCGACGAAGCGGGCTCATCGGCTACACGGTAGCCCAGCACCAAATCACGAGCTTCTGCGCCAAGCAAATCAATGAGTGCGGCGGCCAGTAAATCTGGAACCCGTGTCAGATACACGCTCTGCATGCCGATACCGTTGGCACGCAATGGCGCATATCGATTGGGCAAGTGAGGTGCCAGTACGTCCATATGTTCGGACGGCTTGATCGGATGGCGCAACTCTGAAAAGCGAACATCGATGCGCCAACCGATCGTGTCCCAATACGCGCCCGCAGTACCAAATTCCAGAGGTTTGGGCGCCTCGTAGGCATGCGATCGAGCGATTCCGATGGTTCGGATTACGGTATTCGCGAAAGAGAACACGACGTCACCCGGAGCTACCTCGCGCATGAAGTCGTAAAACGGGTTCTGCGTTTGGTTCGCTTTGCGCTTTGGAGACCAGAGGTAACCGCCATGTACTTCTTGGCGGTAGGTTTGGTTTTGATTGACCCACCAGTAGCGCATTGGAACTTGCCTTTCGCCACGCGCCATTTCCTTGGCGCAATAAAAAGACCGGAATGCAAAGTTGCATCCGGTCTGGTATCTGGTCCCGCCGCCAGGAATCGAACCTGGATCTCAGCCTTCGGAGGGCCGAATTCTATCCGTTGAAATACAGCGAGGATCTGGGCTCCGACGTTGTCGGAAGCCCGACATTATCGCCTATCAGCCGGCGCCCGGCTCAGACTTTCCGAAACCCAGGCCAGCAAGATAGACACGGAAGGTGCGGCGGCCGGTCGAGACGAGGTCGAAGGCCTCTGGGTCGAGCAGCCAGTTCTGGATGAGCCCGTTGATGAGCGCGTGCAGCCCCTGCGCCGCCTGCGCGGCCGGGATGGGGAGCTTGATGCGCGAGCTGCGGGCCTCGGCGACCATGGCTTTCTCGAAATCGACCACGCATTCGTTGCGTGCGTCCAGGTGCCGGCGGTGCACCGATTGCATGTCGTGCGTGTATTCGACCTTGTGGGTGGCGACCTCGAAGACGCGGCGCATCTGCGGGTCGGTGGTCATGAGTTTCAGGGCCTCGACCATCATGCGTTCGACGCCGTCCATCGAACCGTCCTTGGCCACCTGCTGCACCGCGGCCTCCAGCGGCAGGGTGACGCGGTCCATCATGGCGTTGAAGAGGTCGGCCTTGTCCTTGAAATGCCAGTAGATGGCGCCGCGGGTGGCGCCGGCGTGCTGGGCGATCTGCTGCAGGGTGGTTTGCGACACGCCTTGCGACTGAAAAAGCACTTCGGCGGCGTCCAGCAGGCGCTGGCGCGTCTCTTGCGCTTCTTCCTTTGTGCGTCTCACCATTTTTGTCTCCCGTTTCTAAAATCGGCCCTTTGCGCGTGAAGGCTGTCACTATACATGCACGAATGTATGTAAACTACCGCCCTTTCCCGATAGCCGAGTTCGCCGTGCTGCTTTAGGCCCCTGCGCGAACAGGCGCTGTCCCCCGTCCTAGATACAAAGGATTCGCATGCTCAACCTGCATGTCTCGCGCCCCTATTTGTTTTCGCCGCGCCTTGCGGCCGTTTCTGCCGCCACCGCCGTTGTTTTGACGCTCGCGGCCTGCGGCAAGAGCGAAGCCCCCGCAGCCGGCGGCCATGGTGGTGCAGCACCGCCAGCGCCTGAAGTGGGCGTGGTGGTCGCAACGCCGACGAGCGTCGGCCTTGTGACCGAACTGCCCGGCCGACTGGAAGCCTCGCGCGTTTCGGAAGTTCGCGCCCGTGCGGCCGGCATCATGATGGAGCGTGTCTTCAAGGAAGGCAGCGACGTCAAGGCCGGCCAGTTGCTGTTCAAGATCGACCCCGCACCGTATGCCGCCGCCGCGCGCAGCGCCGAAGCGAGCCTCGCGCGCGCCGAAGCGAATGCAGCGCAGGCCAAGGCGCTGGCCGAGCGCTACAAGCCGCTGGTGTCGGCCAACGCGGTCAGCAAGCAGGAATACGACAACGCAGTCGCCGCGCAGAAGACGGCCGAGGCCGACGTGGGCGTGAGCCGCGCCGCGCTGACGACGGCCAAGATCAACCTGGGCTACGCCGCGGTGACGGCTCCGATTTCCGGCCGCATCGGCCGTGCGTTGGTGACCGAAGGCGCTCTTGTGGGCCAAGGCGACGCGACGCAGCTCGCGGTGATCCAGCAAATCGACCCGATCTACGTGAACTTCACGCAGTCGGCGACGGACGTGATGCGCCTGCGCCGCCAGATGGAAGCGGGCCAGTTCAAGCGCGCCGAAGGCCCGAACGCGGCCAGCGTGCGCGTGGTGCTCGAGGACGGCAGCGAATATCCGCTGCCCGGCCGGCTGCTCTTCTCCGACCTGACGGTGGATTCGACGACCGGCCAGGTCACGCTCCGCGCCGAAGTGCCGAACCCGAACAAGAACCTGCTGCCGGGCCTCTACGTGCGTGTGCGCGTGGAGCAGGCGCAGGCCGCCGATGCGATCACGCTACCGCAACAGGCGGTGACGCGCACGCAGCAGGGCGACACGGTCACGGTGGTGGGCGACGACGGCAAGCTGAACAAGCGCACCGTCAAGATCAGCGCCGCGCAGAACAACCAGTGGGTGGTGATCGACGGCCTGAAGGCCGGCGAAAAGGTGATGGTCGATGGCTTCCAGAAGCTGCAGATGATGCCGCCCGGCACGCCGGTAAAGCCCGTGCCATGGAAGCCCGCAGGCGCAGCTCCTGCTGCCGCGGCAGCCGCTCCGGCTCCTGCCGCAAAGCAGTAAGGAGCCCGCCCGCATGGCCAAGTTCTTTATTGATCGACCGATCTTTGCGTGGGTGATCGCGCTGTTCATCATCGTGATGGGCAGCGTGGCCATCACGCAGCTCCCGATCTCGCAATACCCGCCCGTGGCGCCGCCCGCGATCGTCATCAGCACCGCCTACCCCGGTGCGTCGGCACAGACGCTGGAAGACAGCGTGCTGTCGGTGATCGAGCGCGAAATGAATGGCTCGCCCGGCCTCATCTACATGGAGTCGGTCGCGCAGGCGGACGGCACCGGCACGATCACGGTCACTTTCGAGACGGGCACCAACCCCGATCTCGCGCAGGTGGACGTGCAGAACCGGTTGTCGCGCGCCACGCCGCGCCTGCCCGCTGCGGTGACACAGCAGGGCGTGCGCGTCGACAAGTCGCGCAACAACTTCCTGCTGTTCACGATCCTGTCTTCGGACAACCCGGCCTTCGACCCGATCGCGCTGGGCGACTATGCATCGCGCAACGTGGTGCCTGAACTGCAGCGCGTCGCCGGCATCGGCCAGGCGCAGCTCTTCGGCACCGAGCGTTCGATGCGCGTGTGGATCGATCCGGCCAAGCTGCAGGGCTACAACCTGTCGCCGGCCGATGTGAACAACGCGATCAAGGCGCAGAACGCGCAGGTGTCGTCCGGCATCATCGGCGACCTGCCGAACGTGCCGGGGCAGGCGATTGCCGCGACGGTGGTGGTCAACGGCCAGCTCTCGACGGTGGAGCAGTTCGGCAACATCGTGCTGCGCGCGAACACCGATGGTTCGTCGGTGCGCCTGCGCGATGTGGCACGCATCGAACTGGGCGGCCAGGCCTATTCGACGTCGGCCCGCCTGAACGGCGAGCCCGCGGTCGGTATCGGCGTGCAGCTCGCGCCGAGCGGCAACGCGCTGCAATCGGCCAAGCTGATCCGCTCCAAGATGGAAGAGCTCTCGAAGTTCTTCCCCGAGGGTGTGAAGTGGACCATCCCCTACGACAGCTCGCGCTTCGTGAGCATCTCCATCACCGAAGTGGTGAAGACGCTGTTCGAAGCGGTGGCGCTGGTGTTCCTGGTGATGTTCCTGTTCCTGCAGAACTGGCGCTACACGATCATCCCGACGATCGTGGTGCCGATCGCGCTGCTGGGTACCTTCGCGGTGCTGTTCGCGCTGGGCTTCTCGATCAACGTGCTGACGATGTTCGGCATGGTGCTGGTGATCGGCATCGTGGTGGACGACGCGATCGTGGTGGTCGAAAACGTCGAGCGGATCATGAGCGAGGAAGGTCTATCCCCGCTCGAAGCCGCGCGCAAGGCGATGCGCCAGATCTCCGGCGCGATCATCGGCGTGACCGTCGTGCTGATCTCGGTGTTCGTGCCGCTCGCCTTTTTCTCGGGCTCGACCGGCAACATCTACCGCCAGTTCTCGGCGGTGATGGTGGCGTCGATCGGGTTCTCGGCGTTCATGGCGCTGTCGCTCACACCGGCGCTGTGCGCGACGCTGCTCAAGCCGGTCGAAGCAGGCCATCACCACGAGAAGAAGGGCTTCTTCGGCTGGTTCAATCGCGGGTTCTCTCGCACGGCCAAGGGCTATGAAAGCCTGGTGGCGCGCATCCTGCGCCGCGCGGCGCGCTACCTGATCATCTACGTGGCGATCATCGGCGCGGTCGCCCTCGCCTACTCCCGACTGCCCACCTCTTTCCTGCCGCAGGAAGACCAGGGCAACATCATCGTGAACGTGCAGCTCCCGCCGGGCGCAACGCAGGAGCGGATGCTGTCGGTGATCAAGGACGTCGAAAGCTACATCCTCAAGCAGCCCGAAGTGGAAAGCATGGTGGGCGTGCTGGGCTTCAGCTTCTCGGGCCAGGGTCAGAACGCGGGCCTTGCCTTCGTGACGCTGAAGGACTGGGCCCAACGCAAGGACCCGGCGCATTCCGCCGATGCATTGGCGGGGCGTGCCTTCGGTGCGCTCTCCACGATCCGCGACGCGTTCATCTATCCGCTGAGCCCGCCGCCGATTCCTGAACTGGGTAATGCAAGCGGCTTTACCTTCCGCCTGCAGGATCGCTCCGGTGCAGGCCACGAGGCGCTGACCAACGCGCGCAACCAGTTGCTGGGCATGGCGAGCAAGAGCCCGATGCTCACGCAGGTGCGCCCGGACGGTCTCGAAGACGCGCCGCAGTTGCAGATCGACATCGACCGCGACAAGGCGAACGCGCTGGGCGTGACCTTCGATGCGATCAACACGACGTTGTCGACGGCGCTGGGTTCGTCCTACGTCAACGACTTCCCGAACCGCGGCCGCCTGCAGCGCGTGGTGGTGCAGGCCGACGCGCCGGCGCGGATGCAGCCGGAAGACCTGCTGAAGCTCAACGCGAGCAACAGCAAGGGCGTGCCGGTGCCGCTGTCGGCTTTCGCGAGCACGCGATGGGTCACGGGTGCGCAGCAGACGGTTCGCTACAACGGCTATCCGGCAGTGCGTATCTCCGGCTCGGCTGCGCCGGGCTACAGCTCTGGCGCCGCGATGGCGGAGATGGAGAAGATGGCGGCGCAACTGCCCGCCGGCTTCGGCTACGAATGGACCGGCCAGTCGCGTGAAGAAAAGCTCGCGGGTTCGCAGGCCATCATCCTGTACGGCTTCGCGATCCTGGCGGTGTTCCTGTGCCTTGCGGCGCTGTACGAAAGCTGGACGATTCCGCTGTCGGTGATCCTGGTGGTGCCGCTGGGCGTGCTCGGCGTGCTGCTGGCGACGCTGATCCGGTCGTACTCCAACGACGTGTACTTCCAGGTGGGCCTGATCACGATCATCGGCTTGTCGGCGAAGAACGCGATTCTGATCATCGAGTTCGCGAAGGACCTGCAGGCGCAGGGCAAGGGCGTGATCGAGTCGGCACTGGCCGCGGCGCATCTGCGGTTCCGGCCAATCATCATGACCTCGCTGGCCTTCGGTCTGGGTGTGCTGCCGCTGGCTTTGGCCACGGGCGCAGGCTCCGCGAGCCAGCGCGCGATCGGCACCGGCGTGCTGGGCGGCATGCTGACCGGCACCGCACTCGCCGTGATTTTCGTTCCGGTGTTCTTCGTGGTCGTCCGCAGCCTCTTCAAGGGCAGCGAACGCCAGCACCAGATGGACAAGCGCCACGCGGAAGCCGCGGGCATCGAGGAATCTCATGAGTAAGCACACCCCCAGGCTCGCGCACTGCGTGTCGCTCTCCACCCCCTTGCAGGGGGCAACACCAACGGCCCGGCGAAGCCGGTTCCGCGGCGTTTCCCGAATTCGCCATGCCGCTGTCGCGGCGGCGGCGATTGCTTTGCTGAGTGCCTGTTCCTTGGCACCCAAGTACGAGCGTCCGGAACTGCCGGTGCCGCAGGCCTTCCCGAACACGGCCGCACCGGCTGCGCAACAGCCGCCGGCCGGGACCATTGCCTGGCAGGACTACTTCACCGACCCGCGCCTCGTGAAGCTGATCGAGATCGCGCTGGCGAACAACCGCGACCTGCGCGTGTCGGTGCTCAACATCGAGCAGGCGCGTGCGCAGTTTCAGATCCAGCGTTCCGCCTTGTTCCCGTCGCTCAACGCCTCGGCGAGCCAGACGCGGCAGCGGCCCTCGGCGACGGGCATCGGCAACGTGTCGGAAGTCGATGCGGTTGGCGTTGGCATCACGTCGTGGGAGATCGACTTCTTCGGCCGGATTTCCAGCCTGAAGGACGCGGCGCTCGCGCAGTACCTCGCTACCGAGGAATCGCGCAAGGCGGCGCAGATCAGCCTCGTCAGTGCGGTCGCGACCGGCTGGCTCACGGTGCTCAGCGACGACGAGTTCCTCGAGATCACACGCCGCACGATGGAGACGCGTGACGAGTCGCTCAAGCTGACCAAGCTGCGCTTCGACAACGGCGTGGCGTCGGAAATCGACTACCGCTTTGCCGAATCGCAAGCCGAGACCGCGCGTGCTGCGTATGCGCAACAACAACGCCTGCGCATGCAGGACGAAAACGCGCTGGCGCTGCTGCTCGGCTCGCCGGTGCCCCCGGAAGCCTTTGCCGGCAGCGCGGCCGGCCTGCAGGCGCTCACGCCGATGCAGGACCTGCCCGCGGGGCTGCCCTCGGACCTGCTCACCGAGCGGCCCGACATCCGCGCGGCGGAACAGCAGTTGATTTCCGCCAACGCCAACATCGGCGCGGCGCGCGCGGCGTTCTTCCCGCGGGTGACGCTGACTTCGTCGATCGGCACTGCGAGCACCGAGTTCTCGGGGCTCTTCAAAAGTGGCTCCAAGGCGTGGACCTTCGCGCCGCAGATCACGCTGCCGATCTTCGACGCGGGCCGCAACCGCGCGGGCCTCGATTCGGCGAAGGCCGAACGCGAGATCGCAGTGGCGCAGTACGAGAAGGCCATCCAGACTGCATTCCGCGAAGTCGCCGATGCGCTCGCCGGACAAGCGACCTTCAACGAGGAGTTGCGTGCGCTCATCGCGCAGGCCAACGCGGAAGAGATTCGCTTCAAGCTGTCGGACATGCGTTATCGCAACGGCATCGCAAGCGGGCTCGATCTGCTGGATGCGCAGCGGTCGCTGTACACCGCGCAATTGGCGACAGCGCAGGCGCGTCAGGCCAAGTTGCAGAACCAGGTGGCGCTCTACAAAACGCTAGGCGGCGGCTGGAGCACGAGGTAGCGGCACACCCCCGGGAATGCGCGACAGCTCAGGTCGGGGGTGGTCCCTATAATCCGCCGTGATCTAAAAAGCCCCCGACGAGCCCCACACTGAGGACCCAATGAGCGACGAAGTGCACTACCAGGCCACAGAAGAAGCCCACACCGGCCCGATCAAGAATCCCAAGCAACTCCTGCTAGCGGTATTTTTCTCGTTCGTTGCTCCCATCCTGATCATTGCGGGCCTCGTCTCGTACGTGGTCTCGGGCACCCGGCCCTCGGGTTCGGAACAGGGCGAAGGCATGTCGCTCTACGGCGTTTCGAAGGACGTCCGTGACCGCGAAGTCGCCGAACGCCTCAAGAAGGTCGGCTCCATCGAAATCCGCGACGCCAACCGTCCGCTCGCCACCGGCGAAGCGGTGTTCAAGGCGCAGTGCGTGACCTGCCACGGTTCCCCCGGCATTCCCGGCGCGCCGCATTTCAGCGACGCAGCGGCCTGGGGCCCCCGTATCGGCCAGGGCTTCGCGACGCTCCTCGAGCATGCGCTCAAGGGCAAGGGCGCGATGCCTCCGCAAGGCGGCGGCGACTTCGAAGATCTGGAAATCGGCCGCGCCGTGGTCTACATGGCCAACGCCGGCGGCGCCAACTTCCCGGTGCCGGATCGGCCCGCCGCGGCCGCACCGGCCGAAGGTGCTGCGACGGCCGATGCGGCCAAGCCTGCTGAAGGCGCCGCCAAGTAACGGCCCCCTCCGGAACGAAAGAGCCCGCTCATGCGGGCTCTTTTTTTGCCTGGGCGGCGCTTAGAGCGATGGGGCGGGTTTAGCCGCCTGCCTTGCCTCGGGGCTGGTTACGTAGCCGAAGCGGGCCGGAAGGTCGGCCGCGCGGACGTCTTCGGGCACCCAACGCCCCTGCTCGATCGCCTCCGACGCCAGGCCGACGTCCTGCGTATGAACGAGGCCGAGGCCAATTGGCGCGGCGAGATACAGCTTGCCGTCCTCGTCGAGCAGGCAGGCCGAGGGCTCGACCTCTTCGCCCGTGTGGGACCGGACCGAGAGATCCTCGGCCACGCGCCAGATCCACGGCGCCGCTTCGAGCTCGACATAGACACGCTGCGGCCCGTTCTGGAAGAACCACTGCCCTTCTGCGTCGTGCTCGTAGTTGCGCTGGATGAATTCGATCAGTTTCTCGTGCTGGAGCATCGAGCCCTTCGATGCCGCGAACGGCCCGGCTGCCTGCGTGGGCGCATCGCGCAGATACCAGTTGCCGCGGGCATCGAGGCCGAGCCAACCGTAGCAATGCGGCACGTTGGGCCACTTGGCAAGGGCCTGCTTGACGATGTCGTCCATCGGGGTATTTTGCTCGGCTACCGGTCGGCGAGCCAGCCGACCACGCGCTCGGGCATGCCGCGCACATGGCCGGGCGGAAAGCCGAGGGGGAACCCCACGTGGCCGCCGTGGGCGGGCTGCCAGAGCGTGACATGCCGGCCGACTTCGCCGGGCCGTGGCAGGCTCGCGGCGGGCACGAAGGGATCGTTGACCGCGTTCACCACGAGCGCCGGAATCTCGACCCGATGCAGGTGAGGTTTGGCGGAGCCGCGCGACCAGTAGTCGTCGGTATCGCGAAAACCGTGAAGCGGTGCGGTGAAGATGTTGTCGAAGTCGTACAGGTCGCGCGCCGCCAGGAGCTTGTCGCGATCGAAGAGGCCCGGGTGCTGCGCCAGCTTGGCCAGCGCCTTGGGCTTCATGGTCGCGAGAAACATGCGCGTGTAGACGAGCTTGTTGAAGCCCCGCCCGATCGCTGCGCCCCCGGCCGCCAGATCCAATGGCGCGCAGATCGACGCCACCGCGCGCACGCGCTTCGCCGCCTCGCTGCCGGACTCTTCCACCCACCGCATCAGCGCATTGCCGCCGAGCGAAACACCCACCGCCCGAACGGCCTTGCGGCCCTGATGAAGGCGCGCGAGGATCCAGTCGATCTCCTCGAAGTCGCCGGAGTGGTAGGCGCGCGGCGCGAGGTTGATCTCGCCGCTGCAACCGCGGAAGTGCGGCACCGCGTAGTCCCAGCCGCGCTCCAGCGCGAAGGCCGCGAAAGCCTCCGCGTAGTGGCTGCGCGACGAGCCTTCGAGCCCGTGGAAGAGCACCAGCAGGGGCCTCGGGCCCGCGCGCTGTGCCTCGAGAAAATCGACGTCGATGAAGTCGCCGTCCGGCGTGGTCCAGCGTTCCCGCCGGTACGGCGGCAGCGGCGTCATCACGCGCCGGCCGTAGAGGGCGGCCCAAATGGTCTGGAGGTTGCCACCCGGCAACCAGCGCGGTGCGACGTACTGCATCAATGAAGCGTCTGCGGCGCCTCGGGGGCGTCGCCCGGCTCCTGCGCGCTGCCGGGGCTTGCATGGTGCGCCACCATGCGCCAGCCCTGCGCGGTCTTGTGATAGACGTTGGTGGCGAGCACGAAGGCGTGCTTGCGTCCTTCGGTGGTCAGCACGTCGATGCGTTCGAGCACGTTGTGAACGGCGCTCGCGAGCGACTCGACCTTGCGCACCCGCGCCGGCGTCGCGTGGATCGCGCCGCCGTTGCCGAACATGTTCTCGAAGGCGGCGCGGATTGCATCGGCGCCCACCAGCCGAGGGCCGCCCGGGTGGACGCAGAAGATTTCGTCCTCGTCGGCCCAGCAGTCCATCAACGCGTCGACGTCGCCGCGCTGCAGCGCCTCGTAGAAAGCCGCCTCGACGTCATCGGCGGTGCCGCCGATCGTCGCGGCGCGGAGTGTGGTTTTGGTGGACATGGGTGGGATCTGCAGGAAGGGTGGATTTTGCCTCGTCCACGTGCGGCTGAGTGCCTTGGGCACGACTCAGGGCGACCCGGCCAGCCAGGCTTCGACGACCTCGCGGACATCGCCCTGGGACGCCCGCCAGACCATCTCGGGCGGCATCACCCACGCGCCCGGTGGCGCCAGGCGGAGCGCGACGTCGACCAGCTCGGCGACCTTGGATGCGCGCACCGGCTGCTCGCTCGATGGCACCATGAAGCGCGTGATCGAGAGCATCCACGCCGCGAGCCGCTCCGCCGGGTTTCCGTAGCGCACCTTTGCAGGCTTCTCCGCGGTACGCACGAGGATCACGCGCTCGAAGCCCTCGGCGACCACGGCCTGCTCGTCGAGCGAGGCGAGGCCCCGCTTCAGCGCCTCTGGCAAGCGGCCCTGCGCGTGCGGCTGCGCGATGGCAAGGGTTTCGACGCCGCTTGCGCGCAGCCATCGCGCGAGCGCCGGCAACTGGTCCGGCGTGGGTGTCCAGAGTGCGCGTTCGCGGTCGTAGTAAAGGCGGGGTGGCTCGAACAGGATGAGCGCCGTATCGGCCTCCACCAGCGGCCATTCGTCGATGGGGGCGTCGGGCGTGAGCACGGTCTCGACACCGCTCAGGCCTTCGAGGATCGGCTCGCGCACCAGCACCAGCGTGTGGTCGAAGCGGTGCCTGCCCGCCAGGCGCCGGACCAGTTCCTGGCCCAGCACACCGGTGGCGCCGGCAACGAGGAGGGTTCCCGTGCCCGCATCCGCAGCACGCTGCACCGGGCCACGCTGGCCCGCCTGCAATGCATGGATGGGGTCGACCGGCATGCCGCTATGCTACCTTTGCCAACTCCACAACAAGGGACCTTGCGATGATGAAACGCTGGCTAATGATCATCCTCGCCGCACTCGCCCTCTCGGGCTGCGGCTACAACGATTTCCAGCGGCTCGACGAGGCCAGCAAATCGGCCTGGAGCGAGGTGCTCAATCAATACCAGCGGCGCGCGGATCTCGTGCCGAACATCGTGGCCACGGTCAAGGGCGAAGCCAATTTCGAGCAGGAGACACTCACCAAGGTCATCGAGGCGCGGGCCAAGGCGACGTCGATCCAGGTGACGCCGGAGACGCTCAACAACCCAGAGGCCTTCAACAAGTTCCAGCAGGCGCAGGGCGAGCTGTCGAGCGCGCTGTCGCGGCTGATGGTGGTGGCGGAGCAGTACCCGAACCTCAAGGCCAACCAGGCTTTTCGCGACCTGCGAGTGACGCTCGAGGGCACCGAGAACCGCATCACCGTGGCGCGCAACCGCTACATCCAGACGGTCCAGGAATACAACGTGCTCGCGCGCAGCTTCCCGACCAACCTGACCGCCAAGATCTTCAACTACGACCCCAAGCCGAACTTCTCGGTGCAGAACGAGGCACAGATCTCGACGCCGCCGACCGTCGACTTCAGCGCGCCGAAGAAGTAGGCCGGCACGGCCGCCTGCCATGCTGATGCTCCGCATCCCGCGCCTCACGCGCATCTGGCAAGCCCTGACGGCATTGCTGCTGTTCGCGGCGGCGCTGCTGGGCGGCGGGCATGCACGGGCGCAGGGCCTGCTGCCGGTGCCGACGCTCGATGCACGCGTCATCGACCAGACAGGCACGCTCACGCCCACGCAGCGCGCCTCGCTCGAAGCCAAGCTGCAGGCCTTCGAGAAAGAGAAAGGCTCGCAGATCGTGATGCTGATGGTGCCGACCACGGCGCCCGAGGACATCGCGAGCTACGCCAATCGCGTCGGCAACACCTGGAAGATCGGGCGGCGGGATGTCGGCGATGGCATTCTCGTGATCGTCGCAAAGAACGACCGCAAGATGCGCATCGAGGTCGCCAAGACGCTCGAAGGCGCGGTGCCCGACCTCGCGGCGGCGCACATCATCGACGACGCGATGAAGCCACGCTTCCGCCAGAACGACTTCGCGGGCGGGCTCGACGCGGCGGCGGACCAGCTCATCGCGCGCGTCAAGGGCGAGCCGCTGCCGGAAGTCGATGCGCGCGGCGGCGACTTCAGCGGTGAGGGCCGCGGCGGCGGTGGATTCGACTGGCAAGACCTCGCGGTGTTCTTCTTCATCGCCGTGCTGGTGGGCGGGCCGATCGCGCGCCGCATCTTCGGCAAGACCCTGGGCTCGCTGGCGATGGGCGGCGTCACCGGAATCGTGGTGATGATGGTCACGTCGAGCATCGTGATCGCGGTGCTGGCAGGACTGGGCGCGTTGCTATTCACGCTGCTGTCGATGGCGTTCGGCGCCGGCCCCATGCGTCGCGGCGGCTTCGGCGGTGGGTTGGGCGGCGGCCTCGGTGGCGGCTGGGGCGCGGGGCGCGGCGGTGGAGGCTGGGGCGGCGGGTCCTCCGGCGGAGGCGGCGGCTTCAGCTCGGGCGGCGGTGGCGATTTCGGCGGCGGCGGCGCCTCGGGAGACTGGTGACCATGGCTTCGCTGACTTCACGCCTCGCACGTATCTGGCGCCATCGCTGGGTCGACGATGCCGACGTGCGCCGTGCGCTGCCCGCCGACATGCTCAAGCGCCTGGAACAACGCGTCGGTGCAAGTGAACGCCGCCACACCGGCGAGATCCGCATCTGCGTCGAGGCCGGACTGCCAATGTCCTACCTGTGGCGCGATGCGACGGCACGCGAGCGCGCGATCATGATGTTCAGCAAGCTGCGCATCTGGGACACCGCGGACAACAACGGCGTGCTGATCTACCTGCTGCTGGCCGAGCACGCGATCGAGATCGTGGCCGATCGCGGCATCGATCTGCATGTGGACTCCGAAGACTGGGCTGCGATGGCCAGGCGCATGGGCGAGGCGTTCCGCGAAGGGCGCTTCGAGGATGGGCTCACGCAGGCGCTCGAAGAAGTGTCCGCCGTGCTGGTCGAGCACTTTCCGCTGGCGGAGGGTGAAGCGGACCGGAACGAGCTTCCGGATGCGCCTGTGATCCTCTGACTGGCCGGTTCGGGAGAGACGCTGACGATCAACCGGCGTCGAGCAGCCTGCGGTTGACCGCATGCACCGCGTCCAGCTCGGCCTGCAGGGCACGCGTGACCTGCGACAGGGTGCGAAGGCGGCGATTGCTCTCTCGCAGGCGCTCGGCGAGCCCCTTTGACAGCGCGAGCACGAGACGCGAAGCGGCCCCCGGGTGCTCGTCCAGCAGCTTCATGAGCGCCTCACGCGAGAGCACGCCCAGCTTCACGTCGGTCAGCGCGGTGCAGCTTGCCGAACGTGGCTCGCCGTCGATCACGCCCATCTCGCCGATCAGGTGGCCGGGGCCGATGATCGAGATCACCACTTCCTCGCCTGGCATGCCAGTTCGGGTCTCGGCGCGCACCTGGCCTTCGAGCACGAGCGCCATGTAGTCGGTGTCCTCGGTGTCGCCTTCCTCGAACAGGAGGGTTTCGGCAAGCACATGCACCGGCCGCATCGCATCCACGACGAGTTCAGCCTCTTCCTCGGTCATTCCGGACATCGGCGCGGCTTGCGTGAGCATGAAGACGGCGTGCGAGCGAAGGTCGATGCGAGGATTTCCGGATGCGTCCATGGCGCGATTGTCAGCGAGCCCAGCTTCCGGTGCCATTCGTCGAAGGTATGCACTTCAGGCCGGCAGAAGCGCCGAAAGCGTCTGCAGCGTGTCGGCCTCTTCCACCGGCTTGTCCTCGCGCCAGCGCAGCATGCGCGGAAAACGCACCGCGATGCCGCTCTTGTGGCGCGTGCTGCGCGCGATGCCTTCGAAGCCCAGTTCGAAGACCAACGTCGGCGTGACGCTGCGCACCGGACCGAAGCTCTCGACCGTCGTTCGGCGGATCACCGAATCGACGCGCGCGATCTCCGCATCGGTCAGGCCCGAGTAGGCCTTGGCGAAGGGCACAAGCTTGCGGTCGGGCACTTCGGGCGGCGCGTCCCAAACCGCGAAGGTGTAGTCGGTGTAGAGGCTCGCGCGGCGGCCATGGCCGCGCTGGGCATAGACGAGCACCGCATCGATGGAGAGCGGATCGATCTTCCACTTCCACCAGACACCGACGTCCTTGGTTCGCCCGACGCCATAGTGCGCATCGCGCTCCTTGAGCATCAGCCCCTCGACACCCATCGAGCGCGCGGCTTCGCGCTGACGGGCGAGATCGTTCCAGTCCTCGCCACGGAGCATGGGGCTGGCAATGAGCGAGGGATGCTGCGCGTCGACGATCAGCGCATCGAGCAGCGCCCGGCGTTCGTGCTGCGGCAATCTGCGCAGATCGCGGCCTTCGCGCTCGAGCAGGTCGTAGGCCAGCAGCACCACGGGAATCTCGCGCAGGAGTTTCGGCCCGAGCGTCTTGCGGCCGATGCGCTTCTGCAGCTCCGCAAACGGCTGCACGCGGTCATCGCGCCAGACGACGATCTCGCCGTCGACGACGGTGCCGTCCGGCAGCGTCTCACCCATCACCGCGAGTTCGGGGAAGCGGTCGGTCACCAGTTCCTCGCCGCGCGACCACAGGCTCACCCGTCCTGCGCGCTTGACGAGCTGCGCGCGGATGCCGTCCCACTTCCATTCGACGATCCAGCCCGCCGGCGACCCGAGCGCCGCTTCGAATTGCTCCAGCGGCAGGTTGAACGGATGCGCGAGAAAGAAGGGGTATGGCTGGCCGCTGGTCTGCTGGTCGAGCTCGCCGGTACTCTCGGGCGCGATGAGCGCGGCGTAGTCGCTCGCGCCCGGCTGCCCGCTGATGTGCGTGTAGCCCATGAGCCGCTGTGCGACGCGCTTGGGATCGAGCCCCCCAACCGCCGCCAGCGCCTGCGTGACTTGCAGCCGCGAGACACCGACCCGGAATGCGCCGGTGATCAGCTTGAAGTAGACGAGCCGCTCTTCCGCCGCCAGCCGCTGCCATTGCCATCGCAACTTCTCCGCCAGCCCGTCCGGCGGCGTGTTGCGAAGCGGCAGCAGGTGGCGTTCGACCCAATCAGCAAGGCCCATGTCGTGCGCGTCGGTCGGCGGCGGGAGCAGCAGCGAGATGGTCTCCGCGAGATCGCCGACGGCCTCGTAGCTTTCGTCGAAGAGCCATTCGGGCAAGCCGGCCGAATCCTGCGCAAGCAATCTCAGCAACTTGTTCGGCACCAGTTGGCGCGGCTTGCCACCGGCCAGGAAGTAGACCGCCCAGGCCGCGTCCCGCGGATCGACGCTCTGAAGGTAGCGCTGCAAGGCCGACTGCTTGGCAAGGCTGGAAGTCGTGGCGTCGAGTTCGCGAAAGAGCGCGGCGAACTGCTTCATGATTTCGCGCCGCTTTCCGTGGCGGCCGCAACTGCATCCTCATCGCCGTACTCGGTCTTGAATGCCTGCGCATCCAGACCCGATTCGGCGAGCCATCGCACCATCACTGCCACGCTGCCGTGGGTGACGAAGACGCGCTCCGCGCCGGTGCCCGCGATCGCCTCCTGCAAACCGGGCCAGTCTGCGTGGTCGGACATCACGAAGCCGCGATCGACGCCGCGACGCCGCCGCGTGCCGCGCAGTTGCATCCATCCGCTCGCGAAGGCATCCGAATAGTTGCCGAAGCGCCGCATCCACGGCGTGCCGTGCGCCGACGGCGGCGCGAGCACCAGCGCGCGCTTGATCGTTGCCGCATCGACGCCGGGGTCGGTGACGCGCAGCGTGGGCGGCAATGCGACGCCCGCCGCGCGATAGATCTGGTTCAGCGGTTCGACCGCACCGTGGACGATGATCGGCCCGATGCTCGCATCCACTCCATGCAGGATGCGCTGCGCCTTGCCGAAGGCATAACAGAGCAGCACCGACGCCTTGCCCTGCGTCGCGTTCGCGCGCCACCACGCGTTGATCTCTTCGAACAGCACCGCCTGCGCGGGCCACCGGTAGATCGGCAGCCCGAAGGTCGATTCGGTGATGAAGGTGTCGCAGGGCACCGGCTCGAAGGGCGCGCAGGTGCCGTCGGACTCGGTCTTGTAGTCGCCCGAGGCGACCCACACGCGGCCGGCATGTTCGATGCGGACCTGCGCCGAGCCCAGCACATGGCCCGCGGGGTGCAGCGAGATCCGCACGCCGTTGTGTTCGATCGCTTCGCCATACGCGAGCGTCTGCAGGGTGATGTCGCCCAGCCGGACGCGCAGCGTGTCCGCGCTGTCGTGGTGTGCGAGGTAGTGTCCATGGCCGACGCGCGCGTGGTCTGAATGCGCATGCGTGATGACCGCGCGATCGACCGGCCGCCACGGGTCGATATAGAAATCGCCCGGCGGGCAATAGAGTCCTTCAGGGCGCGCGACGACGAGGTCGCGAGGCGAAGAGACGTTCGCGGGTTCAGCCATGGTGTGGAGCACATCGTAGGCCGCGCCGCCGATTGATGCGCCGCGCACCGGGCGCGACCTGATGTCGGTTCAGACCGACGCCCGGCGGGCGCCTACCAGGCGGTCCACTTGGCCTCGCTCTTCGCCGAGGCCACTGTGCGTTCGATGAAACGCACACCCCGCGCGCCGTCTTCGACACGTGGGTAGTCGGCCGCGAGCGGATCGGCTGCAACGCCGGCCAGCTTCGCGCGGATGTCCGCGATGACGCCGCCGTAGACATTGGCAAAGGCTTCGATGAAGCCTTCGGGATGCCCGCTCGGAATTCGACTCGCGCGACGAGCCGATTCGCAGAGCCAGGGCGCGCCGCGCGTGAGGATGCGCTTCGGCCCGTCGTGCGGCAGATGGGTCAGCTCGCTCGGCCGCTCCTGCCGCCATACGAGCGTGCCCTGCGCGCCGGAGATGCGCAGCCGCAGGTCGTTCTCCAGGCCGGTGTTGATCTGCGATGCGACCAACACACCCCTCGCGCCGCCCTTGAACCGCAGCAGCAGGCTGCCGTCGTCATCCAGCTGCCGCCCGGGGACGAACGATGTCAGATCCGCGCAGAGGCTTTCGATCTCGAGCCCCGTCACGGTAGCGATGAGGTTCTCCGCGTGCGAGCCGATGTCGCCGATGGCGCCGGCCGCGCCGCTCTGCGCCGGATCACTGCGCCACGCGGCCTGCTTGTTGCCCTCGCCTTCGAGCCGCGTTGCGAGCCATCCCTGGTTGTACTCGACGACGATCTTGCGGATCTCGCCGAGCTCGCCAGAGCGCACCATCTCGCGTGCCTGCCGCACCATCGGATAGCCGGTGTAGTTGTAGGTCACGCCGAAGACGGTGCCCTTGCGCGCGACCGCTTCCACCAGCGCATCCGCCTGCTCGCGCGTATGCACCAGCGGCTTGTCGCAAACCACATGGAAGCCCGCCTCCACGAAGGCCTGCGCCACCGGGAAGTGCATGTGGTTGGGCGTGACGATCGACACGAAGTCGATGCGGTCGTGCGCGGGCCGCTTCAGCTCGTCGCCGAGCAGGCTGCGCCAGTCGCCGTGGTTGCGGTCCTCGGGCAGGAACAGGTCTCGCCCCGAAGCCTTCGCTTTCTCCGGATTCGAAGAAAGCGCCGCGGCCACCAGATCGGCCTGTCCATCCAGCGCGATCGCCTTGCGATGCACCGCACCGATGAATGCATCGCGCCCGCCACCCACCATGGCGTAACGCAGTTTGCGTAGGGTCATTTCAGTCATTCAAGACTTTCCAATAGCCGACAACGGGCGCGCTTCCAAGCCGAAGACACCGCGGAACCGGCTTCGCCGGGCCGCCGGTGTCGCCCCCTGAAAGGGGGTGCAGAGCTACACGAAGTGAGCGAGGCTGGGGGTTAGAAAGGAGAATCCGGGTGGTAGAAGTCCTTGGCGTTGTCCTTCGTGATGAGCACCGAAGGAATGATCGTCGTCGCCGGCAGCTTCTCACCCTTCAGGCGCGCTTCGGCCGTGAGCTTGATCGCGTCGTAGATGAACTTCGGCGAATAGCTCACGTCGGCGTCGATGCGCTTGTCCTTGCCGTCGATGATGGTCTTGACCATGCCCTTGGCACCCGCGCCACCGAAGATCACCTTGATGTCGTTGCGCTTGGCCTGCTCGATGGCCTTGAGCACGCCGACCGCCATGTCATCGTCAGCCGCCCAGATCGCGTCGATGTCCTTGAAGCGCGTCAGGTAGTCCTGCGTGACCTTGAAGGCGTCATCGCGGTTCCAGTTGGCGTACTTCGCATCCAGCAGCTTGATGTCGGGGTAGTTCTTGAGCACGCTGTTGAAGGCGTCCATGCGCTCGTTGTCGAGTGTGGTCGGGATGCCGCGCAGCGCGACGACATTGCCCTTGCCGCCGAGCTTCTTCGCGATGTATTCGGCCGGAATCTTGCCGAAGGCGGTGTTGTCGCCTGCGACATAGGCATCCTGCGCGCTGGTGTCGGTCAGGCCGCGGTCGACCACCGTCACGTAGGTGCCCTTGGCCTTGACCTGCGCGACCGGCTTGGTGAGCGCGGCCGATTCGAACGGGAAGATTACGAGCGCGTTGATCTTGCTCACCGTCGAGAGGTCCTGCAGCTGGTTCGCCTGCTCGGGCGCGTTGGCAGCGGTCTTGATCGTGATCTTCAGATCCTTGTGCTCTTTCTCGAGGTCCTTCTTCGCCTGGTTGGCCCAGTAGTTGATGCCGCCCATGAAGCTGTGCGTCGCGGCAGGGATCGATACGCCGAGATTCACCTGCTCCGCGGCCGCGAGGACCGGGATCGCGGCGAAGCTCGCCGCGGCGACCGCGCTCAGGACCATGCGACGGGAAATGGAAGTCTTCATGCTGCTTGTCTCCTTGGTTGATAAACGGAACGGACGGGAAAACCTTGCGTCATCGGCGCCCTCGCTGGAGGAACGCGACGACGATGATCACGAAGCCCTGCACCGCCGCGTTGAGGTACACGCTGATGATGCTGGTGAGGTTGAGGATGTTGCTGATGACCGAAAGCAGGATCGCGCCGATCACGGTGCCGACGACGCTGCCCGATCCGCCCTTGAGTGCGGTGCCGCCGACGATCACGGCTGCGATCGCTTCGAGCTCCCACAGCAAGCCGGTCGTGGGTGATGCAGAGCCGAGTCGCGGCACGTAGAGCAGCGTTGCGATGCCCACGCACACGCCGAGGAACACGTAGGTGAGCACCTTCACGCCGTCGACGCCGACTGCCGCATAGCGCGCAACCTGCTCGTTCGAGCCGATGGCCTGCACGTAGCGGCCGTAAGCCGTGCGGTTGAGGATCAAGCCACCGATGACCGCGACGACGAGGAAGACCCACACCGGGATCGGCACGCCGAGCAGGTTCGCGTAATAGACAGGCGCATAGACATCCGAAAGATCGTTGTCGAGCGTGAGTGCGCCGCCATTGGCGAAGTAGGTCAGGTAGGCGCGGAAGATGCCCAGCGTGCCCAGCGTCACGATGAACGGCTCGATCCGCCCCTTGGTGATGAGCAGCCCGTGCGCGAGGCCGAAAACCGCGCCGAGCACCACCGCGAGCACGGCACCCAGCACCACCGCCAACACCGGCGAGCCGACCACCGGCCCCATGGCGTTGATGAACATGATCACGCAGCCCGCGATCAGCGCCGCCATCGAGCCCACCGAAAGATCGATGCCGCCCGAGATGATCACGAAGCACATGCCCACCGCGATGATGCCGATGAAGGCGGTGCGCGTGAGCACGTTCATCGCGTTGTCGAGCGTCGCGAAGTCGCTGTTGAGCAGTGTGCCCGCGGCGCAAAGCAACACGAGACCGATGACGGGACCGAAGCCATGCAGGCGTTCGGTCCAGCGCGGCTTGGCCTCGGCGCGATGCTGCACCTGCGACTCAGTGCTCGATGGCTGTTCCGGTGGCATGGGCAATCAGCTCCTCTTCTGTCAGTTGTTCTGCATTCAGCGTTGCGACGAGATGACCGGCCCGCATTACGGCGACGCGGTGGCACAGGCCGATCAGCTCCATCAACTCGGACGACACCACGATCACCGCAAGGCCTTCGCGCGCCAGACGCTGGATCAGGAAATAGATGTCGCGCTTGGCGCCGACGTCCACGCCGCGCGTGGGTTCATCGAGCACCACGATCTTTGGTTGCGGCTGCAGCACCTTCGCAAGGGCCAGCTTCTGCTGGTTGCCACCGGAAAGCGACGAGGCGCGCGCATCGAGGTCGCCGGTACGGATGCCGTAGTCCTTCACGGCCGCGGCGAGCGCGCTGCGCTCCGTTTCGGGATGAAGCCACGGAGTCGCGTAGCGTTCGAGCGCCATCAGCGTCAGGTTCTGACGCAAGCCGAAGTTGACGTGAAGGCCCTTGCCTTTGCGATCTTCACTGAGATAGGTCAGGCCGTGCTTCGCGGCCTGACGCGGATTGCGCAGTTGAATCGCCTGCCCGTGAATCTCGACACGGCCATTCGAAGGGCGCAGCCCGAGCAAGCCTTCGAAAAGTTCGGTGCGCCCTGCCCCGACGAGACCGGCGAAGCCCAGGATCTCGCCCGGTCGTACTTCGAAGCTCGCATCCTCGGCCCAACCGGGCACGGTGAAGTTGCTGACGCGCATGGCCGGCGCCGTGGCCGCGATCACTTCGTCGCGCGGCGGATAGAGGTCTGCAAGTTCGCGGCCGACCATGAGATTCGCCATCTTGTGCCGGGTGACATCGGCCGTCAGCGCCCGCGCGACGAAGCGGCCGTCGCGCATCACGATCACCTCATCGGTGACGCGCTCGACTTCGTCGAGCTTGTGCGAGATGTAGACCACCGTCACGCCCTCGGCCCGCAGCTGGGCGATGAGCTTGAAGAGCCGCTCGGTTTCGCCGGGGGTCAGCGTGGCGGTGGGTTCGTCCATGATCAGCAGCCGCGCGTGGCGCGAGAGCGCTTTCGCGATCTCCACGAGTTGCTTCTCGGCGACGATCAGACGACGCACCTTGGTGGCCGGATCGACATGCAGGCCCACTTCGGCCAACGCAGCGGCGGCGTCGCGCGCCATCACAGCGTCGTCGAGCAGCCAGCCCTTCTTCTTTTCGTGACCGAGAAAGATGTTCTGCGCGATGCTGAGGTCTTCGGCGAGATTGAACTCCTGGTGGATCAGCACGATGCCCAGCGCCTCCGCGTCGCGCGAGCTGGCGAACTGCTGCGGCTGGCCGTTGACGCGCAAGCTGCCGCCCGTGAGCGGCTCGTAGCCTGCGAGGATCTTCATCAGCGTCGACTTGCCTGCGCCGTTCTCGCCGAGCAGGCCATAGACGCGGCCCGGTTCTAGCGAGAAGCTCACACCGTGCAGCACCTGCACCGGCCCGAACGCCTTCACCACGTGGTCGAATTCGACGGCGACTGCGGCCTCCTGTCGCGGCGTGGCAATGGCTGAGGTGCTCGTCATGGCGCTACACCTCGCACCTTGAGGGTCTCCTGCATCGCGAGCACGCCGGCGCCAATCAGGCCAGCCTGGCCCTCGAGCGGCGTGTACTGGATCTCGAGATGACGCGTCGACAGCGCCAGCGAACGCTGGTAGACGCTCTGCCGCACTGCTGCGAGAAACAGTGGCCCGATGCGCGTGATGCCGCCACCGATAAAGACATGCGACGGATTGAAGAAATTGACGATGGACGCCAGCATCTGGCCGATCAGGTTGCCGGCGCGCTGGACGATCGCGTTCGCGGCGGCATCGCCGGCACGGCTTGCCTGTCCGACATCGATCGCTTCGATGCGTCCCTGTGTGCGCAGGCATTCGGCGAGCGCAGCGCTTTCGCCCGCTTCGGCGGCCTGCACGGCCATGCGTGTGATGGCGGGACCGGCAGCCATCGCTTCAACGCATCCGAGATTGCCGCAGTGGCAGCGCGGCCCTTCCTGGTCGACGCAGATGTGGCCCACATCACCGGCCGATCCCGCGGCGCCTCGATACACCTCGCCATGGCACACGATGCCGCAGCCGATGCCGGTGCCAACCTTGATGACGAGGAAATTGGAGAGCGAGCGCTTGAGCCGCCACAACTCGCCCAGCGCCATGAGATTGACGTCGTTGTCGACGAAGACCGGGGCGGCATAGTCTTCGCGCAGGTAGTCGCGGATCGAGAAGCTGTCCCATGCGGGCATCAGCGGCGGATTCACGAGTTGGCCAATCTCGAAATTGACGGGACCCGGGACGCCGATGCCGATGCCCAGCACCTGCTTAGCGGCAAAGCCGGCGCGCGCCAGCAATTCCTTGATGAGGCCACGAACACGCGCGAGCACCACGCCAGGCCCCTCACGCACATCGGCTGGTTCTGCATGATGCGCAAGCACCGTCAGATCGGGTGCGAGAACAGCGACATCGAGGCTGGTCGCCCCGATGTCGACACCGACCAGCACGCCCAGTCCTGCGTGGAGCTGGAGGCTCTCAGGCCGGCGTCCGCCCGTGGATCGCTGCAGACCGATCTCGGAGAGGAGTCCTTGTTCGACAAGGCCTGCGATCAAGGCATTTGCCTTGCTCTTGGAGAAGCCCAGCTGTTCGGCCATGCCGTGGCGCGAGCTGCCCGCGGACCAGAAAGTGGTCTCGAGCAACTGCATCTCGTCGGCGGTCAGGCGACTCCAGGGGCTCACGCGTTGTCTCCGTCTGTTCTTCGTCGCGTCCGGCTCCAAGGGGCAATCGGACGAAGGCGAATACTAGGAGGAGGTCTTCAGCCGAACAAGACTTAACTTCGGACAAATTCAGGCCGAACGAGAGTAAGCCTAACTGCCAGAAATAGAAAAGCCGCCCGAAGGCGGCCTTTTCTTTGCCGGGAACACCGCAGAACCGGCTCAGCCGGGCTGCTGGTGTTGCCCCCGGTAGGGGGTGCCCGAGCCACACGAAGTGGGCGAGGCTGGGGGCGAGCTACCTCTCGGCGAGCTACTTCTTATCGCGGTACTTCCGCAGCGCGGCGATCTGAGCAGCCATCACGGTGAGTTCGGACTGAGCCAGGGCGATGTCGATGTCGCTCTTGGCGTTCTTCAGTGCCTCTTCAGCACGGGCCTTGGCGGCGCTGGCCTTCTCGTCGTCGAGGTCCTTGCCGCGGATCGCGGTGTCGGACAGCACGGTCACGGTGGTCGGCTGCACTTCCAGGATGCCACCGGCCACGAAGACGAATTCCTCACCGCCGTCAGCCGTCTCGATGCGCACGGCGCCGGGACGGATGCGCGTGATCAGCGGCGTGTGGCGCGGGTAGATGCCGAGCTCACCGGCTTCGCCGGGGAGCGCGACGAACTTGGCCTCGCCCGAGAAGATGGACTCCTCGGCGCTGACCACGTCCACGTGAATGGTGCCTGCCATGGTGATTCCTTAAGCGACCTTCTTGGCCTTCTCGAACGCTTCGTCGATGCCGCCCACCATGTAGAACGC
>JAGIAI010000043.1:0-33208 GCA_017744935.1 Variovorax sp.
AGTGGGTGCAGTTCAAGCTCGCCGAGCTCAAGACCGAGGTCGAGGCGCTGCGCGCCCTCACCTATCGCGCCTGCGAGCTCTATGTGGAGGGCCAGGACGTGACCGAACTCGCCTCGATGGCCAAGCTCAAGACCGGCCGCCTCACGCGCGAAGTGGCCGACACCTGCCTGCAGTTCTGGGGCGGCATGGGCTTCACCTGGGAGAACCGCGTCTCGCGCCTGTATCGCGATGGCCGGCTGGGCTCCATCGGCGGCGGCGCGGACGAGGTGATGCTCGGCATCCTCGCGAAGACGATGGGGATTGCGAAGCGTCCGCAGAGGGATTGAAGTTCAGCGGGACGCTGCAGCAGCGGCGCGCAGCTTGTCCTTCTTGCTCGGGCGCTTTCCCTTGATGCCGCCCGTGCCTGCGGCGACAGACGGCGCGGCTTCCATCGGCTCGAATCCGGCCACGCGTTCACGCGGTACCGTCAGGCCCTGTCGCTTCTCGATGAGCCTGAAATGCGCCTCGGTGGCGGCGCTGACGAAGGTCACCGCCAGGCCGCTCTGGCCGGCGCGGCCGGTGCGGCCGATGCGGTGCACGTAGTCGACCGCCGAACGCGGAAGGTCGTAATTGACGACCACCGGTAACTGGACGACGTCGATCCCCCGCGCCGCCAGATCGGTCGCGATCACCGCCTTGACGCGGGACGCCTTGAAATCCGCAAGCACCTGCGTGCGTTTGCCCTGACTCAGCAGGCCGTGAAAGGCTTCGGCCTCGACGCCCGCCTTGCGCAGCTTCCCGGCCACGATCTCTGCCGCATGCTTCGTCGCCACGAAGACGAGCACGCGCGACCAGCCGCTCTTCTCGATGAGCTCCCGCAGGAGCTGTGTGCGCCTTGCCGCATCGACTTCGATCGCACGCTGCAGGATCGTGGGCTCCGCGGCTTTCTCGTCCGAACCCTCCACGCGCACCGGGTCATGAAGCTGCGCTTCGACCAGCGATTGGATGGTCTGCGGAAAGGTGGCCGAAAACAGCAGGTTCTGCCGACGCGCCGGCAGCAGCGCGAGGATGCGCCCGAGTTCATCCGCAAAGCCGAGGTCGAACAGCCGATCTGCCTCGTCAAGCACGAGCATCGACACCCCCGACAGCCGTAGCGCCCGACGATCGACCAGGTCGAGCAAGCGGCCCGGCGTGGCGATCATGACGTCGGCACCGCCGCGCAAGGCCATCATCTGCGGATTGATCGACACGCCGCCGAACGCGACGGCGATCTTCGGGCGCACCGGCAGGTGCTGGGCGAGGCCGCGCGTCGCCTCACCGACCTGCGCCGCGAGTTCCCGCGTGGGCACCAGGACCAGTGCGCGCAGCACCCGGGGTGCCTGCGGCGCCTGCTGCGCGAGTCGCTGGAGCAGTGGCAACGCAAATGCCGCGGTCTTGCCTGAGCCGGTGCGCGCCGCACCCAGCAGGTCGCGCCCCTGCAGGATTGGTGGAATGGCTTCGCGCTGGATGGCGGTGGGCGTGGCGTAGCCCCTGTCGGCGGCGGCGCGAAGCAGGGCGGGGTCGAGCCCCAGGGTTTCGAAAGACATGGTGGATTGGAACAGAGCCTTGGACGGAGATGAATGGGCCCGTAGAGAATCCGGCCATGCCCGGCCACGCCAACCCCGACACTCACCCCGCGCTGCGGCGCCGCGACGGCGGCGAAGCGAAGGTCACCTACGAGGAGCTGTTCTTCGACCTGGTGTACGTCTTCGCGGTCACGCAGCTCTCCCACTACCTGCTCGGGCACCTCACGCCGCTGGGTGCGCTCGAGACGCTCCTGCTGTGGTTCGCGGTGTGGCTCGGCTGGCAGTACACGGCGTGGGTGACCAACTGGTTCGATCCGCGAACCACCTCCGTGCGACTGCTGCTTTTCGCGGTGATGCTCGTGGGCATCGTGATGTCGGCAGCGATCCCGGGCGCCTTCGCGGAACGCGGGGCGACGTTCGCGGCGGCCTTCGTCACGATCCAGGTCGGGCGATCGCTCGCGGTCTGCCTGATGGTGCGCGACCCGCACGTGCTCGCGGTCAACTTCCGGCGCATCCTCGGCTGGAACTGCATCGCGGCGGTGTTCTGGATCGCCGGAGCGTTCGCGGCCGGTCCGGCGCGGCTCGGCTGGTGGGCGGTGGCGGTCGCGTGCGAATACATCTCGCCGATGTTCGGCTTTCGCCTGCCGGGGCTGGGGCGCTCGCAGACGTCGGACTGGACCATCGAAGGCGGCCATCTGGCCGAGCGCTGCCAGCTCTTCGTGATCATCGCGCTGGGCGAGTCGATCCTCATCACCGGCGACACCTTCGCGAAGACGGAGGCGCTGGGCACGCTCTCGACCGTCGCGTTTCTCTGTGCCTTCGTCGGCAGCCTCGCGATGTGGTGGCTGTACTTCGACACCAGCAGCGCGGATGGCAGCCACGTGATCGAGCATTCGGAGGACCCGGGCCGCATCGGCGCCCTCTTCCACTACGTGCACGTGCTGCTGGTGGGCGGGATCATCGTCACGGCCGTGGGCAACGAACTCGTCATCGCGCATCCGCATGGACACATGGGCCTGGCCGAGTTGATCGTGATGGTCGGCGCGCCGGTCGCCTATCTCCTCGGCAACGGGCTCTACAAGCGCATCGTGTACGGACACTTTCCGGTCTCGCACATCGCGGGACTGCTCGCCGCCGTGGCGCTCATTGCGCTCGCGCCGAAGCTCGATCTGCTGACGATGAATGTGCTGACCTCGGTCATCATCATCGGCGTCGCCGCTTCCGATACCCGCACGAGCCGCGCAAGGCGAAAGGCGCGTCAACCGGTGGTCGCGCCATGAAGCCCGAAGACCTCGAAAAGCTCGTCACGCTCGAAATGCCCTTCGGCAAGTACAAGGGCCGCGTGATCGCCGACCTGCCTGGCAACTATCTCAACTGGTTCGCGCGCGAAGGCTTTCCCAAGGGGGAGATCGGCCGGCTCCTCGCGCTGATGCAGGAGATCGACCACAACGGTCTCAAGGGCCTGCTCGCGCCACTGCACCGCTAGTCCCGAGGGCTCGCGGCGCTAGGTGTAAGTGCGTACGAAGCGAGTCAGCCAAAAGTCAGGTACGCAGGATGACTCTTCTCGAACCCATAACTACGAGGGTCGAGAGACAAGAGACATGCGTATAAAGAGTCAAGCAGACTTCTATTCAGGAGTCATGTTCATGGCCGCAGGTGGCGCCTTCGCCATAGGCGCTACCTCCTACACCATCGGCGACGGTGCCCGCATGGGCCCCGGCTACTTTCCACTCATGCTGGGCATCCTCCTGGCGATCCTCGGGGCCGCGGTGCTGTTCCAGTCGCTGGTGGTCGAGACGGTCGACGGCGACCCGATCGGCAAGTGGGCGTGGAAGCCGCTCTTCTTCGTGCTCGCGGCCAACCTCGCATTCGGCGTGCTGCTTGGCGGGCTGCCGAGCATCGGCGTGCCGGCGATGGGCATGATCATCGCGATCTACGCACTGACGATCATCTCGAGTCTCGCAGGGGAGCACTTCAACCTGAAGGACGTGCTCATCCTTGCGACCATCCTCGCGGCAGGCAGCTATGTGGCGTTCATCTGGGCGCTGAAGCTGCAGATCCAGGTGTGGCCCACCTTCGTCTCGGGTTGAGGAGGCTGCCATGGAACTCGTTCAGAACCTCGCGACCGGCTTCGGCGTCGCGTTCACGCTGACCAACCTCCTCTACTGCCTGATCGGCTGCATCCTGGGCACGCTGATCGGCGTGCTGCCGGGCATCGGCCCTGTCGCGACCATCGCGATGCTGCTGCCTGCGACGTATGCACTGCCGCCTGTGTCGGCGCTGATCATGCTGGCCGGCATCTACTACGGCGCGCAGTACGGCGGCTCCACCACCGCCATCCTGGTCAACCTGCCGGGCGAGTCGTCCTCGGTGGTGACCGTGATCGACGGCTACCAGATGGCGCGCAAGGGCCGTGCAGGCCCGGCGCTCGCGGCGGCCGGTCTCGGCTCGTTCTTCGCGGGCTGCGTCGGCACGCTGATCCTGGCCGCGTTCGCGCCGCCGCTGACGGAGCTGGCCTTCAAGTTCGGCCCGGCCGAATACTTCTCGCTGATGGTCCTGGGCCTGATCGGCGCCGTCGTGCTGGCCTCGGGTTCGCTGCTCAAGGCGGTCGCGATGATCGTGCTGGGCCTGCTGCTCGGCATCGTCGGCACCGACGTGAACTCGGGCGTCGCGCGCTTCAGCTTCGATGTGCCGGAACTTACCGACGGCATCGGGTTCGTGGTGATCGCCATGGGCGTGTTCGGCTACGGCGAAATCATCGGCAATCTCTCGCAGCCGGACGAGGAGCGCGAAGTGTTCACCGCCAGGGTGTCGGGCCTGTGGCCGACCAGGGATGACTTCAAGCGCATGACGCCCGCCGTGCTGCGCGGCACAGCGCTCGGCTCCGCGCTTGGCATCCTGCCCGGCGGTGGCGCGCTGCTGGCTTCGTTCGCCGCCTATGCGCTCGAGAAGAAGATTCGCATGCGCCCCGGCGAGATCGCCTTCGGCAAGGGCAACATCCGCGGCGTCGCATCGCCCGAGTCGGCCAACAATGCCGGTGCGCAGACCTCGTTCATCCCGCTGCTGACGCTGGGCATTCCGCCCAACGCGGTGATGGCGCTGATGGTGGGTGCGATGACCATCCACAACATCCAGCCGGGCCCGCAGGTGATGAGCAGCAACCCCGAACTCTTCTGGGGCCTGATCGCCTCGATGTGGATCGGCAACGCGATGCTCGTGATCCTGAACCTGCCGCTGATCGGCATGTGGATCAAGCTGCTGACGGTGCCCTACAAGTTCCTGTTCCCGGCCATCGTGCTGTTCTGCGCGATCGGTGTGTACTCGACCAACAACAACACCTTCGACATCTGGATGGTCGCGGCCTTCGGCTTCATCGGCTACCTGTTCATCAAGCTTCGCGCCGAGCCTGCGCCGCTGCTGCTGGGCTTCATCCTGGGCCCGATGATGGAAGAGAACCTGCGCAGAGCACTGCTGCTGTCGCGCGGGAGCTGGGCGGTGTTCGTCACCCGGCCGCTGTCGGCGGGGCTGCTTCTGGCCGCATGTCTGCTGCTGGGGATCGTGCTGCTGCCGGCCGTGAAGTCGAAGCGCGAAGAAGCCTTCGTCGAGGACTGACGCAAAGAACAAAAACAGATCTGCGTATGCGGATCCGTTCGTTCGGCACCCAGGAGCCCGCGCCCACAATCGGGCTTCGCCTTCGAGGGCGAGTGTCTCCTGGTCGCTGATGGCGACGCAGTTTCAACGGGTCCTGAGGGACCCGTTTTTTTCTTGCGGGCCCTACACTGCGCAACCGATGTGACGCTTGTTGTCCTGACTGGAGGCTGCGCATGAAACGCTGGTTGATTCAAGGCGCCGTGGTCTGCGCCTTCTCGATGTCGATGTCGGGTTGCTATTACCCGCCGGTCGCGTACCCCACGTCGACCCCCGCAAGCTTCGAGCGCTCGTTCAGCGCGGCTTCGAACGCCATGCGCGAACAGGGCCTCACGATCCGCTCCGAAGACCGCGCCAGCGGCACCATCGTCGGCACCCAGGGCAACGGGACCGTCACGGCCAGCGTGCGCCAGCAGGCGGACGGAAGCGTACGCGTGCAATTCGATGCCAACGGGCCGCGCGATCCCAACCTGATCGACCGCGTCTCCCGCAGCTACGACCGGTACATGGGTCGATAGCGGGTCCCCAAAGCGTCGACGGACGCGCTTGTTTCGAGAACGCGAACAATCCGTTCGCGGGTTTACCCTAAGTCAAAGGGTGAAGGCCACGAGAATTCGCGGCAGGCGCGCACGCGCCAACCGATAAACCTCAACCTTCACCTCGATCATGAAGAAGAACCTCCTCGCCCTCGCAGCCCTCGGCCTGATCGCCGCAGCCGCCCAAGCCGAAACCTATGACGGCGTGCACCAGTTCGTTTCCGCCAAGAGCGCCGACGCTGCTCGCGCCGAAGCCGTTGCAACGGCCAGCGCACCCGACCAGAACGTCGTGGCGGGCTCGCGCGGCGCGCTGCCCTTCAAGTCGGTCGCCGACACCGCGAAGGTGCGAGCGGAAGCCGTCTCCACCGCCTACGCTTCGGACACGAACGTGGTGCCCGGCTCGCGCGTGAACAGCAAGGTGATCTCCACCTTCAAGAACCCGGGCCTGAACAACGCCGCCGTCGCCGCCAAGTAATCGGCCGCAAGCGAGCAACAACAAGCCGGAGGGGCCATGCGCCCATCCGGCTTTCTTGTTTTCGGAATGTAAATTTGACGTATCAATCAATGCCGTTGGTTTGCTCGCACTCGAGCCAGCCTTGGTACTGCCCATACTCCCTGCTCCCCTTGCTCGACAGGAGCGCGGCATGGCAGCAATCGAGACCGACTACCTCGTGATCGGCACCGGCGGCAGCGCGATGGCGTTCGTCGACACGCTGCTCACCGAGGCCCCCGAAGCGCGGATCGTGATGGTCGATCGCCACCACCGTCCCGGCGGCCAGTGGAACGACGCCTATTCCTTCGTGCGCCTGCACCAGCCCGCCGCGTGGTACGGCGTCGCGTCGTACGAGTTGAGTGACTGGCACCGCGAGACTTCCGGCTTCAACACCGGCATGTGGAGCCTCGCGTCCGGCCCGGAAGTGCTCTCGCATTTCGAGCACGTGATGAAGCACCGCTTTCTCTCCAGCGGCCGCGTGCAGTGGCTCCCGAAGTGCGAATGGCTCGGCGCCGAAGACGGCGTGCATTGCGTCCGCTCCCTCATGGCCGGCGAGGCGCACGCGGTGAAGGTTCGCCGCAAGCTGGTGAACGCGACGCACGCACGCATCGAAGTGCCCTCCACCCATCCGCCGAAATACACGGTGACGCCGGGCGTGACCTGCATTCCGCTCAACGGGCTGCCCACCGTCACGCGCGCCTATGCGAACTACACCGTCGTCGGCGCGGGCAAGACCGGCATGGATGCCTGCATCTGGCTGGTGGAGAACGGCGTGCCGCACGAACGCATCCGCTGGGTCGTGCCGCGCGACCCGTGGATGATGGACCGCGCCAACCTGCAGCCCGGCCCCGACGGCTGGCGCCGCAACTTCGCGTTCTCGTTGGCGCAGTTCGACGCGATGTGCGACGCCACGGATCTGGCGGACTTGTTCCACCGGCTCGAGGAAAGCGGCGCCCTGATGCGCATCGATCCCGAAGTGAAGCCCACGACCTACCGCTGTGCCGTGGTCTCGCGCGGCGAACTCGCACAACTTCGGCGGATCGGCGAGGCGGGAGGCATCGTGCGCCTCGGCCGCGTGCGCAGCATCGAGCCTTCGCGCATGGTGCTCGATCGCGGTGAGCGCGCGTCGGACCCCGACACGCTCTACATCGACTGCTCGGCGTCGGCCATCCAGCCGCTGCCGGACGTGCCGATCTTCGAGCCGACCGCCATCAACCTGCTGATGGTGCGCTTCTGCCAGCCCCTGATGAGCGCGAGCGTGATCGCGTGGGTCGAGGCGCACGTCACCGACACGGCCGGGCAGAACGCCCTTTGCAGGCCCGTGCGCGGCCCCGAGCGGCCTGCCGACTACGTCTACATGTGGGTCGAAACGCTCGCGAACGCCGCGCGGTGGCGGCAGAACCCGGAACTCATGGGCTGGCTGTCGAAGTGCCGCCTCAACGCGCAGGCCGTGATCCTGAGGGGTGTCGAGGTGACCCCCGAGGTGAAGGACAAGGTCGGGGCCATCGCCGCGCGGGCAGCGCAGGCCACGGCCCGCTCGCCTGAGCTCCTCGCGATGGCGGCGGCGTCCGCCGACTAGGCAGCAGCCGCCGGCACCACCCGCCAGGCCGGCACCTTGCGCTGGAAGCCTTTGAGTTCCAGTTCGCCGGCTTCCCCGAAGCGCCATTCGCCGTCGAACGCGGGATCCTGCAACGCGCCGTGTACACGTTGCGAGACCAGGATCTCGCCCCCCGCCGCTTCCCCGCACAGCCGCGCCGCGAGATTGGTGACGGTGCCGATCGCCCCGTAGTCGATGCGCCCGTCGAAGCCGATGCCACCGAGCGTCGCGAACCCCTGCGCGATGCCGACGCCCATGTGCAGGTCGTAGCCGCGGCGACTCCACTGGTTGCACAGCGCCACCATCTCGCGCTGCATCCGCACCGCCATGCGCAAGGCGCGCGCAGGCGCATCGGGCACCGGCTGCGGGTCGTTGAAGAAGATCATCATCCCGTCGCCGGAAAAGCGCTCCAGCGTGCCCTGGTGCTCGATCACGAGCCGGCCCATCGCCGCGTGGTACTGCGCGAGCACCGCCATCACTTCCTCGGGGTCCGCGGTCTCGGTGAAAGCGGTGAAGCCACGCAGGTCGAGAAACACCACCGTGATCTCGCGCCGGTGGCTCTTGAGCGGATCGTCCGTGCCGCCCGCGAGGATCGCCTCCGCAAGCTGCGGCGAGAAGAAGCGCTTGAGCTGGCCCACCCGTTCGAGCTGCTGCACGCTCTCGGCCACGCGCTGCTCCAGCGTGTTGTTCCACGCCTGCAGTTCGGTCCGCTGGCGTTGTACCTCGTCGTAGAGGGTCTTCACCCGCAGGAGCGATCGCACCCGCGCCATCAGTTCCGCCTGATGGATCGGCTTGCTCAGGAAATCGTCGGCGCCTGCATTCAGCCCGTTGACGCGTTCCCGCTCGGGGTCGAGCGCGGTGACCAGCACCACCGGCAGCACCGCGAAGTGCGGATCGGCCCGGATCGCGCGGCACACGTCGTAGCCGTTCATGCCCGGCATCATCACGTCGAGCAGCACGAGGTCCGGCGGATCGGCCGCGATGCTCGCCATGGCCTGCTCGCCGGATGTCGCGGTGGTCGTCCGGTAGCCGCGCGCAGTGAGGATGTCGGTCAGCAACTTGACGTTGCTGGGCACGTCGTCCACCACGAGGATGTGCGCATTCATGTCTGTCGCCCTTCGTTGAGCAGTCGCTCCACCACCGCCAGGAACGGCTTGAGCGAGATCGGCTTGGTGAGGTAGGCATCGAAGCCGGAACTGGCGATCACGCGCTGGTCGTCCGGCATCACCGACGCCGACACCGCGATGACGGGCACCGCATCGAGCGTGCGCTCCTCTCGCAGCCGCTGCAGCACCTCGATGCCGTCCATGCCGGTGAGCTGGATGTCCATGATGACGAGGTCGGGCGGGCTCTCGATGGCGAGGCGTGCGCCATCCATGCCATTGAAAGCCTCGCGCGTGGCGTAGCCGTAGTGCTGGAGGATGTCGCGCACCAGCTTCATGTTCTTCTCGTTGTCCTCGATGATCAGGATGGTGCTCATTCGACGGCCTCCGCATGCTTCAGGGGCAGCAACAGCGTGAACGTGGCGCCCTCGCCCAGCCGGCTCGCGACCGTCAGCGTGCCGCCGTGCAGCACCGCGAATCGCCGCGCGAGCGACAAGCCCAGCCCCGTGCCTTCGGCCTTGCGCAGGTAGTCGCCGCCAACCTGCTTGAATTCGTCGAAGATCAGCGCGTGGTCCTTCGGCGCGATGCCCAGGCCGGTGTCCGTCACGCAGACCTCGGCTGCCGGCTGGCCGGCGGACTCGATCCGACGCGCGGTCACGCGCACCTGTCCGCCGGACGGCGTGAACTTCACCGCGTTGGAAAGCAGGTTCACCATGATCTGCTTGACCTTGCGCGCATCGGCGACCCACTCCTGGAGCCCTTCGCCGACCTCCAGCGTGAGTCCGATCCCGTTGCGCTGCGCGCGTTCGCGCACCAGCGTCAGTGCGTTCTCGAGCAGGAGGCCGAGGTCGAAGCTGCTGAGGTCGAGCTCCATGCGGCCGGCCTCGATCTTTGACAGGTCGAGCACGTCGTTGATGAGCGTCAGCAGGTGCTGGCCCGACGAGTGGATGTCGCGCAGGTATTCCATCTGCTTGTCGTTGACCTCGCCGAACATGCGCTCCACCAGCACTTCCGAGAAACCGATGATCGCGTTCAGCGGCGTGCGCAGTTCGTGCGACATGTTCGCAAGAAACTCCGACTTGTGCTGGTTGGCGACTTCGAGCTGGTGGCTCTTGTCCTCGATCTCCTGGAAGAGCCGCGCGTTCTGAAGCGCGATCACGGCCTGGTCCGCGAAGGTCTCGACCAGCCGGATCTCGACGCGCGAGAACGGCTGCACTTCCTTGCGGATGACCGCGATGACGCCGACCGATGCGCCTTCGCGGATCATCGGCACGCCCAGCACGGTGCGGAAGCCGTGGCGCGATTGCGGCTCGCGCGAATCGGGAAATTGGGCGTCGAGCTCACTCACCACGTCTTCGGCGTGCACCGTGTGGCGATCGACGAAGGCGCGGCCGACCACCGATCCGCGCGTGAGCGGCAGCACCTCGTCCCGGCCCGCGACCACGTCGCCACTCGCGCCGAGGTAGCCCGTCATCGATCGCAGGTGGTCGTCCTCGGGCAGCCAGATCCGGCATCCGTAGGCCTTGCAGAGCGTGGCCGAGCGTTCGGCCACCGCCGACAGCACCGGCCGCAGGTCGGTCGGCGACCGGCTGATGACGCGGAGGATCTCGGCCGTCGCGGTCTGGTGTTCGAGCGCGGCGCTCAGCTCCGCCGTGCGGCGCTCGACCTTGCGTTCGAGCCCGCCGTAGTACTCGCGCAGCTTGGCCGACATGCGATTGAACTGCTCCGCCAGCCCTTCGAGTTCGTCGCCGGTATTGACCACGATCTGCTGGTTGAGGTCCCCCTGCCCGATGTGCCGCGCACCGCGCGCCAGCGTGCGGATCGGCCGCACCATGCTGCGTGCCAGCACCGAAGCCGCCACCGCCGAGATCAGCAGGCCCGCCAGCAGCAGCACCGCGGCGCGCAGGAAGGAGGCATTGAGCTTGGCGTAGACCTCGCCGATCGGCTGCTCGACGAACACCTTCCAGCCCAGCGGCTTGATGGGTGCCATCGACGTCAGCACGCGTGCGCCCTGCAGGTCGCGCGAGACCATCGCGTCGCCTTCCAGCGCGCCCGCGTCGGCGGTCGCGGCCTGCACATGCGGCAGCGCAGCGAAGCTGGTCTTGCGCAGCACGAGGCCGATGTCCGGATCAGCAATGAGCAGCCCGTTGCTGTCGAGCACGTAGGCCTTGCCTTTCTCGCCGATCTGGATGCGCGAGACGACGTCCCAGATGAACTTGAGGTTGAGCTCAGCCACCGTGACCGGCCCCTTTGCGCCTCCGGCGCGCACCGCGACGGTCATGTAGGGCTCGGTGTCGCGGTTGAAGTACACCGGCCCGAACCATGCCGTGTCGGGCACCGCATTGCGGAATGCCGCCTCGCCCGAACGGTCCCTGCCGGAGCCCATGACGTCCATGCCGAGGCGCGAGACGGCGATCTGCTCGCGGCCGTCCCGGCCGATCTGGGCGACGTCGGTCACCTCCGGCGCCTGGCGCAGCAGACGCCAGAACTCGGTCCGGCGCGACTCCAGGTCCGAGGCGTCGAGCTGCGCCAGCGATGCGTAGGCGAGCTGCTGCGTCATGTGCTGCACGTACTGCTCGATGCGCGACGCGGCACCGAGCGCCTTCTCGTGCTGCAGGCTGGCGAGCGCCGCCTTGTTCTCCTGGTAGGAGAAGTAGAGGCTGATCGCGCTCGACGCCAGCAGCACCATCGTGACCAGCGAGAGGATCAGCAGGAAGTACTTGCGAAACAGCCGCCCGCGATGCACCTCCCGCGTGGTCTGCGAGAAGACCGTGAAGCGGCGGCCGTTGCCGTTGGCCGTCGGCGCAAGCTCGCCCGAAAGCGAGGAGGGAGACGAGTCCGGGATCGTCATGGCCCTGCCATTGGACATCGCCGCCCGCGCCGAGGGAAGTATGCACCGCTACACCGATTGGCCGAGGGACGGCCGAGGGACGGCCGAGGAATGGCCGATTCGCCAACGCGGAAGTGACACAGGCAAAACGACCGAAGCGGCGCAAAATCGGCTTCCGAGGCCCGCTGGCAACCAGGAGATGCCGATGCGCAGCAAGTCCCTGCGGTTTCTGTTCTGCACCGCGCTGCTGGCGGCCGCGTCTCTCGCCCCGGCGCAGCAGCCTCCGAAGAAGGCGGTACACATCGGCTATCTGGCGGCCGTCTCCGCAAGGGCCGATGCGCCGCGGCTGGAGGCCTTCCGGCAGGGCATGCGCGATCTCGGCTATGTCGAAGGACAGAACCTGCAGATCGACTATCGCCACGAAAGCGAGGATCTCGGACGACTCCCGAAGCACGCCGCAGACCTGGTTGCGATGAACATCGATGTGCTCGTGGCCGTGACGACCAACGCGGCGCTGGCGGCCAAGAAGTCCACCTCCACCGTGCCGATCGTGTTCATGGGCGTGACCGATCCCATCACCACCGGCCTGGCCGAAAGTCTCGCGCGTCCGGGCGGCAACGCCACCGGCGTCACCAACGTGGCGGCGATCCTCACCGGCAAGCGGCTGGAGATCCTGAAGGAGACGAATCCGAAGATGGTGCGCGTCGCCGTGCTGTGGGATCCGAAGGCGCCGGGCTCCATTCCCCAGTGGGAAGCCAGCCAGCAGCCGGCGCGACAACTGGGGCTGGAGCTCTATTCGATGGAGGCGAGCAGCGCGGAGAGCTACGCGGCCGCCTTCAAGGAAGCCGTCAAGGCACGCGTCCATGCGGTGTGGGTCACGCTGAACCCGGTCGCCAATTCCAACCAGAAGGTGATCGCGGACCTGGCGATCGAGAACAAGCTGCCGACGATCTGCGCACGGGGCGACTACGCCGAGAGCGGCTGCATGATGGCCTATGGCCCCGGCTACGGTAACGAGGGCAAGGACGGCGCGCGCTACGTGGTGCGCATCCTCAATGGCGCGAAACCGGCCGACCTGCCGATCGAGCAACCGACGAAGTTCGAGATGGTGATCAACCTGAAGACCGCCAACCGGCTGGACTACCCGATTCCCAGGTCGGTGCTGAGCCGGGCGGACAGGGTGATCCAGTAACGCTGGCTAGGCACAATATCGGCCCTCATGCGAATCCACGAACTCAAGCGCCGGCTCCACGAAGCCGGCGCAGGCCCACTCCACGAGCACCGGGTGCTGCGGCTGTGGTCCCATGCGCTGCCACGCAACAGCGGCCGCCGGCTGCCCGAAAGCTTCTTTCCGTCGTCGCTGCTCGCGGCGCTGCCCGGCATCGAAGCGGATCTGGCGGCGCTGGCGCACATCCGCTCCGTGCATCCGGGTGCCGATGGTTCGGAACGCCTGCTCGTCGCACTGGCTGACGGCCAGACGGTCGAAAGCGTCCTGTTGCCGCGCGACGGCCTCTGCGTGTCGTCGCAAGTCGGTTGCGCAGTCGGCTGCCAGTTCTGCATGACCGGCCAGAGCGGCCTGCTGCGACAGCTCGGCAGCGCCGAGATCGTGGCGCAGGTCGCGCTGGCGCGCCAGCGACGGCCGGTGCGCAAGGTCGTCTTCATGGGCATGGGCGAGCCGGCCCACAACCTCGACAACGTGATCGAGGCGATCGACCTCCTCGGCACCGCGGGCGACATCGGGCACAAGAACCTCGTGTTCTCCACGGTGGGCGACCCGCGTGCCTTCGAGCGGCTCCAGCAGGGCCGGGTGAAGCCGGCGCTCGCACTGTCGCTGCACACGACCAAGGCCGAGTTGCGCCGGAAGCTCCTGCCGCGCGCACCCAACCTGACGCCCGAGGAACTGGCGGACGAATGCGAGCGCTACGCACGCGCCACCGGCTACCCCATCCAGTACCAGTGGACGCTGCTCGAAGGCATCAATGACGGCGAGGACGAGATCGAAGGCATCGTGCGGCTGCTTTCCGGCAAGTACTGCGTGCTGAACATGATTCCCTTCAACACGGTCGATGGCACGGGCTTCAGCCGTCCGTCATTCGAGCGCTGCAAGCAGATCGCCCGCACGCTGCAGGGTCGCCGCATCCTGACGAAGCTGCGCTACTCGGCGGGGCAGGATGTCGACGGCGGCTGCGGGCAGCTCCGGGCGCGGGTCACCGGAACGCGCGAAGTACGCATGCCGGTGCGTCTCTGAGCCCGCTTTTCGCGCGCCTTGCCCGCCGCCCGAACGTGCGCTAGGCTGCCTCCGCGGCTGGACTTTTCCAGCCTATGGAGCAGCACATATGTCGATGTACAAACGCATCCTCGTTGCCACCGATGCCTCCGAGCTCTCGGACCTGGCGGTTAAAAGCGCGATCGATCTGGCCCTATCGATGCAGGCGGAGCTGGTCGCAGTGAGAGTCGTGCGCCGCGACCCCAACAGCTACTTCGAAGGCTCGGTCGTCCTCCCGCAGGTGGATGTCGCCGGGCTGATCGAGCAGATCAACGCCGAGGCGCAACGCACGGTCGACCAGATCAAGGCCGCCGCCGATGCCAAGGGCGTGAAGAAGACGCTGGCCCTCGTCGTTCAATCGGAGACCGTCTCCGACGCCATCATCGAAACCGCGCGCGACCAGCAGTGCGACGTGATCGTCATGGCCTCGAACGGTCGCAAGGGCCTCAAGCGGATGCTGATGGGCAGCGAAACCCTGCAGGTCCTCACGCACTCGCACATACCGGTGCTGGTCCTGCGCTGACCGGGCGGCCGGCCTACAGCAACCAATCGATCGGCAGGGCGTCGAGCAGCCGCACGGCGGCCCGCTCCCACCATGTCGTGCCGGGCTCGACCGACAGCGTCTGGCTCGGCGTGCTCCCTGCGTCGAACCATTGCAGGGCGCCGTTGCGCGGATTCAGTTGCACCTCCCAGCTGCTCAACGGCACGCGCTTCTCGAAGATGTCGGCCATGGCCGCGGCCAGCTGAGGGCTGTCGATGATGATCCCCAGCTCGGTATTCAGTCGTGCCGAGCGCGGATCGAAGTTGAAGGAGCCGACGAAGATGCGCTCCTTGTCCACGCCGAAGGTCTTGGCATGCAGGCTGGAGCCTGAGCTGCCACTGCTGCCCGAACCACCCGGCATCCAGGAACCCCCTTCTTCCTTTCGGACGCTCCTGGCAGTGGGCTGCGCAGGATCAGGCTTGAGTTCGTACAGGACGACGCCTGCATCCAGCAGCCGCTGCCGATGACGCGCATAACCCGAATGCACCGGCAGCACATCGGTGGCCGCCAGTGAGTTGGTGAGGATGCGCACACGCACGCCATGGCGGGCCAGATCGACGAAATAGTCGGTGCCGGCGTCGGTCGGCACGAAGTACGGGGAGACGAGGTCGAGCGCACGCGCCGGCATGCCGACCGCCTCGTTCATGTGGTGCAGCAGCAGTTGCTCGGGCTCGGCCAGTGCGAGGCCCTTGGAGGGGTCGTCCACCAGCAGATGCGCGGGCGCCCAGACCAGCAGCAGATCGCCCCGGATCAGCGCGCCGTAGGAAGGCAGCTCGCGCACCGCCTTCTTGTAGATCGCTGCCTGTTCGGAGCGATCGATCAGCGCTTCGCGCGCCGCGATCGCCGCCACGGTCTCCGCGGATGGCGCCTTCACCATCGAGGCGATCGGATACGAAGATGCGCTGGCCCAGTAGGCATCGAACGAGTTCGAGATCTGGTCGACCACCGGTCCCGTCGCCAGCACGTCGAGATCGGCGAAGAGCACGCCGTCGGTGGCGCCGAAATATTCGTCGCCCACGTTGCGCCCGCCGAGGATCGTGATGGCGTTGTCCGCGGTGAAGCTCTTGTTGTGCATGCGCCGGTTGGCGCGGGAGAAATCGGTCACGAAGCCCAACGGTTTGAAGGGCCGGAACACGAACGGGTTGAAGAGACGCACCTCGATGTTGGGATGAGCATCGAGCGCGGCCAGTTCGTCATCCAGGCCCGCGATGCCGTTGTCGTCCAGCAGCAGGCGCACTCGCACGCCGCGATCGGCGGCGGCGCGCAGTGCCTCCAGAAGCAGATGGCCGGTGGTGTCGTTGCGCCAGATGTAGTACTGCACGTCCAGCGTGCGTTCGGCATGCTGCGCCAGTTGCACCCGGGCGGCGAATGCTTCGTGCGCATCCAGCAGCGTATGGACCCCCGTCAGTCCGGGATGCAATCGCGCCGCGGCGTCGACCGCCTGCCCGAGGCTCGTGCCGCGGGCCTCGGCGGCCGGAAGCGCATGCGACTGGCTGCGGCCCTCCAGCGGCGGCAGCGAGCACCCGGCGACCAGGATGACCAGCGCAAGGGGCGCCAGCAGGCGGGCGAAGCTGGCGGCAACGCGCCGATGAAGGTCACCCATGAAATTCCCGTGGAGTGAAAAGCCGGCGCCCATCCTGCCACGGACGGGCCGCTTGCAGAATCGTTGAAGATCTTTGCACGATCGTCCGGCCATCGCTGGCAGCCGCAGACAAGCGGCGGCAAGATGCCTAAGCTTCCACCCATGCTCACTTCCACCCCCAACGTACTGCGCAGCGATCGCCCCTCCGGCCCCTTGCAGGCCACGGTGATGCGGGCCGAGCTCGCCGCCATGATCGACCGCAAGGCCCCGACCGACGGATCGCACGCCACGGCGATCCCACGCCTCGCGCTGGCCCGCGCGACGCAGATGCAGAAGCCGGTGCGCGCGATGCACGAGCCCGCCTTCTGCGTGCTGGCCCAAGGCAGCAAGCGGGTGCTGCTGGGCGACGAGGTCTACGTCTACGACAGCAGCCAGTACCTCGTGGTGTCGCAGAACCTGCCGGTGTCGGGCCAGGTGATCGATGCATCGCCCGAGGCGCCGTACCTCGGCCTGCGACTGAGCTTCGACCCGAAGGACATCGCGGCGCTCGGGCTGGAACTCAAGCTCGGCGAGCAGGTGCAGCGGCGCGCGTCGGAGCGCGGCATCTTCACCGGCGAGCTCTCGACGACCTTGCTCGATCCGCTCCTGCGGCTAGTCAAGCTGCTCGACACGCCCGAGGACGTATCTGCGCTCGCACCGCTGATCACGCGCGAGATCCTCTATCGCCTGCTCAGGTCGCCCGACGGCTGGCGGCTGGCGCAGATGGCACTGGTGGACAGCCACTCGCAGCGCATCGCGCAGGCGATCAGCCTGCTGTCGCAGCGCTACCAGGAGCCCCTGCGCGTCGAGGACATCGCGGATGCAGTACACATGAGCGTGTCGTCGCTGCACCAGCATTTCAAGGCGGTGACCGCGATGAGCCCGCTGCAGTTCCAGAAGCAGCTCCGGCTGCAGGAGTCGCGGCGGATCATGATCAGCGAGCACGTCGATGCCGCGACCGCGGGACATCGCGTGGGCTACGAAAGCCAGTCGCAGTTCAACCGCGAATACAGCCGCTTCTTCGGTCTGCCGCCGGCGCGCGACGTGAAGCGCCTGCGCGAGCTTCAACTCGGCGCCCGCCCCAACAACTGAAACATCCCGCAAGCCGGCCGTCGCCGCGCAGGCGACGGCCGGCTGCGCATTTCCGATTTCTGACGAGGTTCACCATGAAGGTTCATCTGGTATTGAATGGCAAGGTGATCGCGGCCACGCTGGCCGACAACGACACGGCGCGCGAGTTCGTGGCGATGCTGCCGATGACGATCACGATGCACGACATGTTCCGGCGCGAGAAATTCGGCGCGCTGCCCAGGCCGATCTCGGGCAACGGAACGAGCACGCAAAGCTACGAGGTCGGCGACATGATCTGCTGGTCGCCGGGGCCCGATCTCACGATCTTCCACGGCCACGACGGGCAGACGATCAGCGGCGCGATCCAGGTGCTGGGCCGGATCGATGCCGGCATCGAAGCCTTCCAGGAGCCAGGTCCGATCGAGGTGCGAATCGAAGTGGCCGAAGAGAAGCCGCGCGACGACCGCGGGCCGGCGCGCGGGATTCAGGTGTGCGGCCGTGACAGCCGCACACCGGGGCGCATCACGGCGCCACGTAGTCCGACACCACCTTCCATTTGCCGTCCACGATCTGCGACAGGCGCGACTGGTCGTTGCCCAGGCGCTTGGTGGCACTGAAGGTCATCTTCGGGCTGCCGAACATGTCGGGCTCGAAGGTGCTGCTGTCCATGGCCTTGATGAAACTGTCGGTAGTCAGGTTGGGGCCTGCCTTGTTCGCGGCCTGGATGAAGGCCTGCACGATGATGTACCCGTAGACCGAGAACACCGTCGGGTCTTCGTTGAACTTGGTCTTGTACTTGTTGGCCCAGAAGCGCAGCGGCTGCGACTGCTCGTCGGTGTAGGGGTTCTGCACGGTCATGGTGGCGTAGATGCCGTCCATGGGCTTGCCCCCGAGTTTGTGGATGAGGTCGGTATAGGCCGCGCTCGATCCGAGGAAGATCGGATTGAAGCCGGTCTTGCGCGCCTCGCCCACCGTGCCGATGGTCTCGCGGATGATGGTGCCGAGCACCACCAGCTCGCAGCCGGCGGCCTTCATCTTCGCGACCTGCGACGAGAAATCGGTGGCGCCGCGCTTGTACGACGTCTTCTCGGTCAGCTCCATGCCGACGGTCTTGAGGCCGGCCTCGGCGCCGCGCTGCACTTCGAGCCCGAACTCGTCGTCCTGGTAGATGGTGCAGACCTTCTTGACGCCCTTGTCCTTGATCATCTTCGGCAGCGCGAGCCGGATCTGGTCGTAGTAGGTGGCCGCGAAGGAGTACTTCAGGCGGTTGAGCGGCTCATACATCTCGCGCGCAGCGGTGATCGGGAAGAAGTTGACGATGTTCTTCTCGAACTGCACCGGCATCGCCGCCATGTTCTGCGCGGTGCCGATGTGGCCGGCCATGATGAAGATCTTGTCCTGGTTGACCAGCTTCTGCGCGGCGAGCACCGCCTTCTTGGGGTCGTAGCCGGAATCCTCGACGTAAAGCTTGAGCTTGCGGCCCTGCACGCTGCCCTGTTCATTGAGCTCGTCCACCGCGAGCTGCATGCCGTTGCGCGCCTGCTTGCCGAAGCCCGCGAGCGGGCCCGAGAGATCCTGGATCGTGCCGATCCGGATCTCATCCTTGCTCACGCCCTGCTGCTGCGCGAAGGCTGCGCCGGAAACCATCGCAAGGCCGGTGGCCGCGGCGATGGGGATGAGGGTCTTGATCTTCATTCCGCTGTCTCCTGGGTTGGCTAAAAAACAAGGGCTATGCGTACATCGCCTCGATGCGATCGGCGTACTTGGCCTGCACCAGCTTGCGCTTGAGCTTCATCGTGGGCGTGAGTTCTTCGTCCTCGGCGCTGAGCTGGGTTTCGAGCAGGAAGAACTTCTTGATCTGCTCGACACGCGCGAACTTGGCGTTGACGCGATCGATCTCGGACTGGATCAAGTCCTGCACTTCGCGCGAACGCGTGAGGCTCTGGTAGTTGCTGAACGGCACGTCGTTGTCCTGCGCGAATTTCTCGACGTTCTCCTGGTCGATCATGACGATCACCGTGAGGTAGGGCTTGGCATCGCCGATGACGACCGCATCGGTGATGTAGGGGCTGAACTTGAGTTCGTTTTCCAGCTCGCTGGGTGTGATGTTCTTGCCGCCTGCCGTGATGATGATGTCCTTCATGCGGTCGGTAATGCGGAAATACCCGTCCTGGTCAACGCTGCCGACATCGCCCGTATGAAGCCAGCCGTGGGCATCGATGGTCTCGGCAGTCTTCTCGGGCAGGTTGAGGTAGCCCATGAAGACGTTCGGCCCGCGTACGAGGATTTCGCTGGTCGCGGGGTCGATGCAGACCTCGTTGTATTCGGCGGCCGGACCGATCGCGCCGGGCTTGATTCGCGTCGCAGGCACTCCTGTGGCGGCGCCGCAGGATTCGGTCATGCCCCACACCTCCAGCATCGGCACGCCGAGCGCGAGATACCAGCGCACGAGGTCGGGCGAGATGGGTGCCGCGCCGGTGACGAGAAAGCGCGACCGATGGATGCCGATCATCTTGCGCACGTTGTCGAGCGCGAGCCAGCGCGCGATGCGGAACTTGAAGCGCAGCATGCCGCCTACCGGCTCGCCAGCGAGCACGCGGTCGGCGATGGTGGTGCCGACGCCGATGCTCCAGCGATACGCCGCCTGCTGCAACGCGCTGGCTTCCTTCAGCGCGATCATCACGCCTGAATAGAACTTCTCCCACACGCGCGGCACCGCGGTGAATACCGTGGGTGCAATCTCGCGCACGTTCTCGGGCACGGTCTCGGGGTTCTCGACGAAGTTGAGGATCGAGCCCGCATAGAGCGCGAAGTACTCGCCGCCCATGCGTTCGGCAATGTGACACAGCGGCAGGAAGCACATGCGCTCGTCGCGCTCGTCCTGCGCGACGAGGGTGTTGTAGCCACGGGCGGTGTAGACAAGCCCCCGATGGCTGTGCATTGCGCCCTTGGGCTTGCCCGTAGTGCCGGACGTATAGACGAGGATCGCGAGGTCGTCGGGCCGGCAGGCGGCGACGCGCTGCTCCAGGGCGTCGGGGTGAGCCTTGTTGTATTCGCGGCCGAGGGCGCGAAGGTCGTCCAGGCCCATCACTGCCGGGTCGTCGAGCTCGCGCAGGCCTTCCATGTCGAAGACCACGATCTTGCGCAGACGCGGCAGCCCGGCGCGCACTTCGAGGGCCTTGTCGAGTTGCTCATCGTCCTCGACGAAGAGCACGGTGGTGCGAGAGTCCTCGCAGAGGTAGTGCACTTGCGAGGCGGCATCGGTCGGATAGATGCCGTTGGCGACGCCCCCGCAACTGAGCACCGCAAGATCGGCGAGGACCCATTCGATGACGGTGTTCGAGAGGATCGAAGCACACTCGCCGGCCGCGAAGCCGATGGCCATGAGACCGCCTGCCACTTCCGCGACGGCTTCGCCGGTCTGGCGCCAGGTCCAGCTTTTCCAGATACCGAGTTCCTTCTGGCGCATCCACACTTTGTCGGCGCGCATGCGGGCGGCGTTCCAGAACATCGCAGGGATGGTTTCGCCCGACACCACGATGTCCCGTCGCGGCTGGATATGGCTCATGTCCCAGAGCCCGGGTGATGTGGCGGCCCGTGTGCTCATGCCTTATCTCCAGGTCTTCTTTTTCTTCCACCGGCGTTCACCGCGCACACCGTCGTCCTTGAGGCCGAGGTAGAACTCCTTGATGTCTTCTTTCTCGCGGAGCCGCTCGCAGGTGTCCTCCATGACGATGCGGCCGTTCTCGAGAACGTAGCCGTAGTCAGAGGCGTTGAGGGCCATGTTGGCGTTCTGCTCAACCAGCAGGATGGTGGTGCCGCGCTCGCGGTTGATGCGAACGACGATCTCGAAGATTTCCTTTGTGAGCTTCGGAGACAACCCCAGGCTGGGCTCGTCGAGCAGGATGAGTTGCGGCGCGGCCATGATGGCGCGCGAGATGGCGAGCATCTGTTGCTGGCCGCCGGAGAGCAGACCGGCATCCTGCGTGGCCCGCTCCCGGAGGATGGGGAAGTAGCTGTAGACCGTCTCGATGTCGCGAGCGACGCCGTCTCTGTCCTTGCGCGTGTAGGCACCCATCAGGAGGTTGTCGCGCACCGAGAGCAGCGGGAACACTTCCCGGCCTTCGGGGACGTGGCTCAGGCCCTGCTGGACGATGAAGGCCGGGTCTTTCGCGGTGATGTTCTGGCCCTGGAATTCGATGCTTCCCTTTCTGGGATCGATGATTCCGGAGATGGTCTTGAGGATCGTCGTCTTGCCTGCGCCGTTGGAGCCGAGGACTGTGGCGATCTCTCCTTGGCGCACTTTCAGACTCACACCTCGGATGGCCTTGATGGGGCCGTAGGCGCTTTCTACGTTCAGCAGTTGGAGGACTGTATCTGTCATTGAGTCGTCCTCCTTTCACGCCCCACAAGAGCCCGGCATGCGGTGCCCGCCCGGCGACCCCTCTGTGCCGCTGAGCACCGGAAGGGAGCCCGAAGGGCCGGCGCGGTGGGGTCGCCGGGCGGGCACCGCATGCCGGGCGCGCTTCCATGGGAAACGAGAAAGCCCCCCATCAAGCCACCCTCCGCAAGTTGCTCACATCATCGACGGTCCCAAGGTAGGCCTCGACAACCCGAGGATCCGACTGAACCTCACGAGGCGTACCCGTAGACAGCGCCTCCCCCATGTTCATCGCCAGCACCCGATCCGACACCTTGGACACGAGCGACATGTCGTGCTCCACCATCAGCACCGAGATACCGAGTTCATGCTGGATGTCCTGAATCCAGAACGCCATGTCCGCCGTCTCTTCGACGTTGAGCCCCGAAGAAGGCTCATCAAGCAATAGCAGTTTCGGCTCGGTGCAAAGAGCACGCGCCAACTCCACCACCTTGCGGACGCCATAGGGCAGCCCCGCCACCATCGAATCGCGATGGTGCTGCAGGTCCAGAAGATCGATCACCCGCTCCGCCACCTCGCGCGCCTCGATCTCCGCACGCCGGGTGGCCTTCGTGAAGAACACCTCGCTCCAGAAGCCTGTCTTGCGATGCGTATGCCGACCAATCAGCAAGTTGTGCAGCACCGTTGCATGCTCGAAGAGTTCGATGTTCTGGAACGTGCGCGCAATCCCCAGCGCCGCGATCTCGTGCGGCGCGCGCTGCGTGAGCGGCAATGGTGAGCCCTCGCCGCGCCACACGATCTCGCCGGTGGTCGGCGTGTAGATGCGGCTGATCAGGTTGAACACCGTCGTCTTGCCCGCACCATTCGGCCCGATCAGCGTGAACACCTCGCCACGCCGCACGTCGAAGCTCACCTTGTTCACCGCAAGCACGCCGCCGAAGCGCACGCTCAGGTCCTTCGCCGAAAGAAGAACGTCCGCTTCGCTCATCTCAGGCGGTCCGACTTGGTGAAGGACTTCTGCCGCTTGAACAGCCCTCGGCGGTAGAACGGAAAGAGCTGCAGCCAGGTGCGAATCTTGAGCCACCGACCATAGAGCCCGAGCGGCTCGAACAACACGAATGCGATCAAAACGAGGCCATACACCAGCCCTTGCAGCCCCGGCGCCTGCCCGATCACCGGCGGAAGCCAATCCTTGCCCAGCGAGATCAACTGCGGCATCGCGATCAGGAAGATCGCGCCAAGAAACGCGCCGTGCACCGAGCCGAGCCCGCCGATCACCACCAGGAGCAGCAGATCGATCGATTGCAGGATGTTGAACTGGTCCGGCGAGATGAAGCTCAGCTTGTGCGCGTACAGAGCGCCACCCAGGCCTGCGAGCGCCGCAGAAATCGCGAATGACAGCGTCTTGTAGCGCGCCAGATGGATGCCCATGCTCTGCGCCGAGATCTCCGAATCGCGGATCGCGACGAAGGCACGGCCGGTCGGCGAGCGCAGCAGGTTCAGGATCGCTAGCGTGCACAGCACCGCGACGATCAGGCACACGAGGTAGAAGTTTTCGCTCGAGCCCAGTTCGATGCCCAGCAGACTGGGCGACTTCACATGCAGCCCCGAGTTGCCGCCGGTGACCGACTCCCACCGGGCGAACACCTCTTCAACGATGAAGCCGAAAGCCAGCGTGGCAATGCCGAGGTAGATGCCCTTCACGCGCAACGCCGGCAAACCCACCACCACGCCGACTGCCGCAGACAGCGCCGCCGCCGCGACCAGTGCGAGCGGGAACGGCACGCCCATGTTCGTCAGAACCGCCTGCGTGTAAGCCCCCGTGCCGAGGAAGGCCGCATGCCCGATCGAGAACTGTCCGGTGAAGCCCGCGAGCAGCATCAACCCCAATCCGACGATCCCGTAGATCAGCACGAAGGTCAGTTGCGCGAGCCAGTATTCAGGCAGCGCCCACGGCGCGGCGATCAGCGCAGCACCGAGCAAGCTGTACCAGAACACATGCCCGCCATGCTTGGCGAGATTGATGTCCTGCGCGTAGCTGGTCTTGAAGATGAAACGCATGCTCTAGACCTTCTTCCTCAGCTTCTCGCCGAAAAGGCCGTTGGGCTTCACCATCAGCATGACCAGCACGACGATGTATGGGGCCGTGTCCTTGAAGCCGTCAGGCAGGTAGAAGCCCGCGAGCGATTCGACGATGCCGATGATCAGCCCGCCGACGATCGCGCCCGGCAGGCTGCCGAAGCCGCCCACCACCGCCGCAGGGAAAGCCTTGAGACCGATGAATCCCATGTTGGCGTGCACGAAGGTGATCGGCGCGAGCAGCATGCCGGCGATCGCCGCAACTGCCGCGGCCAGCCCCCAGACCAATCCGTTGAGCCGCTTCACCGGAATGCCCATGTAGTAGGCCGCAAGCTGGTTCTGCGACGACGCCTGCATCGCGATGCCGAGCTTGCTGTAGCGGAACATCGTGAACAGCAGCGCGCAGAGCACAGCCGTTGCGAAGATGATCACCATATGCTCGACGTTGAGCACCAGCTCACCGAGCTTCCAGATCTCGTCCTTGTAGGGAACGGCCAGTGTGTGTGTCTCGGTGCCGATGGCCGGGATCATCGTGATGAGCCCGCGCGCCACATAGCCGATGCCGATGGTCAGCATCACGATCGAGAACTGCGGCTGGCCGAGGATGGGCCGGATCACGACGAGTTCCAGCAGCACGCCGAAAGCCACCATCGCGCCAACGGCCAGCAGCGCCGCAAGCCAGAACGGCAGCCCGAACAGCGACATGCCCGCGAAGGCAGCGAAAGCGCCGAGCATCATGAGTTCGCCCTGCGCGAAGCTCACCGTCTCGGTGGCCTTGTAGATCAGCACGAAGCCCAGAGCGATCAGGCCGTAGATGCAGCCTTGAGCGACGCCTGAAAGCAAAAGCTGGAGTAGTTGCAAGGAGGGTCTCGTCCGGGTTTCGCGGTTTATAGCGGCGGGTCCGCCACGGCGCGCAGAGGGTTGTCCCGCATTCGACGGCGGGCGCTGCCGTGCGTCACTGATGCAGTGCGAGACGCCGCGACCCCGCGAGGATGTCGCTGGGACGCAATCCGTAGACCTGCCGGATCGAGTGGCTGAAGTGGGTCGAATCGGGGTAGCCGGTATCGAGCGCGATGTCGGTCAACGAGGCGCTCTGGCGCACGTGGCGCAAAAGGCTGCGAGCGCGCTTCCATGCACGGAAAGCCCGGAATGTCACGCCGGTTTCCTGCTTGAACAGGTGAAGGAATCGCGAGAACGAGAGCTTGACCGCGGCGGCGCATTCCTCGGCCGATGTCTGCGCCGCAGGATCGGCGTTGATGCGGTCGACCACCGCGCGGATGCGCGCATCAAGAGTGCGCGGGGCGAGCGGCTCGTCGAAGAAGAGAGTGTCGAACTCGAAGCCTTCGAAGCTCCCGCTGCCGGAAGCCTCGAGCAGCCGCCCGTGCGCCTCACGGACGCGCCGGACAAAGGCCGGCGCATCGACCGGCCCGCAATGCTGCATGAAGGGAGGCAGGCGCGAAGCGTCCACCGATTCGGCTTCGATCAGCAGATTGAGAACCAGCCGGTGCTCGGTCGTGACCTGGTGCGGCACCTGCGGCGGCACGACGAGCAGCTCGCCGCTCTGCCACGCGCCCCCACCGATGCGGATGGAGAGCGGCGCCCCGGCGGGCGAGACGTACACGCCGTGCCCGCCCAGGGCACGCTCGGCCGCCGCTCCCAGGAGGCCTGCATAGAACACCCGCTCGGTCGTGATCCACATGAGGCGCTCGCCCCGGCCGCCGTCGCGGGGCGCCTCTTTCGTCTGCCTGCTGACCAAAATGCCCGTCCTCCGCGCCACAGCGGTCGGCCCCATGGCCGACCCCGCCACGGGGCGATCGTAGCGGCGGGCAGTTCGCCTGGCTTCCGCCGGCACGCGGGGGCTTTCCCTTAGGGCCTCAATCGGAGGTACTCAGAATTTCACCGAAGCCCTGCCACAAGGACCCCGTGAACCGCGCCAGCTGTCCCTGCTTGACCAGGGCGAAATCCGTCGGCGAGCTGTTGAGCGCCATGCCCGGCAGCAGCAGCTGAAGCTTGAGGTTCTTGATGTTCGCAGCCTGCTTCATGACGTTCTCGCGCGTGAGGTCGTTGCCGCACTGCTTGAGGATCTGCACCATGGTCTGCGCCGCAATGTAGGCGTAGACGTTGGAGGCATCCTTCGGGTCACCCTCGCGGTAGTAGCGGCCCATGAAGGCGCGCCATTCGAGCATCGCCGGGTCGTCCTTCCACTGCGGATCGTTCGGATCCTTGTAGTAGAGCACCGTCAGCAGGCCGACCGACTTGTCGAGCCCGGCCGGCACCAGCACCGACCCCACGGAAGCGGCCACGTTGTTGACGATGTGCAGCGGCTTCCATCCCGAGTCGTACGCCTTGCGGATGGCTTGCGCGCCGAACTTGGGCGTGGTGATGTTGATGAACGTGTCGGCGCCGGAACCCTGCAGCGTGACGATCTGCGAATCGACCGTGGGATCGCTGACCTCGTAGGTTGCCTCGGCGACGATCATCTTCGCTCCCTTGGGGCCGAGTCCGTCCTTCACGCCCTTGAGCAGGTCTTTGCCGTAGTCGTCGTTCTGGTAGAGGATCGCGATCTTCGCGTTGGGTTTCTCCTTCAACAGGTACTTGGCGTAGATCACGCCTTCAGCCTGGTAACTCAGGTTGAAGCCGAGGGTCCATGGGAAGTTCTTGGGGTCGTTCCATTTTGTCGCACCGGTCGCCAGCAGCAGGTGCGGCACCTTCTTCGCATTGACGTACTTGTGGATGGCCGTATTGCTCGGCGTGCCCAGCGTCTGGAAGAGCGCGAGCACTTCGTCCTGCTCGACGAGCCGGCGCACCTGCTCCACCGCCTTGGGCGGGCTGTAGCCGTCGTCAAGACTGATCAGGTTGATCTTGCGGCCGTTCACGCCGCCGTTTTCATTGATCATCTTGAAGTAGGCCTGCTGTAGCTTGCCGATGGTTCCGTAGGCCGAGGCGGGGCCGCTGTAGGGCATCGTCTGGCCGAGCTTGATTTCCGTGTCGGAGGCGCCGGGGCCATACTTCTTCTGCGCGGTGGCTGGCGCGACAACGGACAGGGCCACTGCACCCGCGACGGCGAGCATGGTGGCGCGACGGTCTGGACTGAACTTCATGTTGTGTCTCCTTCCATGTCATCGAACAAACACAAACCGGACGGACCCGCCGGGCACGACCGGGCCGGACTACAAGACAGTCAACGCTTGCGCCACCGCCGGAGTCGACCGATGGCGATCCGCACCATCCCTGCCACGCCGGTGGGCATCACGTACATGAAGGCAATGAGAAAGATGCCGTAGATCGCCCAAGGCGCCGCCTTGGAAATCTGATCGGCCACGTTGGGGATGAACTGGATGAACAGCGCGCCGTAGATCGCGCCCTGGATCGACGCCAGGCCGCCGATCACCACGCCCACCACCAGCGAAATCGACAGGAAGACCGTGAACGAGTCGGGCGCGACGAACTGGATCACGATCGCGCCCAACGCCCCCGCGATGCCGGTGTACATCGCGGAGACGCCGAAGGTCAGCGACTTGACCATGGCGGTGTTGATTCCCATCGCTTGCGCCGCGATCGGCTGGTCGCGGATCGCGACCATCGCGCGTCCGATGCGGCCGCGCAGCAGATTCCAGCCGCAGGCGAACAGCAGCAGCAGGATCGCGAGCACGACGAAGTAGAGCCACTGGTCCTGCGTGAGGCCGGTCCACTCGGGCGCGTCGGGCTTGACGATGACGATGCCCTGCACGCCGCCTGTCCATTGCTCCAGATGCTTGTACTTGAGGATCTGCGGCATCGCCACGCCGAGCGCGAAGGTCGCGAGCGCCAGGTAGAGCCCTTCCAGCCTCAGTGCCGGAAGGCCGAACAGAAAGCCCGCCAGCAGGCACACCGCGCCGGCGATGGGCACGGTCATCCAGTAAGGCACGCCGAGCTTGTCCATGAGGATGGCCGCGACGTACGCACCGATGGCATAGAACGCCCCATGACCGAGCGAGATCTGCCCGTTGTAGCCGGTGAGCATGTTGAGGCCGAGCAGCGCGATCGCGTAGACAAGAGCCAGCGTGAACTGGAACACCCGGTAGTTGCTGACCACGAACGGCAGCACGCAGGCAACGGCCAGCACCGCCAGCAGGCCGACAAGTTGCGCCTTGCCAAGACGCGCACCGTGGGATTCGTCGTGTTTCGCCATGGCTCAGACTCGCGTCACATGGACCTTGCCGAACAGACCTGAAGGCCGGATGACGAGCACGCCCACGATCAACACCAGCGCGACCGTCAGCTTGAGCTCGGTACCGAGCACGACGCCGGCCAGGTTTTCGAGCACGCCCACGATGAAGCCGCCGAGCACCGCGCCGCCGGGACTGTCGATGCCGCCCAGCAGTGCTGCCGCGAAGGCGTAGAGCAGGATGCCGGCCATCATGTTGGGCTCCAGGAACACGCTCGGCGCGACCATGATCCCCGCGATGGCGCCGATGGCCGCCGCGAGTCCCCAGCCGAGGGCGAGCATCCAGCCGACGCGGATGCCTACGAGCCGGCTGGACACCGGGTTCTGCGCAGCCGCGCGCATCGCCAGCCCCAGCGGCGTGAACCGGAAGAAGATGAACACCGCGACCAGCACGGCCAGCGTCACGCCGATGGAGCCCAGCTCATGCGGGCCGACGTAGGCATTGCCGAAGAGCGACTGCTCCGGAAACGGGCTCGGGAACGGCTTGATGGTGTAGGTGAAGATCCAGCCGGCCAGGCTGTTGAGGATCACCAGCAGGCCGATGAAGACGATCACGATCGACAGGATCGGCGCGTTCTCCACCGGCTGCACGATGATCCGCTCGATCAGCACGCCAAGCACGAATGCCAGCGCCACCGTGGCGACGAACGCCCCCCAGTACGGCACGCCGGCCTGCATCAGGCTCCACGCGATATAGGTGGAGAACATCGCCAGTTCGCCCTGCGCGAAGTTCACGAGATGCGTGGCCTGGTAGATCATGACCAGCGCGAGCGCCAGGCTGGCGTAGATGCCTCCGGTGGCGAGCCCTGAGAGCACTTGGTGGAGCAGGACGTTCATGCAACTCGCCCCGAACTGGTCATGTCAATAGCCGAGGTACGAACGCCGCACCGCTTCGTTGTTGCGGATCGCTTCGGCGCTTCCGGAGATCACCACGCGGCCCGTTTCGAGCAGGTAGGCGCGGTCGGCCAGGCTGAGGGCCAGCGCGGCGTTCTGCTCCACCAGCAGCATGCTCACGCGGTCGCGGCGGTTGATCTCGCCGAGGATCTCGAACAGTTCCTGCACGATGCGCGGCGCGAGGCCGAACGAGGGCTCGTCAAGGAGCAGCAGGCGCGGCCGCAGCATCAGTGCTCGCGAGACGGCGAGCATCTGCTGCTCGCCGCCCGAGAGGGTGCCGGCCTGCTGGCGGCGGCGCTCCCTCAGCCGCGGGAAGTGGTCGTACACGCGCTCGAAGTCCGCCACGACCTCGCTCTTGTCGCGCCTCGTGTAGGCGCCGAGGCGGAGGTTCTCTTCCACGCTCAGTTCGACGAAGGTACCGCGACCGTCCGGCACGTGGGCCACGCCGAGGCGCACGATGCTTTCCGTCGCCCGGCCATCGATGCGGCTGCCGGCGAAGGCGATTTCGCCCTGCGTCTTCACCATGCCGCAGACAGCGCGCAACGTGGTCGTCTTGCCCGCGCCGTTCGCGCCGAGGATCGTGGTGATGCCGCCCTCCTCGACGCCGAAGTCGAGTCCGTGCAAGACCCTGCTCGGACCGTACTGGGCATGCAGGCCGCGAACTTCGAGCAGCGCGGACATCAGGCGGCCCCTCCCAGGTAGGCGCGCACCACTTCGGCATCGGCCTGCACTTCGGCCGGCGAGCCGATGGCGATCACGCGGCCGAAGTCCAGGGCGACCACGCGGTCGGACACACGCATGACGAGATTCATGTGGTGCTCGACGAGCAGCATCGTGAGGTCGAGCCGGTCTTGCACCTGCCTCAGCAGTTCCATGAGCACGCCGACTTCCTCGTGGTTCAGCCCACCCGCGGGCTCGTCGAGCAACAGCAGCCTGGGCTGGCTCGCAAGCGCGCGCGCCAGCTCAACACGCTTCTGGGTGCCGAAAGAAAGGTCCATGACGCGGGTTCCGGAGACGCCGCGCAGATCGAGAAGGTCGACGAGCTCCTCGACGTGGGCTTCGAGCGCTTCCTCCTCGCGCCTCACCCTCGGCAGGCGCAGCGCATTCGACAGAAAGCCGCTGCGCGTGCGGCAATGGCCGCCGAGCAGAATGTTCTGCCGCACCGTCATGGTCTGGAACAGCGCCAGATTCTGGAAGGTGCGCCCGATGCCGAGCGCTGCGATGCCGTGGGCCGGCGTGGCAAGCAGGGAGCGGCCCTCGAACAGAATGTGGCCCTCGCTGAAGGCGTAGAGGCGCGAGAGACAGTTGAAGAGGGTCGTCTTGCCGGCGCCGTTGGGTCCGATCAGTCCGACGATGTGCCCCGGCGCCACCGCGAACGAGACCTTGTCGAGCGCCGTGATGCCGCCGAAGCGCACGGTGACGCCTTCGACGTTGAGCAGATCAGCACGTTGGGCAGGCGAGACGATGATCGACTCCTTGCACGGTGGGACTGCAACCGGCACCGACCCGCCGCACCCGTTGGATTCACGGGCGCGGGGTCGATTGATACAACAAGATACCGAGCTTTGATCCCGCGCAATAGCGGGCTTTACCCTGCTGTCGCAGACGCGACTCGGGGCGCCGTCAGGGCTTCAGCGCACGGCGCAGTTCGGCGGCGCACAACGCCACTGCCGTGTTGGCTTCGTCGAGAAGCCGGCCCATCGTGATGAAGCCGTGGATCTGGCGCTCGAAGCAGACGTAGCTCGCGCGGTTTCCGGCCTCGGTGAGCGCGCGGGCGTAGTCCAGGCCTTCGTCGCGCAGCGGGTCGTAGCCGGCGGTGATCACCAGCGAGGGCGGCAGGCCCTTCAGGTTTTCGTGCAGCAGCGGGGAAGCGCGCCAGTCGAGGTCATGCTTCGGGTCGTCGATGTAGTGGTCGTGGAAGTAGGTGATGCTGTCGCTGGTCAGCACGTAGCCTTGGCCGTTGGTGGTGTGCGAGGGGTGGCCGCGGCGCATGTCGGTGGCGGGGTAGATCAGCAACTGGAAGGCGATCGGCAGGTCGCCCGCTTCGCGCGCTGCGATCGAAACCACCGCAGCGAGGTTGCCGCCGGCGCTGTCGCCGCCCACTGCGAGGCGGTTGGCATCGATCTTGAGCGAGGCTGCTTCCTGGCGCACCCAGCGGGTGGCGGCGAGCACGTCGTCCACCGCCGCAGGAAAGCGATGCTCCGGCCCCATCCGGTAGTCCACCGCGACCACCGCGCAGCCGGAGAGATTGCAAAGTTCGCGGCAGAGGGTGTCGTGCGTGTCGAGGTCGCCGATGGTCCAGCCGCCGCCGTGGTAGTAGACGAGCACCGGCAGCACCGCCGAAGCATCCGAACCCAATGGGCGGTAGTAGCGCAACGAAATCGGTCCATGCGGACCCTCGGCGCTCAGGTCGCGCACCGATGCCACGTCGCCCGGTTCCGGCTGCGCAAGAGCCCGCCGCTCGCGGTAGAACCTGCGCGCGTCGGTGTATGGCAGCGTGTGCGTGGGCGGCACGCCTTTTTCGATCAGCAGGTCGATGAAGGCCTTGGCTTGGGGGTGCAGCATGAGCGGATCTCCGTTGTTATCGAATCAGATCAGGCCTGGCGCGGCTTGACGCGCGACGCCGCTTCCTTGGCGTTGCGGCGCGCGGTGTCGACATCGGCGGCATGCGCAAGCGCCACGCCCATGCGGCGCTTGACGAAGCTTTCAGGCTTGCCGAAGAGCCGCACGTCGACGCCCGGCACGGCGAGCGCATGTGCGACGCCGTCGAAGGCGATGCCCTTGGCATCCACACCGCCGTAAACCACGGCGCTGGCGCCCGGGCTCTTGAGGCTGGTGTCGACCGGCAGGCCGAGAATCGCGCGGGCGTGCAGCTCGAACTCGTTCTGCCACTGCGTCGCCATGGTCACCATGCCGGTGTCGTGCGGACGCGGGCTGACTTCGCTGAACCAGACCTGCTCGCCCTTCACGAACAGTTCGACGCCGAAGAGGCCCTGCCCGCCGAGGTCGGACGTGACGGCGCGGGCAATGTCGTGGGCCTTCTGGAGCGCCACCGGCGACATCGGATGCGGCTGCCAGCTTTCGACGTAGTCGCCGCTGACCTGCACATGGCCGATCGGGTCGCAGAAGTGCGTCTGCACCGCGCCGTTGGCATCGAGCGCACGCACGGTGAGCAGCGTGATCTCGTAGTCGAAATCGATGAAGCCCTCGACGATCACCCGGCCGTGGCTCACGCGGCCGCCGGCCATGGCGTAGTCCCAGGCCTTCTGCACGTCGGCGGGGCCGTCGATCTTGCTCTGGCCTTTGCCGGAGCTGCTCATCACGGGCTTGACGATGCACGGGTAGCCGATGCCGCCGTCGATGGCTGCTTGCAGTTCCGCCAGCGAATCGCAGAACTTGTACGGGCTTGTCGGCACGCCGAGTGTCTCGGCGGCGAGACGGCGGATCCCTTCACGATCCATCGTGAGGCGCGCCGCGCGGGCAGTGGGGATCACGCGCACCACGCCGGCTTCTTCCAGCTGCTGGAGCATCGGCGTGGCGATCGCCTCGATCTCCGGCACGACGAGCCGGGGTTTCTCGGCCTCGATCAGCGCCTTGAGCTGCTCCGGATCGCTCATGGTGATGGTGCGGGCATGGTGCGCGACCTGCTGGCCGGGCGCGTTTTCGTAGCGGTCGACGGCAATGGTTTCCACGCCGAGGCGCTGGAGGGCAATGAGGACTTCCTTGCCGAGCTCGCCGGAGCCGAGAAGCATCACGCGGGTGGCGGAGGGAGAAAGGGGCGTTCCGAGAGTGGTCATGGTGCGGTTCCGTCGCTTGCAGGGTGAACGCGGCACTGTAAATCACCCGGGCCTGTCACACGCGGCAACGGGCGCTTGCCAAGGCTGTTTCACAATCGCTGCACGCGGCGCCGGCACAGTCGACTTGGCGCCCCTTCATTTTTCATCTCCAGGAGAGCTATTCCATGACCATTCAGACCGTCGGCATCATTGGTGCGGGAACCATGGGCAACGGCATCGCGCAGGCGTGCGCGGTTGCCGGTGTCAACGTCGTCATGATCGACATCGCGCAGGCCGCCGTGGACAAGGGCATCGCCACCGTGGCGGGCAGCCTCGACCGGTTGATCAAGAAGGACAAGCTCACCGCCGCCCAAAAGGGCGCGGCGCTGGCGCTCATCAAGGGCTCGACCAGCTACGACGACCTCAAGAGCGCCCAGCTCGTGATCGAGGCCGCCACCGAGAACTACGAGCTCAAGCTCAAGATCCTCAAGCAAGTGGACGCCATGCTGCCGCCCGAGGTGATCGTCGCGTCGAACACCTCGTCGATCTCGATCACGCAGCTCGCCGCGGCGACCTCGCGTCCGGACCGATTCATCGGCATGCACTTCTTCAACCCGGTGC
>JAGIAI010000043.1:33258-75094 GCA_017744935.1 Variovorax sp.
ACCAGCGACGCCACGCACGATGCGGTGAAAGCGCTGTCGGAGCGCCTGGGCAAGTCGCCCATCACGGTGAAGAACGCGCCGGGCTTCGTGGTCAACCGCATCCTGGTGCCGATGATCAACGAGGCCTTCTTCGTGCTGGCGGAAGGACTCGCCACGGCCGAAGACATCGATGCGGGCATGAAGCTCGGCTGCAACCAGCCGATCGGCCCGCTGGCATTGGCCGACATGATCGGCCTCGATGTGTGCCTGGCGGTGATGGAGGTGTACCTGGAGCAGTTCGGTGATTCCAAGTATCGCCCTTGCCCGCTCCTCAAGGAAATGGTCGCTGCAGGCCAGCTCGGCCGCAAGACTGGCCGCGGCGTGTACACGTACTGAGGCCGACCGACGAAAAAGGAGACAAGCTGAATGACCGCCACGCCCACCACGCCGCCGCCCGAGGGCTGCATCGATACGCAGGCGCTCGACCATGTGCTGCTGATCGGCATCAACCGCCCCGCCAAGCGAAACGGCTGGACGCCGCCGATGTTCCGGCAGTTGGCCGAAGCGTACACGCGACTCGATGACGATCCTTCGCTGCGCGTGGGCGTGCTGCACGCGTTCGGCGATCACTTCACGGCGGGACTGGATCTTCCGGCAGTTGCCGAATTCATGAAGCGCGGCGAGAAGGCCGTGCCGCAAGGGCTGGTCGAGCCGCACGACTTCGGTCTGCCCGGCTATCGCCGGCGCATCAAGCCGATGGTGGTGGCGGTCAAGGGCATCTGCTTCACCGTGGGCATCGAACTGATGCTCGGCGCGGACATCGTGGTCGCGGCGGACAACTGCCGCTTCTCGCAGATGGAAGTGCAGCGCGGCATCATGGCCACGGGGGGCGCGACGCTGCGCATGGCCGAGCGCGCGGGGCTCGGCAATGCAATGCTGCATCTGCTCACGGCCGATGAGTTCGACAGCGCCGAAGCGTTTCGGCTGAACTTCGTGCAGCGGGTCGTCCCTGCCGGCAAGGAGCTGGACGAGGCTCTGCGCATCGCGCAACGCATCGCGGCGCAAGCCCCGCTCGCCGTGGTCGCGACGCGGCTCAACGTGATGAAGGCGATCGAGAAGGGGCCGCTTGCCGCGGTCGAGGATTTCATTCCGGTGCAGCAGCAACTCGCGAACAGCGAGGATGCAGCCGAAGGCGTACGCTCGTTCGTCGAACGCCGCCCTGCGCGCTTCACCGGACGGTGAACTGGAGCGGCTTGCGGGTCGCATCCCGGCGGATGCTCCAAACATCTCGCTACAAATTAAATTGCACGCAATTGAATTGCTGTCTACAATTCGCCCCATGCGTACCCCAGCCTCCTCCGCTCCCACTGCTGACGAGATGCTGCGCCTGGACAACCAGCTGTGCTTCGCGGTCTATTCCGCCTCGCTGGCAATGACCAAGCTGTACAAGCCGCTGCTCGAAAAGCTCAAGCTCACCTACCCGCAATACCTCGTCATGCTGGTGCTGTGGGAGCGCGACGGCCTCATGGTGTCCGAACTCGGCGAAAAGCTCTCACTCGATTCCGGCACGCTCACCCCGCTCCTGAAGCGGCTCGAAACCAACGGCCTCGTGGCCCGCATCCGCGACGTGGCCGACGAGCGCCGCGTGCATGTCAACCTCACCGCCGCCGGCCGCAAGCTCAAGTCGCGAGCCGCCGCGGTTCCCGCCTGTCTCCTGGCTGCGTCGGAGTGCTCGCTCGACGAGATCGCGTCACTCACGCAGCAGGTGCAGCAGTTGCGCGACCGCATCAAGGCGGCGTAGCAAACCGTTTTCCCCGTTTCACCCACCAACCTGAAGGAAGCATCATGGTCAAGAAACTCGACAAGGTCCTCTACACCGCGCAGGCCCACACCACCGGCGGCCGCGACGGCGGCGCCGGCAAGAGCAGCGACAGTGCGCTCGACGTCAAGCTCAACCCTCCCGGTTCCGGCAAGCCCGGCACCAACCCGGAGCAGCTTTTCGCGGTCGGCTACTCGGCCTGCTTCATCGGCGCGATGAAGGCGGTGTCGTCCAAGATCAACATCAAGGTGCCCGAAGACGTGGCGGTCGACGCCAGCGTGTCGCTCGGCCCGATCGACGGCGGCGCCGCCTACGGCATCGCGGTCAAGCTGGCGATCACGCTGCCCGGCCTCGACGACGCGCAGAAGAAGCTGCTGGTCGAAACCGCGCACCAGGTGTGTCCGTACTCCAACGCGACCCGCGGCAACGTCGAGGTCGAACTCGCGGTCAACTGATCCGCAGCAGCGCATCACCAGAGCCCGCCAGCGGCGTCGCCTATGCGACGGCCCGGCGGGCTTTTTTCATGCAACCGAAGCGGCGCTGCGCTAAGGTGCTCCCCGCCCAAGGCAACAGGAGAACCTCGTGAGCACGACCCACTTCCTGGTCCGCAAGGAAAACCTCTCTTCCACGCGCCTGCACACCGCCGATGATCAACGGCTGGCGGATGGGCAGGTCCGCGTACGCATCGACAGCTTCGCCCTCACCTCCAACAACATCACCTACGCCGCGTTCGGCGATTCGATGAGCTACTGGCAGTTCTTCCCAAGCGGCGAGGAAGGCTGGGGAATCATTCCGGTGTGGGGTTTCGCGACGGTGGTGGCTTCGCTGCACCCCGGCGTTACGGTCGGCGAGCGGCTCTACGGCTACTTCCCGATGGCGTCCGGCGCAGTGCTGACGCCGAAGCGTTTGTCGCCCGGCATGCTTTCCGAGGGCGCGGAGCACCGCGCCGCGCTGCCGGCGGTCTACAACCAGTACTTCCGCTGCAAGTCCGACCCGCTCTACACCGCCGACACCGAGGACATCCAGTCGCTGCTGCGGCCGCTCTACATCACGTCGTGGCTGATCGACGATTTCCTCCACGACAACGATTTCTTCGGCGCACGGCCCGGCGCGGTGCTGCTGTCGAGCGCCTCGAGCAAGACGGCTTACGGCACCGCCTTCCAGCTTGCACAGCGCGATGGCATCCAGGTCGTCGGCCTGACTTCGGCAGCCAACAAGGACTTCTGTACGAGCCTGGGCTGCTACCACCGCGTGCTCGCCTACGACGAACTCGACCAGATCCCCACCGATACGCCTGGCGTGTACGTCGACTTCGCGGGCAATGGCGAGTTGCGCCGCGCGATCCACACGCGCTTCACCCAGCTCAAGCACAGCGCCGTGATAGGCGGCACGCATGTCGAGCAGCTCGCGCCGGGCGGTTCCGCCAAGGAACTGCCCGGTCCACGCGCGACCTTCTTCTTCGCCCCAGCGCAGATCAAGAAACGGGTCGGCGAATGGGGCGAATCGACCTTCGGCCAGCGGCTGGCCGAGGCCTGGCGAACCTTCACCGGTCGGGTCTTGGACACGAAGACGCCGTGGCTGCGGGTGGAACATCACGACGGCGACGCCGCGGTGCAGGCCGCCTACGCCGAAGTGCTGACCGGCAAGGGCGACCCGCGCGTCGGGCACATCCTCTCGTTCGCGAGGAATCCGGTCTCAAGCTAGCGACAATCGCCGCATGACCCAGTCTGCGGCACCCGCCAACGCCCATCCTTACGAGAGCCTCACGCCGGACGTGGTGCTCGACGCACTGGCCGCGCTCGGCCTGCACGGCGACGGCCGGCTCACCGCGCTCAATTCTTACGAGAACCGCGTCTATAAGGTGTACCTCGAAGACCGCGTGCCGGTGGTGGTCAAGTTCTACCGGCCGGGGCGCTGGAGCGAAGCGGAGATCCTCGAAGAGCACAGCTTCTCCACCGAACTCGCCGCCGCAGAAGTGCCGGCCGTGCCACCGATGGCGATCGATGGCCGCACGCTGCACCAGCACGGCGGATTCGCGTTCAGCGTGAGCCCCTATCGCGGCGGGCGCGCGCCGGAGCTGGACGATTTCGAGGTGCTCGAATGGGTCGGCCGTTTTCTCGCGCGCATCCATTCAGTTGGCGCGCAGAAGCCCTTCGTTTCGCGGCCGGCGCTCGATCTGCAGACCTTCGGCATTGCGTCGCGCGACTGGCTGATCGGGCATCACATGGTGCCGCTCGATGTTCAGCGCGAGTGGGAAGCGGCCTGCAGCGAAGCCTTCGACATGATTGCAGCGACCGCACTCGGCGACGGGCCGGGCGACACCGACCCACCGCTCACCAAACTTCGACTGCACGGCGACGTGCACCCCGGCAACATCCTCTGGACGCCGACCGACCGGCCCGACGGTGGCCCGCACTTCGTCGACCTCGACGACGCGCGCACCGGCTTCGCGGTGCAAGACCTTTGGATGCTCCTGTCCGGCGACCGCGCGCAGCGCACCGGCCAACTCAGCGGCCTGCTCGACGGCTACGAGCAATTCCGCAGCTTCGACCGGCGCGAACTGGCGCTGATCGAACCGCTGCGCACGCTGCGGCTCATCCACTACAGCGCGTGGCTTGCGCGTCGATGGGAAGATCCAATCTTCCCGATCAACTTCCCGTGGTTCGGCACCAGCGACTACTGGAAGGGGCAGATCCAGATGCTGCAGGACCAGTGCGAGGCGATGGCGGAAGAACCGCTATACGCCTGACTCGGACGGGGCTCGACGCTGAACTCCTCCCGCAGCCGACCCACAGGTGGCGGCGTCCTCAGCTCAAGGGATGCTCACGCATGGGGCGGAACGGCTTTGGGATCCATCCACATCACTTCCCAGATATGACCGTCCGGGTCCTCGAAGCTGCGCCCGTACATGAAGCCGAAATCCTGTACAGGCGTGGGGTCCGCCTTGCCGCCCGCGTCACGCGCCCTGCCAACCAAACTCGACACCTCTTCGCGACCATCGGCTGACAGACACAGCAATACCTGTGCTTCCGCGTGCGCATCGGTTATCCGCTTGCTCGTGAACTGGCGCCATTTGTCGTGCGTGAGAAGCATGGCGTAAATCCCATCAGAGATCACCATGCACGCTGCAGTCTCATCACTGAATGCCGGATTGTTGACCGCGCCAATGGCTTCGTAAAACGCCTTTGATCGCTGGAGATTCGTCACCGGCAGGTTGACGAAGATTTGCTTGCTCATTGTTTGACCTTTATGTGAGTCGTTACAGGATTGCCAAATCGATAAGGTCCGCGGCCATGCCAGCGGCAGATGGAGATCAGGGGCTGGTCCGCACTCAGTCGGTGAAGCCGCCGTCGGTCAGAAGCGAGCGCCCCCATGCCATGTCCGGCGACACCAACGCTGCGATGGCATTGGCAATATCCAATGTGGCCATGCTCGGGCGGCGATGACGTCGGCAAGCGCGCGGACCGAGTCGGCCTGGCCCACGTCCGCCTGAAACGCATGCGCGCGGCCGCCGGCGCTCCGGATTTCGTCCACCACGGCCCGCGCCGTGTCGCGCTGATGGCGGTAGACCACCGCCACGCTGGCGCCGCGAGAAGCGAGCGCGAGCGCGGTGGCTCGGCCTATGCCACGGGAGGCACCGGACACGACCGCAACTTTGTCTTGCAGGGACATGAAAACTGTTCTCCGATAGGGTGCATGCGCCAAGGTGCCCATGCACGGCGAGAACGTTATCGGCCCGGTCCATTGGCTGGAAGCCTTCGGCCTGAAACGCGGCGTTCCTGAACTGGAACGCGCTCGATCAGGTAACGGTGGGTGGACCTGACGGCCACCTTGCGCGCAACAGTTCCAGGAATACCCGCGCGGCGGACGTCATGCCGCGCCGGCTCGGGTACATCGCGTAAAGCGTGGCCGGTCGGGAGCGCAGGGCCGGCATCACGGGCACCAGCGTGCCGTCATCGAATGCGTCCTGGCAAAGGTAGGCCGGCAACTGTGCCATTCCGGCTCCGCGCATCGCGAGCTCGCGAATGACCAGCAGGTTGTCCACGGCAATGCCGGGCACGACAGCGATATCCATCGGCTTGTCGTCTTCGTCGAAGAACTGCCATGGTCGCGGATTCGCCAGCGTACCTTGCGCGAGGCAGGGATACCCAGCCAGCGCATCGAGGCTCACCGGTGGTCCGTGAGTTTCCAGCAATGATGGATGCGCCACCACGAGCGACGCGGACGTGGCCACCGGCACGGCAATCACGTCCTCCGAGGCGAGCGGCACGACGGCTGCGCGGATGACCAGATCAACGCGCTCCTCGGCCAGGTCGACAAAACGGTTCGAGAGCGTCAGTTGCACTTGCACGCCCGGATGTGCGCGCGCGAACTCGGCCAGTATCGATGGGAGCGTGGTCTCGGCGATCAGCACGGAGGTGTGCAGGTGGATCACGCCCGATGGCTCGGACACGGCATTGCGCGTGAGCGCCCCGATCTTGTCCACGTGCGCGGCCGCCTCGCGCGCATGCGCGAGCACCGCTTCGCCGATTGGCGTGAGGCCAAAGACTTGCGCCGACCGGTGCAGCAGCCGCACGCCGAGCGCCCGCTCGAGTGTCGCCACCCGACGCGACAGCCGCGATTTTGCGATGCCGGTCCGTCGTTCGGCGGCGCTGAATCCGCCGGCATCGACGACGTGAATGAAGAGGAGCAGGTCATCGAGATGGGCTCCAATGTCCTGCGACATGAGCGTCGATGTTGCCTGGGCGGGAGAGGCCGCTCGGGGATCTGGCATGGGAGGCTAGAGTTTCCAGCTTCTGTTCAGCGTGTTGAGGGGCGAATTCTGCCTCCGCCTCGACGCCTGACGGGATTCAACCCGATCGCCCGGCCTGCACGGTGCGCAAAAAGGCTTGCACCACCGCGTTCTCCGGCCCGTCGCGCCACACGCAGTAGGACTCGGAGTGCGCGCCCTGCTCTTCCAGCGGCCGGAAGACTGCGCCGCGCAGCGCCGAGTGGTGCAGCGCATTCGGAACCAGCGCCACACCCATGCCCTGGGACACCAGCGACACCACCGAAAGCCAGTGGCGCACTTCATGCCGCACCTCAGGCCGGAAGCCCGCATCAGCGCAGATCGCAAGGATGCGCTCGTGATAGTCCGGCGACACATTGCGCGCGAAGAGCACGAACGGTTCATCGCGCAGGCTTGCCGTGGGCACTGTGCGCCGCCGCGCAAGGCGATGACCGACAGGCAGACACGCGACAAAGGGCTCGGACATCAACAGCACATGCCGAAGCTCCGCCGGCATGCGACTCGTGTGCACGAAGCCGAAGTCCAGCCGGTCGTGCAGCAGCTCTGAAATCTGCTCTCCCGAGTTGAGTTCCGACAACGTGACGCGCACCGCCGGGTGCTTTGCCTGGAACTTGCGCAGCGCCTGCGGCAACCCCCGGTAGAGCATCGCGCCGACGAAACCGATGCGTAGCCGCCCGGCCGAGCCCTGCGAGACGTCGCGTGCCTCGAGCGCCGCCTCTTCGGCCTGCCGCAGCAGCGCGCGCGCCGAAGCCAGCAATGCATCGCCGGCCGGGGTCAGGCGCACTTCCTTGCTGTTGCGGTCGAACAGCCGCGCGCCGACGGAATCCTCCAGCTGCCTGATCGCGACGCTCAGCGGCGGCTGCGAAATCGACAGCCGACGCGCGGCGCGTCCGAAGTGCAACTCTTCGGCGAGGACAACGAAATAGCGCAGATGTCGCAGTTCCATGCGGCGCAGTCTCCCACGATAGGCAAATCGGATCAATCAAGACCAATTCGATATTGGACAAGAATCGTCGCGCGCTCGAACATCCGGCCACAAAGGAGACGAGCCATGTCCAGCACCGCCGCCCACCCCGTGCCCGACCGCCACGGGCAGAACCTCTTCACCACCGACACCGAGCTGCACAAGCTCATCGCGCTGTACCTTCCGCCCGATCTGGCGCGGCACATGCAGCCGCATTTCGAGCGCCTCGGCGCACTCGCCGGCGGCCCGCTCGACGAGCTGGCCCAGACCGCCGATCGCAATCCGCCGACGCTCAAGCTGCGCACTCGCACCGGCATCGACGACCAGAAGGTGATCAAGCATCCGGCCTATGTCGAGATGGAACGCCTCGCGCTGAGCGAATTCGGCCTCGCTGCGATCTCGCACCGCGAAGAGACGCTGGGCTGGAAGGGCAAGATGCCGCCGCTGGTCAAGTACATCCTGACCTATCTCTTCGTGCAGGCCGAGTTTGGCCTGTGCTGCCCGGTCTCGATGACCGATTCGCTGGCGCGCACGCTCAAGAAGTTCGGCAGCCCCGAACTGGTCGAACGCTTCCTGCCGCGCTTCCAGTCGGTCGACTTCGACACGCTCGCGCAGGGCGCGATGTTCATGACCGAGCAGGCCGCCGGCTCCGACATCGCGGCCACGGCGACCAGCGCCGCACAAGATGCATCGGGCCAGTGGCGCCTGACCGGCGACAAGTGGTTCTGCTCCAACCCCGATGCGGATTTCGCGATGGTGCTCGCGCACGTCGAAGGCGCGCCCGCGGGCATGAAGGGCGTGTCGCTGTTCCTGCTGCCGCGCCAGCTCGACGACGGCAGCGCCAACCACTACCGCATCATCCGGCTCAAGGACAAGCTCGGCACGCGCTCGATGGCCAGCGGCGAGATCCGGCTCGAAGGCGCCGTCGCATACCTCGTCGGCGAACAGGGCCGCGGCTTCGTTCAGATGGCCGACATGGTCAACAACTCGCGCCTGTCGAACGGCGTGCGCGCCGCAGGGCTGATGCGCCGCGCGGTCGCCGAAGCCGAATACATCGCGAGCGAACGCCGCGCCTTCGGCAAGCGCCTCGCCGACATGCCGCTGATGCAGCGCCAATTGACCAAGCTGCGGCTGCCCGCCGAACAGGCGCGCACGATGGTGTTCCAGACTGCATTGGCGCTCGCGCGTTCGGACGGCGGCGACACGTCTGCCTATCCACTGCTGCGCATCCTCACGCCGCTCATCAAGTTCCGCGCCTGCCGCGATGCGCGCAAGGTGACCGGTGACGCGATGGAAGTGCGCGGCGGCTGCGGCTACATCGAGGAATGGTCCGATCCGCGACTCGTGCGCGACGCGCACCTGGGCTCCATCTGGGAAGGCACGAGCAACATCGTCGCGCTGGATGTGCTGCGCGCCATCAAGCGCGAGGATTCGCTGACGGCACTGCAGGCGCACTTCGGCAAGCTGCTCGACGAAGCGACGATCGCACCGGCCTTTGCGAACGCGCTGCGCGATGCGCTGACTCGCGCCGCCGCACTGGCCGCAACCGCCACGCAGGAAGGCGGCGATGTCATCGCGCGCCAGGCCGCATCCGCGCTCTATCACACCTGCAGCGCCATCGCGATGGCTTGGGAAGGCTCCCGCACTGGCTCGGCCCAACGCGTCGAGTGGGCGCAACTGGTATTGCTGCACCGCGTGCTGCCGCGCGATCCGCTCACGCCCGACGCGGTGCCGGCCGATTGGTCCACCAAGGCGGCGGCGCCCGCGCTCGCCACCGCCTGAATTTGCGCATTCCACGATGACGACTACAGGAGACATTCATGAAACGATTCCTCGCGCCCCTTCTCGTTGCCTGCGCCGCGGTGCTGCCCATGGTGCCCTCGGCCCACGCCGACAGCTTTCCCGACAAGCCCCTGACGCTGGTCGTGCCCTTCCCGCCGGGCGGGCCCACCGATGCGATGGCGCGCACGCTCGCCGCCGAGATCAAGGACGTCATCGGCCAGACGATGATCGTGGACAACCGAGGCGGCGCGGGCGGCAACATCGGTGCCGAGCTGGTCGCGCGCGCGCCGGCGGACGGCTATGTGCTGCTGTTCGGCACCTCCGGACCGCTCGCGATCAATTCGAGCCTCTACCGCAAGATCAACTACGACCCGTCGAAGAGCTTCGCGCCGGTGATCCAGGTCGGCCACCTGCCGAACATCCTGGTCGTGAATCCCTCGGTGCCGGTCAAGAACGTCAAGGAGTTGATCGCCTACGCCAAGAGCAATCCGGGCAAGCTGAGCTATGCCTCGTCGGGCAACGGCGCGTCGTCGCACCTCGCAGGCGTGCTGTTCAACTCGATGGCCGGCGTGGACCTGCAGCACATTCCGTACAAGGGCACCGGTCCGGCGCTGACCGATCTGCTGGGCGGACAGGTGAGCATGAGCTTCACCGACGTGCTGACCGCCATGCCCTACCTCAAGACCGGCAAGCTGCGCGCACTGGGCGTGACCACGGCCCAGCGCTCGCAGGCGCTGCCTGATGTTCCAACCCTCGCCGAGCAGGGCCTGAAGGGCTATGACGTGAGCGTGTTCTTCGGCATCGTCGCGCCTGCCGGGACGCCACCGGACCGCGTGAAGAAGCTCAACGAGGCCTTCGCGAAGGTGCTCGCATCGCCGAAGGTGAAGCAGCAGTTCGCAAGCCAGGGCCTGGAGCCCGCACCGTCGACTTCGCCCGAAGCACTCGGAAAGTTCATTCCCGAGCAGATGAACATGTGGGCGTCCGTGGTCAAGCAATCGGGCGCGCAGCTCGACTGAGCCGGATCGAGGAGCCAAAGCCATGACCACGAACGCCCGCCCCACCGGCGCCCTCGCGGGCGTCCGCGTCCTCGACATCTCCCGCATCCTCGGTGGCCCCTACTGCGGCCAGATCCTCGGCGATCACGGTGCCGACGTGCTCAAGGTCGAACCGCCGCGAGGCGACGACACGCGCACCTGGGGACCGCCCTTCCGCGACGGCGTGGCGTCGTACTACCACGGGCTCAACCGCAACAAGCGCGTCCAGCATCTGGATCTCGGTTCGCCCGAGGGGCGCGAGGCACTGCTGGCGCTGGTCGCAGATGCCGATGTGCTGATCGAGAACTTCAAGACCGGCACGATGGAACGCTGGGGCATCGGCTACGACACGCTGTCGAAGCGCTTCCCGCGCCTCGTCTGGTGCCGCGTCTCGGGCTTCGGCGCGGATGGCCCGCTCGGCGCGCTGCCGGGCTACGACGCCGCAGTGCAGGCAATGACCGGGATCATGAGCATCAACGGCGAAGCGGATGGCGGCCCGCTGCGCGTCGGCCTTCCGGTGGTCGACATGGTGACCGGCCTGAACGCGGTGATCGGCGTGCTGCTCGCGCTGAACGAACGCCAGCGCAGCGGCCACGGCCAGTTCGTGGAGGCGGCGCTGTACGACAGCGGCCTCTCGCTGCTGCATCCGCATGCGGCGAACTGGTTCATGGACGGCACCGCGCCGAAGCGGACCGGCAACGCGCATCCGAACATCTACCCCTACGACGCGCTCAAGACGCGCACCGATCCGATCTTCGTGGCGGTGGGCAACGACCGGCAGTTCGCGAGTTTCTGCGCATGCATCGGGCAGCAGGTGCTGTCAGAAGATCCGCGATACGCCACTGCCGGCCAGCGGTCGGTGAACCGCGACGGGCTCAAGCAGCAACTGGAAGCGGCATTGGCCGACTTCGATGGCCGCGAACTGGTCGACACGCTGATGGCGGCCGGCGTGCCCGCGGCGCCGGTGCTGCCGGTGGACGCCGCGCTCACGCACCCCCACACCGCGCATCGCGGCATGGTGGTGGAGCTCGAAGGCGGCTATCGCGGCATCGGCTCGCCGGTGAAGCTCAGCCGCACGCCGGCGACGTACCGGCATGCGCCGCTCACGCCGGGCGAGCGCTTTCTCGATCCGACCTTTTGAGCCCATTGCACGGCCCGAACGGAAGACCTCTAGCTATCGACCATCTCGCGGTAGGCATGCCAGCTCGAATGGGCGAGCCACGGGAAGGCCACGATGAGCCCGAGCATGAACGTCGCGAAGCCCGCGACTGTCAGGGTTGCGATCAACGCAGCCCAGAGCAGCATGGCCAACGGATTGCGGGCGCAGCATCGCAGGCTGGTCAGCGCGGCGGTGATCACGTCCACTGGCCGATCCATCAGTGACGGCACGCTGACGACACCGAGCGCGAAAACCAGCGCAGCGACTGCGGCGCCTACCGCGAGAAAGGCAAGCGCGAGAATGACCGGCTGGCCCGGCAGGAGCAGGGACGGGGGCAGATGCGGCACTTGCTGCACCTGCTCGGTGAAGAACATTGCGAACACGATGGCGGCCAGGCGCTCCCAGGCCAGGTACGCCAGCGCAAGCATCAGACCGAACATCGCAATCGAGTCACCGTTGCCGTGCCACGCTCGAAAGGCCAGCGTCGTGTCTGGGGCGGCAGACTGCTCCCGCTGGCGCGACAGCGCGTACATCGGCATGGCAATGAAGGGAGCCACCAGCAGGAATCCGCCGAGCAGCGCTGGTGCAAGGTAGGTGGCTTGCCAAGTCGCCGCCGTCAGGATCAGGCCGAGAACCGCCACCACGGCACCGATGCCGAAGCTCACGCCGGGACGGAACGCGAGATCCCGTGCACCCATCCACAGCCATGCGAATGGTCGCAGCACGCCGACCCGGCGCACCGCGGGTGCCTCCAGAGCGGATTGACTGTCGAGCGGATGTTCCATCGCACGCACTCCTTCGCCGTGCCCTCGGCGCGATGACCAGCATAGTCAGTCCGCATCGCTGCGGTTTGACGCCAATCAAGTCGTGCCTTCTTTCCAAGGTCCGGGCTTCGGGCGGAGATAATGTGCGGCCAGGTGCCGACGTGATCGCGATGCGCTGCCTGCGACCACCTCACCTCTCCTGGAATGTCCCCCGCGAACAAGGCCCCAAAAGCCCCGGACCTGAGCACCGGCATCGCGCTCGTCCTGCTGACCACATGCATGTTTGCCGGCAGCGACTCGACGATCAAGTACCTCGGCGGATCGATTCCCGTGCTGGTCCTGCTGTGGGTCCGCTACATGTTCCAGACCGCCACGATGGCTGGATGGCATGTGATGCGGGGCGGAGCCCTCAAGATCCGGAGCCGCGTCCCCGCGTTGCAGTGTCTGCGCGGCGCCTTGCTGCTCTGCAACTCGGCGGCTTCCTTCTATGGCGTCCAACTTCTTCCGCTCGCCGAATTCACCGCGCTCATGCTGCTCGCCCCCGTGGCCACCACCGTGCTGAGCGCGCTCGTGCTCAAGGAGCGGGTCTCGCCGGCGCGATGGGCCATGGTCGCGCTCGGCGTCCTCGGCATGCTGGCCGTGGTGCGGCCGACCGGCGCGGGCGCACTGGGCTGGGGTGCGCTGCTGCCCATCTCCAGCGCGCTCTGCTATGCGGCCTTCCAGTTGGTGACGCGGCGCATCGCCAGCGCTGACGATCTTGTCGTCACCAATTTTCTTTCGGCGTTGCTCGTGACGTTGGTGCTGGGCATCGTGCTGTGGGCGCTTCCGCTCGATCTCGCGCCGACGCTTCGCCTTGCGAGCGGCAAGCAATGGGCGCTGTTGCTGCTCATGGGCACGTTCGCCACCGCAGGCCATGTCTGCATGGCCGGCGCGGTGCGCCTCGCGCCGCTGTCGGTGCTGATGCCCTTCGCCTACGCGCAGATCATCTTTGCGACCGCGATCGGGTGGCTGATCTTCTCCCACGCGCCGGATGCATGGGCGGTCGCCGGCATCTGCCTCATCGGGCTGGGCGGCATCGGGACAGTGTGGTTGAACGGCCGACCCGCCTGAAGTTGCCCCAGCCCCTGTTCGGATGATTGGACAAGTTTTGCAGACGCGCGGCCCGACCTGATCCGCTTCGCGCTTTGATCATCGAGTCTCCTTCAACGACTTTGAAAGAGGCCATCATGCAAAGCGCTCCTTCTGCGAACCAGTACGCCAAGGTCATCGAGAACTCCAGGCGCGTCCGCTGGGACATCGACAACGACGTCATCCGCGGCCGGCGATTCGACCTCGGGAAGACCTTCCTGCCGGCCGGCCTGTCGCTGGTGAACGAACTGGATTTCATGACCGGCGACGATCGCCGGCTGCTCAGCCAGGTGCAGGGGCGAAGCTACGCCTACATCTTCGGCCTCGTTGAACGCTTCATCGGCGCCAAGATGCTCGAGGTCAGCCGGCAGCACGCGCTGGGCGATCAGACGGCCCTTGAAGCGCTGGTCCGCATGACCGACGAAGAGCTGAAGCACCAGCAGCTGTTCCGGCGCATGGAAGCAATGATGGCCGACGACATGCCGGCGGGCTACATGGCGACTGCCGATCCCGACGCAGTCGCCGCGGCCGTGCTGAGCAAAAGCACCTGGTCGGTGCTTGCGCTGACACTGGACATCGAGCTCTTCACGCAAGCGCACTATCGCGCAAGCATCGAGCCTGAGGACGACATCTGCGCGCTATGGAAAGACGTCTTCCTGGCTCACTGGAAGGAAGAGTCACAGCACGCGATGCTGGACGAGCTGGAGTTCCTTCGCGAGGACTCGCATCTCAGCGCCGCCGAACGCGATGCCGCTGTCGGCGACCTGATCGATCTGGTTGTGGCGGTGAATGGCATCCTCGTCGCGCAGGCCAGTGCCGATGCGCGCTATTTCGATTCGATCGCGGAGGGGCAGTACGACGATGCGCAGCGCGCCGCCGTCGCCGAGGGGATCCTCAAGGCGTATCGCTGGCAGTACATCGTGTCGGGCGTGACGTCGCCGCGCTTCCAGAAGATCCTGTTCGGGGCGCTGGACGACCGGCAGACCGCCAGGGTGACGCAGGCATTGCAGCCGCTGCTCCATGCGATGCCCGCGCCATCGCCCGGAACGACCCGCCATTAGCCGCCCAACGCCAGGGTCCGGGAAAGGAGACCGCCATGCTGCCGGAACTGATGCTGCTGGGGTTCGCAGCCTGGACCCTGCTTCTCCTGCTCACCACCGTGGGCGCCTACAGGCTGAGCCGTGTCTTCCTGGGACGTGCGGGGATGAGTGAATTCCCCGCCGATCACGTCGAAGGGCAGGACTGGTACCGGCGCGCGATGCGCGCGCATGCCAACTGCCTCGAGAACCTGCCGGTGTTCGCAGTGCTGGTGTATGCGTTGCGCGCCTTCTCCCTGTCCGAGCCTGCAGTGGATGCGCTGTGCATCGTCATCCTGGCGGCGCGGATCCCCCAGTCGCTCGTCCATGTCTGCTTCGAGCAGACGGATCGTGTCGTGGCGGTGCGCTTTGCGCTGTTCTTCGTCCAGTTCGCGTGCTTCTTCGGGCTGATCGTCCTGATCGCGTTGTCTCGGTGAGCTCCGCTGAACCCTTGAGTCCGTGCTCACGGCGCCAAGAGGCCGGCGGCATGCCGAACTCGCGCTTGAAGGCGCGGCTGAAGGCTGCGTCGGTTTCATAGCCGACCTCCAGCGCGATGTGCATCATGCTCAAGGCGCTGCGCCGCAGCAGGTTCGATGCGAGCGCCATGCGCCACTTGCCGAGATACTGGATCGGCGGCTGCCCGACGTAGTAGGTGAACTTCTCCGCAAGTACCGAGCGCGAGGTTCCGACATCGTGGGCCAGGCTCTCGAGCGTCCACTGATGCGCCGGGTTCTCGTGCATGAGCGCGAGGCACCGGCTGACGACACGGTCACGCAGGCCGGCAAACCAGCCGGTGTGGCCCTCCGACATCTGCGAGATGTAGCGGCGCAAGGTCTCGACCACCAGCACCTCGGACAGCTTGGCCAGCACGCCTTCGCCGCCGGGCTCGGTTGCGGCAGCCTCCGCCACCGCATAGACAAAGGATCGCTCGACCCAGTCCGTGCTCTCGTCTTTCCTGAGACTGATCGTCAGCACCCGCGGCAGGGTCGCCAGGATCGGCTTGCACAGGACGGGATCGCAAGAGAGATAGCCGCAGATGATGCGGGTGGGCTCGCCACCGCCGCCGAGTTGCAGTTCCTCCGGCCTCTGGCGCAACAGGCCGTGCACGTCGAGCATCGGCATCGGCCCGTTCGTTCCGGACGACGCCATCGTGTGTGCATCGCCGTGCGGAAAAAGAATGATGTCGCCGGCCCGCAGGTGAAGTGGCGGCAGGCCGTCAAGTGCCACGGTGCAAGTGCCGTCGACGAACAGGTGATAGAAGAGCAGGCGCTCGGAACCCGCGTTGACCTGCCTTGCCACCGTATCGGCTTCCGGAGAAGCAAGGCACCACGGCGCGGTGAACCGGGCTTTGAAGAAGATCGCGCTGTTGAATTGCAGGACCTTCAAGACTTCTGACAAGGCATCCATATCGCCTCCTCAGGAGATGCGACCGAACGCCTCGCGGCGTCGGTCGGCTTGACGCGCTGACTCAGGCCAGCAGCGCGTTCACGCGTCGCACATAGGCCGCCGGATCGGCCGGCAGGCCCCCTTCGGCGAGCAGCGCCTGATCGAACAGGATGTTCGCCAGATCGTCGAAGTGTGTCGAGCTTTCCAGCTTCTTCACCAGCGGATGCTCGGCGTTGACTTCGAGCACCGGCTTCACTTCGGGTGCAGCCTGGCCGGCCTGCTTGAGCATGCGCGCGAGCTGCGTGCTCATGCCGCCGTCCTGCACGACGAGGCAGGCGGGTGAATCGACGAGGCGCGTGGTCACGCGCACGTCCTCTGCCTTGTCCTTGAGCGCTTCCTTGAGGCGCTCAAGCACGGGCTTGAACGATTCGGCGGCTTCCTCGGCCGCCTTCTTCTCGGACTCGTCCTGCAGCTTGCCGAGATCGACCGCGCCCTTCGCCACGCTCTGGAGTTGCGTGCCGTCGAACTCGCTGAGGTAGTTGAGCGCCCATTCGTCGACGCGGTCCGTCATCAGCAGCACCTCGATGCCCTTCTTCTTGAAGATCTCGAGCTGCGGGCTGTTCTTGGCGGCTGCCAGCGTGTCGGCGGTGATGTAGTAGATCGCGTCCTGGCCTTCCTTCATGCGCGACTTGTAGTCGGCCAGGCTCACGGTTGCGGTGTCGCTCGTGGTCGATGCAAAGCGCAGCAGCTTGGCGATGCGATCGCGATTGACGAAGTCCTCGCCCAGGCCTTCCTTGAGCACCGAGCCGAACTCGGCGTAGAACTTCGCGTACTTGCCCGATTCGTCGGCGAAGTCCGCGGCGGCTTCGGCGGCCGGCGTGGGTTGGGCGTTCTTGTCGACCACATCTGTCACGCCCTCGGTCGGTTCGGGCGACGGCACGGATTCGCCCGACCCCACGTCGATCTTGCCTTCGCCGCTTTCGCTGCCGGTCTTCTGCTTCTTCGCGAGGTCTTCCAGCATGCCGAGCACGCGCTTGGTGCTGCCTTCGCGGATGGCCTTCACGTCGCGGCTTTCCTGCAGCAGTTCGCGGCTCACGTTGAGCGGCAGGTCGGCGGAGTCGATCACGCCCTTGACGAAGCGCAGGTAGCTCGGAAGCAGCGACTCGGCGTCATCCATGATGAAGACGCGCTTGACATAGAGCTTCACGCCGGCGTGCTTGTCGCGGTTCCAGAGGTCCATCGGCGCCTTGGCCGGGATGTAGAGGAGCTGTGTGTACTCGGTGTTGCCTTCGACGCGGTTGTGGCTCCATGCGAGCGGCGCGTCGTAGTCGTGGCTGATGTTCTTGTAGAACTCCACGTACTGCTCTTCGGTGATGTCCTTCTTCGGGCGGCTCCAGAGTGCGTTCGCCTGGTTGACGGTCTCCCACTCGCCGGTCTTGACCATCGAGCCGCCCTTGTTGTCCTCGCCCTCTTTCCATTCCTCCTTTTCCATGAGGATGGGGAGCGAGATGTGATCGGAATACTTGCCGATCACCGACTTGAGCTTCCAGGCGTTGAGGTATTCGTCCGCGTCGTCGCGCAGGTGCAGCGTCACGCTGGTGCCGCGCTGCGGGCGGTTGATGCTGTCAACTTCGAAGTCGCCAGCGCCCGCGCTCACCCAGCGCACGCCCTCTTCCGCGGGCAGTCCCGCGCGGCGCGATTCGACGGTGATCTTGTCGGCCACGATGAAGCCCGAATAGAAGCCCACGCCGAACTGGCCGATGAGTTGCGCATCGGCCTTCTGGTCGCCCGAGAGCTTGCTCATGAACTCGCGCGTGCCGCTCTTGGCGATGGTGCCGAGGTTGTCGATCGCTTCCTGCTGGCTCAGGCCGATGCCGTTGTCGGCAATGGTGATGGTCTTGGCGCCCTGGTCGAAGGACACGCGCACTTCGAGATTGGGCTGGTCTTCGTAGAGCGCGGACTGGTCGATCGCTTCGAAGCGCAGCTTGTCGCAGGCGTCCGATGCATTCGAGATCAGCTCGCGCAGAAAGATCTCCTTGTTCGAATAGAGCGAATGCGTGACGAGGTGAAGCAGTTGGGCGACTTCAGCCTGGAAGGGGAGTTTGGTCTTGGAAATGGTCATGACGCGTTGTCAGTCGGGAGAAAACACATCGCCGATGGCGAAGTGAGAACTTTACTGGACGCCACCCGGTGCGACCAACCATGACCGAACTGACGATCGCATTGCACGCCGGCATGCAGTTGCAAAGGCTTACACACCCACGGCCTCCACTCGCCCGAGGGGGCAGCCCGCTACCTCGGCTGCGATTCGACCTCGCGGGTCCAGCGGTCGATCAGGCGCTTGCGCTCGGCCGCGCTTCCATACTTCTCGAAGTCGTACTTGATGAGCCGCACATCGCTCATCGATGGAATGCGCGGATCGGGCTTGAAGGTCTTGTTCGCCGGCGACTGCAGGCTGCCGGCCTTGGCACCGATCGATTGGCCCGCCGGGCTCATCAGCCAGTCGTAGTAGCGGATCGCGTTGGCCTTGTTGCGCGCGCCCTTCACCAGCGCGATGCCGCCGATCTCGTAGCCGGTGCCTTCGCACGGCGCGACGGACTTGACCGGGTACTTGTCGTACCGCCAGCGGTCAAAACCGAAAATGAAACTGATGCCGATGGCGACTTCGCCCTTGGCCACGTTCGGCGCCTGCGCCTGCCCGCTGCGCGTGTAGGCGATGGTGTTGCGATGCAGCTTCTTCAGGTAATCGAAAGCCTGGTCCTCGCCCATGAGCTGCACGAGGCCCGCCACGATCGTGTAGCCGGTGCCGCTGGTCGCGGGATGCGACATCTCGATCTCGCCCTTGTATTCGGGCTTGATGAGGTCGGCCCAGCAGTGCGGCTCGGGCAGCTTTTTCTTCCTGAGCACGTCAGTGTTGAAGCCGAAGCCCATCGCGCTCGTGTAGAAGCCGCCGACCATGTTCTGCGACATCGCGTACTGCCGCACCGACCAGTCATAGAGGTCGTTGATGTATGCCGGTCGATAGGGATCGAGCAGCCCCTGCTCTGCCGCCTGCAGGAAGGGGTCGCCCGTGCCGCCCCACCAGATGTCGGTCTTGGGGTTGGCCGCTTCAGCGCGTAGTTGCGCACCGATCTCGCCGGTGCCTTTGTGCGCCTGCAGCACGCGGATCCCGGTGGCGCGCGTGAACTCGGCTGCGGCCGCCTCGCACCAGCTTGCATCGGTACTGCACAGCGCATTGACCGTGCCCTGCGCACTCGCGCTCGTTGCCGCCGTCAGCAGGCCCAACAAGGTGCCAGCAGCGGCAATGATTCTTCTGGGAGCGAGAACGCGCATCAGCCACCCCGGGGTTCACGAAGGAACCCGGAGGATAGCCGCTCGCACCGGGCAATCAGTGGGCGGTGCCGCCGGTAATGCCGGCCATGCCGGTGGATTGGCCGATCGCTTCGGTCTGCATCGGGTGGGACGCTTCGACCGCTTCCTTGTAGACCTCTTCGCGCGTGCGCTGGCCGGGCAGGGGCGCACTGGTCGATTGGCCGATCGACTCGGTGCCGGTCGGGCGTGCCGCGGCTTGCGCGCCGGCTGCCACTTCGGGCATCGCCGAGGTGTTGCTCGTCTGCATGGGGCGATAGTCCGAGCCGTCCGACTGCGCCAGTGCGCCGAACGAAGCAAAGGCCGCAAGGGTCGCGAAGGTTCCGAGTGCCAGAACCTTGAGGGAAGCATGCATTTGGGTCTCCTGAAGTTGCCCTTGCCACTCTAGGCAGGCACTCTGAGACCGGTGTGAGCGAAAAGTGAGTTCAGGATGAGGCCGGCAGGTACACACGCGCCAGCAACCCGGGACCATCGGCGCGATTGGCCAGCACGATGCGCAGCCCGTTGCGCAAGGCCGCGGTGCGCGCGATGGCGAGCCCCAATCCGCTGCCCCCGGCAGGTGCGCCCGTGACGCGGAAGAAGCGGTCGAACACACGGTCGAGTTGCTCCGGCGGAATGCCGGGGCCATCGTCCAGCACATCGACCACCGGATGGCCGTCGATCATGTGCAGCCGCACGTCCACGACGCCGCCTTCGTGCGCGTAGCGCACCGCGTTGTCGATGAGGTTGTCGAACACGCTGCGCAACTCCGACGGCGGCGCCGACACCAGCGGCGCGACGCGGCCCTCGAAGCCCACGTCGACCCGGCGCTGGTCCGCCAGCACCATGAGCTGGCCCACGCTGTCGCGCAGCAGTGCCGCGACATCGACCGGTCCGCGTGCGGTCGGGGCCGGGCCTTCCTGCCTCGACAGCCGCAGCAACTGCTCGATGAGGTGCTGTGCACGCTCCACGCCGCCTTCGAGCTGCGCGAAGCGCTCGGCTGCGTCCCCGGCCGGGACGTGGCCGCGCAGGTTCTCGATCTGCAGGCGGATCGCAGCCATCGGCGTGCGCAGCTCGTGCGCGGCATCCTGCATGAATCGGCGCTGCGTCGACAACGCGCTGCGCAGACGCCCGAGCACACTATTGAAGGCATCGACCAGCGGCGAGATCTCCTCCGGCACCCGCGCGCTCCCCACTTCGCCCGTATCGCCCACCTCCTGCGCCGCCACGTCGCGAGCGACCGCGCGCAGAGAGCGCGATGCGGCCGAGACGATGAACAGCAGCATCAGCAACGTGGTCGGCAGCATCAGCAGGATCGGAAGGCTCTCCAGCAAGGCGCGGCGCACGATGCGGTTGCGGCGGAAGCCGTCGTTCTGCACCACCTGCACGCGCGGCATGTCGACCTGCGCACCCGGCTCGGACGTGAAGACGCGCCACGAATCCTCGTTTCGCAGCCCGGTTCGCAGGTCGCTGAAGCCGGCGTCGGACTGCAGTGGAATCTCGAGGTCGGGCCAGGACGATCCCAGCAGCGTTCGCCCGTCGCCGCTCCAGACCTGCACCACAAAGGCGCCGCGGCGAATCACCTCGTCGCTCGTCACCGGCTGCAGGGGCGGCGCACGATGGTGGGTTGCCCGCGACTCGGCCACCAGCCGCATCTGATCGTCCATGAAGTTGTTCACCAGACGGCCATAGGCGCCATACGAAAACCACACCGTCGCCGCGATCGCGACCAGATAGAGCGCCACCAGCCACAGCAGCAGCCGGCTGCGCAGGGATCGGAGTCTGAACCGCGGGCTCACGCTGGCGCGACGCGCCAGCCCAGGCCGCGCACGTTGCGGATCGCTTCCGCGCCGAGCTTGCGCCGCATGCCGTGGATCAGCACGTCGATGGCGTTGCTCGTGACTTCCTCGCCCCAGCCATAGATGCGGTCCTCCAGTTGCTCGCGCGACAGGATCGCGCCGGGGCGCTCCAGCAGCGCATGCAGCAGCGCGAACTCGCGCGCCGTAAGCACCTCGCGCACGCCATTGACGACCACGTCGCGCGTGGTGAGATCGAGCTGCAGCGTGGTGGTGCCGATGACCGAATGCGCCGCGCCATCGCGCCGCCGGACCACGGCGCGCATGCGTGCCAGGAGCTCGCGCAGCTCGAAGGGCTTGAGCAGGTAATCGTCCGCGCCAAGGTCCAGTGTCTCGATACGGTCGTCAAGTCCGTCGCGCGCGGTGAGCACGAGCACCGGCGTCGCGTCGCCGCGCTGGCGGGCGCGCCGCAGCACTTCGGTCCCGTCGACCTTCGGCAGGCCCATGTCCAGCAGCACGCAGGTGTAGCCGCCATCGGCAAGCGCGCTGTGCGCCAGAGCGCCGTCGCGCACCCAGTCCACCGACCAGCCGGCGCTGTCGAGCGCATGCGAAAGGCTGCGGCCGATCATTTCATCGTCTTCCACAAGCAATGCGCGCACGGGGTCTCCTTGTGACGCGAACACGGTTCTCGGGAGGCTACGCCCGTTTTCTTAGCTTTGCATGAGTCGCGGACGGCGATCGTGGCAGTTGGTCAGCTTCTGCTGGGATTGGGTCCAGAACATGGCGGTGTCTGTCCACACATGGTTTCAGGAGCAAATCGGGATGAAGTTCCAACTCAAGGCTGTACTGATCGGCGCTGGCCTCATGGGCTCGCTCTGCGTCCAGGCACAACAACTCCCGGCGGATGCACCCGCCGGCACCACGGTCCAGTGCAAGGATGGAAGCTACGCCTCACCCGACACCAAGTCGGGTGCCTGCCGCGGCCACAAGGGCATCAAGACCTGGTACGGCAAGGCTGACGCCAAGGCCGGCACGGCCGCTGCTGCACCGGCGGCAGCGCCAGCGCCAGCGGCGGCCGCTGCCGCCCCGGCTGCGGCGCCCGCCGCCAAATCCGACCCGTCGAAGATGGCCGCTGCACCCGGCGGCGGTGCCGGCAAGGTCTGGGCCAACGACGAGACCAAGGTCTATCACTGCATGGGCGACCGCTACTACGGCAAGACCAAGAAGGGCGAATACATGACCGAGGCCGATGCCAAGGCCAAAGGCATGCACGCCTCGCACAACAAGGCTTGTGGGTGAGTTCTCCCCCCACCCTCGCCCACTGCGTGTGGCTCGGGCACCCCCTCTCCGGGGGCAACCCCGGCGGCCCGGCGGAGCCGGTTCCGCAGGGTTCCTAGTCTCAGTCAGAAGCGCTCGTTGGGGGCTAGGTAACGCCACTGGCCCAGTGGCAGGTTGCCAAGGACCACGTTGCCGATGCGGATGCGCTTGAGGCCGACGACCTTGAGGCCGACGAGTTCGCACATGCGACGGATCTGGCGCTTCTTGCCTTCGGTCAGCACGAAGCGCAGTTGCTCCTCGTTCTGCCAGTCGACACGCGCCGGTTTCAGCGCCTGACCGTCGAGGCTGAGGCCATGGCGCAGCTTCGCGAGTTGTTCGCGCGGGAAGGCGGACTGCGTGTTCTGTGCCACCGGCCCGTAGGAGACGCGCACGAGGTATTCCTTTTCCATCGTCGAGTCCTCGCCGATGAGCTGCCGCGCCACGCGGCCGTCCTGCGTGAGCACCAGCAGCCCCACCGAGTCGATGTCGAGCCGGCCGGCCGGCGCCAGCCCCTTGAGCTGCTGTGGCGAGAAACGGTTCCGGCTCTGGTCTTCGCGCCAGTGGGTGCGTGAATTGATCAGCACCACGGCGGGGTCGTGCCCATCCTCCGCCTGCCCGCTCACGTAGCCGATCGGCTTGTTCAGCAGGATGGTCACCTGTTGCTGCTGCTGGCTCTGGGCCTTGCGATCGACTTCGATGCGGTCGGCCGGCGTGACCTTGACGCCCATCTCAGCCACCTGACCGTTCACCTTGACCCAGCCGCTCGCGATCCAGTCGTCGGCCTCGCGGCGCGAGCACAGGCCAAGCTCGGCCATGCGTTTGTTGAGGCGGGAAGGTGCGGAAGGGTCGGACATGAGGATCGGCGGGCTCGGGATGCGGCGATTTTCCGACATCCGTGCGCCGGTGTTCCAATCGCACCTTCCTCGCTGCCCGTTGCCTCGATGAACATCGTCGCCCTCACTTCGATCGCCATGCTGGCCTTTGCGGGCAACTCGCTGCTCTGCCGGCTCGCGCTGCAGCACACCGGCATCGACGCCGCCACCTTCACTTCCGTGCGGCTGGTCTCCGGCGCGCTGGTGCTCTGGCTGATCGCCTCGCGACAGGCCGCCGCACAGCCCCGACGGCTCGCGGGCGGATGGCTCTCGGCATTCGCCCTGTTCGCATATGCAGAGGCGTTTTCCTTCGCCTACATCAGCCTGCCTGCCGGCACCGGCGCGCTGCTGCTGTTCGCGGCCGTGCAGATCAGCATGCTCGGCTGGGGACTGTCGAAGGGCGAAAGGTTCTCGCGCTGGCAGGCGACCGGCTTCATGCTGGCGGTGGGCGGGCTGGTCTTCCTGCTCCTGCCGGGGATCGCGGCGCCGCCGCTGCAGGGCGCACTGCTGATGATCGTGGCGGGCATTGCATGGGCGGCCTATTCGCTGCGCGCCAAGGGCGCAGGTGACCCGACGCAGGTCACCGCGGGCAACTTCGCGCGTTCCGCACCGATGGCCTTGATCGTCAGCGCCGCGATGCTGTCATCGATGCGCTGGAGCCCCGCCGGCATCGCCTATGCAGTCGCATCGGGCGCGCTGACCTCGGGGCTCGGCTACGTGATCTGGTATGCGGCCCTGCGCGAACTCAGGGTGACCAGCGCCGCGACGGTGCAACTCAGCGTGCCCGTGATTGCGGCCTTCGGTGGCGTGGCCTTTCTCGGCGAATCCGCGAGCGTACGGCTGATGGTGGCGTCCGTGCTGGTGCTCGGCGGCGTGGCGATCGTGCTGCTGGTGCGCAGCCGTCAGGCCACCAGCCGGTAGCCCACGGCCGTTTCGGTGAGCAGATGGCGCGGCTGCGCCGGGTCGGCTTCGAGCTTCTGCCGCAGGTGGCCCATGTAGATGCGCAGGTAGTGGCTCTGCTCGCCATGCGACGGCCCCCACACTTCGCGCAGAAGCTGCCGCTGTGTGAGCACGCGGCCGGCGTTCGCGATCAGCACCGACAGCAGCCGGTATTCGGTCGGCGTCAGATGCACCTCCACCCCCGCGCGCCGAACGAGGCGCGACGTGCGATCGACCTCGACCTCGCCGAAGCGGAACACCGGCTCGGGCTCCTCGCCGCCGACCGCGGCGCGCGGCCTGCGCAGATTGGCACGCACGCGCGCGAGCAGTTCGCCGGTGCCGAAAGGCTTGGTGAGGTAGTCGTCGGCGCCGGCATCGAGCGCGGCGATCTTGTCCGCCTCGTCGCTGCGGGCTGAGAGCACGATGATCGGCACGCCCGACCAGCCGCGCACATCGCGGATCAGGTTCACACCATCGCCATCGGGCAATCCGAGATCGAGCACCACCAGGTCGGGCTGGCGCGTCCCGGCCGCCGCAAGGCCGTCGCGGAAGGTTCCGGCCTCGTGCACCTGCCAGCCTTCGGCCTCCAGCGCACCGCGCACGAAACGGCGGATCTGCGGTTCGTCCTCGATCACGATGGCTGTGGGGGTGGGCATGGCTTCAGAGCGGAATTTCGACCGGTTCAGGTGGTGTGCGTCGCGGGAGTGTGACCTTGAATTCTGCCCCGCCGCCCTCCGCATTGGCCGCCGCGATCTGGCCGCCGTGCGCGCTCACGACGGCCTTGCAGATCGCGAGCCCCAGGCCGACGCCCGGCGTCGCCGATTCGGCCTGGCCACGCGTGAACTTGTCGAACAGCGTCCGTTCGCGGCCCTTGAGCGAGGCCGGCAGCCCCGGGCCATGGTCGCGCACGCTCAGCTCCAGCGTGCCTCCGGGCGCACGCGCGCTGACGACGATAGGCGGCGCGCCGTACTTGGCCGCGTTCTCGAGCAGGTTGACCAGCACGCGCTCGATCAGCACCGCATCGAACTCCACGAGCGGCAGGTCCGGCGGCAGATCGGTCCGCACCGCCATGTCGCCCAGCGCGGGCCGCGCGGCGCGGATAGCGGAGCCCACGACCTCTTCGACCGACTGCCAGTCGCGCCGCAGGTTGACAGCGCCACTGCCGATGCCGCTCTCCAGCCGCGCCATGTCAAGCAGGTTGCTGACCAGCGCGTGGAGCTGGTGCGCCTGCGAGACGATCGCGCGCGCGGCCTCGCGCTGTTCGCCGCCTTCGGGCAGCGTCTGCAGCGACTCGGCGAGCGCGATCAGCGCTGTCAGGGGCGTGCGGACGTCGTGCGAGATCGCGCCGAGCAGCGCATTGCGAAGCCGCTCCGATTCGATTTCCACCACGGCCTGCTGCGCGACTTCGACGTAGTGCACCCGCTCCAGCGCGATCGCGACCTGCCGCGCCAGCGTGTCGAGTTGCTGCGCCTGCTCGGGAATCAGCAGCCAGCGCGGCTGCGCGGGTGCGAGCGCGAGCACGCCACGCACGCGCATCGGCGCCTTCAGCGGCACGTAGTGCCAGGGCTGCGCGGCGAGCGTGGCAGTGGCAAGACCGGCAGGCTGGCCATGGCGGAAGGCCCAGTCCGCCACGCTCGCGTCGAAGCCGGACGCGGTATCCGGCGGCATCACGAGCCGGTCGTTCGCATCGGTCAGCAACACCAGCGCACGACCGCCGAAATGCCCCTGCACCGCGGCAGCGCCGATCTCCGCGACCTGGCTGCTCTCCAGGGCAGCCGACAGCTCGCGTGTCAGCTCGAAGAGCGACTGTGCGCGCCGCTCCCGGCTTGCCGATACGCTCGCCGCAAAGCGCAGCCCCGCAGTGAGCTGCCCCACCAGCAGGCCCACCGCAAGCATCACCGCAAAGGTCAGCACGAACTGGATGTCGCCCACCGCGAACGACAGGCGCGGCGGGACGAAGAAGAAATCGAATGCCGCGACATTGAGCAGCGCAGACAGCGCCGCCGGACCGCGGCCGAAGCGCATCGCGACGCCGACCACGCCGAGCAGGAACAGCATCACGATGTTCGCCAGCTCCAGCACGCCCACGAGCGGCGCCGCCAGCAGCGTGACCGCGATGCTGATCGCAACCGCCCAGGCATAGCCGGGCCAGCGTGCGCGGGACCGGTCTTCCATCGGCGAATCGGCGCGCCGCACGCCCACCGGACCGTTCGACAGGCGCCGCGAACTCTCGGCGCGCGCGACTTCGACGATGTCGAGCCCCGGCGCATCGCGTGCGAGCTGGCGCGCCAGCGGAGGCACGGGCCACCAGCGTGCCCAGCCGGTCGCAGGCGTCGCACGTCCCACCACGAGCGTCGCGCAGTTGAGCCGCTGCGCCTGGGCCGCGAGCGCGGCGGCGATGTCCTCGCCCGTCAGCACCGCGGTTTCCGCGCCGAGCCCTTCCGCGAGCTTGAGCACCGCGAGAACGCGATCGCGCTGCGTCGCATCGAGGCGCTGCAGGCGCGGCGTTTCGACATACGCCGCATGCCAGCGGACATTGAGCTGACCGGCCAGCCGCGCGGCCGTGCGCACGGTTTGCGCCGCGCCTTCGTCCGGGCCGACGCAGGCGAGGATCGCGCCGGAGGTGTTCCAGGCCGGCGGCCCCGAGTCGCCGAGCGGGCCGGACTGCTCGATGCGCCAGTTGCGCACGTCGTCTTCCACATGCTCGGCGGTGCGGCGCAGCGCGATCTCGCGCAATGCGATCAGGTTGCCCTTGCGGAAGAAGTTCTGCGCCGCGCGCTCCGCCTGGTGGGGCACGTAGACCTTGCCGGCCGCGAGCCGTGCCGTCAGCTCGTCGGGCGTGACATCGACCAGCACTACCTCGTCGGCTTCGTCGAGGACCGAATCGGGCACCGTCTCGTGCACGCGCACGCCGGTGATCGCGCCGACCGTGCCGTTGAGGCTCTCGAGATGCTGGACATTGAGCGCCGACCACACGTCGATGCCGGCGGCGAGCAGTTCCTCCACGTCCTGCCAGCGCTTGGCGTGGCGCGAACCGGGCGCGTTGGTGTGCGCGAGTTCGTCGACCAGCAGCACCGCCGGCTTGCGCGCAAGCGCAGCGTCGAGATCGAACTCGGCCAGCGTGCGGCCGCGATGGTTCACGCTGCGCATCGGCAGCACGTCGAGCCCGGAAAGCAAGGCGGCCGTCTCGCTGCGGCCATGGGTTTCGACGACGCCGACCATCACGTCGCGGCCCGTCGTGCGCTCGCGCTGTGCCGCGCTCAGCATGGCCCACGTCTTGCCGACGCCCGCGCTGGCTCCGAAGTAGATGCGCAGCCGCCCCCGCCGCGCGCGCGCCTCCTCCGCGCGCCATTGCGCGAGCAGCACGTCGGGGTCGGGACGGGCGTCGTCGTTCATTGAATCAGGCGACGCAGGTTATGCCATGGATCAGGGCGCGGGTTGTGCGTCGAGTGCGAGGTTCAGCGCCAACACATTCACGCGGGCTTCGCCGAACAGGCCGAACAACGGCTTCTCGGTGCGGGGATCGATCATCGCGAGCACCTGCTCTACGGGCAGGTTGCGGGCGCGCGCAATGCGGGGCGCCTGGTAACGCGCGGCAGCCGGGCTGATGTCCGGGTCGAGCCCGCTGGCCGATGTGGTGACCAGGTCGACCGGCACCGGCACGTCGTTGCCCGGGTCGGCCGCGCGCAGCGCCTCGATGCGCGCCTTGACCGCATCTGCGAGCGCGGGATTGAGCGGTCCCTGGTTGGCGCCGCCCGATGCGACGCCGTTGTAGGGCATCGGCGCAGTGGCCGAAGGACGGCCCCAGAAGTGCTTCGGGTCGGTGAAGTTCTGGCCGATCAGCGTAGAGCCGACGGGCTTGCCGTCGCGCACGACGAGACTACCCGCCGCCTGCTCCGGGAATGCGGTGCGTGCAACGCCGGTGACGGCCAAGGGATAGACGATGCCTGTGATCGCGCTGAGCAGCACGAAGAGCACGATGGTGGGACGAAGGGTGTCTTTCATGGGGATGTCCTCAGACCAGACCTACTGCGACGAGCAGCCAGTCGATCAGCTTGATGCCGATGAAGGGAACGATCAGGCCACCGAGGCCGTAGATCGCGAGATTGCGGCGCAGCAATGCGGCAGCGCCCACCGGCCGGTAGCGCACGCCCTTCAGCGCAAGCGGGATCAGGAACACGATCACCACCGCATTGAAGATCACCGCCGACAGGATCGCCGACGACGGGCTCGCGAGCCGCATCACATTGAGCGCACCCAACTGCGGATACGTCGAGATGAAGATCGCCGGGATGATCGCGAAGTACTTCGCCACGTCGTTGGCGATCGAGAAGGTGGTGAGCGAACCGCGCGTCATCAACAGCGCCTTGCCGGTCTCCACCACTTCGAGCAGCTTGGTCGGGTTGGAGTCGAGGTCGACCATGTTGCCCGCCTCCTTCGCGGCCTGCGTGCCGCTGCCCATCGCGACCGCCACGTCGGCCTGCGCGAGCGCGGGTGCGTCGTTGGTGCCGTCACCGGTCATCGCGACCAGCCGGCCGTCAGCCTGGTAGCGGCGGATCAGCGCGAGCTTGTCCTCCGGCGTGGCTTCGGCGAGGAAGTCGTCGACGCCGGCCTCGGCCGCGATCGCCGCGGCGGTGAGCTTGTTGTCGCCGGTGATCATCACCGTCTTGATGCCCATGCGGCGCAGCTCGGCAAAACGCTCGCGGATGCCGGTCTTCACGATGTCCTTGAGTTCGACCACGCCGAGCACGCGCTCGCCCTCGGCCACTGCGAGCGGCGTGCTGCCGCGGCGCGCGACCGCGTCGGCCGCGTTGGCGAGCGCGGCGGGCATCGTGCCGCCGAGCGCCTCGACATGGCGGCGCACCGCGTCGACTGCACCCTTGCGCAGCACGACCGGCTGCACATCGAGGCTGTTAGAAGCCGCCGGAAGATCGACACCGCTCATGCGTGTCGGCGCAGTGAAGGGCACGACATGCGCGTCCTCTACCGGCGCGTCGGTGGTTCCACCGCGACGCGCGAGTTCGACGATGCTGCGGCCTTCGGGTGTCTCGTCCGCGAGCGATGCCAGCAGTGCGGCGCGCGCGAGGCGCTCCTGCGACACGCCCGGCGCAGCGATGAATTCGCTGGCCTGCCGGCTCCCATGGGTGATGGTGCCGGTCTTGTCCAGCAGCAGCACGTCGACGTCGCCCGCCGCCTCGACCGCGCGGCCCGAAGTGGCGATCACGTTGGCCTGCATCATGCGGCTCATCCCGGCCACGCCGACCGCCGACAGCAAGCCACCGATGGTGGTTGGGATCAGGCACACGAGCAGCGCGACCAGCGCGGTGAGCGATACCACCGTGCCCGCACCCGCCGCGCCGACGCTGAACACCGAGTACGGCAGCAGCGTCGCAGTGACGACCAGGAACACCATCGTGAGCGCGACCAGCAGGATCGTCAGCGCGATCTCGTTCGGCGTCTTCTGCCGCTTGGCGGCTTCGACCATGCCGATCATCCGGTCGAGGAAGGATTCCCCCGGGTTCACCGAGATGCTCACCACGAGCCAGTCCGAGAGCACGCGCGTGCCGCCGGTGACGGCCGAGAAGTCGCCGCCCGATTCGCGCACCACTGGTGCGGATTCGCCGGTGATGGCGCTTTCATCGACCGAGGCCACGCCTTCGATCACTTCGCCGTCGAGCGGAATCACGTCGTGCGTCTCGACCAGCACCACGTCGCCCCGGCGCAGGTCCGTCGACTTCACCGGCAGCCACTTGCCACCGTGGTGGGGCTCGGCCAGCTTCTTGGCCCAGGTGTCCTTGCGCAACCCGCGCAGCGAAGCGGCCTGCGCCTTGCTGCGCCCTTCGGCCAGCGCTTCGGCGAAGTTGGCGAAGAGCACGGTGAACCACAGCCAGATCGACACCGCGAGCACGAAGGCCGGCGACATGCCGGTGTCGCCGGGGAAGCTCATGGAGTGCACCCACAGCACCGTCGTGAGGATGCTGCCGATGTAGACGATGAACATCACCGGATTGCGCCACTGCACGCGCGGGTTCAGCTTGGTGACTGCGCCCCAGAGCGCGGGCCTCACCAGCTCGGCATCGAACAGGGAAAGGGAAGTCTTGGTTTTCATGTCGTTGATCACTTCCAGAGCATCAGGTGCTCGACAACGGGGCCCAGTGCGAGCGCGGGCACGTAGTTGAGGAGCCCCACCAGCAGCACCGTTCCGATCAGCAGTGCCACGAACAACGGGCCGTGCGTGGGCATCGTCCCTGCCGTGACGGGAATGCGCTTCTTGGCCGCCAGAGCGCCAGCAATCGCAAGCACCGGCACGATCACGCCGAAGCGGCCGAACCACATCGCGATGGCGAGCAGCCCGTTGTAGAAGGGCGTGTTGGCCGACAGCCCCGCGAAGGCACTGCCGTTGTTGTTCGCGGCCGAGGTGAGCGCGTAGAGGATCTCGGAGAACCCATGCGCGCCGGGATTGGCAATGCCCGCCTTGCCCGCATCCGCGATCACGGCGATGGCCGTGCCGGCCAGCACGAGGATCGGCGTGACGAGGATCGCGATCGACGTCAGCTTCATCTCGTGCACCTCGATCTTCTTGCCGAGGTACTCCGGCGTGCGGCCGATCATCAGCCCCGCGATGAACACCGCAAGGATCGCGAAGATCAACAGGCTGTAGAGACCCGTGCCGACGCCGCCGAAGACGACTTCTCCAAGCTGCATCAGCACCATCGGCACCATGCCGCCGAGCGGCGTGAACGCGTCGTGCATCGCGTTCACCGCGCCGCACGAAGCCGCCGTCGTGATCGCGGCGAAGAGGCCCGACGAGGCGATGCCGAAGCGCACTTCCTTGCCTTCCATGTTGCCGCCGGCTTGCAATGCGCTCGCTGCCTGGTCCGCGCCGAGCGCACCCAGCAGCGGGTTACCGGTCTGTTCCGCCGGGATCACCACGACGACCGCGGCGATGAAGATCACCGTCATCGCCGCCAGCACTGCCCAGCCCTGGCGCAGGTCGCCCACCACGCGGCCGAACGCGAAGCACAACGCCGCCGGGATCAGGAAGATCGCCAGCATCTGCACGAAGTTGGCGAGCGCGGTCGGGTTCTCGTACGGGTGCGCGGAATTCGCATTGAAGAATCCGCCGCCATTCGTGCCGAGCATCTTGATGGCTTCCTGCGAAGCCACCGGGCCCATCGCAAGCGTCTGCGTCGTGGTGGTCGCGTCTTCCGTCACCGGGTTGCCCGAGGCGTCCTTGACCGGCTGGCCCGCGCCATCCAGCTTGGGGTTCTGGTAGGCGGTGGCCTCGATGGTGGTCACGGTCTTGTAGGCATCGAAGTTCTGGATCACGCCCTGGCCCACGAAGAAGATCGCGAGCACGAAGGAAATCGGCACCAGCAGCCAGACCGTGATGCGCGTCACGTCGACCCAGAAGTTGCCGACGACGCCCTTGCCGTCGGTGCTGCGCGCAGCAAAGCCGCGCGCCAATGCGAACGCGACCGCGATGCCGGTGGCGGCCGAGAAGAAGTTCTGCACCGCGAGCCCGAGCATCTGCGTGAGATAGCTCATCGTCGATTCGCCGGCGTAGCCCTGCCAGTTGGTGTTGGAGACGAAGCTCACCGCGGTGTTGAACGCCGAGTCCGGCGACACCGCTGTCATGCCAGCGGGATTGAGCGGCAGCCAGACCTGCAGACGCTGCAGCGCATAGACGGCCAGCGCACCGAGCGTGTTGAACGCGATCAGTGCGATCGCGTAGCTGCGCCAGTGCATCGATCGATCGGGCGATGTGCCCGCGAGCTTGTAGAGCGGCGCTTCGACCGCCTGCATCCAGCGCGGCAGCCGCCCTTCGCACATCGCGGCGAGATAGCGCCCGAGCGGCCATGCGAGCACGCCGAGCACCACGAGATAGAGGCCCAGAAGGGCCCATGCAGAGGTGTTCATCAGAACTCCTCGGCGCAGATCAGCGCGAAAACCAGATAGGCGAACAGGATCACGGCGACGAGGCCGCCGAATCCGTAGAGGATTTCAAGGCTGATCACGACCGCGCCCCCCGTGGCGTTTCAAGCCTGGCGAGGCCCGCCACCATCGCCACCATGGCGATCCAGAAGACCGCCAGTGCAGCCAACCACACGATGTCCATTCGATTCACTCCTGCATACGAGACATGGCAAGCAGTCTCGGCAGGGGTGCGTAAAAAGGGGGAACAGAGTCGATGCGGGGCCGTAAAGAAAGCGTAAATGCCGCCCGCATGCCGGTGCGCGCGTTGCGTTTTTCACGCTAGCCGGCGCTGTTGCAATGGCACGCGCCGCCGTGTGATTTCGTTGATACCCCCGCTTGCGCCCGGACGCCTACAACTCGTTCCGTGAGCAGTGGAAAGGGAACATCATGGACAGCGAATCGATTGCACTGGTGGTCGACGAACCCATCGCCGGCCACTTCTATTGGGTGCTGCAGAAGCAGGACGGCGCCGACTGCAAGCCCATCGACGCGGCCGCGGGGCCGATGCCGACCTATGGCGCGGCCATGATGGCCGGCATCGAGGCGCTGCAGCGCCGGGCGGATGCACGTGGCGGGGATGCCGGCGCCGCGCCGATCGTCACCACGTATGTCGATCCCGAAGAGGACCTGGGTCCGCCCACCATCCACTGAGGGCGTCGCGCTCCCGCCGGACTCTCGATTCGAGACGGCGGGCATCGCCAATCACGATTCCTCGGACGGGTCTCGTTCCGGCACACTCCGGCGCTTGCGCCGGAAATCGGCGCCAATTCACAACGAGACACCCATGATCCGAAAGCTGCTCACCCTCTGCACGCTCGCCGTGGCCTTTGCCGCCACCGCGCACGCCGACACCTATCCCTCCAAGCCCATCCATCTGGTGGTGCCCTTCCCGCCCGGCGGCGGCACCGACATCCTTTCGCGCCTGGTGGCCAACAAGCTCACCGAAGTCACCAAGTGGAACGTGGTGGCCGACAACCGCGCAGGTGCGGGCGGCACCATCGGCATCGCCGAAGCGGCGCGCGCTGCGCCCACGGGCTACGAGATGGTCATGGGCCAGAAAGACAACATGGTCGTCGCGCCCTGGCTCTACAAGAACCTGAGCTACGACCCGACCAAGGACCTCGTCGCCGTCGCGCACGTGGCTTACACGCCGGTGATCATCGTCACGCGCGCCGAGTCGAAGTTCAAGACGCTGGCCGACGTGGTCACCGCAGCGCGCGCTCAGCCCGACGCGATCACCTACGGCTCCCCGGGCAACGGCACCACAATTCACCTCGCGGGTGAAATCTTCAAGAGCGCGGCCAACATCAAGCTGCGGCACGTGCCCTACAAGGGGTCGAGCCCCGCCATGATGGACGTGCTCGCCGGCAACGTCGACCTGATGGTGTCGTCGGTGCCATCGGCGATGGCGCAGATCAAGTCGGGCAAGCTGCGTCCGCTGGCAGTGACTTCGCTGCGCCGCAGCAGTTCGCTGCCTGACGTGCCGACCGTGGCCGAACTGGGCTACAAGGACTTCGACGTGAGCACCTGGTACGGCCTCTTCATGCCGGCCAACACGCCGAAGGACATCGTTGCCAAGGTCAATGCCGAAGTGAACAAGCTGCTGGCCACCACGGAGGTGAAGGCCGCGATCATCGAGCAGGGCGCCGAGCCGCAGGCCATGACGCCGGAGCAGTTTGGCACGCTCGAGAAGACCGACTACCAGAAGTGGAAGTCGATCGTTCAGGCCTCTGGCGCCACGATCGAGTAATCAGGCCGGATCGCGGACGTCGGCAACGGGGCTGCTGCCGAAGTCCGCCCGGTCCAGGTACTTCAGGACCTTCGCCGCGGCGGACTGCGGCGAATCGAGCTTTCCATCGGCCTTGAGCCGTTCGAAGCGCTCGCGGTCCGGGAACATGTCCGGATCGCCCCCTCGCAGTTCCACCTGCATGTCGGTGTCGATCACGCCAGGCGCGAGCGAGACGATCCTCGCAGCGCCCGGGCCCCTTTCCTCAAGAGCCACGGCGCGCGAAAAATGGTCCATGCCGGCCTTGGCGGCGCAGTACGGCGCCTGACTTCCCATCGCATTGCGGCCCAGGCCCGACGAGATGTTGAGCACCTTGCGGTCCGCACGCCAGCCCTTGGTTGCACCAAGGAACGCCGCAGTCAGGAGCATCGCCGACTCCAGGCCGACACGCAGCGCCTGTGCGAGTTCGGCAGGCACGGCTTCCGACAGCGGACGAATGCGCCCCACGGTTCCGGCGTTGTTGATCAGGGTCGCGCTGTCGAAAGACGCACCGTCGAGCGTGCCGAGCCACGCCGACAGACGCTCGGCAGCGACCACCGGCTCGGCGAGGTCGACCTGCCACTGCTCCAGCTCGGCGCCGGCCTCGCGAGCCAGCTTGGCAAGCTGTTCGTCGCTGTGGCGGGAGATGCACAGGAGGCGCCGGCCCGGTTGCAGAAGCTGTTCGGCCATGGCGCGGCCCAGGCCGCGGGATGCGCCGGTGATGACGGTGAGATGGGAAGAAGTCATAACGAATTTCGTGAGAAACATCTTGCGGACGGGATTTGCCGCGCCTGCGATGGTATCGGCGCGCGGGTAGGCGCTGAATAGAATTGGCCCGCTTTCCTCGACAGAACATGCCCACGCACTACCAAGCAGCGAGTGATCCCGGCCCTTTCGCGCGGCGCTTCGGTATTTCTTTCCAGCCGCAATCCTCGGTAGTGCGGCCGGGTCAGCAGGGCCACTTCATACGCAGGCCGCGCGCCGACGCCGACAGCAAGACCCAGCTTCAACGTTTCGAGGTCGCGCCGGGGCGCTGGGGGCTGATCCCCCTCTTCTCGAAGGACGGGCAGGAACAGGACACCTTCGAGGCGCGCAGCGAAACCGCCGCCGCCGAACGCAATTTCTACCAACCCTGGAAGCGCGGCCACCGCTGCGTGATCCTCGCCGACGCCCTCTTCCAGCAGGGCGACGAATCCGGCGCCGTCGTGCGCGTCTCGCGGTCCGACGGCGAGCCGCTTGCATTGGCCGGACTCTGGAATGGCTGGCGCGCACCGAATGGCGATTGCGTCGAGAGCTTCGCCCTGCTCACCTTCAGCCTGCCCGATCAGCCGGAGCAACGCCGCTCGGCGATCCTGCGCGATGCCTGGGTCGACGACTGGCTGCACTGCCCCGTCGAGGAAACCGCCGCCTACCTGCGGCCCTATGCCGACGACAAGCTGGTGCGCAAAGTCCTTCCGCGCTAGTTCCTGCCGCTCATCCCGTTCGCGCGCAGCGCGGCGAGATCCAGCACCCTCAGCCCGCCATACTCCACCCGGATCGCGCCCTGCGCCTGCAGCGTGCGCAAGGCTTCGTTCACCCGCTGGCGTGACAGGCCGATGAGATAGGCCAGCTCCTGCTGCGTGATCCGCAGAAGCTCGCCCACTCCCGGAAACAGCACCGGATTGAAGAGCGCCGCCAGATTGCGTGCCACGCGCGCGTCGGGGTTGTTGAGCCGGTCCGCCTCGCGCGCCGCAATGAACTGCCCAAGGCGCTCATTGAGCTGGTTCATCACGAAGCGGTTGAAGCCGATGGAGTGATCGAGCAGCCAGTGGAAGTCGTCGACCGGCAGCCCCGCCACCACACTGCGCCGCAGCGCCTGGATGTTGTAGCGATACGGCTCGCGCTTGAGCGCTGTGCCTTCGCCGAACCACCCGCCCGGCGGCAGGCCGCTGTAGGTCATCGAGGTGCCGTCGGCGTTGTCGTTGCTCATCTTGAGCAAGCCCTCGACCACGCCGAACCAGTAGGTCGGCGGCCGGCCGATGCGGCAGACGAGATCGCCCGGCTCCGCCTCGCCGACGACCACCGCGGACTCGGCGCGGCGCCGTTCGACGGGCGTCAGTGTGTGCATCCAGGGGATGTTTTCGATCTCTTCGACGGTCGCGGGGCGCACGCGATCGCGGAGGGTGGAAGCGCCGCTTTCCTTGCCAGAAGGCATCGGGAAACTCCGGGGAGTAGTGTCCCTAGGATTGTCGTCGTAACGACAAGTTGGCGTCAAAGTTGGTTCTACAGTCCGCCCCATCGTGCAGACCACAGCCAACACCTTTCCCCGTTTGCTGCAAGGCCATGCCCAGCGGCAACCCGATGCGCCCGCCATCCGCGAAAAGGATCTGGGCATCTGGCAGACCTGGACCTGGTCGCAGGTCGCGCGCGATGTGCGCGAGATCGCCTGCGGGCTCGCGAGCCTCGGGTTCAAGGCCGGCGACAACCTCGCGATCGTCGGCGCCAACCGGCCGCACCTCTACATGGCGATGGTCGCGGCGCAGAGCCTGCGCGGCGTGCCGGTGCCGCTCTACCAGGATGCGGTGGCGGGCGAAATGGTCTTCATGCTCGAAGACGCCTCGGTCGAATTCGTCATTGCAGAAGATCAGGAGCAGGTCGACAAACTGCTCGAATGCCGTGACCTGCAGAAGGACAGCGCACACGCAATCCGCCATATCGTCTACGACGACCCTCGCGGCCTTCGCAACTACGACCAGCCGGGGCTGATCAGCTTCGAGAAGCTGTGCGAACTCGGCCGCGCATGGGACGCCGCGAACCCCGGCGTCTTCGATGCTGCAGTGGCTTCGGGCGAGCCTTCGGACGTCGCGGTGATTCTCTATACCTCCGGCACCACAGGCCGCCCCAAGGGCGTGTGTCAGACGCACGCGAGCTTCATCGCCGCAGGACGTGGCGGCGTGGAAACCGACAAGCTCGGCCCCGGCGACAACATCATGAGTTACCTGCCGATGGCCTGGGTCGGCGACCACCTGTTCTCGGTCGCGCAGTGGCTAGTGGGTGGCTTCACGCTCAATTGCCCGGAGTCGGCCGAGACTGTGATGAACGACATGCGCGAGATCGGCCCCAGCTACTACTTCGGGCCGCCGCGCACATTCGAAGGCCTGCTGACCGCAGTGTCGATCCGCATGGAAGACGCGGCTGCGGCCAAGCGCTGGGTCTACGCGAAGTTCATGGCGCTCGCGCGGCGCGTGGGTGCCGACATCCTCAACGGCGCGCAAGTCAGCCTTGGCGACCGTCTGCTCTACAAGCTCGGCGACCTGCTGATCTACGGCCCGCTGCGCAACGTGCTCGGCATGAGCCGCATCCGCGTGGCCTACACCGCCGGTGCGGCGATCGGGCCGGACCTGTTCCGCTTCTATCGCTCGATCGGCGTCAACCTCAAGCAGTTCTACGGCCAGACCGAGACCTGCGCCTATGTGTGCCTGCAGCAGGACGGCAAGGTCAAGCTGCAGACCGTGGGCAGCGCCGCGCCGGGCATCGAACTCAAGATCGCGCCCGACGGCGAAGTGCTGGTGCGCGGCGTGTCGGTGCTCAAGGAGTACTACAAGCGCCCCGACGCAACCGCCGAGGTGCTGGATGCCGAAGGCTTCTTCCACACCGGCGATGCGGGCGTGCTGGATGCCGAAGGCCACCTGCGCATCATCGATCGCGCGAAGGACGTGGGCCGCATGGCCGCGCCGCGGGGTGCGACGACCGGTGCGATGTTTGCGCCCAACTACATCGAGAACAAGCTCAAGTTCTTCCCGCAGATCAAGGAAGCCGTGTGCTTCGGCCACGAGCGCGACGAGGTCTGTGCGTTCATCAACATCGACTACGAGGCGGTCGGCAACTGGGCCGAACGGCGCGGGCTGCCCTATGGCGGTTACGTCGATCTCGCGGGCAAGGCTGATGTGCTTTCTCTCGTGGCTGACTGCATCGAGAAGGTCAACGCCGACCTCGCTGCCGAGGAAGGCATGGCCGACACGCAGATCGCGCGCTTCCTCGTACTGCACAAGGAACTCGACCCGGACGACGACGAGCTGACGCGCACGCGCAAGGTGCGGCGCGGCTTCATCGCCGGCAAGTACGGGGTGCTCGTCGATGCGCTCTACGGTGGCAAGAAAGAGCAGTTCGTGGAAACGCAAGTGAAGTTCGAGGACGGACGCACGGGCGCCGTCAGCGCGACGCTGAAGATCGTCGAAGCCAAGCGCTTCGCACCGATGAAGGCCGCTGCATGAGCGCAAGAAAGATCGGCGACGTCATCCTAGACGTACAGAACATCTCCCTGAGCTTCGGCGGCGTGAAGGCGCTGACCGACATCAGCTTCAATGTGCGCGAGCATGAGGTGCGCGCGATCATCGGCCCGAACGGTGCGGGCAAGAGCTCGATGCTCAACTGCATCAACGGCGTCTACCAGCCGCAGCAGGGCTCGATCACCTTCCGGGGCAAGCAGTTCAAGCACATGAACTCGCGGCAGGTGGCCGAGATGGGCGTGGCGCGCACTTTCCAGAATCTCGCGCTGTTCAAGGGCATGAGCGTGCTCGACAACATCATGACGGGCCGCAATCTCAAGATGAAGAGCGGCCTCCTCGCCCAGGCGCTGCGATGGGGCCCTGCGGAGCGCGAAGAGCTCGCGCATCGCGAGTTCGTCGAGCACATCATCGATTTCCTCGAAATCCAGTTGCATCGCAAGACACCCGTGGGTCGTCTGCCTTACGGTCTGCAGAAGCGCGTGGACCTGGGTCGTGCGCTCGCGATGGAGCCGCAGGTCCTGCTGCTCGACGAGCCGATGGCCGGCATGAATGTCGAAGAGAAGCAGGACATGAGCCGCTTCATCCTCGATGTGAACGACGAGTTCGGCACCACCATCGTGCTGATCGAGCACGACATGGGGGTGGTGATGGACATCTCCGACCGCGTGGTGGTGCTCGACTACGGCAAGAAGATCGGCGACGGCTCGCCCGATGAAGTGCGCAGCAATCCGGATGTCATCCGGGCCTACCTCGGAACGGAACACTGATCATGGGCTTCTTCCTCGAAACCCTCTTCGGCGGCCTGATGGTCGGCATGCTGTATTCGCTGATCGCGATCGGCTTCGTCCTGATCTACAAGGCCTCGGGCGTCTTCAACTTCGCGCAAGGCGCCATGGTGCTGTTCGCGGCGCTCGCAATGGCGCGCTTCTCGGAATGGCTCCCCAAGTGGCTCGGCTTCGAAAGCCAGATCCTCGCGAACCTGTTGGCCTTCTTCGCGGCGATGGCGGTGATGATCGCCGTGGCTTGGCTCATCGAGCGGCTGGTGCTGAGCAAGCTGGTCAACCAGGAAGGCATCACGCTGCTGATGGCGACTCTCGGCATCGCGTACTTCCTCGACGGCCTCGGCCAGTCGATCTTCGGCAACGACATCTACAAGATCGACGTCGGCATGCCCAAGGACCCGTTGATGGTGCTGGAGAGCGTCTTCCAGGGCGGCCTTCTCCTGAGCAAGGAGGATTTGATCGCGGCACTGATCGCTGCTGCACTGGTGGTGGTGCTTGCGCTCTTCTTCCAGAAGACATCGACCGGCCGCGCATTGCGTGCCGTCGCGGATGACCACCAGGCGGCGCAGTCGATCGGCATTCCGCTCAATCGCATCTGGGTGATCGTGTGGTCGGTCGCGGGCTTCGCGGCGCTGGTGGCCGGGATCATCTGGGGATCGAAGCTGGGCGTGCAGTTCTCGCTGTCTCTGGTGGCGCTGAAGGCACTGCCGGTGGTAATTCTCGGCGGGCTGACCTCCATCCCGGGCGCGATCGTCGGCGGCCTGCTGATCGGCGTCGGCGAGAAGCTGTCGGAGATCTATCTCGGCCCGATGCTCGGCGGCGGCATCGAGATCTGGTTCGCCTACGTACTGGCGCTTGTCTTCCTTCTCGTGCGGCCACAGGGCCTGTTCGGCGAGAAGATCATCGATCGGGTCTGAACATGCTCTACCGCGAAAACGGCCAGTTCAAGTCGACCTATCGCGCCGACCAGCAGATCTTTCCGATCCGGCAAGACCGCATCCTCATCCTCGCGCTGCTGGTGGTCGCCTTCGCGGTGGTGCCGGCGATCGCATCGGACTACTGGTTCCGGGCCATCCTGATTCCTTTCCTGATCCTGTCGCTGGCCGCGCTCGGGCTCAACATCCTCGTGGGCTACTGCGGGCAGATCTCGCTCGGCACTGGCGCATTCATGGCGGTGGGCGCGTACGCGGCCTACAACTTCCATGTGCGCATCGACGGCATGCCGTTGATCTTCTCGCTGCTGCTTGGCGGGTTGTGCTCGACTGCGGTCGGCGTGCTGTTCGGCATTCCGAGTCTGAGAATCAAGGGGCTGTACCTCGCGGTCGCGACGCTGGCGGCGCAGTTCTTCATCGACTGGGCGTTCCTGCGCATCAACTGGCTCACCAACAACTCGGCATCGGGTTCCGTGAGCGTGTCGAGCCTGAGCCTCTTCGGCCTGCCGGTGGAAACGGCGGCGCAGAAGTACCTGCTGTGCCTTACGCTGCTCGCGGTGTTTGCACTGCTCGCAAAGAACCTGGTGCGCAGCGCCATCGGCCGCGAATGGATGGCGATGCGCGACATGGACGTGGCAGCCGCGGTCATCGGCATCCGGCCGGTGTACGCCAAGCTGTCGGCCTTCGCGGTGAGCTCGTTCATCGTCGGGGTGGCTGGTGCACTCTGGGGCTTCGTTCACCTGGGCACCTGGGAGCCGGCGGCTTTCAACATCGACCGTTCGTTCCAGCTTCTCTTCATGGTGATCATCGGCGGGCTCGGCTCTGTCATGGGCAGCTTCTTCGGTGCCGCCTTCATCGTGCTGCTGCCGATCCTGCTGAACTACCTGCCGGGATGGTTGGGGCTGTCGATCTCGACCGCCTTCCAGTCGCACCTCGAATTCATGATCTTCGGCGCACTGATCGTCTTCTTCCTGATCGTCGAGCCGCACGGCCTCGCGCGGCTGTGGTCGACAGCCAAGGAGAAATTGCGCCTCTGGCCCTTCCCGCACTAGATATGCACACCCCCAGGCTCGCGGACTTCGTGTCGCTCTCCACCCCCTTGCAGCTGGCAGCACCAGCGGCCCGGCAAAGCCGGTTCCGCGGTGCTTCTGGCAGTGCGCGTCGACGGGCCCGGGCATTTGACGTCCACTCGCATTTCAACCTGCACGCCTGCGTGCCCAATTGAGGAGACAAGCATGAAACTGAAATCGCTCGCTCTGGCCGCAGTGGTGGCCGCCACCGTCGGCGCGTCGCTCGCGCCTTCGCTTGCACAGGCGCAGGCCAAAGAGCAGTTCTTCCCGCTGCTGGTCTACCGCACGGGCCCGTATGCGCCGAACGGCACGCCGTGGGCCAATGGCAAGCAGGACTACATCAAGCTCATCAATGCGACCGGCGGCATCAATGGCGTGAAGATCAGCTACGAGGAATGCGAAACCGGCTACGCGACCGACAAGGGCGTCGAATGCTATGAGCGCCTGAAGGACAAGGGCGCGACGCTGATCGATCCGCAGGCGACCGGCATCACCTTCGCGCTGACCGACAAGGCGCCCGCGGACAAGATCCCGCTCCTGACCCTCGGCTACGGCCTCTCGGCCTCGCAGGACGGCAATGTCTTCAAGTGGAACTTCCCGCTGATGGGCAGCTACTGGACCGCCGCCGACATCCTGATCCAGCACATCGCGAAGAAGGAAGGCGGCGCGGACAAGCTCAAGGGCAAGAAGATCGCGCTGGTCTATCACGACTCACCGTTCGGCAAGGAGCCGATCCCGCTGCTGCAGGAGCGCGCCAAGATGAACGGCTTCGAGCTGTCGCTGATCCCGGTCGCGGCGCCGGGCATCGAGCAGAAGTCGGCCTGGCTGCAGGTGCGCCAGCAGCGGCCCGACTACGTGCTGCTGTGGGGCTGGGGCGTGATGAACTCCAC
>JAGIAI010000044.1 GCA_017744935.1 Variovorax sp.
ACGTTCTCTTTCGTCCCTGCCTGGAGGGAACCGATGGTCACGACCGCGGCTTCGGCCGCTGCGACCTCGCGCGAGACGATGCCTTGCAGCCGCATCACGGTCGCCGCCGCCATCACCACGTGAAATCCTTTGCGCGCCGAGATTGCTAGCTACGAATTTCATAGCAATTGAAGTTAAGTTGAGTAAAGGGGACTGGCACCAGGCGAGCGGCGTCCTGCCTGCGTGTCTCGATGCGCCAGAATCGGCGCCATGCCCAGCGCAGCGCATTCCCTACTCGTCCAGGCCGAACAACTGTTCCGATCGGGCCGCGCGCCTCAGGCCGAGGCCATGCTGCGCACCATGGTCGACAAGCCGGACGCACCTGCGCGGGCCCTCGAGCTTCTGGCCTTCATCCGCGGCAACCAGGGCGACATGGCAGGCTGCGAGCACTACCTCGCACGCGCGGTTGCCTTGCCCGGCTGCTCCGCCGAAGCCCACTTCTATCTGGGCCGCGTGCGCCTTCAGAGGGGCAGTGCGCGCGAAGCCATTGCCTGCTTCGAGCGCGCGATCCGCGAAGCCGGCGAGTTCTTCGAAGCACTGCATGAAATCGGCGTCGCCCACAGCGCGACGGGCGACCATGCGCTGGCGCTCGCGGCATTCGAGCGCGCGGCACGCCTCAACGATCGCGTGCCCGAACTCCAGCTCAATCTCGGAAGCAGCCTGCTGGCGTTGCAGCGTCCGCAGCAGGCGGTGGTTCACTTCGAGCGCGCGTTGAAGCTCCAGCCCCAGCTCGCGCGCGCATGGTCGGAGCGCGCCATGGCGCTGTGCGAGCTCGGCCGACTCGACGACGCCCTCGCGAGCTGCGAGCGTGCACTGCAGTTCGCGCCTCAGGATGTCTACGCATCGATGAACCAGGTCGCACTGCTCGAACGCGCAGGCCGCGAGGACGCCGCGCGCAAAGCCCTGTCGCTTCTCGCGCGGCTGCCTGCCGACACCGCACACCTGCGTGGGTACTGGATGCATGACCGAATGCTGGCGTGCCGTTGGGACGGTTACCAATCACTGCTTCAGGAGACATGCGATCGCGTCCTGGCCGGAGAACAGGCGGCCGAGCCCTTCGCGCTCCTGCCGACCGGCGCGGACCCCAAGGTGCTGCTCACCTGCGCAAAGCGCTACGCGCAGGACCACGCGGTCTCGGCACGAGACCCCGCACCGGCGCCTCGCGATGCGACTTCACGCCGCCTGCGCATCGGCTACTTTTCATCCGGCTTCGGTCCGCACCCCACCTCCCAGCTGATCGTGCGCCTCTTCGAGTATCACGACCGCGCGCGCTTCGAATGCTTCGGTTTTTCGTTCGGTCCGCCGATCTCGGATCCGATGGGCCGGCGCGTCATGCAATCGCTCGATCACTTCACGGAAGTGGCGAATCGCGACGATCCACAGATTGCGGCGATGGCGCGCGAAGCAGGCATCGACATTGCGATCGATCTCAACGGCTACATCGAAGGATCCCGCCCCGGCATCTTCGCCCACCGCGCCGCGCCGCTGCAGGTCAGCTACCTCGGCTACCCCGGCACCATGGGCGCGAACTTCATCGACTACATCCTTGCCGATGCCGTCGTGATCCGGCCCGAAGACGAGCGCTTCTACAGCGAAAAGGTCGTCCGGCTGCCCGGCTCGTACCAATGCAACGACGAGCTTGCCGAGATCGTGCCCTGCACCATCACGCGCGAGCAGGCCGGGCTGCCGCCGGACGGCTTCGTGTTCGCGTGCTTCAACAACAACTACAAAATCACGCCCGACGTCTTCGACGTGTGGATGCGCCTGCTGTCCGCCGTACCCGGCAGCGTGCTGTGGCTTCTGGAAGGTCACGCGGGCGCACCGTCGGCGCTTGCCGCGGAAGCGCAGAAGCGCGGCGTCGATCCGTCGCGCATCGTGTGGGCGAAGCGCGCGTCGCATGCGGAACATCTGTCGCGCCATGCACTGGCGGACCTTTTCCTCGACACCTTTCACTACAACGCGCACACCACCTGCAGCGATGCATTGCGCGCCGGCTTGCCATTGCTGACGCTCGAAGGAGACACCTTCGCGGCGCGCGTTGCGTCCAGCCTGCTCGGTGCAATGGAGTTGCCCGAACTCGTGACGAAGGATGTCGCGTCTTACGAGGCCCGCGCACTCGAATTCGCGCGGTCCCCACAACTACTCGTGGCGGTTCGGAACAAGCTGCTACAGCAGCGAAAGACCGGCAGCGTATTCGACGCCCGCCAGTTCACCCGTCACTTCGAAGCCGCGTGCGAGGCCATGTGGGCGCGCCACGTCGCTGGCTTGCCACCCGAGCCGATCGACGTCGCTCAGTTCGAGGTGTGACCGTCGTCAGGGCTGCGCGGCGCGGAAGCAGGTGCCGCCGGCGTCCTCGGTGTGCGCCTCGGGAATGAGTCGGCATTCGAGCCATGCGGCGCAACCTGTTTCGAGGAGCGGTACGAATTCATCGAGCGATTCTTGCACCTCCGCGGCGCGTGCGGGCTCAGAGCCTGAAGGACTTCGCCATGTCGACCACCGCCTGCCGGTCGAAGGCATTGATGTCGTCGATCAGCTCGTTGGTGAATAGCCGGTTGGGATCTCCGAGTTCCTCGGCCAGCTTCGGATTCTTGCTGCTGTCGGCCGTCATCTCGATGTTCGCCCTCCATTCGGACAGCGACGACGCGCCAATGCGCTGGTCCGTATCGTCGGGCCGTCGCATCCAGCTGTTCTTGCGGTCCTTGAGGATGAAGGCGAGTTCCTTGCGCGCCTCGTCTTCGCTGCGGCCCTTGGGCCGGCTTTCGGGGTACACCGCCCAGTGCAGGTCGATGGCCGCTTCGAGGTTCGCGTTCGAGAAGATGGTCGACTTGGCGATGCCCTGGAACAGCGCCACGAGCGACTTGCGCTCCTCCTTCAGCAGCTTCCTCGGCACGCAGATCCAGCCAGACCCGACCTGCGCGAACTTCGGGGTGATCGGCACGTAGCGCAGCTTGGTCCCCACCAGTTCGATGCGTGCGGCGGCGGTATCGAAGGTCACCATGGCGTCCACCCGGTCGTTGTCGATGGCGGCGCCGGCCGGTGCACCGTCGCCGATGGCGATGTACTCGCACTTGTCGTCCTTCAGGCCCAGTTCGGCCAGCATCGTCTTGTTGATAACGATGCCGGTGTCGCCCTGGCTGCGCACGCCGATGCGCTTGCCCGCGAGGTCCGCCGCCGACTTGATCGGGCTGCCCGGCTTCACGACGATCACGTTCGCATTGCGCGGCAGCCACTTGTAGACGCTGACCAGGTCGAGCGACGGATCCTTCGCCATCGCGGGCAGCAGCAGCCCCGGCACCGCCGGTCCGAAGTCCACATGGCCGGCGCGCAGGCTCTGCAGTGCCTGCGTCATGCTCGACATGTTGACATACTCCACATCCACGCCGTTGGGCTTGTAGAAGTTGAGCTTCGGGTGCTGGCCCGCCGTGCAGAAGCATTGCTGCGGGTCGTTCACCGCCGCGGTGTTCGCCACCTTCATCACGCGCACGGCCTGTGCCAGTGCCGGAAGCCCGGCGCCAAGGCCCAAGGCGCCGAGGCCCAGGCCGAAATCACGTCGCGTCAACATGGTCCACTCCTTCGTGAAGAACTTCAGACATTCACCGTCCGCTGCGAGGTGTCGGCCGGCATCCAGTGCAGCACGCGTCGCTGGATCCGCCGCAGGAGGCCCGTGAGCACGATCCCGATCACCGACAGCACCACGCACACCGCGAAGCTGCCGCCGGTGTCGGCCTGTGCCTCCATCTGCAGGATGAGCACGCCGAGCCCCGCCTGTGCGCCGACGAATTCGCCGACCACCGCGCCGACCACACTGAAGGCGGCTGCCATGTTGAGTCCCGCGAAGATGTACGGCAGCGCGCTCGGGAACTTGGCCTTGCGAAAGATCTGCCATGGCGTTGCCGACAGCGAACGCAGCAGGTCGATGCGGTCCGGGTCCACCGCCTTGAAGCCCGCGATGCTGGTTACCAGCACCGGAAAGAAGGTGAGAAGGCAGATGATCATCACCTTCGAGCCGATCCCGAAGCCCAGCCACACCACGATGATCGGCGCGACCGCCACCTTGGGCACGCTCTGCAATGCGGCGACGTAGGGCTCCAGCAGTGCTTCGACCTTCGGCATCTGCGAGACCACGATGCCGATCGCGAGCCCCACGCCGCTGCCGATGAGGAAGCCCAGCAGGATCTCGGCAACCGTCACGCCGCCGTGATACCAGAAGCCGTCCTTGGCGAGCGGCCCCGTCGCGAGCCCACGCCAGAGCGCGACCGCGATGTCGCTCACCGGAGGAACGAGGTGCTGTGGCACCTTGAAGAAGCGCACGGCCGCTTCCCATGAGCCGAGCAGCGTGACGAGCAGCAGCATCGACTGCACCCGCGTCGATGCGAGCGGATTGACCCGACGTGTGCGCTTCGGCCTTGCCGCCTTCGTTGCGATGTCTTCCGGTGGTGCAATGGAGTCGGTGGTGGTGAGCATGGCGGTTGTCATCGGGAGCCCCTTTTCAATCGAACGAAGCGGCATGCGAGAAGCGCTCGCGGATCGATGTCGTTGCTGCGGCGAAAGCGGGATGCGTCATCACTTCCATCGACCGCGGACGCGGCAGGTCGATGGGAAGCACCCGCTCCAGCGTGCCGGGGCGCGGCGACATCACGAACACCTTGTCGCCAAGAAACACCGCTTCGGGAATCGAGTGAGTGATGAGGACCACCGTCTTGCCGCTCTCCATCCAGATGCGTTGCAACTCCAGGTTCATGCGCTCGCGCGTCATGGCGTCGAGTGCGCCGAAGGGCTCGTCCATCAGCAGGATCTTCGGGTCGTGCAGGAGTGCCCGAGCGATCGAGGCGCGCTGCTGCATGCCGCCGCTCAACTGGCGAGGCAGCTTGTGCTCGAAGCCGTCGAGGCGAACCATGTGCAGCAGCTGCATCGCACGCTCGCGCGCCTGCTTCATCGGAATGCCGAGCACTTCAGCGGGCAGCATCACGTTTTCGAGGATGGTGCGCCATGGCAGCAGGATCGAACTCTGGAACACCACGCCCACGTCACGCCGCGTGCCGCGGATCGGCTGGCCGTCGAGCGTCACGCGGCCGATGTCGTAGTCGAGCAGCCCTGCCAGGATGCGCAGCAGCGTGCTCTTGCCGCAGCCACTCGGGCCGACGATGGTCACGAAGCTGCCCTGCTCGATGGTGCAGTCGATGTCCTTAAGCGCGAGCACGCCTTCTCCACCATCGCCGAAGTGCTTCGAAAGTCCCTCGACGCGGATGTAGTCGAGCCGCCCGCGCGATCGTTCGCTGGTCCTATTCATGCTTTGGCCCCTTCGGGTTGGAGAAAGCGGACGATGTGATGCGCCAGCACCTCGGGCGCCTGCATCGCGGTCACGTGGCCGATGGCGGGCAGCAGCACGGCATCGGCGCCGCGGATCCGTCCGGCCATGGCCAGCGTCACGCTGGGCGGAACGACGCGATCGAGTTCGCCGGCGAGCACCAGCGTGGGCGCGACGATGTCGGCCACGCCCCGTTCGATCGTGGTCTGCACAGTCGCGCCGCGCCGTGCGGAGCGCGCCGATGAGGGCCGGGCATTCGCGAACACCCGGCGCAGCTCGGGACGCTGCTTCAGGAAGGCTTCGGGGAAGAACCAGGTCGCCAGTTCCTCGGCTGTGCCTGGGAGGTCGCCCCGCAGCTCTGCCAGTCGACGTGCATCGGGGCACAGTTCCTCGTAAGGCCTCGGCAGCGGCCATGTGCTGCCGAGCACGAGATGATCCACCGAACGCGGATGGAGCAGCGCCAGTGCCTGCGCCACCCGTCCGCCGAAGGACGAGCCGAACACGTGCGCGCGCTTGAGACCCAATGCCTTGATCAGGAGCTGCGCATCGTTCGCAAGATCGGCGAGCGTCGACGGGCGCTCAGGGCCTTCGGTCTCGCCGCAGTCGCGCTGGTCGTACGCAATCACCGTGAAGCGCATCGACAGAAGCGGCACCAGCGCCGAGAACATCTGACGGGAGGCTTCCGCGCCATGCATCAACAGCAGCGGCGGGCCGTCGCCCTCGCGGTCGAAGGCGACGCGTACTTCGCCGAGCTGCACGAAGTGCGTCATGCGTCGCTCCCTTCTTCCTGGTCCAGCCAGAAGGTCATCTCGATCTTGAGACCACGCGGGTCGTGCAGAAAGATCTGGTGAATGGACCACCCGGGAATCGGCGCTTCTGCAAACGGCACTCCCAGCGCGCGAAGATGCTCGCGCATCTCGACGAGCCCGCGCGAGCGGAAAGAGATGTGATCGAGGTGGCCCGTGACAGGCTGCACGGGCGCGTCCGGCGTCGACAGGTGCGCGTAGAGGTGCACGATCGGCTGACCATCCGCATAGAGCCACGTACCAGGAGCCGGGATCTCCGGCCGCGCGCCAACGGTGAGGCGCATCACCCGCGTGTAGAAGTCCACCAGCGGTGGCAGTTCGTCCGGCGTGCAGCGGATCGTGAAGTGGTGCAGGGCGGTGACTGGCATGGCATCAGTCCAATAGCGTTGACAGGACGGCCGACAGGTCCGCGGCCGGATCGGATGGCGTCCACGGCATGCGGAACGCCACATGGCCGTCGGGCCGTACCAGCACGGCGCCGCGCAGGCCGAGCAGCAGGCCGTCCTTTTCGTGCGTGTCGTCGAGCTGCCTGGCAAGAACGGTTCGCCCGTTCTTGCCGGACACGGCGCGCGCCGCTTCCATCCATGCATCGGCCTTCGGTCCGGCGACCAGAACGAACTCGCGATCGAACCAGTCGAGCGTGGTGTTGCGCCGCGCCAGGTCCAGCCAGATGTGCGGGAAGCGCATGCCCGGCTTGTCGGCCGGCTCGTACCAGCGCGCACGCATCACATGCTTGCCGGTGCCGTCGGGGATCACCGCGCCGTCCTCGTAGCAGAAGCCCAGCGACTGGCCGATGCTGTGGATGTGGTTGTCGCTGTCGCGGATCCAGAAATCGATGCGATCCGGGTTGCCCGAGCGCAGCGCCTCGTCGCACTGGATGAAGCGCGACGCGTTGTGAAGGCTGAAGTCCGCATTCGACTCCGCCACCGGACGGCGCTCGCGGTCGTAGCTGTCGAGCAGGCGCGGGCTCGCACGCCCTGTGAGCACGAAGGCCAGCTTCCACGCGAGGTTGTGCGCGTCCTGGATGCCGGAGTTCATGCCGTAGCCGCCATTCGGCGGAAAGCGATGCGCCGAATCGCCCACAAGCAGGACGCGCCCCTTGCGGAAGGTCGCGGCGACCTGACGGCTCATGCGCCACACCGAGCGGTTGATCACCTTCACGTCGAGGTTCGGCACACCGGACATCGTGCGAGCCAGCTTCACCACTTCGTCATCGGTGCGCTCGCCGACGCGCTCGTCCGCTTCGCGGCCAACTGGCAGAAGGGTCAGCCACTTGTCCTTGCCATTGGTGTTGAGCACCGTGGAGATCGGGTAGGGCGAATCCTTTGCATAGACGCGCCAGCCTGCGCAGAGAGCGGCATCGCGAACATGCGAGAGATCGGCCTGCCAGTACTCGTTGGCCATGACCGCGAGCGTGGCGGGGCCGCGCATCTCGATGTCGGCCTGCCGCCGCACCGAACTCGTCGCGCCATCGGCCGCGATCAGGTACTGGGCATGCCACGTCGCGGTCTCGCCGCTGTTGACGTTGCGGCTGGTCACCGCAATGCCGGTGCCGCCTTCGTCGTAGTTCAGGAACTCGTGGCCGTAGAGGATGCGGCCCACCTCGCTCTTGCGTGCATGGTCGAGCAGTTCCTGCTCCACCGTGTCCTGCGACTGGATGATCTTCCAGCACGGCGAGTGGCCCAGGTTCGGCTCGGGGTTGGTGCGGCCCCATTCGTGGCCGCTCATCGATTCGCAGAACGAGAAGAAGTCCGAGCCGTCCGGCAACGCGTGCCGCTTCATCAACCCGTCGATGCCCCACTGGCGGAAGATTTCCATCGTGCGGGTGTAGGTGCCGCGCGCCTTCGGATGGTCGGTAGTCGTCGCGCTGCGTTCGAGCAGCACGAAGTCGATGCCGAAGCGTTGCAACAGGATCGCCATCGACAGGCCGGCCGGGCCGCCGCCGACGATCACGACAGGGACTTTGCTTTGCATGTTCAAGCCTCCAGAGGAGAGGTGAGGGAGACACCGGCGAAGCGATAGGCCAGCCCGGGCGCGGCTGGCACCCAGCGCGCGGCAGCAAGCGCCAGCAGCCGGATGCCGAGAACTTCCTGCGGCAGCCAGCGGGCGCGGGTGCCGAAGACGTTGAAGGTGGCGTAGCAGAGGTCGCCCTGCATCAGCGGCACGTTGATCACGCTGCGCACCTTGTAGGCGCGCATCTGCTCGAAGTCGTCGAAGTGCTGCGCGAGCACATGCTCGCCTTCACCGACGAACACGCGGCCGCGCACGAAGAGGCACTCGGTCCACGGCGTCAGCGTCTTCCGCTTCGCGCCGTTGACGGGAAAGCTCGCAGCCTCCGATGAATAGAAGCGGCGCAAAAGCACCTGGCCCGGGGCGTCGCGCCCTGTCGTCACGTTCTGCTGGATGCTGAAGATGCTGCCGGAGGCAATCAGCGAGCGGCACAGATCAATGCGGCGCAGCGCTTCGTCAGCGCTCCGCGATTCGGCGAGCGCGTCCAGAAACTCTGCCGTGATGCCGTCGTTCGTGGGTGCGTGGATTGCGTCCATGGGGAAAAGTCTAGGACTCGCAATTCACCAAAGTGAAATAATTTTTGATAGCTCGATAACCCTGGAGTTATGGCCTTGCCGACTGCCCGCGACCCCGCCGCCGAACTGCAGCGCGCGCTGCTTTCCCGCCTCAAGCTCAGGCAACTCTCGCTGCTGCAGGCGATCGACCGGCATCGCACGCTCGGGCGCGTGGCTGCCGAGATGCAGCTCAGCCAGCCAGCCATCACCAAGGCGCTGCACGAGGTCGAAGACATCTTCGGCAGCACGCTCTTCGACCGCACCAGCAGAGGTCTCGTGCCGACCGCGGCCGGCGATGCAGTGCTGCACTACGCGCGTCGCTGGCTCGCCGAACTCGAAGCCACCACGCGCGTGCTCACCTCGCTCGAAGCGGGGCGCAGCGGGCGCCTGCGGCTGGGGCTCACCCAGCAGGTGCCGCAGCAACTCATGTCGGCGGCGCTCACCCACCTGCTCGACCGCTCGCCGCGCATCTCCGTGATGGCCCGGGAAGGCACCACCGATGAACTGGTCGCGGGCCTGGTCGCGCGAGAGCTGGACTGCGCCATCGGGCGTTCGTACGACGGCGATGCGAGTGGGCTGGTGCAGGAGGCCATCTACGAGCAGGAGCCCTGTCTCGTGGTCGGCGCGAAGAACGTCAAGCGCCTGTCGCGCGGGCCGCTGGATTGGGCGCGGCTCGCGCAACTCGACTGGATCCTGCCGCCGCCGAACACGCCCATGCGCCGCACCTACAACGCCATCTTCGTGGGTGCGGGCGTGCAGCCGCCACTGCCCATCCTGGAGACCACGGCCATCCGCAGCATGGAGATGGTGCTTCGGCAGGAACCCAACGCGATCACCATCTTCGCGCGCGATGTGGTGGCGGAGATGGAACGTTCGGGGCACTGGGCCGCGCTGCCGTACAGGCTGAGCTGGAACCTGCCGCCGGTGAGCTTCTTCACCCTGAAGGAGCTGGAAGGGCATCCGACGGTGCAGTCGCTGCGCAGTGTCGTGGTCGAGACCGCGCGGCGGATGAAGCAATCCGCTGTTTAAGTCTTGCCAGCGTCATGCTTCGACGGCATCATGCGCGGCGCTGAGGAAGGAGCCCGCTGATGAAACCGTGGATTCGCCATGCCGCCGCTCTCGCAACCCTTGCCACCGCCGCCGCCGCGCAGGCCGCGGGCACGGTGGGCACTACGTTGCCACCCGGCTTCCCTGCGATAGAGGACACCTCGCTTGCCAAGCCGCTCATCGGCTTCGGCGCTGCCGGCCCAGTGACGCGAACGCCGGTGATCCTGATCCACGGCAACAATGACACGCCCTTCGCGACCGCCTGCAATCCCTTTGGCCGTGTGCAGGCGCTGGCCCAGTTCCTGGCCGACAACGGCTACTCGACCAGCGAGCTCTGGGGCATCGGCTACCAGGGCGACCAGTGCGATCTGGGCGCCGACCAGACGCGCCGCTCGAGCATCGCCCACACCAACGCCGCCAACGTGCCCGACCTGCGCCGCTTCATCCGCGCGGTGATGAACTTCACCGGCGCGAAGCGGGTGGACATCGTGGGCCACAGCCTCGGCGTCACGCTTGCGCGCGAATGGATGCGCCAGGACGAGGCGCAGGACATGGTGCGCCGCTTCGTCGCGATCGATGGGCCCAACCACGGGATCATCAATTGCTCGCCCGACCCCGCGAACTACTGGCAGGCGGCGGCAGTCGGCGGCTTCACCCCGCAGAGCGAGGTGTGCCAGGAACTCGGCTCGCCCGACACGCCTTTCCTGCAGTTGCTCAACGGCCGCGGCGGCGGCAAGGAAAACGAGGGCCCCACGAAGGTGCTGGTCATCCGCAATGGGGACGCGAGCTTCGTCTACTTCCCGGTGCAGGACGGCTCGGTCGCGCCGGTGCCCGCGGTCGACTCGTTCGGCAAGCCGACGGATTTCTCGAAGAGCGCTCGCCTGCGTGGTGCACGCGAGATCGTGCTGACCGGGCAGGGCGCCTACGACCCCATCCTGCATTCCAGCCACCTCGGCATCCTGAATTCGCCGCAGACCTGGCAGGCCACGCTCGACTTCCTCACCGGCCGCTCGAAGGACAAGGACGACTGACCGTTCTCCCGGGCGGATCGAGCCGCTATGCTGGGCGGCGATGAATCCCCAAAAGACGCTGCTCGTCGTCTATCACACGATGACCGGCGGCACTGCGCAGATGGCGCAGGCCGCGGCCGAAGGCGCACGCGAAGAGCCCGGCGTGCAGGTGCGGCTGCTGCGCGCCACCGATGCCGGCCCTGACGATGTGCTCGCCGCCGACGGCTACCTCTTTGCCACGCCCGAAAACCTTGCGGCGATCGCAGGGCTCATGAAAGACTTCTTCGACCGCTGCTATTACCCCGTGCTCGATCGCATCAACGGCCGCCCCTACGCGCTGCTGGTGTGCGCCGGCAGCGACGGGCAGAACGCGGTGCGGCAGGTCGATCGCATCGCCACCGGCTGGCGGCTCAAGTCGGTGGCGCCGGCGATCATCGTCTGCACGCATGCGCAAACGCCCGAAGCCATCCTGCGGCCCAAGCAGATCGGCGAGGCGGATCTCGCGCCATGCCGCGAACTCGGCGCGGCGCTCGCAGCAGGTATGGCACTCGGCGTCTACTGAAGCGGCCGTATCGGCTATGCCTTCTGGCGGTTGCGCTCGGCCTTCACAGGTCTAGCATCCGAAGCCTCTCGAGAGAGGTGTCGCCATGAGCTTCAAGATCGACGGCGTCGAGAAACGGATCGGCCTGGCCCTGTCCGGCGGCGGGTTCAGGGCCGCGGCTTTTCACCTTGGCGTGCTGCGTCGATTGCAGTCGCTCAACCTGCTGGACAAGCTCGATCTCCTGTCCTGCGTCAGCGGCGGCAGCATCGCAGGCGCGACGCTGGCGGCGAACTGGGGCGACGCAACCTGCCTCGACAAGCTGGAGAACTACCTGCGAACCCGCTCCATCGCGGTGGCGTCTGTTGTCGCAGGGGTGTTCGATCCCTTCGAAACGCGGCTGGACAAGCTCGCCGGTTCATACGATCGCGATCTCTTCCAGGGCAAGACGCTTGCGAGCCTGCGCGGCGGGCCGCGCATCTACTTCAACTCGACCAATCTCGCCACCGGCAACATGTTCTTCTTCGTCGCCGGTGGCGGCAAGGCAGAGGAAATGGGCGAGCACGAACTCGGTGTGGTGCCGGCACCCGGCTTCCCGATCAGCCGCGCGGTGGCCGCTTCGTCCGCGTTTCCGCCAGTCTTCCCGCCGCTGCGGCTCTCCGCATCGGACTACCCGCCGGGCGCGTCGGTCGAATACGTCACGCTGACCGATGGCGGCGTCTACGACAACATGGGTGTCAACCCGATGCTTCGGACCGAACGCAATCCGCTCGACTACCTGATCATCAGCGACGGGGGCAAGCCCTTCGCGCTGGACGAGCACCCGACCGAATCGGGCGCCGTGGTACTCAAGGCAAGCCTCAACATCATGATGGAGCAGATCCGCGGCCTGGAATTCGACCGCATCCAGTACCGTCACCTCGCCGGCAAAGGCGCGCGGCCGCTGTGGTTCTCCATCAACAGCCTCGAAGGCGAGTCCCAGCCGGGTGATGCGACCTTTGCCTCCGCGATCTCGACCAACCTCAAAAAGCTGAACGACGACGAAATGCGCGTGCTCGTGCGGCATGGCGGCTCGCTGCTCGGTTCACGCATCGACAAATACGCATCCGAGCTCGCGACGGTCTCGGCCTAGGCGCCATGGAACCGAGGATCGACAGGCGCTGGCGGGTTCCTCTCCCGGTCTATCGGAGGCTGCGCGTGTTCGCCTTCGATCCGGGCACCACGGCGCGGCTGGACACGGCGGTCATGAACGAGATGACGCTGCTGGTGCCGTGGGAGGACCTGAAGCCTGGTCCCGTCGGCGAATACGTCGCAGTGGTGGACAAGGACCAGCAAGGCCGGCAGGTGCATCCCGCCGTCGATCTCGACGATCCGGAAATCCTCGCGAACGACGGGCTCGCGCCCTCGGACGGCAATCCGCAGTTCCACCATCAGATGGCCTACGCGGTCGCGATGCGGACCATCCGCAATTTCGAGCGCGCGCTGGGGCGCTCCATTCACTGGCCGCCGATCGTGAAGGGCCGCCGCATCACCTACCGGCGCCAGTTCCCCATCTATCCGCACTACATGACGGATGCCAACGCCTACTACAAGCCGGGCGACGGTCTTTGCTTTGGCTACTTCCGCGCACAGCAGCCCTCCGCGTTCGAGGGCACGACGATCTACACCTGCCTGTCGCAGGACGTGATCGCTCACGAGATCACCCACGCGATGCTCGATGGCATGCGCATCTCCTTCAAGGGCCAGCACCCCGACGTGCTCGCGCTGCACGAGGCCTATGCGGACCTCATCGCGGTGCTGCAGCACTTCTGGCCCTCGGAAGTGTTCCGCGGCCAGATCGCCGCGATCCAGGGCCGGCTGGAGAACTCGCGCCGCCTCGGCGCCATCGCTCCGCAGTTCGGCGAAGCGATCGGGCGGCCCGAGGGCATCCGCAACGCGCTCGGATCGATCGACGAGGCCGGCGACTGGCATCCGCGAAAGCCCGATCCGAAGGCCTACGCGTCGACACTGGAGCCGCATGATCGCGGCGCGATCGTGGTGAGCGCGGTCTTCGAGGCGCTGAAGAAGATCTACGAGGCCCGCACCGCCGACCTGCGCCGCATTGCGACCAAGGGCACCGGCATCCTGCCCGAGGGCCAGTTGCATCCCGACCTCGTGAGCCGGCTCGCGCAGGAGGCCTCGCGTTCGGCGCAGCGCGTGCTGGAGATGATCATCCGCGCGCTCGACTACATGCCGCCCGTCGAGACCACCAGCGGCGACTTCCTGCGCGCGATCGTCACCGCCGACCATGACCTGCGCCCGGTGGACGACGGCAACTACCGGCTCGCGTTCATCGATGCCTTCCGCAGCTACGGCATCGTGCCGCCGGACGTGGGCACGCTCTCGCTGGACACCATCCTCTGGCGCGCACCGCCCAAGTCCGCCCCGACCCGCGCGGTGAGCGATTTCGTGCGCGAGTTGTCGCGCGAGTTCACGCCCTGGACGCTGCCACATGACCGCGAGGCGCTCTGGCAGATGATCGAAGGCAAACGTGCGCTGCTGCACCAGCGGCTGTCGGACAGCCCGATCGCGGCCATCGGCCCCATCGATCTGCGTCGTCATTTCGAAGTCGAGTCCTTTCATCCGCGCGAGCGCAGCGATGTGTCGGGCAACTTCGCTTTCCAGTGGGTCATCAAGCTGGTGCAGGAGATGCAGGTCGCGGCGCAACCCAAGGCCAGGGGACAGGCGCTGGAGCTCACGGTCGAGGTCGACACCCGTCCCTGGGCCGGCGTCACGCTCATCGTCGATGGCGACACCGGTCATGTGCTCTACCAGATCGAGCGCAAGACACCGAAGGCGAACGCGAAGCAAGCCACGCCCCCGCCACCAAAGATCGAGGCCATCCCGATTGCCCCTTCCACGCAACGGCTGGTACGCGTCTTCGCTTTCGACCCCAGCATGGGCCGCCAGCGTGAAACCGCCGGCATCAACGAGGCGCTGATCCGCGTGCCCTGGGAGCGCGATGCCAATGGCAAGGACATCCTCGGGCCGGGCCCGACCGGGGAATACATCGAGGTGATCGATCGCGACCCGGCAAGCCGCTGCTTCTACGAGCCCGTCGATCTCAACGATCGCTATGTGGTCGCGCAGCATGGGCTGCCGCCATCGGAAAGCAGCCCGCAGTTCCATCAGCAGATGGTCTATGCGGTCGCGATGCGGACCATCCGCACCTTCGAGCGCGCGCTCGGCCGGCTGGCCTTGTGGCGTTCGCACAATGCGAGGGACGCCGAGGGCGGTGGGCTGAGCGAGGAATACGTGCAGCGGCTGCGCATCTACCCCCATGCGCTGCGTGAGGCCAATGCCTACTACAGCCCCGAAAAGAAGGCATTGCTCTTCGGCTACTTCTCGGCACCCGCGGTCGAGGAGAGCGGCGCCCGGCTCACCGTCTTCAGTTGCCTGTCGCACGACATCGTGGCGCACGAAGTGACGCATGCGCTGCTCGACGGCATGCACCGCCGCTTCAGCGAGGCGAGCAACCCCGATGTGCTCGCATTCCACGAAGCCTTCGCGGACATCGTCGCGCTGCTTCAGCACTTCTCGCTGCCCGAAGTGCTGCGGCAGCAGATCGCATCGACGCGCGGCGATCTTGCCGGGCAGAGCCAGCTCGGCCAACTCGCGCAGGAGTTCGGGCAGGCGATCGGCAACCGGGGTGCGCTGCGAAGTGCGATCGGCGCGATCGACGAGAAGACCGGCCGCTGGCAGCGCCAGGAAGGGCATCCCGACGACTACCAGCGCTCCACCGAGCCCCACGAACGCGGCGCGGTGCTCGTGGCCGCTGTGTTCGACGCTTTTCTTTCCATCTACAAGAGCCGTGTCGCCGACCTGTTCCGCATCGCGAGCGAAGGCACCGGCGTGACGCGCGAAGGCAGCCTCGACCCCGACCTGATCGGTCGCCTCACCGACGAGGCATCGCAGTCGGCGCGGCAGGTGCTCGACATGTGCATCCGGGCGCTTGACTACTGCCCGCCGGTGGACATCACCTTCGGCGACTACCTTCGTGCGCTCGTCACTGCGGATTTCGAGAACGACCCGGTGGATGACGAGCATCGCCGCGTCGCGTTCATCGAGGCCTTCCGCCGGCGCGGCATCGTGCCGGAGAACGTGCGCGCCTTCTCGGTCGACGGGCTGCTGTGGCGCGCCGCCACGGCCGCGCCAGACGAGAACGAGCATGTGATGGTCGACATCGTCAAGGAATGGGCCAAGGACATCCGCTCCTGGGGCCTGTCGAAAGACCGCAAGGCGCTCTTCGAGATGACGCGGGATCGCCGCGCGGCGCTGCATGCCTACCTGAGGCCGCGTCTGGCGGACGAGAAGGTGGTGCTCGCGGGGCTCGATCCCGAGCTGCCTTTCGAGGTGCACTCGCTGCGGCCTTCAATCCGGATCGACTGGGAAGGGCGACCCAACTTCCAGTGGGTCATCGAACTCACGCAGCGCGTCCCCCAGTTCATCGACGGCAACAGGGCGCGCGGCGACCGCAAGGCCGACTACTACTTCCGCGGCGGATGCACGCTGCTCGTCGATGCCGAATCGGGCGAGGTGCGCTACAGCATCAAGAAGAAGCTGACCGACGAACGGAAGGACCGCCAGCGACGCTTCTTCATGGACGAGGGAAGCCGCAGCCTGGCGGCAACCTATTTCGGCCCGCCGGGCGCGGAAGAGCGCGAGCCCTTCGCCGTCCTGCATCGGCATTGACGCAAAGGAGCACGAAGTGGAATCCGCCGTCCGCATCCGAATGTTCCGCCAGGGCCTGGGCGATTCGTTCCTGCTGAGCTTCGCGGGGGATGCCGGCGAGGTGCACGTGCTCATCGACTTCGGCGTGCTGCTCGGCACGCCCGACGCCAAGGCGAAGATGCAGAAGGTGGCGGGGCACATCGTGTCCACGACCGCCGGCAAGCTCGCTGTGATGGTGGCCACGCACGAGCACTGGGACCATGTCTCGGGCTTCGCGCAGGCGCAGGCCCTGCTGGAGCGCGACAAGCTGGAGGTTGGCGAATCCTGGGTCGCGTGGACCGAGAAGCCCGGCGAGCCGCTTGCCGATGAGTTGCGCGGCCGTCGCGCGGCCGCGGTGAGTCGCATCGCGGCAGCGAGCCGGCAAATCGGAGCAAGCGCGGATCCCGTGGCGCAGAAAAGCGCAGCGCGGCTGAACGCGATTCTGGAATTCTGGGGCGGGCAGGGCGCGGCAGCGCGCGCCACGACCCGTACGGCCATGGACTGGGTCAAGGCGCGCACTTCGCCGCGTCCGCCGCGCTACCTGTTTCCGGGCGAGACCTTCACGCTGCCCGGCGCGCAGCGTGTGCGCGTGTACGTGCTCGGTCCGCCGCATGACAAGAAGTGGATCAAGAAGAGCGACCCGACCAAGAGCGCGAGCGAGGTCTATCAGCTCGCTGCCGCGGGCGGCGCGGACTTCAGCCTGTTCTCGGCCATCGATGCGCTGGAGGCGGGCGAGATGCCCGGCGACCAGCCCTTCGATGAATGGTTCCGCATCAGCGAGAAGTCGGCGCGCGGCACTCGCTTCTTCCGCGATCGCTACGACAAGGGCCCCGCGTGGCGGCGCATCGAGAACGACTGGCTCGGCCCGGCCGGCGCGCTGGCGCTGCAGCTCGATTCGGACACCAACAACACCAGCCTCGTATTGGCCTTCGAGCTGGAAGACTCGGGCGAGGTGCTGCTCTTTCCCGCTGATGCGCAAGTCGGCAATTGGCTCTCGTGGGACGAGATCGAATGGAGCGTCGATCCGGGTAACGGCGCGGCGGTCCGGAAAGTGAAGGCCGGGCATCTGCTCGCGCGCACCGTCTTCTACAAGATCGGTCACCACGGCAGCCACAACGCGACCTTGCGCGAGAACGGTCTGGAGTTGATGACCGACGACGGGCTGGTCGCGATGCTGCCCCTCGACCGGCCGACCGCGTCGAAGATGGAGTGGAACATGCCGTTCCCCTCGCTCTACGAGCGGCTCGGCGAGCGATGCAAGGGCCGCATCCTGGATCTCGAACTGGGCATGCCCAAGAAGCCCGCGGCGATGTCCGATGCGGACTGGACGCGGTTCCAGCAGCGGGTCGACGTGCAGGAAGACTGGATCGACTACCGCATTCCGCTCTGAGACTCTGCTGCAGAGCGATCGCTATCATCCTGCTGCTCAATTCAGGCAGGAAACTCACATGGCACGCATCAACCGCCGCCGCTTTGCAGCGTGGGCCTCCGGCTCGCTGCTGCTCGGCACATCCCTCGTCGCGAACGCCGCGGACAACTTCCCCTCGAAGCCCATCCGGATCCTGGTCGGCTACACCGCAGGCGGCGCAGTGGATGCTGTCGCGCGCACCCTCGGGCTGCGCATGTCGACGTTCCTCGGCCAGCCGGTGATCGTCGAGAACAAGCCCGGCGCAGGCACCAACATCGCGGTCAAGACGCTCACCAGCAGCCCGCCGGACGGCTACACGCTGCTGCTCGCAGCCAATGCGCTGGCGGTGAACCCGGCGCTCTTCCAGCCGGCGCCGTACGACCTCGATCGCGACTTCACGCCCATCAGCCTCGTGGGGCGCGTGCCCGTCGTTTTCACGGTGCGCGAAGACTCGCAATTCAAGACGCTCGCGCAGCTCGTCGCAGCCGCCAAGGCCAAGCCTGGCGCCGTCACCGTGGCCACGCCGGGCAACGGCTCGACGCCGCACCTTGCGATGGAGCTGTTCCAGCACACCGCCGGCGTCCAGGTGCGCCATGTGCCCTACAAGGGTGGCGCGCCGGCGCTGACCGACGTGCTCGGCGGCCATGTGGATGTGGTTGCGGTCAACGCGCTCGAAGCCCTGCCGCTCGCCAAGGCCGGCAAGCTGCGGGTGCTCGCGGTGATGAGCAGCGAGCGCTCGGCGGTGCTGCCCGGCGTGCCGACCGTCGCCGAGTCCGGCTACCCCGGCTTCGAGGCCAGCGTGTGGTACGGCCTCGTGGCGCCGGCCGGTCTGCCGAAGCCGGTGCAGGCGCGCCTGCACGAAGCGGTGCAGAAGGCGATCGAATCGAGCGAGGTGCGCGACCTGCTCGCGACGGCCGGTGGCGTTCCGCTGCCAGGCCCCTCGGAGCAGTTCGACAAGCTGCTCAAGAGCGATGCGGCGCGCTACGGCAAGCTGATCCACGAAGCCCACATCCAACCCGATTGAGAGGACCGAGAGGCATGCAACAGAAGGCAGACGGAATCACGCGCCGGCAGGCGATGCTTTCGGCGGCGGGCGGTGCGGCGCTGCTCGCCACGCCGCACAGCGCATTCGCGCAGGCGGCCTATCCCACACGGCCCATCCACCTGATCGTGCCCTTTACGCCGGGGGGCTCTTCCGACGTGCTCGGGCGTGCGATCGGCACCGAGCTCAGCCTGGCATGGAAGCAGCCCGTGGTGGTCGAGAACGTGCCCGGGGCGGGCGGATCGGTCGGCGCCGAAAAAGTCGCGAAGGCAACCGCCGACGGCTACACGCTGCTGATGGGGCACATCGGCACGCTGGCGATCAATCCATCGCTGTATCCCAAGCTCAACTACCACCCGTTGCAGAGCTTCGCGCCCGTCGCATGGGTTGCGCGCGTGCCCAACGTGCTGGTGGTGCATGCCTCCGTGCCGGCGCATTCGCTTGCCGAGCTGATCGCGCTCGCCAAGGCAAAGCCCGGCCAGCTCGCCTACGGATCGGGCGGCAACGGCAGCGCCGCGCACATCACGATGGAGTACCTCAAGCTCCAGACCGGGACGTCGTTCCTCCACATTCCGTACCGCGGCACCGCGCCCGCGGTCCAGGATCTGCTGGCAGGGCAGGTGCAGGTGCTCTTCACTGGCGCGCCAGCGCTGCTGCCGCACATCAAGGCAGGCAAGCTGCGCGCGCTGGCGATGTCGAGCCCCAAGCGCATTGCGTCGCTGCCCGACGTGCCGACCGTCGCGGAAAGCGGCCTGCCCGGCACCAAGGGCTTCGAGGCCGACCAGTGGTACGGCATCGTCGCGCCCGCCGGGACGCCAGCGGACGTGGTGGCTGCACTCAACAAGCAGATCAACCAGTCGCTCAGCTCGGCGGAGGTCAAGTCGCGGCTCGCGGCAGAAGGCGCGGAAGCAACGCCCGCCTCCCCTGAGGTCTTCGGCAAGCTGATCGCCACCGAACTGAAGCGCTGGGAGCCTGTGATCCGAAACGCGCACGTCACCGTCGACTGAACCAGGAGACCGCACCATGGGCATCAAGCTCGGCATCATCGGCTACGGCGAAGTGGGGCGGATCTTCGGCCGCGGCCTGCTTCCAAGGACGGACATCGACCGCATCGCGGTGTGGGACCTGCGTTTCGCCGACCCGGCGACGGGTGGGGCCGCCCGCGAAGCCGCGCGCGCCGACGGCATGCGTGTCGCGGACGGGATGGCCGATCTGTGCGAAGGCGCGGACCTGCTGATCTCGGCGGTCACGGCATCCAACACGCTCGATGTGGCGCAGGAAGCCGCGCGACGCGTGGGTGCGAGTGTGCGCTTTCTCGATCTCAACTCGGCCTCGCCGGGCACCAAGCAGCGCGCCGCGGCCGCGATCGACGGTGCCGGCGCGCACTATGTCGAAGCGGGCGTGATGACCTCGGTGCCGCCCTATGGAATCCGCGTGCCAATGCTGCTCGGCGGCGCGCAGGCCGCATCGCTCGCCGGGACGCTCGCCGGTTGGGGCATGGATGCGCGCGCGGTCAGCGATCGTGTCGGCGTTGCTTCCGCGATCAAGATGAGCCGCAGCATCATGATCAAGGGGCTGGAGGCGCTCGTCATCGAAAGCTACACCACCGCGCGTCGCTACGGCGTCGAGGCGCACGTGCTGCCGACGCTGAAGGAAACCTTCCCGCAGATCGACTGGGACAGGCAGGGCGCCTATTTCTTCAGTCGCGTGGTGCAGCACGGCAAGCGACGCGCGGAGGAGATGCGCGAAGCGGCCGCCACGGTACGCGAGGCCGGCTTCGAGCCGCTCATGACCGCCGCGATTGCCGACAAGCAGGACTGGGTTGCACGGCTTGCACGTGAAGGCGTGTTCGAGGGCGTGGATGCCAAGGATCCGTGGGAAACGTATGCGGACCGGTTGATCGGGACACTCAACCCTGAGAGCAAACCTTGACCGTGACCTTGCAGGGCTCGGTCGGCAGGTAGCTCTCGCAGGTGCCGATGGCGGTCTTGATGGCCGCCGACACGGTCGGCGCGACGCCGGCGCCCCATTCGCCGAAGTTGCCGGTCGCGAGCGCGGCGCAGGATCGGTCGAAATACGCGCGCACCTCGCACTGGCCTGAGCGACCCGCGACGAAATTGCATTGCGCGAGTGCGGCGCGCTCCGCGTCGCCGCGCGACGGCTGGTTGTACGAAAAGCCGTAGGCGCCCTGGCGGGACGCGATCGCGCCCCACGTCGCGCCGGGGTCGGCCTGGGCCGGCAGGCTGGCCATGCCGGCGAGGATCCCGCCGCCCGCCAGGACCAGCAGGGTCCATGCGCGCATCGCGCGCGTTCGAAATGTCATCTTCGTCTTTCTCCGAGGGCTTCGAGGCCCGAACGTGACGAGGTTGACAACGTTCGCGTCCAAAGGTTCGCTGACGTGAGCCGCTTTCGGGGTGGTCGCTAAGATAGCCGCCGAGCCCACCCAGCAGGCAAAAGGACGCCACCACATGAGTGTCGATGAGCAGGTTCGAAGAAACTACAGCCGGTTTTCCCGAGGCAAACCCCGGTCCTCCTATTTGCGGGCGCGGAAACGTCGGGGGCTGCTGATCTTCTTCGCCACGGTGCTGATGGTCGCGGCGGCCTCGATCTTCGCGTACGACTACTTCGCCGACGACGAGTCCGTGGCGCTGGCTCGCGCAGCCGCCGCTCCGGCCTCGGCCGCGCCGCAGTCTCAAGCCGTCCAGAAAGAGCGGACCGCCTCACTCCCGCCGCTCAACCTTCCCGCCGACGACGCGCCGCACGGCTCCGCCATGGAGTGGTGGTATTACAGCGGCGTGCTCGATGCGAAGGGCGGCCAACGATTCGGCTTCCACATGGTCGTCTTCGTCGCCAACGGACTCATCAAACACACGGTGATGCACGCGGCGCTCACCGACCTCCAGAACGGCAAGCGCTACATCACCCAGATGCGCACCGCCGGCACGCCCGCGAATGCGGGGACCAACGGCTTCGACTTTCGGCAGGACGCATGGCAGGTGACCGACACGCCCACATCGCACAAGCTGCATGCCGTCATTGACGGCGGGGCCGAGGTGTCGCTCGCACTGCGTGACGGGGGGCAGGTGGTGGCGCATCGCGCGCCAGGGTCGGAGACGCCGGGCCTGCTCGACTTCGGCACGAGCGGAATCAGCTACTACTACTCGCGCCCGCGCCTGCAGGCCGCCGGCGAAATCACCGTGGACGGCAAGCCGCTGAAAGTCAGCGGTGACATCTGGTTCGATCATCAGTGGGGCGAATTCGACGTCCTCACGCTCGGCTGGAACTGGTTCGCACTGCATCTGTCCGACGGGTCGGACCTGATGCTCTACCAACTGTTCGACATGGAAGGCCACAGCGTGATGACCGCCGGCACGATCTCGAATGTCCAGGGGTCGGTTCCGCTCAAGGCCGGCGAGATCGAACTGGTCGCCGGCAACAAGTGGACCAGCCCGAGGACCCACATCGCCTATCCGACCGAGTGGCGCCTCAGGCTGCCGTCGGGTGTGCTCGACATCAAGCCGTTCCAGCCCGACAGCGAATTCGATTCGAGCACCACGAGCGCCAACGTTTACTGGGAAGGGCCGGTGAAGGTGTCTGGTGTGCTGACCGGCGAGGGGTTTCTTGAATTGAGTGGATACGACCGCCTGGGTGCGGGGCAGGCTCCGCGCAAGTAGCGCTATAGGGACTCAGCCGAGATTTCAGTTCCCTGCGGTGAGTGGCCGAAGCGAGCGCGGCGGCTGCCAACCTGGGTTCCTTGAGTTTGCTTGCGTCGTCAGACCTGGGCCATGCCACCGTCGACGAAGAGTTCGATGCCATTGATGAAGCTGGCAGCGTCGGACGCCAGGAAGGCCACGGCCTTGCCGATCTCGCCGGGCTCGCCCAGGCGGCCCAGCGGCACTTGCGATGCGAGGTAGTCGAAGAGTCCCTGGCGCGCCTCATCGGGCACCAGATCACCCAGGCCCGGCGTGCGAATGGGGCCGGGGCTGACGGCGTTCACGCGGATGCCGCGATCCTTCAGGTCCAGTGCCCAGGAGCGAGCGAAGTTGCGCACCGCCGCCTTGCTGGCGCTGTAGACGCTGAAGTTGGCCGTGCCCTGGATGGAGGTGGTTGATGAGGTGAGGATCACCGACGCGCCATCGCTCAGCAGCGGCAGCGCCTTCTGCACCGTGAAGAGCACGCCGCGCACATTGGTGCCGAAGATGCGGTCGAAGTGCTCTTCGGTGATCGCGCCCAGCGGCAACATGTCGCCGCCGCCGGCATTGGCGAAAAGGATATCCAGCCGACCGGCCGTCTTCGCGATCTGGGCATAGACCGCATCCAGGTCCGACAGCACCGATGCATCGGCACGCAGCGCCGTGGCGGCCGAACCGATCTGGGCGACCGCTGCATCCAGTTCCGGCTGGCGACGCCCGGTGATGAAGACCCGCGCGCCCTGGGCCGCCAGTTCCTTGGCGGCACCCAGGCCAATGCCGCTGCTGCCGCCGGTGACCAGGGCGATCTTGCCTTCGAGTTGCTTGTTCATGATGAGCTCCGTTTCGTGACTTGAGGGTTGGTATGGGGGTGACTCTAGGCCTCTGTCATTGATCGAAAAAGAGATGAAAGTGGAATCACTATCTACCACGGTAGATAATGCACGCCTGCAACGAGGAACTGACCATGGATCAAGTGCTGGCAATGCGCGCCTTTGCCCGCGTGGTGGAATCAGGCGGCTTCACGCGGGCAGCCGACTCGTTGGACGTGCCCCTCGCCACAGTCAGCAAGCTGGTCCGGGAACTGGAGGCCCATCTGGGCGTGCGGCTGCTGCAGCGCACGACCCGGCGCGTGACGGTGACGCCGGAGGGCCAGGACTACTACGCCAAGAGCACGCGCATCCTGCGCGACCTGGAGGACATCGACGCGTCGTTCAATCTTGCGCGTGGCAAGCCCCGAGGGCATCTGCGCATCGATGTCGGCGGCTCCACTGCGCGTGACGTACTCATCCCGCTGCTGCCGGACTTCGTGGCGCGCTACCCGGACATCCGCATCGACCTGGGCGTGTCTGACCGCTCGGTGGACCTGATCGGCGACAACGTCGACTGCGTCATACGCGGCGGTCCACTGGAAAGTTCATCGCTGGTGGCCCGCCGTTTGGGCGAGGCCGCGCTGATCACCTGCGCCACTCCGGGGTATCTCAGGCAGTACGGCACGCCTGCCTACCCTGCCGAGTTGAAGAACGGCCACCGGTTGGTGAGCTATGTATCCAGCCAGACGGGCAGGGCCATGCCGTTTCGCTTCGAGCGCGATGGCGAGAAGACCGAGATCAAGGTCGAGCATCGCATCGGCGTCAACGAGAGCAACGCGCACCTGGCGGCCTGCATGGCAGGCCTGGGCATCGTTCAGACGTTCGCCTATGCGGCCGAGTCGTCGCTGCGCGACGGCTCGCTGGTGGAGATTCTGAAGCGCTGGCGACCGGCGCCCTATCCCTTCCACGTCGTGTATCCGCAAAGCCGACACGTCACGCACCGCCTGCGGGTGTTCATCGAGTGGTTGCTGGAGGTTTTTCCCGCAAGACTGCGTGAAGGCAAGCCTTCGACCACAACCGACTCACCCAACGCGAGGCCGCGCAGACGCTAAGCAGCGAGGACTGGCTAGTACAGATACACCGCGCCGCTGGAGTTCAAGGAATGCGAACCCAGGCTTATGGCTTGACGAACTTGAGTACGAACTCGTCTTTGGGTTGCGGCGGCTCCGGCGTATTGCGGTCGCGCGGGTCTGAGGGATTGCGCAGGAAGTCGCCCTCGGCAACGAGCTTGAAACCAGCCTGCTCGACTTCCTTGCGCAAGAACGCTTCCTCGATGCGGTGAAGTGTTCCTGATTCGGAGATGCCGGTGCCGGGCCGTCCCGAGTGGTCTGCGATCACATACATTCCGCCCGGCTTCAGGGCCGCGAACACCGCACGGTTCAAAGCGCCGCGATCGACACCCATGTGGCCGAAGTCGTGGTAGTTGAACATGAGCGTCACCAGATCGAGGCAGTTCGACGCGCAATCTGGCGGTGCCGGGTGCTCGAAGGGGCGCACGACGGCGACGATGTTTCCGGCCTTCGGATTCTTCGCGCGCTCTGCCAGTGCGACCGGAGACGGCCGCGGGCCGCTCGGACGAGAGGGCGCGCCCATCGCCATTGGCTGTGCTGCACCTTCTGGCTGCGCTGGCCTGCTCGCCGACGGCGCCGGTGGGCTTTGTCCGTAGACCCGGCCAGTTGGGCCGACGGCGCGCGCGATCAATTCGGTCGTGTACCCACCAGCAGCGCTCAAGTCGAGGGCGGTCATACCCGGCCGCACGCCGACGAACGTCAACATTTCCTCCGGCTTGCGCCGCCTATCGTTGACGCGGTCGGCGTCGCTGCGATCCGGGCTCGCCACGATTTCGGCGATGCGGCCGGATGACAGCACGCTCGGGTCCGGTGCAGGCGGAGCCGGAGCCACGCACGCGGCGATTGTCAGACTCACACTGACTGCGCCGGCCGTGCGGGCCACGCATCGAAAAGCGGACGTGACTCGGCAGAAGGGCATGTGCTGGACGATGCCACGTTGCTCGCAGTTCGTCGAGCGCTCGCCTGGCCTTACCGGTGCCCTGGCAAGGGCGGCAAGCGGCTTTCATGGCATCGGCGCATGCCAACTAGTGCGAGCGACTAGCCATGGTGCCCGTGCTCACCGTGCCGCCGATCGTGTCCCCAGTCACGGTGATCGTGCCGATCGCCGTGCCAGTCTTTGCGGTGGTAGTACCTGGGGCCGTAGTAGCCCGGTGCTGGCGAGTAGACAACGGGAGGTCGAGGGGCAACGTAGACCGGGGCCGGCACGACGACCGGCGGCGGGACGACAACTGCCGGTGCAACCGGGACGGGCACGCCAATCACAGGGGCGGGCAAGTTGATGCCGACGCCCACATTGACGCTGGCGGAAAAAGCGGGTGCGGTGGCAAGCGCGGCAAACGTGGCTGCGCCAGCGACCAGGGATCGAATAAGGCTCAAGACGGAACTCCTTGAAAACGAAAAAGCGACCCGAAGGTCGCTGCGTGCCGCTGAATATAGCTTCATTGGCTTTGGCCCTTGGTTCTGTCAAGAAAGTAAACGCCCGTGAACTTGTCGAAAGAGCATTCGTGGTGCCCTGGGACGTACATCAGTCGCTCATGGACATCCCATGTGTCCAGGGGCGTATACCCGAGTTCCTGGATGGACCGGATGAAGCGCGTCCTGTTGTAGACGTGTACCGGTGAGAACGCCCCGTAACCCAGGTTCTGCGTCGTGACGAAGTCATCACCATCGTGAAGGGGCAGCTTGTTCAGCAGGAGATGTGCCGGGCGCTGTGCACAATGGCTGAGGAGCTTCGCAGGATGCGCGTCTTCGAAGTATTGGATAGCGCCCGCCGAGATCCAGACATCATGCCTTCCTGCGCCAATCGCCTCATTCAAGTCCGAGGTGAAACTGAAAGGCAGCGCTCCACGTTCGGCCGCAAGCTCGCGCCCGAAGGAGGCGATGATGGGCACCTCCACGATGTCCCACGACAGGTCGGCAGGCATGTCCAGGTATGGCCGGTACGCGTAGTAGTGAACGCCCACCGAGCCGCCGATGTCGAGCACGCTTTTCGCACCGGCACGAAAGGCCTTTTCGAGCCACAGCATGACGGGGTAGTCGTACTCGAAGGCTCTCTCGGTCCGGGTCTCGATGTACTCACGCGCAATCGCTTCGTGATTGAAACCCGGGCTCGCCGGGAGCGCCGTTCGTGCACTGGCGAAGCTTTCATACACCCCGAAGTAGGCACCGTTACTTCGCGGGGAAAGAAATCGCTTCCGCTCCCACTTCAGCCTGGAAGGGCGGACGAATGGCCAGTCGACGATGCCGCGTGCCGAGTGAATGACGCCGTAGAGGGACATGTCGGAACCCACAGCCGGCCCCTTCATTGGAACGTCACCCGATCGGCAAAGAGCACCCCATCGGACACCCGGTTGCCTTCGACGCTTATGCCCACATGAGCGGCGAGGTTCGAGGCACTGCCGTTGACGAACACCACGTTCGGCCCGCTCGCGTTGATCGGCTGACCCTTGATTCGGAAATCGGCAACCGAGTTGAAGGTCGAGATCTGTCCGGTGAGACTGAAAGATGGCTGGCCACCCGTGCCCGGCACGTTCTGGATCTTCAGTCGGTTTCCCTGCAGCACGCCGCCGGAGACCACACCCCCCACGACCACCTTGACTCCATTGCCCACGGATCGCTCAGGCCCGCCCGAGATCTTGGCGGAAGACGCATTCACGGGTACACCCAGTACGCGCAGGGACCCGAGGCCGCTGAAGTCCGTCACCACGCCTGCGATTTGCAGCGCCGTACCGTTGGCCAACGGCGCTGGATACCACCACTGCACCGAGCTCGCGACGAGTTGGCCCGCCCCGATGGCGTTCGAACGCACGCGCACCAGCACGCCATTGGCAAGAGGCAGCCCGCCGGCACCGCTCGTGAGCGCAGCTTGCCCATAGTCGATGACGTAGCCGCCGATGCTGAACCGACGCGCGGAGACGTCGAGGTTCTGCACCACGCCACTCAGGATCGGTGTCCCCGTCGCACGCACTTCCACCCGTGTCGCTCGCAGGGTCCCCGGGGCCGATGGAAGACCCCATACCTGCAGCGTCGCGCCGGCCGACACATTGCCGATGCCGCTCGAATCGCCCCACACGGTGGCATCGTCGGTCGTCACCGTGGTGCCGAGGATCACGAAGCTGCCCTGGCCGCCATTGACCGACGTCACGGGCCCGCGAAGGTCGATCGCCGATTCGACGCGCTGCGCGCTACCGCTCGTCAGTTCGCTGTCGAACGGCCCCGTCACCTTGGCCGTCATGCCGAGTTGCAGGCCGGGCACGTCATCGAGGACTACCGTGGCGCCGTCCGTGTTGTAGCGAACGCCGTTGACCAGGATGCTGCCTGCGCCATCCACGGAGCCGATGCCGGCATCGGCCGTGCTGACGCCGGTGCCACCCGAGCCCACACCGGAGCCATCGTCTCCGCCAGCGACGGACGTGCCGGTTCCACTTGATGCGCCTCCGGTGCCTGTGCCCGAATCGCCTGGCCCATTCCCGCCGCCAGCCGGTGCAGAGCTACGTGGCAGCAACGACTGTTCTGCTGCGGTGTCGCCGGCCGGCGAGCCACTGGGACCTGCTGGCGATCCGGCTGCGGAGCCACCCAGGGCTGCGATGGGCACACCGCCGCCGCCACCACTGCCGCCCCCGCAGGAACTCAACAGCAGCAAGGCAAGAGCCGCATAGGCTGCGCGCAAGCACATCTTCGTCACGGTGGCGGCCTTCCCTTGGTAGTGCCCGGCTCCTGCGGCCCGGCGTCAGGCGTTGATACCGTAGAACCAGCATCTTCGAAGTAGGCATAGATGCCGACGCGCATGCGCGCCTCGGCGGATTTCGGTGCTTTCGCGAAGGCCTTGGAGAGCTCGTGCGTGAGTTCATGGTGCAACGCATTCCAGCGCGTGCGCGTGAGCTGGTGAATTCGTTCGCAGTCCGCCGTCGAGATGCCCTTGGCGAAGACAGAGCGCTCCAGGAACGGCGGCTGGCCGCCGATCGTGTTCGAAACCGCCGCCAACAGGTGATCCCGGGCGTTGTCTCCAAGGAAGGCCAGCATGCTTTGATCGTCCTGTGCGGGTACGAATCCGTCTACGTTGAGCGCGACGGAACCTTCGTGTTCCGTCACCATCCCCAGCCGCTGGAGCTCATCGAGCACCGCCCGGTGGTGCACATTCCCGCGCGTGGCTTCGTGCGCCACCGATTCGAACGACGGCTCGCCCCCTGCGCTGACGATGGGCAGCTTGCGGCGCGACGGTTCGTCGGTGCAGATGCGCAGCCACAACGTGAGTGTCTTCGCGGGCGCCGACATCTCCGAATGCGGAAGCTGCTCGACGGCATCGCGCACGATCAGGGTCACAGCCTTCCGGTTCAGTCCGGTGGTCACCGAGAGTTGACTGACGTTGGCCTCGATGCCTTGTTCGAGCCAGGCCCGGCGCGCCTCCTCGATCAGAAGGTTGCGAAGTACCGCGTCGAGTTGCGGGTGCTTCACACCTTTTCTCAAGGCGAGCCTCAGCAGCGGCCGCAACACACGGGCACACGTCGCGAGCACGTCCTCCACCTGACCCTCGGCGAGCTTGGAGAGCTTCGCGGCGGGCGGCGTCCTTTCCCGCCCACGGGGAGCGCCAGGAGATCTTCCGAGTGGCTTGGCCATGCAAAACACCAACTTCGTTCAGCAAGCAAACAGTATTGAAACGCGATGTTCACGCACCCTTCAGCTGCGCACGAGAAGTCGGGTTTCCGTCTGACAGGAGGACTTCATTGCGCCTACGACAAATGTCTACATGGGAATTTTTCCCACCGCAATCAGACGTGGAGAAATAGAGCCATGAGCGCCTTCCATCAACTCATCCATGCCGGCGTGCCGAGGCAACCCTCGCTCGATGAGGCGCTTGCTGGCCCCATCGCCAGAGATGTGGGTCAAGGCATCTCAAACCCGGAGCCCGCCACGCCTGTCGCGTTCGGGGACTTGGTCGATCTGATGCGGTCCACGACCAGCAACGGCCAGGACAGCGAAATCTGCGAGGAGTGCAAGACGTTGAATCGCAGGGGTGCGTGTTACTGCAAGACTTGCCGGCATCGGCTGCCTGCCTACTTCGCCTCGGCCAATCCGCGAGCACCGGTCGCGATCTGGCGCTGGCGCGAGCGTGAAGAGAACAGGACCAGCGCACTGGATCTCATCGCGGTCTGCGTCGTCTTGATCGTGCTTGTGTTGATGACGGCTCACATCCCGGTCGGCTGACCACGCGGTCTTGCTCAGATCGTTTTGGTGCCATGTCCTACTCGCAAGAAGAAATCCGGCGTTGCAAGGAGCGATGGGAAAGCGCGAAAGCACAAAGAAGGGCAGCGCATGACCGTGTGATTGCCGCTTTTGCGCATTTCGTCGCAGGCGTCGGTTCCGGCCCGAGCAAAGTCGAGATTGCGCGCCTTAAGGTCTGCACCGCGGTCGAGGAAGAAGTCGCGCACAACTACGTCATGCTCCTGGAGAGCAGCTTGCGCGGCTAGCGCGGGACGGCCATCCGCTCCCGCATGAGGCGTCAATCCGCCAGGCGCGAGATGCAGCCGCTCAATACTCTGGCGGCTTGCTGGAGCAGTTCGAATTCCGAATCCGCCACGGGATGGCTGCTCATATCGAAATGACTCATGGTCCCCCACAACGCACCCTTGTCGTCCATGACAGGGACGCTGTGGTACGAAACGACGACGCCTCGATAGGGATGCCCTACGAGCCGCTCATCGCTGGCGGAATCATTCGTGCGAAAAACCTGGTCCTTGAGTACGAACTGGCAGAAGCTCTGTTTGAAAGGGACAGCAATCAAGAACTCCGGACGCATCTGTCTGCGCTTGTCGTAAAGCACCACATTGCGAAGCAGTTCGCCGTCGAATCGGTAGATCGCGGTGTAGCGATGCGGTACGCCGCCGTTCAGGTATTTCAGGGCCGCCTCGGGGCCCTCGCTCTCGAGCAACATCGAGAACGTATTCAGATTTCGTTCGGACTGCGTCATTCTCCTCCCGGTCCATTCAGTCACCATCGTTGCCTTCTTGGAGGCTCGGCCGGGGCACTATAGAACTGGTCGATGACTTTGCATTGAACACCCCCACGGCTGAGTACCGTCGCTTGCAAACAGAGAACTGGAGGCGCGAATCCATCGCGCCCGCGTTCATGGCATGTTCAGGTAACCCTTCGCTGATGCGTGTCGTGGCAAAAGCGCGCACACTCGATCCATGAAACACAAAGCTGCTCGCCGCGAGGTGCTCCGGGCAATCGCCGATTTTGACGAGGCGGCGCGGCAGTTCTTCGAGAGTGTGCAAGCGATCTCGGACCCGCCCGCGCCGACCTCTCCTCTCTTCGAGTACGGACCACGCAAACCAGCGAAGCGCGCACCTCAACGCCGCGTGCCGTCGGCCGGAGCGCTGAAAGCGCGACGGTAGCTGGGCGCGATTGGCCCGCGCCCGGCAGGAATGCGCCGGGATCGCTAGCATGCGATGTTTTTCCCGAGACCTTGCGCCTTCTTCCGGCGCGTGGCCCCGAGTCCTGCGTCTTGCACTGATGTCCGCCATTCCCAACGCTCCCAGAACCACCAACCGGCCGATGGTCATCCTGGCTGTCATGGCCTCGATGGCCATGGTCGCGATCGAGGCGACGATCGTCGCCACCGTGATGCCGCAGATCGCCTCGCAGCTCGGCGGCCTGAGCCTCTACAGCTGGGTCTTCGCTTCGTTCCTGCTGGCGCAGACAGCGATGACGGTCGTCTTCGGCAAGCTGTCGGACATCTACGGCCGCAAGCCCGTGATCCTCGTCGGCATCGCAATTTTTCTGATCGGTTCCGTTGCGGCCGGGTTCGCCTGGTCGATGCCGGCGATGATCGCCTTCCGGCTGATCCAGGGCATCGGCGCCGGCGCGATCCAGCCGGTCTCCTTGACCATCGTCGGCGATCTCTATCCGGTGCAGGAGCGCGGCAAAGTGCAGGGCTACCTGGCGAGCGTGTGGGCCGTGTCGGCGGTGCTCGGGCCGATGCTCGGAGCGCTGATCGTCACTCGGCTCTCGTGGAGCTGGATCTTCTGGATGAACGTACCGATCGGGCTGGCCGCCGCCTGCGGTTTCTGGATTCATCTGCGCGAAGCGCCAGTGACGCGGCGAGCCTCCATCGACCTGCCCGGCGCCTTGCTGTTCACCGCCGGCATCGCCTCGCTGATGATTTGCCTGACGGAAAGCGGCCTTGGCCACACCACGGAAGCCTGGAGCTGGGCCGGCGTCTTCGTCGTTGTGGCGGTGCTGTTCACATTCCAGGAGCGCCGCGTAGCCGACCCGATGGTGTCGTTCGAGCTCTGGAGCCGACGCATCATCGCCACCGTCAACGGCTCGGCGCTACTGACCGGCATGGCGTTGATCGGCGTCACCAGCTTTCTGCCGATGTATGTGCAGGTAGTGCTGGGGCAGTCGCCGGTGGTCGCCGGCCTGGCGCTCACGATGGTGATGCTCGGCTGGCCGATCGGCGCCACCGTTGCGTCGCGCAGTTTCATGCGCGTGGGCCTCAGGCGGCTGATGTTGATCGGATCGATGCTGGTGCCGGCCGGCGCCGCAGTTTTCGCGCTCCTCCATTCGGACGGCTCGCCGACGTCCGCCGGCATCGGCTCTTTCCTCATGGGCCTCGGAATGGGCTTGCTGAGCCTGTGCTCGCTGATCCTGATCCAGGAGTCGGTCGCCATGGCACAGCGCGGTAGCGCCACCGCCTCCAACATCTTCTCCCGCAACCTCGGCAGCGCGCTCGGTGCCACCTTCTTCGGCGCCGTCTTCAACTTCGGACTGGTCCGCCACAACGGCGGCATCTCGGTGCCGGAGGAGCAGTTGCGCGACCTGCTACAGAGCACTGCCGCTTCCGGCATCGGCGAAGCGGGCTTGCGTCTGGCCGTCGGCTCGTCGCTGCACCTGACCTTTGTCGTGATGTTGGCGATGAGCGGGGTGATCCTGGCGCTGGCGCTCCTGCTGCCGCGCCGGGGCATGAGCGTGAGGGCCGTCGAGGCGCGTTGAACCAACGCTTTGGAGAGCGGGGGCCTCGCTTTGCACGTCAGTCGCGATCGCCCCAACCACGACGACCCTCGTGTCGCTCATGTTCCCATTCACGCCGATACCCATCACGGCGATCCCAGCGACGACCACCATCCCACTCGGCACGATAGAGCCCTCGTCCCTCTGGGCGGTAGGCAGGCTCGTAGTACGCGCGGCCTGGTACGTAGGCCACGGGCGGGGCAGGGTGGTGGTAGTACACCGGCGGCGGCTGGTAGTACACGGGGGCCGGGGGCGCATAGACCGGTGCTGGCCTGTAGTAGACGGGCGGTGCGGGCTCGGCGACTCCGATCGCCACGCCCGGCGCTGCGATACCGACTGACCAGCTTGTTCCGGCGCTCGCGGAGACGGCGACGGTAAGTGCCGACACGGCGACGAAGCCCGCGGCAACCAGTTTGACCAACGAAGAGCGATGTGGGCGCATGTTTGAAATCTCCTGTTCGAGGCAACTTGCGCCCCGTGCCAATCAAACGCCCTCGCCAGAAGCCGCGTGCACGGCGCGATTGCAAAGATCGCGTAAACACGAGCAACCGGCTGCAAGGGACCGCTACCACACGATCGCTGGCAAAAAAGGTAACTGCGTCACAGATCGCGCCGTCCGTTTGGAGGATTCACAAGTCCGACTGCGCCGCGCAAAGTACCGCCTTCACGACTCAGGAGCGGGCAATGGAATCAGCGATCTTCAGCCTTGGTGCATTGGCTGTCCTGGTGGCGGTCGGCTGGGTCATCGAGCTTCTCGTGCACCGGGAGCCCCCAACGCGCATGCAGCGCATGATGGCTTCGCAGATCCAGCGTTCGGCGGCCGTGATTCGTGGCGGTCGGGAAGCCTGACGGCAGCTATTCTTCGGCCGCGAATCGCTTGAACTGTTCAAGGTCCACGATCTCGATGGAGCCGCGCGTCCGACGCAGGAAGCCTCTGGCTTCGAAGTCCTTCAGGATCTGATTCACCGTCTGCCGCGACAGGCCGAGCATCGATCCAAGATGGTCCTGTTGGACGTTGATGACACGCCTGCTGGGGCCGTTCCAGTCGCTATAGCCATGGGCGATCGCAAGAATCCGGTGCGCCAACCGCACCGGTGGCGCCAGCAGCGTTGCGTCTTCGATGGCGCGGAATGCAAGTCGCAGCTTTTGCGCAACCAGTTGTCCAAAGGCTTTCCAGTGCACCGGATGTTGGTCGAGAAACTCGACCAGTGAGCGCTGCGGAACGCGCAGCAGCACGCAGTCGCTCTGCGCCCAACCTTCGTGACTTCGCGCGGCACCGTCGAAAAGCGCGAGCTCTCCGAACCATTGCGGGGGTTCGGCAAATGCGAGCAATGCCTCCCTGCCGTCCGAGGTGGTCGTCGCAACCCGCACCGCGCCCTCGACCACGAAGCAGATTCCGTCGGGCGCGTCCCCAGGCCCGAACAGGCGCTGCCCGGCGGAGAACAACAAGGGCGTCGTGTTCTCTGCGAGCCAGGTCTTCAATTCGATCGGAAGGCCGGCAAACCAGGCGCTCGATTCGAGTGCCACCAGGCGTTGTGCAGGATTCAGGAGCTTCGGCACGGCGTCTTTCGCTGCTTTATGTCGGGCGGACGACATTGTCTCAAGTGGACAGCCAGGATCATCGGTCTCTTGAATGGACCCAGGCAGCGCGGCTCGTAGGGGCGACGCTGCCGACAAAGGAGAGCTTTCATGGCTGGCGCGACTTCCCTGTACCAACGCGATCTTCCGACCGCATTCCGAGCGATGCGCAAACTGCTTTTGAACAGTGACGACACGACGCAGGTGTTCATCATCATGCGCTCGCTCAATGGCTCGGCGGCCCAGAAGAATTTCGATCGGTTGATGTTGACGCCCAACGGCCCGCGGGCAGCCTATCGCCGTGTCGAATTGGCCGAGCGTTTCTCGGACCCCGCATTCATCGCGAGCTTCGACCCTGGCACCGTTGGGGCCGCCTATCGTTCATTCCTCGAATCGACGGGCTACTCGGCAGCCGGCCTGGCCGAGATCTCGAATTTCGACCGCGAAGCGCTGGTCGAACATCCTTATGCCTGGATGGGCAGGCGAATCCGGGACGTCCACGACATCTGGCACGTTCTGACCGGCTACAAGGCCGACGAAACCCTCGGCGAAGCCAGCCTGGTCGCGTTCAGCTATGCGCAGACAGGTGGCCTCGGCTGGGCCTTCATCGCGTTCGCCTCGGCACTAAAGAGCCTGCGCGTGACTCGGAGCACCGCCTTCGTCCGAGCCGTGATCGAAGGCTGGCGAAATGGGCGCAATGCGGCGTGGTTGCTGGGCGAGGACTATGAGACCCTGTTGCACGAACCTCTCGACGACGCGCGCAAGCGGCTGGGCATCACCGAGCCGGTGGCTTACAGGGCGGCGCAGCAACGGTTTGCAGTGGGTGCAGCCATGGCGACCAGCCGCTAGCCCCACGTCGGAATGCCGCGCAAGGCATCGTTGGGTCGATCAAGAATGTCGACGCCTGTGATGTCGCGTCCGCCGGGCAGAAGGCGAACATCGCAAATCACTTCCCAGGTGTGACTCTCGGTGCGCCGCGCGACGCTGACTTCTTCACCGGAGGCAATGAGGTCGATGCATTCCTGAATGCTGATTCTTCTAGCCGCTCCCAACGCGAGTTCATTCGAACCGAGTTGCTTGTCGACAACCGGATGAAGAGCCACGAAATCGATCTTGTCGCCGTCGTAGTGAACAGCGGTGATTGCATGCTGGGCCATACGGGACCTCCGTTCGCACCCCCAAATGTGCCACTTTCGGCGTCGGTATGGCGGTGGCGCGTCATCATCAATCAACAACAACAAACAACCCCGGCGCCCATCAGCGCCAGGCGTTGCCCACCTGGATGTACCAGGTGCCGCTTTCCGGACCCTTGGCGTAGTCCATGCCGACCCACAGGCCGAGCCGGCGCGCGATCAGGTAGCGGAAGCCGACGCCTCTGCTCACTGCGGTCGTCGCGTCGCTGAAGTCGGTCGACTTCCCCCACGCGCGCCCCGCGCCGATGAAGCCGACTGCCGCCCAGCGCGGCGTGAATGACCAGCGCAGCTCGGTCTCGACCACCGCCGTGTGGTCGTCCTGGTAGCGCGCCGCCGGAATCCCGCGCATGTCGATGAAGGGCAGCATGTAGAAAGGCACCCGGCCGCTCACGCTGCGGCCGTCGAGCCGGCCGGCGAGCACCAGGTTCTTGTCGATCGGCAGGTAGGCGAACACGTGCGCCCGGTAGCTCTGGAAGCGCGTGTCGCTGCCCCAGTCGGGGTCGTAGAAGGTGGCGTCGAAAGCGCCGGTCCAACCCTTGGAGGGCGTGAAGATGTTGTCGCGCGAATCGTGCTCCAGGGTCAAGCCGAGCCCCGAGGTCCGGCGCGTCGTCTGGTCGGGCGACAGGCCCGAGCGCGGGTCCTGGCTCAGGTCGAGCTTGCTGTTGAGGTCCAGGAAGATCCACCGCGCGCCCAACCAGTTGTCGCTGTCGCCGATGCGCCGGAGCACCTGCTGCATGGACATCCAGCCGTCGAGCGAGTAGTTGATACTGCGCGCGTCGCCACCGAGGCCGCTGCCGCCAATGCCGTAGAAGGCCAGGTTCACGTCCGCACGGCCGACACCGCCGCGATAGCGCCAGCGGTCGTCCAGGAAGGTCATCATGCCGCCGGCGAAGGCTGCCTTGGTGCCGTTCTCGGTCGCGGCGCCGCCGAGCACGAAGATGTCGGGCGGCGTCATGTGCCCGGTTTCCTTGGCGCGCTCGGCGCTCTCTCCCAGCGAGTTGCGCACGAACATCAGCGCCACACCGCCGCCATAGCCCACTGCGGGTTCGGTGATGACGATCGGCACCGGCAGGAAGCCCTTGCGATCGATCATCCAGTCCGAGATGTCGAGGTGCCCGTCCTGCTGGTCGATGAAGCCTTCCATGAAGGCGCGCGCCGGCTGGGAGAGCGTGCCGGCTGCAAGCAACACAACGAAGGCATTCCTGCAGCGAGCAGCCAGGCGACCCCTCATGCTGCGCGTTCCTTTCGATGACGTGGAAGACGGTCTAAAAACGCCAACGTACTAAATCGCCCCTGGACGGTCTATGGCACTTTGGTGCAAGGCTGAGTTGCAAGCGGGTTTTCAACTTGAAACAAATCCGCGCGGTCTGCCATGGTTTGATCCCACCACGGTATGGACGGTAATCACCAGACGTCTTAGGGAGCCATGTCGACTTCGGCCCATTCGGACCCGCCCGCTTTCTCGGTGCCCTGCAAGCACTGTGCGGCGCTGCTGCATCCGCAGGAACGGATCTGCCCCTTCTGCAGCTACGACCAGGGCGCGCCCACCGAGGAGGTGGAAGGCCTGCATGCCCTCTCGGAGTTCGAAAGCCCGGACACGCTGCCGCCGCTCGACGACGATCAGACGCTGATCATGCCGAGGCGCGCGCGACAGAAAGCCTCCACCGGACGCGCGGTCGTCGCGGCGCCCGCGGTGCCGATCGCACTGCGTCCGGCCCGGCCCGCCTACACCACGCCGGACAGCTTCTGGCAGAAGGAAGAGCCTGAGCGATCACGGCCGATGCGCTGGATCGGCGGACTGGCCATCAGCCTCGTTGCGGCGGTGGTGCTGTTCGCGATCACGCTGGCGCTCGATTACTTCTACTTCGACAAGCGCACCGAGCCCGGCAAGGCGCGCGCCTTCCAGTCCGACATTGCGCAGGTGCGCGCGGCCCTCGGCCGCGGTGACCTGAGCACCGCCGAACGCACGCTCGATTCGCTGGACGCCGACTATTCGGACAACCCGACTCTGCAGCCCCTGCGCGAGGAACTGGACCGGCGCATGCAAGAGCAGGAAACCCGCCGCGAGCAGCTTCGTGACGCGGCGAAGAGGGCGTCGCAGGCGATCGGCGTGCCGGACTCTCCGGAACCGCCGGCCGTGAAGGCGACGTCCGCAGCACAGGTCCCCGCGGCGCAGGAGAAGGAAGCGCAGTGCAATGAAGCGCTTGCCGCGCTGTCCCTGTGTTCGACGGATGCCGGCAGGGCGCCATGAGGTGCCGCCGAAGCGCCAACGATCATCAACCCCGAAGGAGCCGACATGCCACTCAGATCCATACTGACCGGGCTGATCCTGATCGCCCTTCTGCCCTTTGCCGACGCGCAGCAGCCCAGGGCGCAGTACAAGATCGTCACTGCGTCGAAGGCCGGCACCTACATCCAGATCGGCCGCGACCTTGCCAAGTACGTCGCCGAGCCGGCGGGCATCGAGCTGGAGGTGCTGGAGTCCAAGGGGTCGGCCGAGAACATCTCGCGCATGCGCTTCGAGCCCGGCGTGAAGCTGGCGCTGGTGCAGTCCGACGTGTACCAGGCCTTCCTCGACGAAGCGAAAGCCGGCAACCCCGATGCGGGCAACATCATCCGCCCGCTGCGGCTGATCATGCCGCTCTATGACGAGGAGATCTATTTCGTCGCGCGCGCCGATTCGCCGCTGGAGTACATCCACGAGATCAAGAACAAGAAGATCGGCGTCGGCCCCATTGGCAGCGGCACCGCGCTGAGCTCGCGCACGCTCTACCAGCTCATGTTCGACGAACCCATTCCGGTGGCCAGCGCGCAGTACCTCACCAACGAGGAAGCGCTCGCGCAGCTCACCGTCGAGAAGAGCATCGACGTCGCGATCATCGTTGCAGGGCAGCCCGCGAAGCTGTTTTCCGACATGAAGCCCGAGGCGCGCAAGTACATCAAGATCCTCAAGCTCGACGACAAAGCCACCGAATCGGCGCGTGCCATGAAGACCTACTTCCCGGCAACGATCCGCACTTCCAGCTACCCCAGCTGGCTCACCGAGGACGTGCCGACGCTCACTGTGAAGGCCTACCTCGTCACCTACGACTACGGACTGCAATCGACGGTCGGCAACCTGGTGCGATTCGCCGATTCGCTGTGCACGAACTTCGACAAGCTCCAGGCCAACGGCCATCCCAAGTGGAAGCAGGTTCGACTCGAACTGCCACCGCTGCGGCAGGGTTGGCGCTACTACGGCCCGATGGAAAAGCGCCTGCGCACCTGCATTGCGAGCCAGGCTGCGGCCGCGCCGTCGTACACCTCTAATCCTCCTCCGAGGACACGCCCATGTACCGAACAGGAGATGGTGCTCGGCATCTGCAAGCGGTAGGCTCTGATCTTCAAGAGTGGGAGATGACTACAGATGCAAAGCACGGAAACGCACTTCGAACTCACCGGAACCGACGCACAGGCCATAGAAGCCCATCGCTGGCAAGCCCGGGACCCATCGCATGAGCGCGCCATCGTGCAGATCGCGCACGGCATGGGCGAGCATGCGCTGCGCTACAGGCCGCTCGCCGACGTGCTGACGCAGGCCGGCTGTGCGGTCTATGCCAACGAGCATCGTGGTCATGGCCGGCTGGCGCAGTCGCTCGGCCAGCTCGGCAACTTCGGACCGCGCGGCTTCGAGGGGCTGGTGGACGACATGGCCGTGCTGAGCCGCCATGCGCGCGACAGGCATCCGGGCCTGCCGTTGATCCTGCTCGGCCACAGCATGGGTTCCTTCGCGGCCCAGTACTACCTCCTCAAGTACAGCGGGATGCTGGCCGGCGCGGCGCTCTCCGGCACCACCGCACTCGACCTGCTGGGCGCTGCGCTGCAATCCGGTTTCCGCCTCGAGGACATGAACGCTGCGCTTCCCGATGTGCGCACGCCCTTCGACTGGTTGAGCCGCGACCCCGCACAGGTCGACGCCTACATCAACGATCCGCTGTGCGGCTTCACCGTCACGCCCGAGGGCATGGGCTCGATGTTCGCGCACATCGGCGATCTCACGCCGCCCGTCATGCGCGAGCACATCCGGCCCGAACTGCCCCTTTATCTGTTCATCGGCGACCAGGATCCGGTGAGCCACAAGGGCGAGTGGTTCTATCCGCTGGTGCGGCGCTACCGCGAAGCCGGTCTGCGCGACGTGTCGGCCCACGTCTTCGGCGGCGCGCGCCACGAGACGTTGAACGAAATCAATCGCGAGGAAGTCGTCGCGGTGCTGCTGGCCTGGATCGACCGGGTGATCGGAAAGGCCTAGGTTGCGGCCGGTCCGGCGACCGCGTGCACTTCCACCGGCGCCGATTTGCCCCTGAACTGCGCCGGGCCGAGCGCCTCGACTTCAACGCGTCCCTCGATTTCCGCGCAGGTCGCGGGGTCGATCAGGATCCCGCGCTTCGCGACTTTCGTGTGTTCCTCCAGCCGCGCCGCGAGGTTCACCGTGTCGCCGATGCAGGTGTAGGTCGCGCGCTGATGCGTTCCGGTGTAGCCGGCGACCATCTCGCCGGTAGCGATGCCCACGCCGATGCGCAGCGGGGTCTTCTTCGCGGCCACGCGCTCCACGTTCAGCAGTTCGATCATCTCCATCATGTCGAGCGCTGCGTAGACGGCGGCGGCGCTGTGATCCTCCAGCGGCAGCGGTGCGCCGAAGATCGCCATCAGCCCGTCGCCGATCATCTGGTTCACCACACCGCCGTGACCGTTGATCGCATCGAACATCAGCGTGTAGTAGGTGTTGAGCAGCTCGATCGTCTCTTCCGGCGGCTGCGATTCGACAAGCGCCGTGAAGCCGCGGATGTCGCAGAACATCACCGTCGCATGCACACGCCGCCCGCCGAGCGCGAACCCGGACTGCTGCAGGTCCTGCGCGACTTCGGAGGTTGCGAAGCGGCGCACCATTTCCTTCTGCTGGTCTCGCAGGCGTTTCTTCTCGAGGCTCGAATCGATACGCGCCTTGAGCAGCACCGGGTTGACCGGCTTGTGCAGGTAGTCTTCGGCGCCCAGCTCGATGCAGCGCGCGATGTTCGCAACGCCCTCGAGCGAGGAAGTAACGATCACCGGGAGGTCGCGCAACTTGGGGTCGTCGCTGAGCTGCTCCAGCACCTGGAAGCCGTTCATCTCCGGCATCTCCATGTCGAGCAGCATCAGGTCGAAGGAGTCCCGGCGCAGGAATTCGAGCGCGACGCGTCCGTTTTCCGCGCATTCGACCGTGTGGCCCTGCAGCTCGAGGCTGCGCGTCATCAGCAGGCGATTGACCTTGTTGTCGTCCGTGACCAGCAGGCGCGCGGGTGCATGTCGCGGTTCAACCATGGCAGAGCTCCGTGAGCGCCGCCGCGACGCGCTCGTATTCCTGTGCGAGTGCGTCAATCGGGGAGCCGTCCGCCGGCAGGCCGCCGAGCTCCTGCTCCCGGGCCATCGCGCCGAGCGTGCGCGCACCGAAAGTCAGGCTGTTCGATTTCAGCGAATGTGCCGCGCGCCGATAGTCGTCGGCCTTGCCGGCCGCAAACGCCTCGCGCAGCTCCTGCAGCATCGCCGGCGCTTCTTCCATGAAGGTCTGCACCAGTTCGTTGACGAAATCGGCACCCGCGGTCTCCTGCAGTTCGGCAAAAGTCGCGGGGTCGATGATTGCTTCACTCATGTCATCGGTCCTTTCGTGCAGGCACGCTGTTCAACGCCTCCACCAATCGGTCCACCCGGATCGGCTTGGTGAGGTAGTCGTCCATCCCCGCGGCCATGCACATCTCGCGGTCGCCCTGCATCGCATTCGCGGTCATCGCGACGATGCGCGGGCGCGCGGGTGCGTCGAGCATCGTACAGATCTGTCGCGCGGCGCCGAGCCCGTCGAGTTCCGGCATCTGTACGTCCATCAGCACCACATCGTAGGCTTGCCGCTGCACCGATTCCACCGCCTCGATGCCGTTGGACGCCAGATCGGCGCGGTAGCCCATCTGTTGCAGCAGGCGCAACGCGAGCTTCTGGTTGACCGCGTTGTCTTCCGCCAGGAGGATGCGCAGCGGATGCCGTGCACCCATCGAGGGGTCGAGCTGCGGCTTCGGCGCCGCAGTGGGCGCCGGTCGGGCGGAGGGGTCGTGCACCAGCAGGCCGGCGAGTGTGTCGAAGAGCTGCGACTGGTGGATCGGCTTGGAGAGATGGGCGCTGAAGACCGATTCGCCATCGCCCGTCTCGCGCCGGCCGACGGAACTGAAGAGAACGAGCGGCAACGCGGCATGCTTTGCACGAATGCGCTGCGCGAGTTCGAGTCCGTCCATCTCGGGCATGTGCATGTCGACGATCGCGACATCGAATCGCTCGCCGGCATCGAGCCATTGGAGCGATTCGAGCGGTGATGCCGTCATGCGTGAATTCATGCCCCACTTGGCGGTCTGCAGCGACAGCACGCGGCGGTTGGTGGCGTTGTCGTCCACGATGAGGAGCCGCTTGCCCGCCATCTCGGGCTGCACCCCGAGGAACTCGCAGCGCCGGCTCGGTGGCAGGCCGGCGACCGGCGCCTCGATGGTGAAGAAGAAGGTCGAGCCGTGACCCGGCCCGGCGCTCTCGACCCACATCGTCCCG
>JAGIAI010000045.1 GCA_017744935.1 Variovorax sp.
TAGGTGACGGCTGCGTCGAGCACGCCGAACAGCGTCACGCTCGATTGCGCGCAGGCGACGCCCGCGGCCATGCAAGCGGCCGCGGCCACTACTGCTTTCTTCATTGAATTTTTCTTTCGGGAGTTGGGAAACTTGTCGCTCAGAGGCGGGGGTCGGCGGCGGATATGCCGCTGCGCAGCGGCACGACGGTGCCGGCGCCTGCGGCCGGCGCTGGATTCAGCAGCGCTGCAATGCCGGCAATCTTGGCCCGCACGCGCTGCGCCATCGCTGCCATGCGGGCCTCATCGGCGTCCTCGTCGCCGGTGAGCGACTCGCACGGCAGGTCCAGTTCCTCGCAAAGGCCCTGCAGCAGCGGCGCATCGAGCTGCGTCGGCTCCAGCATGGCGAGGTAGTCGAGGCCCATTCGCAGCGCCGCGCGGCCGAGCCGGTAGTCGCGCCCGCTTTCGGAACGCTCGACGAAGCCCAGGCTTTCGAGCGTGGTGAGCAATCGGAAGACCGTCGAGCGAGGGAGGTCGAAGCGCCGCACCAGTTCGGGGGCGGACAACACGCTGTCCTCCTCGCCGAATGCGCCAAGCATCCGCAGGCCCCGCTCCAGCGCGGGCACGTTGTAGCGATCCGTCGGGTCGTCCATCGCGGCTTCGCGGGCGCCAGCCAGCAGCGCGTCGAGGGTGGCTTCATGAGCCGTGGTGTTGAGCGATTTCATGGTGATGGCGGTGCTTGGGTGTGACATGGGAGGGGATCAACTCTTCGCGGGCTTGGACTTGGTCGCGAGGTATTCGGCGAGCTTCTCGACGTCGTGGATCAGCACCGAACGCCCCTCGAGCGCAACGAGGCCGCCGTCGCTCATTTCCTTGAAGTACCGTGACAGCGTTTCCGGCGTCAGATTGAGCTGTGCAGCCACGACGCTTTTCTTGATGGTGAGTTCGATGCGGGCCGACCGCGAGGCGCCCGGAGGCACGAGCCGCATCAGATAGGTCGCCAGTCGCGCGGCAGGCGGCTGCAGGAGGAACGACTCCATGTCGTCCACCACCATGCGCATGCGAAGCGAGAGACTTGCCATCATGCGCAGCGCGAAGTGGCTGTCGCGCTGGATCAGTTCCATGATCGACTGGCGCGACACATACACCAGCAGGCAATCCTCCAGCGCCTCGGCCGTGAGGTAGTAGGGCCGCTCGAGAAACATCGTGATGTCGCCGATGGTCTCGCCGGGCTCCACGATGTGCAGCGGCTTCTCGACACCCTGCGACGAGATCAGCGACAGCTTGATGCGACCATAGGCGATCACATGGAACCCGCTGCAGGTATCGCCGCGCTCGAAGAGGATCTCCTTGCGCGGCAGCATGTCGAGCCGGGCGAGGCTCGCAAGCGCGTCCAGGTCCGCCTCCTTCGCGGACTGGAACAGCGGCAGCTTGCGAAGCATCTGCTTGCAGCGCTGTGCCGAAGTGACCATGCATCGCTTTCGAATTCAGGAGATCGCGATGCGTTTGCACGGCATGTCCGTGCCGGACGAATGTGTGTTCTTGTCGACGCTCATCGTGATGACCTTCTCTTGACGGCCCTTCGGGGGCGGTGCCCCTCATCGGGCACGAGCTGCAAGATTAGTAATCACTGTCAACTTTGTTAACCCCTTTGCTTGATCCAAATCAAGAATCAGGTGCGATCTAGGGCAATCCCTAGCGGCTGTATGGGCAGGTATGTCCTGGCCGGATTGCGGCCATCCGCGTCCCGTATGTCGATCGTCAGGCGGCGGGCAGGTATTGCTCCACCAGGCGGGCCCAGTAGGCCGCACCGACCGGCAGCAGCGTGTCGTTGAAGTCGTAGTGCGGGTTGTGCACGCTGCAGCCGCCTTCCATGATGTGCGTGCCGTTCCCGATGAAAAGATAGCACCCCGGCACCTTTTCGAGCATGAAGGCGAAGTCCTCGCTCGCCATCACCGGCGGGCCCATTACCACCATGCCTTGCGCACCCACCACCGAGCGCGCGACAGAGCGTGCGAATTCGGTCTCGGCGGCAGCGTTGACCAGCACGGGGTAGCCGCGCCGATAGTCCACCTCGGCGGTGACACCGAAGCTCTGCGCCTGCGCGTTCACCAGTTCATGGATGCGGCGTTCGGCCAGGTCACGCGCACCCCGGTCCAGCGCGCGCACGGTGAGCTGCAGCTCGGCGCTGTCGGGGATCACGTTGCTTGCGGTCCCGGCATGCAGGATGCCGACCGTCACCACCACGGAATGCAGCGGGTCGGTATTGCGCGACACCACGGTCTGCAGCCCGAGCGCGATGCTGGCCGCCGCCATGACCGGGTCGGTCGCAAGATGCGGCATGGCGCCATGCCCGCCGCGTCCGTTGAGCTTGATGACGACGGTGTCGCCCGACGCCATCTGCGCCCCATCGCGAAAGACGAGCTGCCCCGCCGGAAGCCCCGGCATGTTGTGCATGGCGAAGACCGCGTCGCACGGATAGCGCTCGAACAGGCCCTCGTTCATCATCCGCGATGCGCCATTGAGCCCTTCTTCCGCAGGCTGGAAGATCAGGTTCAGCGTTCCGTCGAACCGGCACTGCGAAGCGATGTATTCAGCCGCGAACAACAGCATGGTGGTGTGGCCATCGTGGCCGCAGGCGTGCATCACGCCGGGGCGCCGGCTTGCATGCGGACGCTCCGCAAGCTCGGTCAGCGGCAAGGCATCCATCTCCGCGCGGATGCCGAGGCGGCGTGCGCCCTGCCCCCGCCGCAATTGCGCCACCAGCCCGGTGCCGCCAATGCCGCGCTCCACCTCGTAGCCCCAGGCTTGCAGGCGTTCGGCCACGAGATCGCTGGTCTTGTATTCCTCGAAGCCCAGCTCCGGGTGGCTGTGGATCTGCCGGCGAACGGCGGTGTAGTGCCCGGCGCGCTCCTCGGCCCAGGTGCGCAACGGTTGCATGGTCTCGTGCGTCATTGCGGCTGAAGCTGGATGGACTTTGCCAATGCCTGGAAGCGCGCGGCTTCGGCCGAGAACTTGCGTGCCGATTCGTCCAGCGATTGCGGCGCGGCGGGGCGCGAGCCAGTATCGAGGATCGCCTTCTTCACTTCGGGCTGCGTCAGTACCGCAGTCAGGGCCTGATGCAGGCAGCTCAACGTCGCGGGCGGCGTCTCCTTGCGGACCATCACGCCCGACCAGGTCGAGTATTCGAAGTTCTTCATCAGCGTGCCTTCGCCGAAGGCCGGCACGTCGGGCGCGAGCTCATCGCGATTCGATCCCACCCAGCCGAGGATCCGCAGCCGGCCGTCCTTTTCGAGGCCGCGATACATCGTGCCCCACGGCATCATCGTGAAGTCCACCTGGCCCGCGCCCATGTCCGTCAACAGTGGTGCGCCGCCCTTGTACGGCACATGCAGCATCGGCGCACCAATGCGGGCCGAGAGATCCTCACCCGCGAAGTGGTAGAGCGATCCATAGCCCACGCTGCCGTAGCTCAGCGGCTTGTTCGCCGGATTGCGCGCATAGGTGACCAGCTCGTCGATGTTTCGCACCGGGAGGTCCTTGCGCACCAGCATCACCAGCGGGTTGACGGTGACCGGGTTGACCAGCGTGAACTGGTCATGGCGCAGCTTGACTGCCGCGTTCGCGAGCGGCGTGAGGATCACTTCGTTGGGCGATCCCAGGAACAACATGTGCCCGTCGGCCGGCGCTGACAGCACCTTCTGCGCGGCGATCGATCCACCCGCGCCGCCGAGGTTGTCGACCAGCACCGGCTGGCCCAACTGCTGCGACAGCGGCTGATTCAGCGTCCGTGCGATCACATCCGACAGGCCGCCGGCCGGGTACGGCACCAGCAGCGTCACCGGCTTGGACACGCAGGCGGCGGCCGCATTCCCGGCCAACACGGCGCTGCAACACAGCGCGACAAAGGACTTGCTGATGCGAGGTGGAATCACGGCGAACGGCTCCTGCGTTTGAAAGATGCGGCGAATCGTAGGTTCGCGCCCTCGCTGTCACAATGTTCGATCCGGCCATTTGATGTGCCGTTCCGGCCACTGAGTCTCCAATGGTTCATTTCGACCTGATGCTTCCCGAAGGCGGCGCACCCGGCGCGCTGTGGTCGGCCATCGACGTTCTTCGCGAGCTCAATGCGCTTGCGCGAACCCGCAACCCTCGCGATCGCACGCCGGCCGTGGCATGGCGATTCGTCGACGCACAAGGCCGCACGCACAAGTGGCACACGCAGGCATGCGTCGGCGATGAAGAGCGCCTCTACGCCCGCAAACCCATTGCAGGGCCACGCGTGCTGCTCCTCCCTCCGTTGGAGATGCGCTCGATACCCGCGCTGCGCCGCCTGGCCTCGCGCAACGCCAAGCTGGTCGAGGCGATTCGCGAGCGACTCGATGCAGGCCATCTGGTTGGCGCATGCGGCACCAGCGTCTGGCTGCTCGCGCAGTCCGGAAGGCTCACGCTCGCGCCGATCCCGTGGCTCTATCAATCGGGTTTCGAAGACCAGTTTCCGGACGTCAGGATCGAAGCGCGCGAGCCCATCGTCGTCCAGCACGGAATCGTCTGCGCGGCGGCGCCGACGCTGATGCACGCATTGGTGCTGCACCTTGCCGCCTATGCCGGTCTCGCAGACCTCGCCCATGCCGGCGCGGAGAAGCTCCTGCTCAACGCAGAGCGGCAGGCGCTGTCGGCCACCATGACGCGCAAGGAAGTGATGGGCCAGTCGCGCGACACGCCGCTCTATCGCGCGCAGACCTGGATTCAGGCCAACGCCGGCCGACCGCTCAAGCTGGCGGATGCCGCGGCAGCCGCGTCGATCAGCGAGCGGACCCTCTCCCGGCTGTTCCGGCAGCATCTGAACAAGACGCCGCAGGAATATCTGCAGGAGCTGCGCGTACAGCGCGCGCAGATGTGGCTGGAGGGCACCTGGCGCTCAGTCGAAGAGATCGCGCACGACTGCGGCTACTCGGACACCAGCGCCTTCTGCCGCATGTTCGCGCGCGCAACCGGCACCAGTCCGCGCGGCTACCGCGATCGCTATACCTTCCGCGGGCCGCGAGCCCACTGGCGGTTGAACGAGAACGGCGAGGGCCGTCAATGAGCCATCGATGAGGACTACGGCAGCAGTTCGAACTTCAGGTCCGCCAGCGGCGTGACCTTCTCGTCCCGCGTCAGCTTGTATTCGGTATTCGGGCCGAGCCACTTGGACCGGGCCAATGAGCTGCGCCGCCAGGGCAAGTCCGAGGACGGCGATGTCGTGATGTACCTGCTGGAAAGCGCAGGCGTGGCCACCGTGGCGGGCACGGCCTACGGCCTGTCGCCGTACTTCCGGCTGTCGATCGCCACATCCATCGAGAACCTCGAAGAAGGCTGCACACGCATCGCGCGCGCGGTCGCCGAACTGCGCTGATCATCGAAAGAAACACCATGCCCTACAAAGCCATCCGAAAGAACCCGTCGGCCACCGCGGTCGATCCGAAGATCCTCGCCGCGCTGCGTGAGATCCCCGTCGCTGCGCTGAGCGACAACATGCATCGCAACATCGGCACCACGGGGCTCGCTCCTTATCACAAGCCCGTCGCCCCGACGATGGCGGGCACCGCGGTCACGGCGCGCTCGCGCGGCGGCGACAACCTGACCTACCTTCGCGCGCTCGAGTTCTGCCGCCCCGGAGACGTGCTGGTGGTCGATGCCGGCGGCGACCTGAACAACGCGGTGGTCGGCGGCATCCTGACGTTCTATGCGGCCCAGATCGGGATCCATGGCGTGGTGATCGACGGCGCGATCCGCGATGTAGCGGAGATCCGCGAGCGCGAGTTCCCTGTGTATGCCCGCGGCATCACGCATCGTGGCCCCTACAAGGACGGCCCCGGCGAAATCAATGTGCCGGTGAGCGTCGGCGGCATGGTGGTCAATCCTGGCGACATCGTGGTTGGCGACCAGGACGGTCTGCTCGCCTTCGCGCCGGACGAGGCCGGGCTGCTGATCGAGAAGGCGCTGGCGCACCTGGCGGCCGAAGCCGAGACGATCAAGGCGATGAAGGAAGGCCGCTGGGACCGGTCATTCATCGACGCGCTCGAGGCGCGCTGCAACAACTGACTGCTTGCGTCGCGCGGAGCTTTCGCTGAAGATCCGCCACGGCAATCATCATATGAATAACCCGGAGACACTCTTGCAGCCCACCCTCAAGCAGTTTGACCTGACCGGTCGCACCGCCCTCATCACCGGCTCCAGCGCCGGCATCGGCTATGCCATTGCGCGCGGGCTGGCCGGCACCGGGGCGCGCGTGGTCCTCAATGCGCGCTCTTCCGACAAGCTGGAGCGTGCCGCCGCGCAGTTGCGCGAGGAAGGCGCGACGGTGTTCACCTCCTGCTTCGACGTGAGCGCCGGTGATGCGGTGAATGCCGCAGTCGACCGCATCGAGGCGGAGGTCGGCCCGATCGACATCCTCGTGAACAACGCCGGCATGCAGCGCCGTGCGCCGCTCGACCAGTTCGAGGAGGCGCACTGGCACGAACTGATGAAGACCAACCTCGACAGCGTCTTCCTCGTCGGCAAGGCGGTGGCGCGCCACATGATCGGGCGCAAGCAGGGGAAGATCATCAACATCTGCTCGGTACAGAGCGAACTCGGCCGCCCGGGCATCGCACCCTACACCGCCAGCAAGGGCGCGGTGAAGATGCTGACCAAGGGCATGGCGATCGATTGGGGCCCGCACGGCCTGCAGATCAACGGCATCGGTCCGGGCTACTTCAAGACCGAATTGAACGATGCGCTCGTCAAGAACGCCGACTTCAGCGCCTGGCTCATCGGCCGCACGCCTTCGCGCCGCTGGGGCGATGTCGAGGAGCTGACGGGCGCCGCCGTGTTCCTCGCGAGCGATGCATCTCGCTTCGTGAACGGCCACATCCTCTATGTCGACGGCGGCGTCACCGCAACGCTCTGAACCCAACGCAACAGGAACACTGATGGAAGCCCTTGTCATTCACGCGCCCGGCGATCTGCGCGTCGAAGAAGTCCCCACCCCCGAACTCGAAGCCGGCCAGTTGCTCGTGCGCGTGCGCTGCGGCGGCATCTGCGGCTCGGACCTGCACTACTACCAGCACGGCGGATTCGGCACGGTGCGCATCCAGGAGCCGATGGTGCTGGGCCATGAGGTGGCCGGCATGATCGAAGCGGTCGGTTCGGGCGCTTCATTCAAGGCCGGCGAGCGCGTGGCGATCAGCCCGAGCCGCCCGTGCGGACGCTGCAAGTACTGCCAGGAGGGCCTGCAGAACCATTGCCTGGACATGCGCTACTACGGCAGCGCGATGCGCACCCCGCATGTGCAGGGCGCGTTCCGCCAGCAGATCGTCGTCGAGCAATGGCAGGCGCATCGTCTCGCCGATTCGGTGAGCGATGGCGAAGGCGCGATGGCCGAGCCGCTGTCGGTCGCGCTGCATGCGGTGCGGCGCGCGGGGCCGCTGCTCGGCAAGCGTGTGCTCGTCACGGGCTGCGGGCCGATCGGCGCGCTGGCGATCATCGCGGCGCGTCGTGCGGGTGCGTCACACATCGTCGCGACCGACATCGGCAACCACACGCTGGGCAAGGCCCTCAAGGTCGGCGCGGACGAGGCGATCAATGTGGCCGAGCAACCGGATGGGCTCGACCGCTTCGCGGCCGACAAAGGCAGCTTCGATGTACTGCTGGAGGCGAGCGGCAATGCGCGCGCACTGGTCGGCGCCTTCGCGGCGCTGCGGCCGCGCGGCGTGATCGTGCAGCTGGGGCTGGCCGGCGGCGAGATCCAGCTGCCGATCAACACCATCGTTGCCAAGGAGTTCGACCTGCGTGGTGCCTTCCGCTTCCACGAGGAATTCGCGGTGGCGGTTGAGCTGCTCAACAAGGGGCTGGTCGACGTGAAGCCGTTGATCTCGGCGACGCTTTCCTACCGTGATTCGGCCCGCGCCTTTGCGCTGGCGGCCGATCGATCGCAGGCGATGAAGGTGTTGCTCAGCTTCGAGTAGCGCCCTCGATCGGGCAGCGGTGCCGGATCAGCCGTGCGCCAGGCCCGCGGCCTGGACGCCGGCGATGCAGATGGCTTCGTCTTCATCGCCCGTGCCGCCGCTTGCACCCACCGCGCCGATCAGCTTGCCGGCCGCATCGCGGATCACGACCGCGCCGGTCTGCGGCAGGAACTTGCCGTCGGCGGTGGCTGCGAGCGATACGAAGAAGTTGGGGTTGTCCTTGGCACGCTCGGCGAGCTTGCGGCTCGCCACGCCCATGCCGACCGAGCCCCAGGCCTTGGCGCGCGCAACATCGAAGCGGAACATGCTCGCGCCGTCTTCGCTCGCGAAGGCCTTGAGATGGCCGGCGGCATCGAGCACCGCGATGCCCATGGGTTGGTAGCCCGCCTCCTTCGATTTCTTCAATGCGGCGTCGATGATCGTCTGGGCTTGCTGCAGGGTCAGGCTGGTCATGAGTGGTTCCTTGATTTCTCGGTTCATTGGCTGGTGTCGGGCGCGGACAGCGCATCGAAACCATAGCGGTTCATGCTGCCGAAGGCGGGCATGGCCGGGTGCGGCACGAAGCGGGTCTGGCAGTCGATCACGGCCGGCAGGCCCGAAGCCAGCGCACGCCGGATCGCGGGGCCCACTTCGGCCAGCGCCGTGACCCGTTCGCCATGGCAACCAAATCCGCGTGCGATGGCGGCGTAGTCCGTTTCGTCGAGCGCGGTGCCCAGTTCGAAACCGAGCGCGTTGCGCTGTCCGGCGCGGATGATGCCCCAGGCCGCGTTGTTGTGCACGATGCAGAGCACCGGCAATCGATAGCGTCGCGCGGTGTCCAGTTCGTTGAGCGTGAAGCCGAAGGAGCCATCGCCCGTGATGAGCGCGACCCTGCGCGCGGGGTCCTGTGCCTGCAGCGCAATCGCATAGGGCAGCCCGAATCCCAGGTGGCTCATGCCCGGTTCGTGGAAGCGCGTTCGGGCCTCGCGCACCGGCGTGAGGTCGTTGCTCCAGAAGGTGGTGTGGCCGCCGTCGAAGACGGCCAGCGCATCGGCGGGCAATGCCTCCCCGATGGCGCGGGCCAGTGCGGCCGGATGCATCGGCTGGCCGGGTTCGCCCTGCCCGGACAGTTCGCCGATCCACGCCTCGTAGGCAGTGCGCGCTTGACGAAGACCCGGCAGCCAGTCGCGATCGACGCTTGCGGTCAGGTCTTCGCCGCAACGGGCCAGCAAATCGTCGAGCGCCGCGCCTGCATCAGCCTGCAGCGCCACCTCGTGCAGCGCAGGCTGCCCCAGCGCGGAAGGGTCGATGTTGATGCTGACGATGCGCTGCGAGCGCCGCGCGAGCGGACCCCGCTCGTCCCACATCCATGACGACCATCGGCACCCGACGGCGAGGACCAGGTCAGCGCGCTCGAAGGCCTGCCGGACGGGCTCGCCGGCAATCAGGCCGCCGTGACCGATGAAATGCGGGCTGTCCGATGCGACGACGCCCAAAGCCATCTGCGTGGGCAGCACGGGTGCACTCCAGCGCCGTGCCAGATCGCGCACCTGCGCGGTCGCGCCGCTGGCGACCACCCCGCCGCCGGCAACGATCAACGGCCGCCGGGCGTTCCGCATGAGCGCCGCCGCCCGCGCGAGTTCACCGGCATCCGGGCGAATGCGACCGAGGGCACGATAGCGCGAAGGCGGAAGTGCGAACTCCGTGTCGTCGATCCGGCAGGGCTGGCCGAGCACGTCCTGTGGAATGTCCAGATGCACCGGACCGGGCCGGCCGCTCAGCGCTTCGCGAAAGACCCGGCGCACCAGCTCCGGCAGTCGCCGGGCATCGTGCACGACCGCGTTCCACTTGGTGATGGGCCGCGTCACGGCCACGGTGTCGAGGTCCATGAACATGCCGCTGTGCGGATAGCTCGCGGCGCGATGCTGATTCGTGGTGATCGCGAGCAGCGGCAGGTTGTTGCCGAAGGCCACGCCAAGGCCCGATGCGAGGTTGAGTCCGCCCGGCCCCATCTCGCCCAGCGCCACGGCGATCTGGCCCGTGCCGGCATAGGTCGCCGCGGCCATCATCGGCCCCGCGGCTTCGTGCCGCACGCCCAGGAAGCGAAGCTGCTCCTGTTGCGAGATCGCATGCAGCAGCGGGCCAAGCTTGCCGCCGACGATGCCGTAGATGTCGCGCACGTTCTCCGCGAGAAGCAAGCGCGTGAGCACCTGTGCGCCATTCAGTTGCACGACTGCCACTGTCAGTCCTCCGCCGTGAAGTTGGCCGCCTTGACGATCGGCGCCCAGCGCTGCTGGTCGGCACGCACGATGCGGGCGAATTCCTCGGGGCTCTGGTGCACTGGCTGCAGGCCGACCTTGGCCAGCGACTCGATGAACTCGGGCGATTGCAGGCCTTCGCGCACCAGCGCATTGAGTCGTTGCACGACGTCCGCCGGCGTGCGCGCCGGCAGGAACCAGCCGAGCCACTCCTGCACCACGATGTCGGCGAAGCCCTGCTCGGCGAAGGTGGGCACGTCCGGCAGGAAGGGCGAACGCTGCGGGCTCGACACGGCAAGACCGCGCAGCTTGCCGGCGCGAATGTACGGCATCACCTCCCCGAGCACGCTCACGCTGACCGGCACCTGCCCGCCCAGCACATCGTTGAGCAGCGGCGCGCCACCGCGATAGGCCACCGCGGTGAGCTGCGTGCCGCTGGCCTTCTGCAGCATCATCCCGACGAAGTGCAGCGCCGAGCCCGCCGCGGGAACGCCGTAGTTGGCCTGCCCGGGATTGGCCTTGGCCCACTTCAGGTAGTCGTCCACCGTCTTCATCTCGGCCGGCAGGCCCGGGCCGGCGGTGAGAACGAAGGCGTAGTTGACCGTGGTGGTCACCGGCGCGAAATCGGCGATCGGGTCGTAGTTGAGCTTGCGGTAGGTGTTGGGGTAGAGCGTCATCGGCGAGCTCGGGATCTGCAGGATGGTCATCCCGTCCGGCGCCGCGCGCTTGACGTATTCGACCGCGATGCGCCCACCGGCGCCGGTCTTCGCGTCCACCAGCATGTTGGTGGCGTAGCGGCCGCGGAGTTTCTCGGCGAGTGGGCGGGCCACGTTGTCGCCCATGCCGCCCGCGGGAAAGCCCGAGATGATCGACGCATTGCCGTTCAGTTGCGCGAAGGCCCGGCTCATCGGCGCGAGCGCGGCCAGTGCGCCGCTGGCCTTCAAAAGATGAAGAAAGTGTCTGCGGTCCATGCCTTGTCTCCTGGGCGTGCGTGCCCTTGTTGTCTTTGCCTGCATGGTCGGCCCACCGCGCGTTGCTGCGAATGGACAAATCGCGCCGCGGCAGGTAGTTTTCCGGCCTCGATTGCATTCGCCCTGCCTTGAAGCCTGCTGCCGCCCCCCTGCTCCTCGTTCCCTTCCGGGAAGTTCGACATGAACAGCCCGATGACTGCCTGCATTACGAGCCCGTCGCCGTGCGCGGCAAGGAGATGGACTGGACGATTCCGGCGCATCGCCACGAGGGCCTGCACCAGATCCAGTTTCTCGAACGAGGCCACATCAGCGGCACCGTGGACGGACACGCGGTCGACGCGCGGGCCCCGGCGATTCTGCTGATCGCACCGGGATCGGTGCACGGGTTCCGACACACGCGCGACAGCATGGGGCATCAGGTGACCATCCCCAGTGCGACCTTGCAGCAGTTGCTTGCCGGCACGCGCCTTGCCGACACGGGCCTGGCGGGCTCCTTCGTGCTGGCCGGGCTCACCGACGAGGCACGCGACGATTGCGCGTCGCTCTTCGAAAAGCTTGCCCGCGAGTTCCGCGGCCATGGCACGGGCCGCGTGCCGGCGCTGCTGGCGATTGCGACGCTCCTTGCGGTGCTGCTGCTGCGCCTGCACGGCGAGCACGTCCAGAAGACGCAGCTACCGGGCGCGCGCGACGCGCTCGTGCAACGCTATCTGGCCCTCGCGGAGAAGCACTTCCGCGAGCACCGCGGCCTGCCGTTCTACGCCGACGCGCTGGGCGTGACGCCCGACCACCTGAGTCGCACCTGCCGCAACGTGACCCGGCAGTCCGCCCTTCAGTTGCTGCACGAGCGCCTGATGCTGGAGGCGAGAAGGCTGCTGGCCTACACGCCGATGTCGGTGCTCGAAATCGCCGCGACGATCGGCTATCAGGACCCTGCCTACTTCAGCAAGTTCTTCACGCGCGCGATGGGCTGCTCGCCCTCGCAATACCGCGCTCAGGCAGCACAGGGCGTCAAGGTCCCCCGCTAGGGCCCATCGCGGCTGCCTACCATCGCCGTCAGCGGCTTCCTACGGTGCGCACCGGTCGCAGGCCTTAGCCTGCTGGTGGAGCTCGCGACGATGAAAAACGGAATCTACGAATCCACCTTCACCACGAATGTCGGCAACCTCGGGAAGGGGACCATCCTGATCAACAGGAACCTCTTCGTGGGCGCGGATGCCCTGCACTTCTACCGGGGCGAGATCGATCGCAGCGACGGCGAATTGAACGTCCTCATGGAAGTCACGCGGCACAACTTCGCCGCCGATTCACCGCTGGGGCGCGATCCGATCTTCACCCTCAACTGGTCGGGCACGTCGCTGGGCAACGAGACCTTCAAGCTCAGTTGCGAGCCGGCTGGGTCGGGCGTGAGGATCTACGCATCGGGGACGCTCCTGAAGGCGTTCGAGTAGCTGTGCCCGTCCTGTAGGCCGGATGCTTCAAGAAGAAGCGGCGGCCGCCGGCATGGCTGCGGTGTTCGCCGCCAGCACCCTCCCGGCGTATTCGATTCCTTTCGATTCCCATGCAGGAGATGCTCATGACCCGACTGGCCAGACGCTTGATCGCGCCCACCCTTGCCACCTCCTGCGTGCTGGTCCTTTCAGCGTGCGGCGGCGGCGGAAGCGGCAGCAATGGCGCGCTGGTGACGGCCATCAATGGCGCCAATGCGACACCGGCGCGCGGCACGGCGCTCACGCCCGTGCCGGACCGCGTGGTTCGCCTGTCGGTCGATCAGTTCAAGACGCTGCTCGAAGCCGACTCGACCGGCAAGCGCGTCGAACAGGCCTCGGGCGTGCCCAAGTGCGGCATCGATGTGCGCTATCTGCAATATCAGACGGTGGGCGCGCAGGGCGAATCGGTGCCGGCCAGCGGTGCGATCATGCTGCCCGCTGGCACGGACCCCGCCTGCAACGGCCCGCGACCCATCGTGTTGTATGGACACGGCACGGCGACTGAGCGCAACTACGACATCTCCAACATCACCAACACCAACCAGCCGGCCGCTGCGGAAGGCGTGATCGTCGCGGCCATGTTCGCGGCGCAGGGCTACATCGTGGTGGCGCCCAACTATGCGGGCTACGACAAGTCGTCGTTGCCCTATCACCCCTTCCTGAATGCCGACCAGCAGGGCAAGGAGATGATCGACGCGCTCACGGCGGCGCGCTCCACGCTGTCTTCGCTTTCGGCATTGGATGCAGGCACGCTGCTGGTCACGGGCTATTCCGAAGGCGGCTATGCGGCGCTCGCCGCGCATCGCGCCATGCAGGCGGCCAACATGACGGTGACCGCATCGGCCCCGATGTCCGCGCCGACGGCGATCAGCCTGTTGATCGACTACACCGCGAGCGGGCTGCCGGAATTCGGCAGCACCGTGTTCTTCCCGCTCATCACGACCAGCTGGCAGAAGCAGTTCGGGAACATCTACGCGAACACGCGCGACATCTACGAAGACGCGTATGCAACCGGCATCGACACGCTGCTGCCGAGCTACTTGTCACGGAACGACCTGTTCACGACGGGGAAGCTGCCGCAGTACGCGTTCTTCCCGGCCAATGCCACGCCCGGACCGTTGAACGCCAACGTGGCGATCGAGTACGGTGCGGGCAACCTGGTGCGCCAGAGCTACCTGACCACATGGTTCGGCGACGTGCAGGCCAGCCCCTGCCCCGGCAACGCGCTGCCGGCGACGGCGGCCTCGCTCGCCACGACGTCACCGCTGGACTGCTCCCCGTCGACGGGCCTGCGCAGTGCCGCCGTGGCCAATGACCTGCGCAACTGGCTTCCGAGAAGGCCCGTGATGATGTGCGGCGGCGCCAACGACCCGACCGTCAACTTCACGAGCAGCCTCGCGACCGCCGGCTATTTCCGCGCGCGCGGAATGACCCCGACCACGCTCACCGTCGTCGACCTGGAAGCGTCGGGAACGAGCGACGCGTATTCGGCGGCGCGCGCAGGCTTCGCGCAGGCCAAGGCGCAGAAGCGGGCGCAATCGACGGGAACCGATGCGCAGCTCGACCAGTCGGTGGCCTTCGCCTATCACGGCGAACTGGTGCCGGCGTATTGCATGCAGTCCGTGCGGGTGTTCTTCGAGGGCGTGCTCAACTCCGGGGGCTGAGGATCAGAGCGGCATCTCCGCGCCCGCATCGCGGCGATTGACCGCATAGAACACATCCCGCAGCCAGCGGTTCGCCGGATCGTTCTGCATCCGGCGATGCCAGAACTGCCGCACCTGCAATTGGGGCGGCTTGAACGGAAGCGTGATCTGGCGCAACTTGACCAGGCGGCCGACGGCTGTCGCGATGTCCTGAGGCACGGTGGCGATGAGGTCGCTGCCCGGCAGGATCGACACCAGGCTCATGAAGTGCGACAGCTCCAGGCTCACCGGCCGGTGCCAGCCCTTGTCATCGAGGTAGCGGTCCAGCAGGTGCTCCCGCCCATCGGGCCTCACCACGACGTGCCGAGCCGCGAGGTACTGCTTGAGTGTCATGCGATGGCCCGCCGCATCGTTGCGCGCGCACGCGACGCACGCATAGGAACTCATGAACAGCGACTGCTGGAAGTAGCCCGCGCGCTGCAGGTCGGGAAAGAAGCCCACCGCCAGGTCGGCCTCTCCCTTTTCCAGTGATTCCGCAGCCGCGGTTCTCGGCCTGGAGACCGCCTGCAGACGCACATGCGGCGCCTCCACCCGCATGCGGCGCAGCACGCCCGGCAGGAACGCCACTTCGCCGATGTCGGGCGTGAGGATCGTGAAGGTCCGCTCGGCGCGAAGCGGATCGAAGCTCGGCTGCTGAAGGATCTCCGACTGGATGGCCTGAACCACCCTGTGCACTGCCGGGGCGAGTTCGAGCGCACGCGGCGTGGGTTCCATCCGCGATGCGGTTCGCACGAAGAGCGCGTCGTCGAACACTTCGCGCAACCGCGACAGCGCACCACTGGTGGCCGATTGGCTCAGGCCGATCTCCTCGGCCGTCTTGTTCACGCTGCGCAGCCGGGCCATCGCATCGAAGAGGACCAGGAGATTGAGGTCGACGGAACGAATATCCATGAAACCGATTTTATGTATCTGTAAAAACGTCTGTACAGGATTGGCACCGGTTCCTAGGATGGCGCCCCGGAGACAACTGGAACTCGATGAAACACACGACTGCCTGCGACTGCGGCATCGACGTGCATGCGCATGTCGTGCCTGAGCACTTCCCGCGCTACATCGGCGCCAAGGTGCCTGCCGACTGGCCGTCGATGGCCCCTGCGCACGCATGCCACCGGCACGTGATGATTGCGGACAAGGTCTATCGCACGGTGTCCGACGCGTGCTGGAGCACCACGCGCCGGCTGGAGGATCTTCCCGGCATGGGCCTGGCGCTGCAGGTGGTTTCGCCGATGCCGGAGCTGCTGTCGTACTGGATGGCGGCGGGCGATGCCCAGCAGCTGCTTCGCTACACGAACGACTGCATTGCGGAGATGGCCCTGCAAAGCGACGGACACATCGCCGGACTCGGGGCGGTGCCTCTGCAGGACATCGACCTCGCGATCTCCGAGCTCGAATACGTCGTGAAGACGCTCGGCTTTGCCGGCGTGGAGATCGGCAGCAACATCAATGGCGTGCCGGTCGGCGCGCCGCAACTCGATCCGTTCTTCGAGGCCTGCGAGGGCCTGGGCGCTGCGGTGTTCGTGCATGCGTTGCGGCCCGCAGGCATGGATCGCCTCGTCGGGCCCGCGGCCTTGCAGCAGGTGCTGGCCTATCCGGGTGACGTGGGGCTGGCAGCGGCGTCCGTCATCACGAGCAATCTGCTGCTGCGACGCCCGCGATTGCGCATCGCCTTCAGCCATGGCGGTGGAACGCTCGCCTCGCTGCTACCGCGCCTGCAGCAAGGATGGAGTGTCTTTCCGGCCCTCAAGGAAAGCATCGGCGCCGCGCCTGTCGAGCAGGCCCGCCGGCTCTTCTACGACACCCTCGTGTTCGACACGCCGATGCTTCGCCATCTGGTCGATCGGTTCGGCGCCGACCAACTGCTGGTGGGCACCGACTACCCCTTCAACTTCCACGATCGCACGCCGGTGCAACGCATCGAAGCCGCTGGCTTCGATGCCGACACCGTCGCCGCGCTCGTGCACCGCAATGCCGAGCGCTTTCTCGGCCTCACGACGAAAGAGACCACCCCATGAGTTCACCCTGGATCGAGAGTCTGCGCAGCGTGGCGCTCTTCGTTCCCGACCTGGCGAAGGCCGAGGACTTCTACACGCGCACCTGGTACCTCGAAGTCGCCCATCGGGACGACGACACGCTGTATCTGCGCGGCACCGGGAGCAACACCTACCTGCTGGCGCTGCATCGCGGCGGCAACGTTCCGCAGCTTCGGCAGGTGACATTGCGCGCACGCAGCCGCGCTGCGCTCGATGCGCTCCAGGAGCGGGTGATTGCGGCAGGAGGGACGATCCTTGCGGCGCCCCACGAACTGTCGCGCGATCCGGCGGGGGGCATTGGCCTCAAGTTCAAGGATCCGCATGGCCGAGTGTTCCAGGTCGTGCACGGCGACGCTCGGCGCACCGAAGACGCGCCGGTCGCCGACCGGCCAATCCGGCTGACCCATGTGGTGCTCAACAGCCATGCGGTGGACGAGACGAAGGCATTCCTCGAGCAGGCGCTCGGGTTCCGGCTCGCCGATCGCACCGGGATCATGGCCTTCATGAACTGCGATAGCGATCACCACACGATCGCCATCGGCATCTCGGACAACGACGCGCTCAACCACATCGCATTCCTGATGCCGGACTTCGAGTCGGTGATGCGCGGCGGCGGCCGCATGAAGGATGCGGGCTTCCCGATTCAGTGGGGACCGGGCCGCCATGGCCCCGGCAACAACCTCTTCAACTACTTCATCGATCCCTTCGGCGTGGTCATCGAATACACGGCCGAGGTGGAACAGATCGACGACAGCTACGCCTCGCACGGCCCCGAGCACTGGAAGTGGCCTCCGGGCCGCGTGGACCAGTGGGGCATCTCGCCGCCCCCCGGCACCACGCTGAAGGAAGCGCAGAAGCGCATCTTCTTCGCACCGAATCCCTGATCTCCAACCAAGCACATCCCATGAAATTCACCACCTACCTGCGCGACGGCGCAACGCGCCTGGCCCTCGTCGACGGCAACGACCTGATCGACCTCAACGACGCCGACGCGCAAGCGCCAGCCGACCTGCGCGCCGCACTCCGTGCCGGCACCGACCTGCAGGCCGCCGCGCGCCGCGCACTCGAAACCGGCAAGCGCCAGCCGCTGAAGTCCGCGAAGCTCGCTCCGCTCGTGCCGGAGCCGGGCAAGATCGTCTGTCTGGGCCTGAACTACTTCGACCATGCCAAGGAAGGCGGTCGTGAGAAGCCGGACTATCCGTGGTTCTTCTTCCGCGGCGCGAGCTCGCTGATCGCGCATGGCGATGCGGGCGTGGTGCCCAGCGTGTCCTCGAAGTTCGACTACGAGGCAGAACTGGCCGTGGTCATCGGACGCAAGGTGCCGCGCCACACCAAGGAAGCCGACGCGCTGCAATACGTCTTCGGCTACAGCTGCTTCAACGACATGAGCGTGCGTGACTACCAGAAGCGCACGCCGCAATGGACCATCGGCAAGAACTTCGACGGCACCGGCGGCTTCGGCCCGGTGCTGGTGACCGCCGACGAACTGCCTGCGGGCGCCGTGGGCCTGAAGATCCAGGGCCGACTCAACGGCGAGGTGATGCAGGACGCAAACACCACGGACATGATCTTCAACGTAGCCGAGACCATCGCCCTGCTGGCCGACGTGCTCACGCTGGAGCCCGGCGACGTGATCGTGATGGGCACGCCCGCGGGCGTCGGTCAGGCCCGCACGCCGCCGGTCTGGATGAAGGCCGGCGACACCTACGAAGTCGAGATCGAGCGCATCGGCGTGCTGTCCAACCCGATCGTGAACGAGGCGTCATGAGCGAGGCCGTGTTCGACGTCGCGATCGTCGGCTATGGCCCGGCCGGCCAGGTCGCCGCCGGGCTGCTGGGCCAGCATGGACTGCGTGTCTACGTCTGCGAGCGCCTCTTCGATGTCTACCAGATCCCGCGAGCCATCGCGCTGGACCACGAGATCATGCGCGTGTTCCAGCAGTTGGGTGTCGCCGAAGCCGTGCAGCCCTTCTGCGAACCCTTCACCAATTCGGAGTACTACGGGGTCGATGGGCAGCTCATCCGGCGCATGACCATGGTCGAGCCGCCCTACCCCCAGGGGTACACGCCTTCGATGGTATTCACGCAGCCGGCGGTCGAGCGCACCCTGCGCGAACGCGTGGCGACGATGCCGAATGTCGAAGTCGACCTCGGCGTGGAGATGCTGCGCATCGACCAGGATGCGGACGGCGTCTCCCTCACGATCGACAGCCCCGGCAAAGGCACGAAGACCGTTCGGACGAAGTACGCAATCGCGTGCGACGGCGGATCGAGCACGGTGCGTACGCAGCTCGACATGCCGCTCGAAGACCTCGACTTCGATGAGCCGTGGCTCGTGGTCGACGTTCTGGTCAACGAGCGCGGCCTCGCCAAGCTGCCCCCGGTCAGCGTGCAGTACTGCGAACCCGAGCGGCCTTGCACGATCGTGATCGGCCCGAAGAACCATCGGCGCTGGGAAATCTCGTTGAAGCCGGGCGAGGACCCGCGCGAGGTCGAGAAGGCCGACGAAACCTGGAAGCTGCTGGCGCGTTGGCTGACGCCCGAGGACGGCGAGCTGTGGCGCCAGGCCAGCTACCGCTTCCATGCGCTGGTCGCGGCGGAATGGCGCCGGGGCCGGCTCTTCCTGGCGGGCGATGCGGCGCACATGCAGCCGCCCTTCCTCGGTCAAGGCATGTGCCAGGGCGTGCGCGATGTCGCCAATCTCACGTGGAAGCTCGGCGCTGTCCTCGCGGGTGATGTGCAAGGCGCGGCTGCCGATGCGCTGCTCGACAGCTACGGCATCGAACGCAAGGCGCACGTTCGTGAACTCACGAGCCGGATCAAGGGCGTCGGCGCAGTGATCTGCGAGCGCGATGTCGAGAAGGCCCGGGGACGCGACAACCGCATGTTGGCCGAGTGCGGAGGACAGGTCCGCGATACGCCGCGCCAGGACATCCTGCCCCGACTCGAAGTTGGACTCGTGTCGAAGCAGCCGCATGCCGCGCGCGGAACGCTCTTCCCGCAACCGTGGCTTCACACCCGAACGGGCAAGCAGCGCATGGATTCGTCTTTCGGCAACGGCTGGCGCCTCGTGCTGGCCGATGCCGCGACGTACGGGGCTACCGCGAGCGTGCCTCCCGGGCTTCAGGTCGTCGACCTCGCATCGACGCCAGAGGTGGAAGGCGTCGCAGCCAACTGGTTCCAACGCAACGAATGCAACGCAGCGCTGGTGCGCCCCGACAACTACGTCTTCGGCGTCGCGGCTTCAGCCGATGCGACTGCGGAGCTGGTCGAGGAAGCCGCCGCAACGCTCGGACTCGTGCTCGCCTGCCCCGCTTAACGACACAACAAACAAGGAGACACACACAATGAATCGACGCCAATTCGCCCTCTCGGTCAGCGCCGCGGCGCTTTACTCCACCACCTTCGCTGCCTCGGCGCAGAGCTGGCCCGACAAGCCGGTCAAGCTGGTGCTCTCGCAGCCGGCTGGCTCAGGCGCCGATGCCATGGCGCGAATGATCAGCGACCAGTTGTCGAGAAAGTGGAACCAGCCGATCGTCGTCGAGAACAAGCCGGGCGGCCAGAATGCCATCGGCGCGCAGGCAGTGTCGCGGGCCACTCCCGACGGCTACACCTTCTATTTCGCGACGGCCGCGGCGCTCGTCACCAACGTCTACCTCTTCAAGAACCTGCCCTATGACCCCAGGAAGGACTTCATTCCCGTGGGCATGGTGGGCAAGGTGCCTTTCGCGATCTCCGTCAATGCGAACTCGAAGATCAAGACGCTTTCAGATCTCGTCGCATACGCCAAGGCCAACCCTGAACGGCTGACGGTGGCCAACGAAGGCCCCAAGACCTTCAGCGGGATGATGACCCGGCTCATTGCCGCACAGCTCGGCGTTCAGGTGAACTCGGTGCCGTACGCATCGGTCTCCGCCGGCGTGACGGACACGGTTGGCGGGCAGACCGAAGTGATCGTGAGCGACGTTCCATCGATCGCCCAGATGGTCAAGGCAGGAAGGCTGCGTCCGCTCGTGGTGACCACCGCCAAACGCATTGCAGGCTGGGAAAGCGTTCCGTCACTCGCGGAGACTCTTCCCGGCTTCGACTACGCCGGCTGGATCGGCATCGTCGCGCCCGCCCGCACGCCCACCGCAGCCATCCAGCGCTTCAATCGCGACCTCGATGCGGTGCTGAGCGACAAGGACATGGCGGCGCGCCTGCTCGACATCGGCCCCATGACTGAAGGCGCCGGTACGGTGGACCAGATGGCGGCCTTCCTTGCCGCCGAGCACACGCGTTGGGCCAAGCTCACCGCGGACCTGGACATCCTTCCCGAATAAAGCCTGGAGTACTCGACATGGCATTCCTGATGAACGCCTGGTACGTCGCAGCATGGGCGGACGAGCTGGGTGCGAGCATGCTGGCGAAGCAGCTGCTCGGCAAACCCGTCGTGATGTACCGGCGCAGCGATGGCGTCGCCGTGGCACTCGACGACCGCTGCCCGCACCGGTTCGCACCGCTGCACATGGGGCACCTTGTCGACGACCAGATCGAGTGCGCCTACCACGGCCTGCGCTTCGACTGCAGCGGCGCGTGCACCCTCAATCCCCACGGCAACGGAAACATCCCGCAGAAGGCGGTGGTGCGCAGCTACCCGCTGGTCGAACGCTACAACCTGCTCTGGATCTGGATGGGCGACGCGGCAAAAGCCGATCCGTCCGCCATCCCCGAGTTCGAGTTCCTGAGCGATCCGGACTTCCAGAACGTCAAGGGCTACACGCTCGCGGAAGGGCACTACGAGCTCATGACGGACAACATCATGGACCTCGGCCACATCGAGTTCCTGCATCCGGGGTTGCTTGGAAGCGATGCGGTGCGCCGTGCCCACACGGAAATCATCCAGGAGGGCAGCACCGTCCGCTCGAACCGCCTGACCAACAACGAGGTGCTGCCCCCGGTGCTGCAGAAGTGGTACGAAGCCGGCGAGCGGCGCGTGCAGCGCTGGCTCAACGTCCGCTGGGATCCTGCCGGCGTCATGAAGCTCACCGTGGGCGTCCTGCCTGAAGGCGAGCCGCGCGAGAACGCGCACGAAAGTCAGGGTTGCCATCTGATGACGCCCGCAACCGAGACCTCGACCCACTACTACTGGGCGCAAGGACGCAACTGGGGCGAGCGGGATCCGGCGATGGATGCACTTCGTCTCGACTCCCTGCGCAAGGCCTTCGACACCCAGGACAAGCCGATGATCGAGGCCGTGCAGCGCAATATGGGAACGACCGATCTCGATTCGCTGCGTCCGGTGATGCTGGCGACCGACGGCGGCCCGGTGCGTGCACGGCGCGTGCTCAAGCAACTGATCGCCGACGAGGCGAAGGCAACGCAGGGCGCCTGAGATGACACTGCTGCAGGTTCGTGTTGCCGCCAGACGGCAGGAAGCGCAGGACATCTGTTCCTTCGATCTCGTAGCTGCGGGTGCGGAAAGGCTCCCTTCCTTTTCGCCGGGGGCGCACATCGACATGCAGATTCCCGGCGGATGGACGCGCCAGTATTCGCTGTGGAACGACCCCACGGACGAGGGCGTCTACCGCATCGGCGTTCTCAGGGAGGCCAATGGCCGCGGCGGATCACGCGCCATGCATGAAGCGGTGGACACCGGCACGGTCCTGCAGATCAGCGCGCCCCGCAACCAGTTCGCGTTGGTTGAGTCGGCGGGACCGAGCCTGCTCCTGGCCGGCGGGATCGGCATCACGCCGATCCTGTGCATGGCCCAGGCGCTCGCGCAACGCAAGCGTGCGTTCAGCCTTCACTACTGCTCGCGCTCGCGCGAGCGGGCCGCATTTCTCGAGCGGCTGGACGCCAAAGATCTGGCCGGCTCCGTGCATCTCCATTTCGATGACGGTCCCGCGTCGCAGCGGCTCGATGTCCACGCATTGCTGCAACGCCAGGATCCTTCCACGCACTTGTACGTGTGCGGCCCAAAAGGATTCATGGACGCTGTGCTCGATGCGGCGAACAGATTCGACTGGGCGGACGACCGCGTGCACTACGAGTTCTTTCGCGCGGATCCGATCCACCTTGAAGGTGACGCAGCATTCGAAGTTCGACTCGCGCGCTCCGGCCGCGTCGTTGCGATCCCAGCCAACCAAACGGTGGCCGGTGCGCTGGCCGCGGCCGGCATCGAAGTCCCCACATCCTGCGAACAAGGCATCTGCGGAACCTGCGTCACGCGCGTCCTCGAGGGAACGCCGGATCATCGCGATTCCTACCTGATGCCGGACGAACGCGCAGCCAACGATTGCTTCACCCCGTGCTGCTCCCGGTCCAGGACACCCGTGCTCGTTCTGGACCTGTAGCGCGACGGGCATACCGGGCGAGGTGAGGCATGAAAGCCGCTGTGTTCGCGGCATTGGATTTCCGCTTGCGACGATAAGCTGCCCCGCATAGGTCACTTGCGACAGCCACTCGTCATGCCCACCTCCTCCTCTGCCCTCGGGCTGCCCTCCAGTTCCGGCAGCCTCGATCCCGACGACTGGCGCACAGTGCGGGCGGAGGGTCACAGGATGCTCGACGACATCCTGGACTACCTTGAAGACATACGGGAGCGGCCCGTCTGGCAGCCGGCGCCGGACGCAGTCCGCGAGCGGTTCAAGGCACCGCTGCCTGCTGAAGGCAGCGATCTTCAGGACGTCCACCAGAGTTTCATGCAGGACATCCTGCCCTACGCCGTCGGCAACGCGCATCCGGGCTTCATGGGCTGGGTCCATGGCGGCGGCAACGTCGTCGGAATGCTCGCGGAGATGCTCGCCGCAGGGCTCAACGCCAATCTCGGCGGGCGCGACCACATGCCGATCGAGGTGGAGAAGCAGGTCCTGCGCTGGGTCATCGAACTGTTCGGATTCCCGGAAGACGCGAGCGGCCTGTTCCTCACGGGATCGTCCATGGCCAACCTGATCGGCGTGCTGATCGCAAGGACCAGCGCCTTGGGCGACGAAGTCAGGCGGCGGGGCGTCGCGCGGCTTTCGACCGGCCTTGTCGCCTATACCTCCGTACGGGCGCACGGGTGCATCGCGCAGGGGATGGATCTCGCCGGCCTCGGACGCGATCACCTGCGCGCCATCCCGGTGGATGCCAAGGGCCGCATGAACCTGGCGAGCCTCGCCGCCGCCGTGGCCATCGACCGCGCGGCGGGCCTCACGCCATTTCTCGTCGTCGGCACCGCCGGTACGGTGGATACCGGCGCCATCGATGACCTCCACGCCATTGCGCGCCTGGCGCGGCGCGAGCGGATGCACTTCCACGTCGACGGCGCTTTCGGCGCCATGGCAATGCTCAGCCCCGCGTTGGCGGGGCGCCTGCGCGGCATCGAGTTCGCGGACTCGATCGCGTTCGACTTTCACAAGTGGCTGCAAGTCCCGTATGACGCGGGCTTCATCGTGGTGAGGGATCGCGAACTGCATCTGCGCACCTTCGCCACGCACGAAGGCACCTACCTCAGCCGTGGCGATCGGGGCATGTCCGCCGGTTCGCCCTGGCCTTGCGACCTTGGCCCCGATCTGTCGCGCGGCTTTCGCGCATTGAAGACGTGGTTCACGATCAAGGTCCATGGCGCCCAGCGCCTGGGCGAGATGATTGCGCACACCTGCGAACTTGCGCAACAGCTTGCACAGCGCATCGGCGAATCGCCCGAGCTCGAATTGCTGGCGCCGGTGTCGCTCAACATCGTGTGCTTTCGCTTCGTCGGCCGGTACGGCGCCGAGGGCGAAAGCGACGTCCTCGATCGACTCAACCGCGATCTCGTCGTGGCGCTGCAGGAGTCCGGCGTGGTGGCACCTTCGTCGACGGTGCTCGACCGACGCTTCGCGATCCGCGTCGCACTCTTCAACCACCGCACCACCACGCAGGAAATCGATGCCCTCCTCGGCGCGACCCTCGCGCTTGGCCGCTCGCTGAGCGCTACTTCATCCGCTGCCGAGACAGCTGGCTCCGCACCATGAACGCCATCCATGAAGCCGCGACCACCACCGCGGAATCCTCCTCCCCGACCTTGATGAGCCTGCGCACGCTGATGCAGGCGGCGCATTCGAACCAGGACCTGCGCCCACTCGTCGCGGCCCTGATCGCGCGTGTCCAGGCACATCCCGATGACGCCTATGCGCTGATGGATCTGTCGCTCGTGCTCCAGATGCTCGGCGATCACGCGCTGGCCATGAACGTGCAAGCGGAAGCGTTGCAGATGCAGCGGCTCTATCACGTGGTGGCGCCCAGCCGCGACGAGGTCCGACTGCGCGTCCTAGCGATCATGGTGTCGGGCGACCTGATGTCGAACACGCCTCTCGAATGCCTTCTGCACGACAGCGACATCGCGCTCGATGCGCTCTACGTCACGCCGGACGGGCCACTGCCAGATGCCGTGCCGGAGCATGACGTGCTGTTCATCGCTGTGGGCGAATCCGACCGCACGCAGCCGGTCCTCGAGCATCTTCGCGAGCTCGCGGCGATCTGGCCGCGCCCTGTCCTGAACATGCCGGAGCGCGTGCAGCGACTCTCGCGTGACGCGGCGGCCTCGGCGCTCGCAGGGTTGCCCGGCGTCTGCATGCCGATCACCGCGCGCGTGGACCGGCAAGCGCTCGACGACATCGCGCATGCGCGGAAGGCACTCTCGCTGGTGTTGCCGGACGGATGCTTTCCGATCATCGTCAGGCCTCTGGGCTCACACGCCGGCAAGGGCCTTGAAAAGATCGACGACCCGGCTGCCCTCATCGACTATCTCGCGCAAAGCACCGCTTCCGCGTTCTACGTCTCGCGCTTCATCGACTACCGCAGCGCGGACGGCCAGTTCCGCAAATACCGGATCGCTCTCATCGGGGGCCGCCCCTACGTGTGCCACGTGGGCATCTCCGATCACTGGATGATTCACTACCTCAACGCCGGCATGACAGAGAGCCAGGCGAAGCGGGACGAGGAAGCGGCCATCATGCGCGACTTCGACCACGGCTTCGCGTTGCGGCACCGGGGGGCGCTGGCGTTGATCGAGGAGCGCATGGACCTCGACTACCTCGGCCTGGATTGCGCGGAGACACCAGCAGGCGATCTTCTCGTGTTCGAGGTCGACACGGCGATGGTGGTGCACGACATCGATCCGGTCGACCTGTTCCCCTACAAGCAACCGCAGATGCACAAGGTGTTCGACGCGTTCAGAGCGCTGCTGGTCCACGCCAGCGAGAGCGTGCATGTGGAGTGATTCGCCGCCGGGCCGGCGCTTGCCATCGACCCGGGAGTTGCTCGTCAGCGGCGGGGACCACCGCATCGCGCTCGACCCTGCGACGGGTCGCAACCCCTACGGATGCAGCCCAGTCGCGACATCGAACCAGGTGCCTTTCGGCTCCTCCACGTGCTCTGGCATTTCGTCGTCGGCGCTGGCCGTCGTCGATGCGCTCCGCGAGCGTCTCGCCAGTGGCCTCGCATGGGGTTCGCCGACACAGCTCTACCGGCAGGAGATGGACCGCTTGCGCACCGAGCTGCTCCAGTTGTGCGGCATCGATGCCGGTTCCGGTACGGGACTCGTTTTCGCGGCGTCGGGCACCGACGTCCATCTTCTCGCGGCACGGATGGCTTGCGATGGCGAAGCCGACAGTCCGCTCGCAGTGATCATGGCAGGGCAATCCGAAACCGGCGGCGGCGTGCGTGCGGCATTGGCCGGGCGGCATTTCAGCACCCGCAGCGCCCTCGGCCGCACCATGGTGCCCGGCGAGATGCTTGACGATTCATGCGAATGCGACATCCTCGACGTGCCGATCCGCACGCCCGACGGGACGCCACGCGATGCGAAGCTCGTCGATGCGGAGATCGGCGTGGTCGTCGAACGCGCCGTGTGCGAGGGTCGCCAGGTGCTCCTCGTGTTGATGGACGTTTCCAAGACGGGATGCATCGCACCGGGAATCGCCTCGGTCGTGGCGCTACGTCAACGCTGGGGTTCCGCGGTACAGGTGCTGGTGGATGCCTGCCAGTTCCGGATCGAACCGGTGACGCTGCAGGCCTATCTGAGCCACGGCTGGATGGTCGCGGTGACCGGCTCGAAGTTCCTGACCGGCCCGCCGTTCTCCGGCGCACTCATGCTGCCGCCGACACTCGGCGCTGCGCGCCGCACACGTCCTCTTCCACTGGCGCTGCGCGCCTACTCCGCGCGCGAGGAATGGCCGCAGGACTGGCCCGGGGCCAAGGCACTGGAGTCGCATGCCAATTTCGGCCTGCTGGTGCGCTGGCAGGCAGCGATTCATGAACTGCGAGCCTTCCAGGCGGTTCCTCCGCAGCTGACGCGCGACGTCCTGCGGCGATTCGCGTCTGCAGTGCAGATGCGGCTGTCTCGCGATCCGTGCTTCGAGGCACTGCCCGTGCCCGCGCTGGACCGCATTGCGCTTGGCGCCTCGCCCACCTGGGACGACATCCGGACCATCCATCCCTTTCTGCTGTACCGGCCGACGCCCGGGGGCGGCCGGATTCCGCTCGGCCGTGATGAAGCCGCGGACATCCATCGCCGCATCGCCGCGACGTCGCCGGATTGCGGCGAATGGGCCTACCAGGTGGGTCAGCCGGTGGATTGCGCCCTGCGCCTCTGCATGAGTGCGCGGCTGGTGGTGCAGGCCGCTCGCGATCGCGACCTGGGTGCCGGCGTCATCGCGCAGGCCATGGCATGCCTGGACAAGATCGCCGCGTTGGCTTCGGGCCCGGTGCCGCGAATTGCGCGGCAGCCGCAAGCCCTCGGCACCTGACCCCACTCTCAAACCGCCGCCTTCAGCAGGTCTCCCAGACCCACGCGATGCAGCATCTCGGCGCGGATGCGATCCACGACTGCGAAGCTCACGTCTGCACCGTCCTGCGTCGGGTCGTAGGTGACCCGGAACGGCCGCTCCCCCGCCGGCGCGCCGACGATGTCGACGATGCGGTCCGCGACGCCCTGAACATCGGCATCGTCCGGAACGATCTCGGCGAAAGCCTTCTGAACCTGGTCGCCGAAGCCCTTGTAAGGCCCGTCAGCTTCGTATTGGGCAAGCCGGGCCGCATCGGCCGGGTGGCCGGCATTGGCAAAGTGGTTGGTGCCCTTGGTGAAGGCGCCGGGGACGACGATGCTGGTTTCGATACCCCAGCGTGCGAGTTCGCGGGCGTACTGCACCGCCAGGGCGTCCATCGCGGCCTTGGCGGCGAAGTACGGCGCGAGATACGGCGGCGTGCCGCCGACCACGCTCGAACTCGACACCCACACCAGCAGCCCCTGATGCGCGGCGCGCATGTGCGGCAACGCCGCCCGGTTGACCCGCTGGGTGCCGAGCACGTTCACGTCGTATTGCTGCGCGAACTGCTCGGGCGTGAAGCTCTCGGCCGGCCCGAACATCATGTGGCCGGCGTTGTGCACCAGCACGTCGATGCGGCCGCTCTCGGCGACGATCTTCGCGACGGCTACCTCGGCCGAACTGTCCGACTGCACGTCCAGTTCGATGGGGCGGATGTCACTGCCCGGGATGGCGGCCATGGCGGCCGCGTTCCCGGCATTGCGCCCCGCGACGTCGCGCATGGAAGCGTAGACGGTGTGGCCGGCCCGCGCGAGGGATTCGGCAGTCAGTCGGCCGAAGCCGCTCGAAGCGCCGGTGATGAGGATGACCTTGCTCATGATGTTCTCCTGATGGGTGGGTTGCAGACTCAGACCATGCCGCCGTTCGCACGCAGCACCTGGCCGTTGATCCAGGCGCCGTCGGGGCCGGCGAGGAAGGCAACGGTGTTGGCGATGTCGGCCGGGGTGCCGAGGCGCTCCAGCGGGTTCGCCTTGGCCAGACGGGTGATCAATTCGTCCGACTTGCCGCTGAGGAACAGGTCCGTCGCGGTCGGGCCCGGCGCCACGGCATTGACCGTGATCGAGCGGCCGCGCAGTTCCTTCGCGAGGATCGCGCTCATCGTCTCGACCGCGGCCTTGGTGGCTGCGTAGACGCCGTAGGTTTCGGGCTTCAGTCCGACCACGCTGCTCGAGAGGTTGACGATGCGGCCGCCGTCGCGCAGGCGCCGCGCGGCCTGGCGCAGCGTATTGAACGTGCCCTTGAGGTTGATGGCGATCTGGCTGTCGAAGAGCGCGTCATCGCTGTCGGCCAGCGAGGCCAGCTTCATGATGCCGGCGTTGTTGACCAGCACGTCCACCCCGCCGAACGCGGCGTCAGCGGCGTCGAAGATCCGGGCCACGGCGGCCGGGTCGCTCACATCGGCCTGCGCGGTGATGGCGCGCCCGCCTGCAGCTTCGATCTTGCGAACGAGCTGCTCGGCTTCGGTGGCCTTGCCCGCGAAGTTGAGAACGACGGTGAACCCGTCACTGGCGAGACGTTCTGCGATGGCGGCTCCGATGCCGCGGGATGCGCCGGTCACGATGGCAACTTTCTGCTGGGTACTCATGGCATTTGCTCCTGGTAGTTGCACCGCGTTCTTGCGGTGTGACGTAACTATCTCAATTCGCTCTGCAGAGATAATCAGTTCAATTTGCACAGGACTGTTTACCCACAACGAACAAAGAGATTGGAGAAACCATGGACCGGTTCGACGCAATGCGCCTGTTTGCCCGCATCGTGGAGCGGCGCAGCTTCACGCTCGCCGCCAATGACATGGAGATCCCGCGCTCCACGGCGACCAAGGTGATCGCCGAGCTGGAAGCGCGTCTCGGCGTGAGGCTGCTGCAGCGGACGACTCGTGTCGTGCGGCCCACACTCGACGGCGAGGCCTTCCACCAGCGTTGCCTGCGCATCCTCGACGACGTGGAAGACGCCGAAGGCGCCTTCAAGGGCGTCCAGGCCAAGGGACAGCTGCGCATCGAGGTCCAGGGCACGCTGGCGCGCCATTTCCTGCTGCCGGGCCTGCCCGCCTTCTTCGAGCGCTACCCGGACATCCAGATCGCGATGAGCGAGAGTGACCGCTGGGTGGATCTCGTGCAGGAAGGCATCGATTGCGCCCTGCGCTGGGGGCACCTGCGGGACAGCGAGTTGGCCGCGCGCCAGGTCGCCATCCTGCATCGGCTGACCTGCGCCACGCCGGCCTACCTGGAGAAGTTCGGGACGCCGGTCACGGTCGACGATCTTGGCGGGCATCGCGTCATCGGGCTTCGCTCGATCACGACGGGACAGGTGACGCCGCTCGAGTTCCAGAAGGGCAAGGAGCTGCAGTCACTCTCTCTGTCCGGCGTGCTTACCGTCACGGGCACGGAGAGCTATCTGGCGGCCATCCGTCTCGGCCTGGGGCTCGCCCAGGTGCCGCGCTTTCACGTCGAGGACGATCTGAAGACCGGCCGCCTCGTCGAAATCCTTGCGGACACGCCGCCGCCCTCGGCCCCTGTCTCGCTGCTCTATGCGCGCAGCCGCCAACTATCGCCACGCGTGCGAGTCTTCATCGACTGGGCCGCAGGGGAGTTCAGGCGTCAGGAAGCCCCGCAGCAGCATGCCATTGTTTCCCGCCATTGAACACCGCTGTTCCAACAGCGGCGTTTTTAGCCGGGTGATCAGCCTCAAACTCTCATCCCATACGGAGGCTGTAATGAATACGACGTTGAACTTCATCCTGGCTGGCGCGGTGACCCTGACCTGCGCGGTAGGCGTTATTGGCGGAGAGGCTGCAAAGGGCGAGTTGCGCCTCGTCGAGGCTGCCACGTCGATCAGCGCGGGTTCCGGAACGAGCGAATTGCTGGCGAGCACCCCGACCGCAGTCGCCACGGTCCGCTAGTACACCCCAACCTTTCACGACATCGCTGGTTCGCGCACGATCCGCTCGATGTAGGCCATCGCGACCCGCGCCATGGGTGACGGCGTGCGGTTCTGCAACCTGACGATGGCAAGCTTGGTGTGCAGCGAAGCCGGCGTCTTCATTCGCAACGCCATCAATCTCCCAGCAGCGAGGTCATCCTGCACCAGTGATTCGGTTGCCGCCAGCACGGTATCGCTGGAGAGCGCCACCGACCTCAGGATCGCAAAGTTGTCGCATTCGACCGCAAGGTTCGGCAGCTGCTCGCCGGGCGTTCCAAGGAGCGCAGCGAGCCGTTCCTTGAGGCCGATGGGCGCCTTTGCCGCTGCGACACCCATTTGCCAGGCCTCGGCCAGCGTGCACGATCGCGCGGCCAGCGGGTGGCTCGCCCGCACGTAGAAGCCGATCCGCTGCCTCGGCAACGCCTGCACATGCAGTGCAGGGTCTTGCGGCAAATCGGTCGTGTCAGCCACGAAGAATTCGATGTCTTCCGTGCGCAGCCGCTCCAGCAGATGCTTCCAGTTGCTTTCCTCGACGCGCAAAGTGACCCGCGGGTGCGACTGGCGCAGCATCGAGATCACTTGCGGCATGAGATCGACCGCAGGAATCGGTCCGCATCCGAAGGCGGCTTCCCCGATCTCGACGTCGAGATAGAGGCTGACGTCGCGTTCCAGGCTACGGGCGTCGAGTAGCAGCGCCCGCGCCCGCGGGATGAAGAATTCGCCCGCCGGGGTCAGTCGCACCTCGGTCGCATCGCGATCGAAAAGCCTCGTGCCCAGATCAGATTCCACGGACTGGATGCTGCGGCTGAACGCGGGCTGGCTCAGGTTCACGCGCTCCGCGGCGCGGCCGAAATGCAGTTCGTCGGCCAGGGTCACGACATGGGAAAGGCGGCGCAGATTCATGGACGTCATGGTCGAGGGACGTTGCAAGACTTGCATTGCACGCCGGCGAAGTATGCATTGGACGAATCGATGGGGCAACTTTAGATTCCGCCCACACAAACGGAGACATCGACATGCAAGCCGCCCAAGCCGCCATTCCACTGGCCGAACTGAAACTCGCCACCTTTTCCACTGCCGCTTCGGATTCCGAATCGTGGCCCTTTGCAGTCACGCGCTGCACGCCAACCATCGGCGCCGAGATCGAAGGCGTCGACCTCCGCAAGCCGCTGGACGACGCGACCTATCGCGCGCTCCGTCGGGCGCTGCTGAAGTTCAAGGTGCTTTTCTTCCGCGACCAGAAGATCACGCCGGCCCAGCACGTCGCGGCGGCACGCCGCTTCGGCGAGCTGGAGGTGCATCCGATGTTCCCGCACCACCCGGACCATCCCGAGCTGGTGGTGTTCGGCCGCGACGGCACGCGCCGTGGCACCGAGAACATCTACCACTCGGATGTCTCGTGGCGCGAGATCCCGTCGATGGGGTCGATGCTGCGCTGCCTGACCTGCCCCGAAGTCGGCGGCGACACGATCTGGGTCAACATGGCGGCGGCCTATGCCAACCTGCCGGATGACGTGAAGGTGCGCATTGCCAGATTGAAGGCGGTGCACGACGCACTGCCGCTCTTCGGCCAGACCCTGACGCCCGAGGCCTACGCGCAGGTTCGCAAGGAGTACCCGCCGATGGCCCATCCCGTGGTCCGCACCCATCCGGAGACCGGCGAAAAGATCCTCTACGTGAACGAAGCGTTCACGATGCATCTGGCCAACTACAGCGACGAGAACCCGTTCCGCATCGGCTCCGACTTCCGGTACGGCGAAATGGAGCTGTTGCAGTTCCTGCTGCGGCAGGCCGCTGCACCCGAATACCAGGTGCGCCTGCGGTGGAAGCCCGACACCATCGCGCTTTGGGACAACCGCTCCACGCAGCACTACGCGGTGCAGGACTACTTCCCCGAGCCGCGCCACATGAACCGCGCCACGATCATCGGTAGCGTCCCCGTCTGAGAGGCCCGACCATGACCTCGCGTTACCAACCTGCCAAGGCTTGGGGAATCACGGCGCTGCTCGTCGTCTTCATGGCGATCAACTTCGCCGACAAGATTGCCGTCGGCCTGCTGGCCGTTCCCATGATGAACGAGCTGCAGCTCTCGCCGACCCAGTTCGGCCTCGTGGGCAGCAGCTTCTTCTGGCTCTTCGCCATCGCCGGAATCGGCGGCGGCTTTCTCGCCAACCGGGTCGCCACGACCGGCCTGCTGCTCGCGATGGGGCTGCTGTGGTCCGTGCTGCAGATCCCGATGGCCCTCTCCTCCAGCCTGGCGCTGCTGGTGCTGGGCCGGGTGCTCCTGGGCATCGCCGAAGGCCCGGCGTGGCCGGTGGCGGTTCACGCCTGCTACAAGTGGTTCCCCAACGAAAGGCGCGAACTGCCCGTGGCCTTCCTGGCGCAGGGTGGCGCGATCGGCCTGCTGGGCGCGGGCATCGTGATGCCGCTCGTCACGGCGCACTGGGGCTGGCGTGCCAACTTCTACCTGCTGTCGGCGCTGGGGTTCGCCTGGGGACTGCTCTGGATCGCCTTCGGCCGCGAGGGCAATGGCGGCAACGCCGAGCTGGCATCGGCCGCAACCACGGCGCGCGCACCCTACCGGCGCATCCTGCTCGAACCCACCGTGCTGGCCTGCTTCGGGATGAAGTTCGTCTCCTACTGGGGGCTGGCGCTCATCCTCACGTGGCTGCCTGTCTATCTGCAGCGCGGGCTGGGCTACGAGAGCATCGTGGCGGGACGCCTCTACGCCGCGGTGGTCGCTGTCGGCATGCCGATCAGCATCCTGGGCTCGGCACTGGTGCGCCGGTTGCTGGCGCGGGGCGTATCCACCCGCAATGCCCGTGGCCGCGTGGCCGCCGCCGCGGTGGCACTCGGAGGTGCCGCCTTCGTCGCGCTGCTGCTCGTCGATTGCCCGCCGGCGATTCGCGTGGGCCTGATCGGATTCACGCTCGGCATCACGCAGGTGATGTACGCCGTCGGCCCCGCCCTTCTCGCGGAAGTCACGCCGGCCCCGCAGCGCGGCGCGGTCCTCGCAATCGACAACTCGATCGCTTCGGTGGCGGGCGTCATCGCGCCCCTCGTCAGCGCCTTCCTGATCCAGGGCATGAGCGGCGCGCGCGGCTACGAAGCCGGCTTCGCGCTGTGCGGCGTGCTGATGCTGGTCGTGGCCGCCTGCGGCGCGCTGGTGATCGATCCGGCAGCCGCGAGCGCCCGGATCCGCGGAGCGCAAGCGACCCCATCACACGACCCACCGACGGCCCGATCCGCACGCGCCGCCTGATCGCAACCTCCCGACCGAATGCAAAGAATGACTTCCCCGAGCTCCATCCTCCAGGGCTGCCCGTCCACCATGGGCGACGACCATCAGCTCAACACGACCACGCTGATCCGGCATGCCGCGCGCACGCATGCGGATCAGGAAATCGTCTACCGCACGCCTACCGGCGGCTGGGCCCGCTACACCTACGGCGATTGCTACGAACGCGTCTGCCGCTCGGCCAACGCGCTTCGCGCGCTCGGTGTGGGCGCGGGCGACCGCGTGGGCATCCTCGACTGGAACAGCCGCCGCCACCTGGAGCTGTACTGGGCGATCCCCGGCCTCGGTGCCGTGATGCTGCAGATGAACCTGCGCCTCGCCCCGGAGGACCTGGGCTACGTGGTCGCGCACAGCCAGGCCAGCCACGTGCTGGTCGACGAAACCTTGCTGCACCTGGCGGAGGCCATCGCACCGCATGCCGTGGGCGTCAAGGGCTGGATCGTCATGACCGACAAGCCACTGTCGGAAATCAAGACCTCGCTCGCACCGCTCCATCATCACGAAGACCTGTTGGCTGCGGCGCAGCCCGTCATCGACTGGCCGCAGGTGGACGAACGCAGTGCCTACAGTGCCTGCTACACCACCGGCACCACCGGGCGGCCCAAGGGGGTGTACTACTCCCACCGCGCCATCTACCTGCATTCGATGGCGATGGCCAACAACGTGGGCATCACGCTGGACGATTGCACCATGCTCATCACGCCCATGTTCCACGGGCAGAGTTGGGGCCTGCCCCAGGCCGCCACGCTGATGGCCAACAAGATCGTGCTGCCCGGCCGCTATGCAGCGGAAGACACGGCACCACTCACCGACGCCCTCATCGCCGAAGGCGTGACCGTCGCCAATGGTGCTCCGGCGATCTTCCAGCCGATGCTGCAGTACATCGAGACCTTGCCGCAGAAGCCCGACTTCAGCCGTCTGCGCATGCTCTCGGGGGCCACCGAACCACCGCTGTCGATGATGAAGGGGTTTCATGAGCTCACCGGCGCCGAGGTCGTGCATGCCTACGGCGCGACCGAGACCACGCCGTTGGTGGCGATCAACCGCTACAAGCCTTCCGTGAAAAAGCGCCTCGCAGCCGACGACCGCTGGGCCCTCAAGCGCAAGCAGGGTCTGCCGGTCACTGGCATCGACTTGAAGATCGTCGGGCCTGACGGCCTGGAGCTTCCGCATGACGGTCAATCGGTGGGCGAGGTGTGCATCCGCGGCCCATGGATCACCGCGAGCTACCACGGCATGTCCGACGCGGACGACCGCTTCATCGACGGCTGGTGGCGTTCGGGCGACGTCGGCAGCATCGATACGGACGGCTACCTCAAGATCACCGATCGCATCAAGGACGTGATCAAGAGCGGCGGCGAATGGATCTCGTCGATCGACATGGAGAACTCGCTGATGGGTCACCCCGCCGTGCGAGACGCCGCCGTGGTCGGCATCGCGCACGCCAAGTGGCAGGAACGCCCACTGGCCCTCGTGGTGCTCAAGCCGGGACAGGCGGCGACGCAGGCGCAGTTGCTCGCGCACCTGTCCGCCGCTTTCTCCAGGTGGCAGCTCCCCGACGAGATCCTGTTCGTGGAATCGATCCCGAAGACCAGCGTCGGCAAGCTCGACAAGAAGCGCATCCGCGCCGAAAACGCGGACCGCTACGCCGTCGACGCTTGAGGGCGGCTACGAGTCAGTAGGCCACGTACGGCCCCTTGCCCGCAGACGTCGAGGCGCCTTCGATCGCCGTGAAGACGTTGCGCCCGAAGAAGAACGGCAGGCCCCAGTCGAACCCGCCACCGCCCAGGGATGCTGCGGCGATGTCATTGAACGCGGTCGCTGAATCGTTGTTCGTGAAGAGGGTGCGCGCATTCCCGACCGTGAATGCGACGGCACCGTTCGTGCCGTTGGCCCCTTGGTTCACCGCGCTCAGGGACTGGGTCGATGCCGGGCAGTAGAAACCGGACAGGCCGGGGTCGGTGCATGACGGCAGCGCGTTCGAATTGAAGAAGAGATAGTTCGAGCCGCTGTCGATGAAGCTGTTGGCATAGGTGGTGCCGTCGAACACCGTCGTGAAGTCTCCGGCGCCGTCGAGGCCGTAGGCCTGCGCACCACCCAAGGCATTGTTGCCCCGGGTGCCGATGCCCAGCACCAGCGCGCCGACGACGTTCGTGGCGCCCCCAGAGCCGATCGCGGGGAGCTGGACCAGCACGCCGTTGTTGTCCGACGGGAGCATCGCCACCGGATGTGCAACCTGCTTGGCCTGTGCGAGCGCGGTGGGCGAGCACGCCTGACCCGCGGGACATGCGTAGTAGGTTCCGGGAATGACCGCGGCGGCACAGGCGCCTCCGCAGTCCTGGATGAACGAACCCACGCCCAGCAAGCCGTTGCCGCCGAGGCTCGCGACCGTGTCGTTCGCGACACCGGTGTTCGAGCAGGTTGCGGGCACGGTGGAGAAATCGGGGTCCGCAACGATCTGCAGCGGGACCGATGCGGCCGTCTCGCCTGCCAGCGTGACATCGGCCACCTTGACCGAACCCCACAGATAGCTGCTGACAAACTGCGCACACTCGGCGACAGGATTGCTTGAGGCATCGGTTTGCCGCCGAAGGCTCGAGAGGTTGCCCACGGCCGATGCGAGCAGGCGCAGGCCGGTCGATCCGGTGTCGACGATGACGTGGTCGATGGTCTGACAGACCGCAGTGCCCGGCGCGCACACCTTGACACTGACAAAGGGGGTGTTGACGGCGCCCATGGCACCGGCAGGCCCGGTATCCAGCGTGATGACCGCGACGTTGGATGCGGCGGCAGCGCTCGTCCCGCTGCCGGAAGTGCTGCTCCCCGATGCGGCGGCAACCGGGATGGCGACCCCGCCTCCCCCGCCACCACCTCCGCATCCCGTCAGCACGAGGGCGGCAAGGCCCGCCGCGATCGCAAGGTGCAAGCCGCGCATGCCGAGTGGTCTAGTGAATGTCTTCAAGGTTGACTCCTTCCGGCACCTGGCCGGGCAGATAGGCCTTGCCCACAAAGGCACGCATGTGTCCTCCGGAATGGATGACCACTTCAGGCCGGTTCACCAGGGCGTTGCTGCGGCCGATGCGTTCCTTTCCGGTTGCTTCCGTCAGGGTGGAAAAGTGATCGCCCAGCAACTGCTTCAGGTCAGGCATGAAGGGGCCCTGCCAAGTCACCGCGAAGACCTGCCCCGTGGCGGGAGAGACGAACTCCCGGACCATGGTCCCGCTGGGCATGGCGATCTCGTGCACGGTGTAGACCGGGCCGGCCTTCACCTCGCGCGCGGCTTTCATCCGGGCCTGATCCGTGGCCACGGACGACGCGGGGCCGCCGAGTGCGGCGGCGGCTTCGAGCGGCGCGAGGGCCGCCAGCAGGAGGATCAATCCGATTGCAGGAAGGGTTGGCATGACAATACTCCCAGGCGCTCTTGCATAGGCTCTTGAGCGTCACGGCTCCGAAGAAGTTCATGCATCGCGACGACGTCCCGAGCCACCCTCATCACGATGGGGCTATCCGCCGATGGAACCTGAAGGTAGAGAGCCGGCTCAGTTCTCTGCAGAGTGGCCCAGCGCAATGCCCCAGCGAAGCAGGTACCAGCGCCACTTCGGAACCGCGTGAATCGGCTTGGTCGCACCGTCGCTCCTGATGACGGCCCGACCCCTCGACATCTGAAGCGTGATCGACCGCCCGGCATCCGGACCCGTCTTGCAGGTCCAGTTCCGACCGCTGGTGATGGCGCAGGGTGCCAGCTTGCCCGACGGCTCTCCGCTGCCGACGACCCAGAAGAGCACTTCGCCACGTGCCCGCAGCGCGCGGAATCGATATCGATCACCCGCCTTGAGCCTTCCGCTGCAGCGCCTTCCCTGCCACGCCCCGCTCGCGCAATCGACGGTGTAGATCGTTCGCTCGTTCTGCATGGTGATCCAATCGCTCGCCCAGACGAGGCCGGCCGCCACCAGGAGACCCGCGATGGCAAACAGCCACGCCCACATCTTCGCGCTCGCGGGCTGCACCTGCGGCATCGACTCGGCGCCTTTGATTTCTTCCATCAGCGCATTCTCCTTCTCATGCGGCAGCAAGCGGATCTGGTGGCTGATCGCGGTCGGCGTCACGCTCAGTTCCTCCGCTGCAGGCTTGAAGCTGCCATGTCGCGCAGCGGCCTCGAAGGCGTGCAGCGCGCGAAGCGGCGGGAGCTTTCTCATGCACCCACTCTAGATGAATTCTTCTCATCCGACACCTGAGATCTTCGAGTTTGCGGCCGTCCGAAGCCGGCCGGGATGCCCTCGAACCGCTCCTGAAGTTCGGTTCGCAAATAGTCAGAACGTCAGGCCGACGACCTGATTTGCGGCCGGTTGCGCCGGTACCGGCAGGCGCAAGTGCAGGCAGGTCTCGCCGGATCGCGAGCGGATGGTGAGCACGCCACCCAGCGCAGCAGCGCGCGTGCGCATGTTCGCCAGTCCCCTGCCGGCCGAGACGACGTTCGTATCGAAGCCGCGGCCGTTGTCGAGGAGCTCGACCTCGATGACATCGCCTGCCGCACCTCCGGCGGGCATCCATCGCGCTCTCAGGTCAGCCCTCGTTGCCCCTGAGTGAGTCATCATGTTCGAGAACGCCTCGAACAGCAGCATCTGCATCTGGTGCGACTCGCGAACACTCCAGCCTGGCATCGTCGGCAGAGGGTTCACATCCCAATGGAGATCGATGCCCGCGGCTTCCAGTCGCGGTGCGAGACGGTAGCGCACGGTGCCCAGGGCGGCAGCCACATCGCCCTCGCCGTCATGCATGGCGTCCACCGTCAGCTTGAGCTGATCCACGGCATCGCGCAGATGCTGCGTGACGTCTTCTCGCGCCGTTGCGGGCTGCTGGGCCATCCGCAAAAGACCGACGAGTTGCGCGCCGAGCCCATCGTGGAGGTCCCGCATCACGCGTTGACGCTCCTCCAGCGCACCACGCGCCTTCTCGCCCTCTCGTTCCCGGGCAAATGCGGCCTCCAGTGCGGCGTTGCGTTCGGCGAGTTGCGCCTCCAGCGAAGCGTTCATGCCCGCCATCGTCCGAGCGTCCTTGCGCATGCGTTCGGCAATCACCCAGCCCAGCGAGATCGCGAAGCCGACCCACGCGAAGCGGATCCACGGCACCATCTCGTAGGCCTGCGGCGACGAATGCATCACCCAGGTGTCGCGCGCGCCGCACAGCACGACCAGCACCACCGCGACGGCGAGCACGCGATGCTCCAGCACGGCACTGCGCCGTGCCACGCGCAACACGGCGACCATCATTCCCAGTCCGACGACGAGGTTGAGCACATGCCACAGCGGCATCACCCACAACCACGGGACCATGATGCCCAGCGCGGCCGCGATCGGTGCGCACCACGCCATCAGACCCAGGAAGCGCGCCAGTCGGGTGTCGTCCCGCCCGACCACGGCCAGGGCGAAGCGACACAGCAGCGGTATCGCAGCCTGGAAGGCCGCAAGCGGCACCACACCCCACCACGGCCAGGGCAGCGGTGCATGCGTGAACAGCACGCGCACCGTCTGCACACTCCACAGGAGTTCGCCCAGCCCGTAATAGAGGTAGATCGATTCGCGCTGGCGCAGCCACACCAGCAGCGACAGCGTGCCCAGCACGCCGCTCACGATGGCGATGAAGCGCCCGCCACTGATCTGCCAGAACTCGGCGCGCTCATACAGCGGACGAATCTCGTCCACGCTGCCCGCCACGATCGGCGACAACCCGCCCTGCCGCGCCGCCTGCGCCGCGATGACTACTTCCACGCGCTGCGGCGACGCCGAGCGCGAACGCGGCAGCTCGAAATACTGAGGCGCGAACGCAGCATCGTCGTAGGGTCCCGGCGGCATGGCGCCGAAGCGCGCCAGTTCCTGGCCGTCGACCAGCACCCGAAAGCTGTTGCCCACGCGAGGCAGGAACAGCGCCACCGGCTCGCTTGAATTCGCCGCGGGAACATCGAACCCAAAGCGCGCTTCGCCATCGACCGCACCCTGACGTTGATCCCAGTGATAGGGCAAGCTCACCGTCTCGGGCTTCTGCGTCTCGACGGGCGCGTCGCCGCGCCGGGTCAGGGTGAGCGCTGCCTCCTCAATCAGGGTCAGGGCGTGCGCGGAAGCGCCCCACCCAAGTCCGAGAACCGCGAATATCAGTGTGAACAGGCGCCACTGCAGCGCTCCTGGTTGTCGACGCATTGCGCGGGCGACTTTAGCAACAAATCCTTACGCAGCCTGGAAGCGGCGTTGCCGGTCAGGATTCAGGCAACAACTGCATCAGCAATCGGCGCGCGTGTACACCACCTGCATGCGGCCACGGCTGGCGGCCTCAGTTCCTGAAGATCGAATTTCCCTTGACCGTCACCGGTTGGCCGACGGCGAATGAGCTACCGGACTCGACCGTGCGCAGCGAGCCGTCCTGCATGCGCACGTTGATGCTGTAGACGGCGTGCGTGTTGCGGTTTCTTTCGACTGCATTGCCCGCCATGGCGCCACCAGCCGCGCCGGCGACGGTGGCGAGCGTGCGCCCTCTCCCGCTTCCGACCTGATTGCCCACGACGCCACCTACCACGCCGCCGGCCACGGCGCCCACTCCCGATGTGGATCCCGTGGCCTGCCCACGGTTCACGGACTCGACGGTGCCGCAGACGGAGCAGCCGCCGGCCGTACTCTGCGCGTGCGCGGCGCCCAGTGTTGCCGCGAGCAGGCATGCAGCCGCCCACCGAACCTGGAACGTGAAACTCGATGCCATGAAGCCCCCCTTCATCTTCGATGCTGTTGAGAATGCGCTGGCGGCCGTGGGCCTTCCAACGGGTGCCTGAGCCGGATTGCTCGTCGAGCATGCTGCACCAGCGTCGCAAGGCACGCAAGCGCGTCGAAGTCGAGTCGAGCTCTCCTTGCATGCACCAGTCATACAGCAAGAACGCATGAATCCCGGCCGCTTTTTGATGACCAGCCATTGCATTCGCTCCACAGAATGGCGGCGCCCGCGCAGGCGGGTTCACACCAACAAGCAACCATCTTGAAGACCTCGAAGTCAATCCGAAGCAAAGTTGCTGCGCCAAGGAGTCTTGGTGCGAGCGATGGCGTTGAGCGTGATGAGCAGCTTGCGCATGCATGCGACGA
>JAGIAI010000046.1 GCA_017744935.1 Variovorax sp.
ACCTGGGGCCGTACGGCAAGCAGGTGGTGCTGTTCTACACGCAGACCAAGACGGTGACCGCGCGCTGGTTCGACGACGAGACCGTGGCGCACGGGGTGAATACGACGATCAGCCTGAAGTGACGGGGCCGGGCATGCGCGCATTGCGCCGTGCTTTTGCCTCTCGGGTGGGCCAAGGCCTGTGTGGGACTGCGGCCACGCTTCACTGGGGCGGCCGGCGCTGCGCGCCGACTTCCCTGCGATGCTCGCGAGACCGGCCTGCGGCAGAACTCGCGACTCCGTCGCTCAAACAGCTGCCGCAAGTCAGATCACGATGCGCGTGTGTGTCCTTCGGCACACCCGCGCAGGCCGGTCCCGCTGCGCTTCTCGGCGCCCCAGAGGCGCGCGGCCGCAGTCCCACACAGGCCTTGGCCGGATACGGCGGGGGTGATCAACGGCGGTGGATACGCTGCGCCCCTAAAACGGACAATCATCACCATGGACTTTGAACTGACAGAAGACCAGCGCGCCTTCGCCGACAGCGCACGCGCTTTCGCCCAGGCCGAATTCGCGCCGCACGCCGCGCGGTGGGACGCCGAGGCGATCTTCCCCAAGGAAGCGATCGCCAAGGCGGGTGAACTGGGTTTCTGCGGCCTCTACGCACCCGAGAGCATCGAAGGGCTCGCGCTGCCGCGCCTCGATGCGACGCTGGTGTTCGAGGAGATGGCGGCGGTCGATCCGTCGACCACCGCCTTCATCACGATCCACAACATGGCGACGTGGATGCTCGGCACCTGGGGCGGCCCTGCGGTGCGCGAGCGCTGGGGCGCCGATCTGACCAGTGGCCGCAAGCTCGCCTCGTACTGCTTGACCGAACCCGGTGCGGGCTCCGATGCCGGCTCGCTCAAGACTCGCGCCGAGTTGCAGGGCAACGAGTACGTCATCAACGGCGGCAAAGCCTTCATCTCCGGCGCCGGTTCGACCGACGTGCTGGTGCTGATGGCGCGCACGGGCGGTGGCGGGCCGAGCGGCATCTCGGCCATCGCGGTGCCGGCCGATGCGCCCGGCATCAGCTACGGCAAGAAGGAACACAAGATGGGCTGGAACAGCCAGCCCACGCGTACGATCAACTTCGACAACGTGCGTGTGCCCGTCGAGAACCTGCTGGGCAAGGAAGGCGAGGGCTTTCGCATCGCGATGAAGGGGCTCGATGGCGGGCGGATCAACATCGCGACCTGCTCGGTTGGCGCGGCGCAGGGTGCGCTCGATGCGGCTCGGCGCTATCTGCATGAGCGCCAGCAGTTCGGCAAGCCGCTCTCGAGCTTTCAGGCGCTGCAGTTCAAGCTCGCCGACATGGCGACGGAGCTCGTCGCCGCGCGCCAGATGGTGCGTATGGCCGCAAGCAAGCTCGATGCGGGCCACGCCGATGCGAGCACCTATTGCGCCATGGCCAAGCGCTTTGCGACCGATGCGGGCTTCACGGTCTGCAACGAGGCGCTGCAATTGCATGGTGGCTATGGCTACCTGAGCGAATTCCCGCTGGAGCGGCTGGTGCGCGATGCGCGCGTGCACCAGATCCTCGAAGGCACCAACGAAATCATGCGAATGATCGTCGCCCGCAAGCTGCTCGAAGGCGACGCAGATATCCGATAGCAACCAGAACCAATGACCGATCCCGTCGTTCTCTTCAACGAAATCAAGACCGCCAATGGCAAGCGCTTCGGCGTCGCCACGCTCAATTCACCCGCATCGCTCAACTCGCTCTCGGTGGCGATGGTGCGGCTGCTGATCCCCAAGTTGCGCGAGTGGGCGCAGGACGATGGCGTGGTCGGCGTGCTGCTGGATGCATCGGGCGAGAAGGCCTTCTGCGCCGGTGGCGATCTGCGCCAGCTCTATCAGACGCTGCTCGAATGCGGGCCCGCGCGCAACACCTACGCGGAGGAATTCTTCGCCGAGGAGTACGAACTCGACCACCTGATCCATACCTTCCCCAAGCCCTTCCTGTGCTGGGGGCACGGCATCGTGATGGGCGGCGGCGTGGGGCTGATGGCAGGCGCATCGCATCGCGTGGTGACGCTGCAAAGCCGTGTGGCCATGCCCGAGATCAATATCGGCCTCTATCCCGACGTGGGTGGAAGCTGGTTCCTGCGCCGCGCGCCCGGGCGTGTCGGGCTGTTCCTCGCGCTCACTGCGGCGCCCTTGAATGCGGCCGATGCGATTTTCTGCGGGCTCGCGGACATCGTGGTTCCGCACGAACGCAAGGCTCAGGTGCTCGAAGGCATTGCGGGTGCGGCCTGGCAGGGTGAATCGAAAGCGGATCGCGCGTTGCTGTCGCGCCTGCTTGCCAAGGCAGGCAAGGGCGCCGAGAAGCAGCCGTCGAAGCTGCGCGAGCATTTCGACGCCATCAACGATCTGATGGCGGGCGACGATCTGCTCGATATCGCGAATCGCCTGCGCCATCTGAAGTCGGACGATGCATGGCTGCAGACTGCAGGCGCCACCTTCACGAAGGGCTCACCGAGTTCCGCGGCGCTGTCCTTTGCGCTCTGGCAGCGGGTCACGCGCATGTCGCTGGCCGAAGTGTTCCGCCTCGAATACTGGGCGTCCCTCGGCTGCTGCGCGCACAAGGACTTTGCCGAAGGCATTCGCGCACTGTTGATCGAAAAGGATCGCAATCCGCGCTGGAGCCCTTCGTCGCTCGAAGAGATCACGCCCGAGTTCATCGAGGACCATCTGCGCGTGCGTGCGCCGGGGCCACATCCGCTGGCCGCGCTCGTCTGAATTCCATTCATCGCCAACAAAGCAACGGAGACAAAGGATATGAAGATCGCATTCATCGGCCTCGGCAACATGGGCGGTCCGATGGCCCTGAATCTGAAGAAGGCGGGCCATGAAGTCCGCGGCTTCGATCTGTCTAAGCCTGCGTGCGAGAAGCTCGCCGCCGATGGATTGGGCATTGCCGCATCGACTGCTGAAGCAATCGCCGGTGCGGAAATCGTGATCAGCATGCTGCCCGCGAGCCAGCACGTCGAATCGCTCTATCTCGGCAGTGACGGCAAAGCCGGGCTCATGGAACAGATCCCCGCGGGCACGCTGGTGATCGACAGCAGCACCATTGCCGCTGCAACCTCACGCAAGGTGGCTGATGCCGGCGCCAAGCGCGGTGTCGCCGTCATTGATGCGCCGGTCTCCGGCGGCACGGGCGGTGCGATCGCGGGCACCCTGACCTTCATGGTGGGGGGCTCCGAAGCCGACCTCCAACGCGCACGCCCTGTGCTCGAGAAGATGGGGGCCAACATTTTCCACGCCGGCGCCGCCGGTGCGGGGCAGACGGCGAAGATCTGCAACAACATGCTGCTCGGCATCCTCATGATCGGAACCTCGGAAGCCATTGCGCTGGGCGTCGCCAACGGGCTCGATCCCAAGGTGCTGTCGGAGATCATGCGCCGCAGTTCGGGCGGCAACTGGGCACTTGAAAAGTACAACCCGCTGCCGGGCGTGATGGAAGCCGCGCCCGCTTCAAAGAGCTATGCGGGCGGCTTCGGCACCGACCTCATGCTGAAGGACCTCGGCCTCGCGCAGGAGAACGCAGCCGCCGTGCGCGCTGCCACGCCCCTCGGCGGGCTCGCACGCAATCTCTATGCGGCGCACAGTCTCGCGGGGCATGGCGCGCTCGATTTCTCGAGTGTCATCAAGCTGGTGCAGGCGAAGTCCGCCTGAGACCGAACGCCGCGTGTGCCGTTACTGAGGTACGACGCGGGCCATGTGGCCCTGACCCTGGATGAATACGCGCTGGCCCACACGCAGGCCGGGCGTCGTGGGCTGGGTGACTTCCACCAGCACGCCGCTGTCGGTGCGCACGAAGATTTCCTGGCCGGGCATCTGTGCTGCGGCGTTGTTCGCGACCTGCGCACCGGCCATGGAGCCGCCGATTGCGCCTGCCACCATGGCCACGTCGCGACCCGTTCCGCCACCAATCAGGCTGCCGAGACCTACGCCGGTCAGGCCGCCGACCACGGCGCCCACGCCGGTGTGGGCTTCGCTGCGGATGGTGGTGGGCGTGATCTGCTCGATCTTGCCCTGCGTGATCGCCATCGGCGCCTGTGGTTGTGGCGCCGCGCAGGCGGTCAGCATCAGGGCCGTCGTGATGGCTGCAATGCGGCCGTGCAGTTGGAATGCCATGGTGAACGTCGCTCCTTCGTTGAGATGAGTTGTCGTTTCGAGACTCCGAGGGGGAGTCTGACGCGAATCGTCATCGTCGCCAAGGGTATTCGGGGCGCTTCCTTCCTCGTACGGCTTCTGCTAGGGCGCGAAGCCCCGAACCGGCATTGAGTCAGAACGCAAGCGTCGGATTGCGGTGCAGTTCGTCTCGCTTGCGCTGCTGGCGCACCAGGTCGCAGCGCGGGTGGCTGGCGTACTGCGGCTTGTCGCAATGAGCGGCTTCGCAACGTGCGGCAAAGACGAAGTTGAGTGTTTCGCAGCCGCTGCGCGGGTCGAGGGCGCCGACGCGGGTCGGGGGTACTGCCCTGGGTGCCTGCCTGCGTTCAACCGGCGCGGGAGTGGGCGCCAAGGCGGCGACCGGGGGAGACGCCGCAGCAGGAGGCACCGCCGGACTGGCGGCCAGTGTGACTGCGGTCTCGCCTGGATCGAGCGAAGCACCCAGGGACACGGTTTCAGGCGTCGCGGACGATGCCTTGGGCTTCTTGTCGGTTGCGACAGCCACAGGCGGCGCGCCAGTGACCGGCCGCTCGACATGGGAGACCACGGCCGCCGAGGGCACGGAAGGGGCGGGCTTGCGCAGCATATGCACGTACCACGCGGCGATGCTCGCCAGCAGCGCGAACACCGCGACACCGACGCCGACCCACAGCCCCATGAGCGACCGTGGTTCGATCTGCACTGGTGTGGCGATGTTCGCCGTCGAAACGACTGGGCGGGCCGGCATCGCCCGCATGGTTTCGAGCATCGACGGCTGGGTCGGGTGGAAATTCGGCAGCTTGCGCGCGCAGCCATGACAGAACATCGCGGCATCGCGGTTCTCCGTCTGGCAGGCGGGGCAGATCACTGACATGGGCAGCACTCCGGGCGCGTCGGCGACGCGAAGCTTCTACTGTCGGCCGAGTGTGGCGCGAAGTCTGCCAGTTTTCGCCTACTTTTAGCGGGCCGTGCGAATGCCGTCACCACATGCAGGGGCAAGCCGCAAGCGTGCACATCCTAGTGCCGCTGCACGGGAAGCATGCGAAAACGCGCGTTGACTGTCTTGTGCCCCCCGCATTCCAGCAACCCAGCAATGAGGAGAGACAAGCATGCGCTTCCGTTCGCGTCGTTCCTTTGCCGCCCTGTCCGTTGCCGCGCTCGCAGCCGCGGTACTCCTCCCGGCGGCGGATCCCGCATCTGCGCAGGGTTATCCGAGTCGACCGGTCACGATGATCGTGCCCTGGGGTGCAGGCGGCGGCACAGACGCCACTGCGCGAATTATCGGGAGCCTGCTCGAGAAGGAACTCGGCCAGCCGGTCACCGTCGTGAACCGCACCGGTGGAAGCGGCGTCGTGGGCCATGCGGCCATCGCATCCGCGCAGCCCGACGGCTACACCATCGGCCTCGCGACGGTGGAGATCGGCATGATGCATTGGCAAGGCCTGACCGAACTCACCGGCGCCTCGTACACGCCGATCGGGTTGGTCAACGCGGACCCGGCGGGCGTGCAGGTGCGCGCCGATGCGCCGTACAAGACCGTCAACGACCTGCTGGCCGCCATCAAGGCCAATCCCGGCAAGATGAAAGCCTCGGGCACAGGGCAGGGCGGCATCTGGCACCTGGCTATCGCAGGCCTGTTGCGCGATCAGAAGATGGATCCGGCCGCCGTGCCCTGGGTGCCGAGCAACGGCGCAGCCCCCGGCTTGCAGGACATGGTCGCCGGCGGCGTCGACATCGCGCCGGTGTCTCTCCCCGAGGCGCGATCGCTCATCGATGCCGGCAAGGTGAAGAGCCTGGCGATCATGGCCGACAAGCCCTCGGCGCTGTACCCCAATGTGCCGACGCTCAAGTCGGCAACGGGCAGCGACTGGACCATCGCTGCATGGCGCGGCATCGTCGCGCCCAAGGGCATCCCGAACGATATCCGCGACAAGCTGGTGGCCGGCATCCAGAAGGTCGCGGGGAGCAAGGAGTACGCCGACTTCATGGCCTCGCGCGGCTTTGGCGTGATCTATGCCGGTCCGGATGACTTCGCGAAGTTCATGGCCAAGTCCGACGCCGAGCTCGGCGCCACGATGAAGGCCGTCGGCATCGCGAAGTAGCGCGAAGCCGATGAGATTCAACGACGCGATTTTTGGCGCGCTGCTCCTCGTCCTCGGCGCGGCCGTGCTCATGGTCGTGCAGGGCTATCCGAAGATCCCGGGCCAGCAGGTCGGCCCGGCGTTGTTCCCCGGGCTGATCGCGGCGGCACTGTGCGTATGCGGTGCACTGCTGGTGCTGCGTGGCTGGCGCGAACGGGCGGCGGCGCCATGGGCGCAGGCCGGCGAGTGGGTGCGGTCTCCCCGCCACCTGGGGGCCTTCATCATCGTGATCGGCAGCGTGGTCTTCTACATCCTCGCTGCGGACAAGCTCGGATTCCTGATCGCTTCGACGGTGGTGCTCACGGCGGTCATGCTCGCGCTGCGAGTGCGTCCCGGCCGGGCCGTGCTGATCGCGGTCATCGCGACGCTGATGATCCACTTTGCCTTCTACAAGCTGCTGCGGGTGCCGTTGCCGTGGGGCATGCTCGCGCCCTATGCCTGGTAGACAAACGAGTTGTCATCCATGTCGAACGCACTCGCACAAGCCTTCGCAATGGTGTTCGATCCCTACACCCTCGTGGTGATGGTGGTCGCATCGCTCTTCGGTCTCTTCGTGGGCGCGGTGCCCGGGCTGACGGCCACCATGGCGGTGGCGCTGCTGGTGCCGGTGACCTTCTTCATGTCGCCGATCCCGGCCATCGCCGCGATGGTGACAGCCACCGCGATGGCGATCTTCTCGGGCGACATCCCCGGCTGCCTCCTGCGCATTCCGGGCACGCCGGCTTCGGCGGCCTATACCGACGAGGCCTTCGCGATGACGCGCAAGGGGCAGGCAGAACTGGCACTCGGCGCGGGGCTGGTGTTCTCGGCAGTGGGCGGCCTCTTCGGCACCGCGGTGCTGATCGTGGCGTCGCCCGCGCTGGCTGAGTTCGCGCTCAACTTCAGTTCGTTCGAGTACTTCTGGCTGGTGCTGCTCGGGCTGACCTGCGCGGTGTTCATCACTTCCGACCAGCCGCTCAAGGGCGTGATCACGCTGATGCTCGGCTTGCTGGTGGCCTGCGTCGGCCTTGGCAATCCAGCGGGCTTTCCGCGCTTCACTCTCGGCAACACCGAGATGACCGGCGGCATCGGCATGATCCCGATGATGATCGGCATGTTCGCGATCTCGGAGGTCATCCGCTTCGCGGTGGACACCGCGCCGCCCGCGCAACTGGTGGTGGAGAAGGTCGGCAGCGTCATGGCGGGCCAGTGGGCCCTCGCAAAGAAGTACCCGGTGCAGATCCTGCGCGGCAGTTCGCTCGGGACGCTGGTCGGGGCGCTTCCGGGTGCCGGCGCAGACATCGCCGCGTGGATGTCCTATGCGATGAGCAAGAAGTTCTCGAAGGAACCCCAGAAGTTCGGCACCGGCCATGTCGAGGGCATCGTCGAATCGGGCTCGGCCAACAACAGCGCGCTCGCGGGTGCGTGGATTCCGGCGCTCGTGTTCGGCATTCCGGGCGACTCGATCACCGCGATCGTGATCGGCGTGCTGTACATGAAGAACATGAACCCGGGGCCGACGCTGTTCACCACGAATCCCCAGAACATCTACGCGGTGTTCATGCTGTTCGTCATCGCCAACATCATCATGATTCCGCTGGGCATCATGTGCATCAAGGTTGCCAAGCGTATTCTTCAGGTGCCACGCAACGTGCTCATGCCGATCATCCTGATCTTCTGCATCGTGGGCACCTTTGCGATCAACAACTCGCTCTTCGACGTCGGCGTGATGCTGGTGGCGGGCCTGATCGCGTACCTGCTCGAAGAGAACCGCTTTCCGATCGCGCCGGCGATTCTCGGCGTGGTCCTCGGCGGCATGCTGGAGGAGAACTTCATTACCTCCATGATCAAGTCGGACGGCAGCCTCACGGCCTTCGTATCGCGGCCGATCGCCGCGGGCCTGGCTGCCTTGACGCTTCTCGTGTGGCTGTGGCCGCTCGTCAAGTCGATGCGAACCGTCAGGCCCCGAGCTGTGCCTTGAGGAATTCCACCGAGCGCGACCAGGCCAGCTTGGCGGCCGCCGCGTCGAAGCGTGGCGTGGTGTCGTTGTTGAAGCCGTGCTGCGTGCCGGGGTACTCGTAGGCGATGAACTTGACGTTCGCGGCCTTGAGCGCCGCTTCGTAGGCCGGCCAGGCAGCGTTGATGCGTTCGTCGATGGCGGCACGCTGGATCAGCAGCGGCGACTTGACCTTCTCGGCGTCAGCGGGAGGCGGGGTGTTGCCGTAGAACACCACAGCGGCATTCAGTTCGGGCAGTCGCGTGGAGAGCGTGTGGACCATGCCGCCGCCCCAACAGAAGCCGATCGCGCCGATCTTGCCGTTGGAATCGGGGCGTCCCTTCAGCCAATTGGCGGCAGCTACGAAGTCCTCTCGCGTGCGGGCCTGGTCGAGCTTGCCGAAGGCTTCTCGCGCCTTGTCCTCGTCACCGGGGTAGCCGCCGAGCGGGGTGAGCGCGTCGGGCGCGAAGGCCATGAAGCCGTCGAGTGCGAGCCGGCGCGCAATGTCCTCGATGTGCGGATTGAGTCCGCGGTTCTCGTGAATGACCAGCACCGCCGGAAGCTTTTTCGCGCCCGCGCTCGCGGGGCGGACCAGATAGCCGTTGACCGTGCCGCTGCCCCCCGTCGAGGGATAGGTCACGCGCTCGATCTTGAGCCTGGAATCGTTCGCCGCCACTTGCTGGCCCATCGCGAAATTGGGAGTCAGTGCAGCGAGCAGACCAGCGGCAGTCACGCCCGCCGTCGCGAACTTCTGGGCCTGTGCGAGGAAGCCCCGGCGGTCCAGGTCGCCATGCACGTAGGCGTCGAAAAGAATGAGCAGGTCCTGGTCGAAATCCTTGGCAGTGAGACGTGGTTGCATCGGAAGCTCCTGAAGTCGTGATGGGAACGGATGTGTCGGTTCAGATCTCGCGGCCGAGCCCCTGCGCGCGCAACACGGCCTTGAGCCGGCGTACCTCATGCTCGAGGTCGAGGATCAGCGCTGCAGCGTCGACCTGCACGCCGAAATCGCGTTCAAGGCGTCGGACTTCGAGTGCGCACTGCAGGTCGCCGCTGTAGAAGCGCCACTGCTCAGGTCGCTCTCCGGGTTCACGCGATTCGATGATGCCGACCTCGACCAATTGAACCACCCAGTCGATCTCCGCACCGCAGGCATGGGCGAGCTCCGCGGCGGCGAGGGGATGCGATGCGCTGAGCGCGGTCGTCGTGACAGTCACGGTAGCCATGGTCGTCAAACTCCAAGATGGCGGCGGGGGTTGAAGGGCGCTGCCTGTGCCAACTGTTCGTAAGCCTTTCGCGCTGCATCGGAATCGGCCGGAGGCAGCGCAATCTCAAGCAACAGGTACAGGTTGCCCGGTGGCTTGCCCGGCAGGCCGCGTTCCTTGAGTCGCAGCTTGAGGCCGTTGCGCGCGTTCGGCGGAACCGTGACTTCGACGATGCCGCCGGTCGGCGTGGGCACCTGTACCTTCGCGCCGAGCGCACCCTCGGTCGGTGTGATCGGCAGTGTCATGTAGAGGTCGCGGTCCTCGATACGGTAGAGCTTGTGCGGCGCGATGCGTACTTCGAGGTAGAGGTCGCCCGGTGGCTCACCGCCATGGCCGGGCATGCCCTGGCCCGCGAGGCGGATGAACTGGCCGGGGTGTACGCCCGGCGGGATCTTCACGCTCAGCGTGCGTGTCTTCCATTGCGGAAGGCCCTTGTCGTCGATCTCTTGCGAGCGCAGCGTGATCTCTCGCTCGGCGCCCTGTAGAGCATCCTCCAGCGCGATCTCGATCGCTGCATGGTGGTCCTCGCCGCGCGCGCGATAGTTGTGCCGCTGAGCGCCGCGCCGCTCAGCCGCGCCGAACAGTGACGAGAAGAACTCGCTGAACTCGGCGTGATCGGCCGGTCCCGCATGCGGGCCACGGTGGAACTCGAAGCCTTCGTCCCATCCGGGTGGTGGCTGGAATCCACCATCGGGACTGCCGCCGCGCGCGACGTGATCGGCGAGCTGGTCGTAGGCCGAGCGCTTTTCCTTGTCGCGCAGCACGTCGTTCGCTTCGTTGACCTCGCGCATGCGTGCATCGGCGTCGGGCTCCTTGCTGACGTCGGGGTGGTACTTGCGCGCGAGCTTGCGGTAAGCCTTGCGCACATCGTCCTCGGAGGCGCCGCGTTCGAGCCCGAGGATCTTGTAGTAGTCCTTGAAGTCCATGGCGATGGGTTCCAGAAGAATGCGGCGAACGGCGTGTTCAGGCCAGTGCGGCTCCGCCATCCACCTGCTGCAGGAGGGGTTTCAGGCGCCATGTGGTGCCGCTGCGTTCGAATCGCAAGGGCTGCGCATTGCCGAGCACGCCGAGGTCCACCGGCACACCCAGCAGCGCCGCGAGCACGTAGAGCGTGCCGCCATGCGCAACGATGAGCACCGGCCCCGGATGCGTCAGCGCATGCTCGAGCGCGGCGCGCGATCGCTCGATGAATTCGGGCAAGGTCTCGCCGTTCTCGGGCTCGCAGGCCCAGTCGATGTGGGCCGAAGACGTACCGATGAGCGCGCCGAAGTTGCGCTCGCGCAGGCCCTCGACCACGCGTGGTGCGATGCCATGGGGCGCCGACACCGTCTGCGCAGTCGTCAATGCGCGCACCACGCCGCTGGTGAGAATGCTGCGCACCGGTTCCCGGGCAAGGATCGTGGCGGCGTTGTGCGCCTGCTGGACGCCGAGCTCGCTCAGGGGCTCATCAGTGGCTTGGAAGATGCGGCGCGCGTTGCAGGCGGTCTGTCCGTGACGCAGGAAGTAGAAGTGGTCGCACGCGGGGGAGAGCGGCTGCGTGGCAGCCAGTTGGGCAAGGAGTTGGAGGCCTGTAGTCATCTGGGTCTTGGAGCGGAAATCAGAGCAACCATTCGATCGGAAGCACTTCGAGGAAGTCGATCCACAGGCGCTTAATCGGGCCGGCACCGGGTTCGGTCGAATAGCTGGTCTCGCCCGTCGGCTCGACGTCGACCCATTCGAGTCCGCGTCCGTCGGCCTGTCGGCGCACGAGGTAGGCGCGTGTGGGGATGGTGGTGTCGAACTGCTTCGACAGGATGCCGGCGAGGGCAGGGCTTTCGATGACCACGCCCATCTCGGTGTTGAGCTTGGCGGAGCGTGGGTCGAGGTTGTAGGAGCCGACGAAGATCCGCTCGCGATCCACCGCGAAGGTCTTCGCATGCAGGCTCGCGGCCGAACTGCCGCGGCTGCCGCTGCCCGGGAGCCCGCGCGACCTGTCTTCGTCCTTGTCCTTGTCGGGTGGCGGCACGGCCGAGCCCGGCTTCAGTTCATAGAGCACCGCGCCGCCCTTGAGCAACTCGTCGCGGTACTTGGAATAGCCTGCGTGCACCGGGCTTACGTCCGTCGCCGAGAGCGAGTTGGTCAGCACGCGCACCTTCACGCCGTTCTGCGCGAGTTCGACGAGCGACTTGGTGCCATTGGCGCCCGGCACGAAATAGGGCGACACCAGATCGAGCTCGCGCTTGGGTTGCCCCATGGCCTTGAGGAGCTGCGGCAGCATCTGGAGGTCGCTGCGGTCCATCGGTTGAAGCACCTTCGACGGGTCGTCGTGCAGCACGCGTGCGCTGGTCCACTCGAAGTCCACCTTTTCGCTCGCGAGCTGGGCCATCAGCGGCGTATTGCGAACGGCGTCCAGATACCGGACGGCTTCGGGGTTCTGGTGGACCTTGTCCCATCCTTCGCGCAACGTCGCGGCGCTGTCGGGCTTGGCGGGTGCGAGCACGGTCGCGGCAGGGTAGGCGGAGGCACTGTTCCAGAACAGGTCGAACTCGTTCGACACTTGCTGCACCACCGGGCCGATGCCCAGCACGTCCAAGTCCTGGAAGCCCACTTCCATGTTGGCACCGTAATACTCGTCGCCGACATTGCGGCCGCCGACGATGGTCGCCAGGTTGTCGGCGGTGAAGGACTTGTTGTGCATGCGCCGGTTGACGCGGGAGAAATCCGAGACGAAGTCACCCGCGCGGAAGCCGCGATTCGCGAACGGGTTGAACAGGCGGATCTCGATGTTCGGATGCGCATCGAGCGCCGCGAGCGTGGGGTCGAGCCCGCCGGTGTTCGCGTCGTCGAGCAGCAGTCGCACGCGCACGCCGCGCTCGGCGGCATCCCAGATCGCCTGCCAGAGCAGCTGTCCGGTGGTGTCGTTGTGCCAGATGTAGTACTGCAGGTCGAGGCTGCGGTCCGCGAGCTTCGCGAGCACCACGCGCGCTGCGAAGGCGTCTTCCGCGAGGACCAGGGGATGGATGCCGGACTTGCCGGCGTGCGCCGACGTCAGCGGCCGGGTCGCCTTGCCGAGGCGCGTGTCGTCGGTGTTCGTGAGCGCGGTCGTCGGCGTTCGTTCGACGCGCGCCGGAAGACTTGCGCAGCCGGTCAGCAGCAGGCCGAGGATGAAGACAACGATTGCGCGTGAAGCGGTCATGGTCACGATGCCGGCAATGACGATGCGGGCATTCTAGGGACCTGATGCCGCGGCACGATTACAGCTTGGGGATGCGCAGGGTCTTGCTGATCATCAACGTGCCCGAGAGCGCGAACAGCAGAGCCAATGGGTGAAGCACCCATGGGCCTAGCGTCCATGCGCCACCCCAGATCTGACCGCCAATGCGCCCCTGCCATGCCGCAAGCGCGAGGATGCCCACGAGCACCACGCTGGTCGGGATGGGCGTGCCCTCGAAGTACTTGACCTTGGCCGCACCTTCCGAGAGTGCCTCGGCCGTGACGTTGTAGCGCGCGAGCCGGCTCACGCCGCAGCAGACGAAGTAGATCAGGATCACGCAATCCCAACCGCCGTTGAGGCCCGCTGCAAAGGCGAGCGAAGCGGGCAGCACGCCGAAGGAGATGACGTCCGCCAGCGAATCGAGCTCCCGCCCGAGCGCCGAATGCGTCTGCCGCCAGCGCGCGATGCGGCCGTCGAAGACGTCGAAGACGAACGCCGCCGGCGCGAGCGCTGCGGCCCAGAGGAAGTGCGCGACCGACTGGCTTGCGATGAAGGCCATCGCAAGAAAGATGGCACCGACGCCACAAGCCGCGTTCGCAAGGGTGAAGAAGTCCGCGAGATGGAAGCCGCGGATCATCGAGAAGTGCTTCGGGGCTGGGCGCGTGCCGGAGGCTGTGTTGGGCATGGGCTGTTCCTTGATCGGACCTGCGGGACACCTTAGCGCAAGTCGAGGCGGCCGGGTGTAGTTGCTACGCCGACGCCGCCGTCCGTTCCTCGACGATGCGTGCGAAGCGCTGAAGCAGCCCGGAGGCCGCCGGCGTGGGCTTCACGTGTGCTTCGACCGCACCGGGATCCGCACCCCCGGCCCGGATGGGATCGGCGAGATGCTCGACGTAGCCGCGCATGATCTCGTCGTCGAATTCGGGGTGGAACTGCAATCCCCAGGCGCTGTCGCCGATGCGGAAGGCCTGCGTCGATTCGAAGTCATTGCCCGCGAGGCGTACGGCATCCTTCGGCAGGCGCAGGGCGCTCTGCCGGTGCACCACGTGCGCGTTGAAGCGTGGAGGCAGTCCACTGGTGAGCGGATCGTCCGCCGCCTCGGGCTTGAGTTCGACTTGTACCGTGCCTATCTCCATGCCCACAGGATGGTCGCCGGCCTCGCCGCCGAGGGCATCGGCCAGAAGCTGATGGCCGAAGCAGATGCCGAGCACCGGCGTGTGGTGGGCGACGAGCTGCCTGAGCCATTTGCCGGTGCTTTCGCTCCAGGGTTCGCGGTGCGACACCATCGCATGCGATCCGGTGACGATGGCACCCGAGAGTGTGGCGGGGTCAGGCAGGGTGTCGCCGCGACGCGGATCGAGCACCACCACGGGCAGTGACGTGTCGCCGAGTCCGGCGGCGATCCAGTGTTCGAAATCGCCGCGGCGCTCGCGCAGCGGCTCGAAGGTCTCGCCGACCTTGATGATCGCGAGGGGACGGGGTTCGATGTCTTCCATGCCTCGAATCATGCCGGAATCAGCGCGATGGCCTCTTGCAGGCGTCGGGCCGCATGCGAAACGAGCTCTTGTCGCTGCGGCGCCTCACGCCAGCGCAAGCGCGTGCCGGATTCCCAATCCGGATGGCTGCGCGCCGGCTGCGCAGCGCGTACCACGTCGGCCAGTGCATGGTGGTCGATGCCGTCGAGCCCATCGGCGCCGATCCGCTCCACCGCCGCATGCCCGCGGTATTCGAGCGCGCGAAGCAGGCGCAACTGCCAGCCCATGAGCACGAACAGCACCCGGTCTTCCACGGTGAGCTCATGCACATCGCGCAGCTTGTTCGCGAGCTTGCGTCCGAGTGGTCCCAGCCCTTGCGACATCGCGCCGCCGATCGCTCCGCCCAGCGCAGCGCCGGTGCCGAGCGAAAGTCCGGCCAGCGCGAGATCAGCCACCACGCCCACCGCCGCGCCCACGGCCACGCCTTTGCCGAGAAGGATGCTCGCGTCCTTGAGCGCCTCGGGGTGGAAGAAGTCCATGGTCCAGCGGCCCTCGATCGCGGGCAGCGGCGCTTCGTCCGCATCGCCTTCGCGGAAGCCATAGAGCGTCAACAGGTCGTCGGCGCAGCGCTGCGCCTTGTCGAAGAGCGACTTCTGCAATTCGGAGATCAGGCGATGGCGTCCCGGGTCGTCGGCAAATTCGGTAGCCGTCGCGTTGCGGCGCATTGCGGTGGCATCGACGAGCAGTTCGGCGATGCGTTGGCACGCGGCCTGCCTGCGCTGCGCGAATTCGGCTTCGAGAGACGCAGCTACCTTGTCGAGTTCGCTCCGACGGTCGCGCAGCAGCGTGGACAGGTCGCGGTACAACTCGCGCTCCGCGCCGACGAATGGTGCGGCCGCATCGAAGCGCACCACCACGTGCAGGCCGTAGGCGGACAGCAGTTCCCTCCATGCGGTTTCGCGGTGCGCGGCACTGTGCAGGAAGTTCAGCACCGGCAGAACCGGCCGTGCGCAGGCGTTGAGCAGTTCGATTTCCGCGCGGAACTTGGGCAGCACCGCCTCGCGCGCATCGATGACGAGAAACGCGGCATCGACGTCGAGCATCGCGCGAAGCACCTTCGCCTCCTGCTCGAACATGCCATGCGCTTCAGGGCTCTGCAGAAAGCGGCGGATGCGATCCGGCGGCGTCAGGCTCTTGTCGAAGACTTCGAGATGCTCGCGCAATGCAACGGCGTCTTCGAGGCCCGGCGTGTCGAAGAAGCGCACGGCCGGCTTGCCTCCGACATCGAGATCGGCCGATTCGACGTGTCGCGTGGTGCCGGGCTGTTCCGACACCTCGCCAAAGTTCACCCGCCGCGTGAGGGTGCGCAGCAGCGAGGTCTTGCCGGCGTTGGTGTGGCCGACCACGGCGATGCGGATGGGCTGGGGAGTCGTCATGTCCAGTCGTGGAGCATAGGCTGCAGCGCGTCGGCGGCGCGGATGCCGTCGAGACCGGAATCGGCCAGCCAGGTGTGCCAGCGTTGACGCGCCTCGTCATCCGCCGTGCCGATGAGCCAGAGACGGCATTCGCCGCAGAGCGCCAGCACTTCCCGCAGGAATCGCTCGGTGCCGCGATCGGGGCTGGACCCGGCATGGCAGCCGACGAGCACCCGCCGTGGGCGCAATTGCGCCAGCGTGTCGAGCACCTGGCGTCGCGCCGTGGCACTGCCATCGATACGCATCGCGCGGGCGCCGCGCATGTCGAGTGCCGCGGGCGGCCAGGGCAGTTCGTCGGGCAGTTCGAAGCCGACGGCCATCAGCGTGTCGGTGGTGTCACCTTGCGGCAGATGCTGCGGCGCGAGATGCGGCGCCTGGCCCGGATCAGCGTCGACGATGCGCGGCGGCGCGAGCGCGTCGAAGCGCGCGATGAGCTTGCGGTAGTAGGGCAACGAAAGATCGGGCGACAGTGCCTTTCTACGCATGCGCCAGACGGCGGTGCACAGCAGCGCGAAGGCGGCGCGTGGAATCAGGCCGTAGACCACGATGCAGCCGGTGAGCCACAGGGCCCAGTCGCGCTGGCTCGACGCGGCAGCCGTCGGCGAAAGCACCGCCTGCGCATCGGGTATCGGAAAACCCAGTCGCGCTGGCATGTAGCCCAGCCTCTCTACCGCATGCACGAAGAAGGACGGGTCAAGGATCGTGGTTTCCCAGTTCAGCGTGTAGTTGCGAAACGCCAGCGCGAAGAGCATGGCCGCGATCACCACCGCGAAGGAGAACGCCCAGATGGCGTGGCTCACGAATCCCAGTGCCCATGGGAGCAGGCGAGCCTGTCCGAGCAGCCGCGTGGTGGCGCGAAGAAGAACCGGCGCCTGCCCCCTCTGGCCCCCTGCGACCCGCGCGGTCAGCGCCATCCAGATCCAGCCGAAGGAAGCGTTGAAGGAGCCGAGCGGCACCAGAAGCCCGAACAGCCACAGCAGCAGCGTGAAGAGGTGCAGGCCCAGCAGGCTTGCGAGTGCGACGACGACGTTGATCCGCCGCTCGCTGCCGCCGAGGACGTTGCCCGCGAGCGAGAGGCAGGCGATCACGATGACCGCCACGAGCGCGATCAGCACCCAGGGAGCCCACGCGCGTGCGCGTGCGAGTTCGGCGGTGAGTCCGGTTCGGTCGGCGAGGATGCGCGCTCGGCTGGCGATCCGGTGCGAAGCGCCGGCGGCGGCCGCCTCGCGCACGGCTTGCGAATCCTCGAGCGGACCGGTCTCTTCGATCAATCGCACCGCTTCGGTGAGCGTTGCGTCCTGGAACGAAGAGGGTTGCGCCACGGGTTTCGACAGCTTTCTTGTTTCACGGCTCGGGGCACTCCGGCGCGCCGGAGAGGAGCGGGAAATTATGCCCGTGGCGCACAGGCAAGCGCCCCCATGGAAATGGGGGCGCAGGGCTGGGGATGAAGGAGGATTTCAGCGCAGGCCGAAGAACGACAGCACGGCGACCACGACCACGACCAGACCGACGATGTAGATGATGGAATTCACGGTTGAAACTCCTCTGTTGAAGACGATTCCAGAATGCCCATCGCACCGATCCGCCGGTGTCGGCGGGGTGCACTGTCCACTGTAGGACTCGCGGGTCAGACTGTCGACGTCTCCGCCTCTTCGTTGTCTTCGTCTTCGCTACCGTCGCCGAGGAAGCCGCCACTCTGGTGGGCCCAGAGGCGCGCATAGAGTCCGCCCCTCGCGAGCAGGGTCTTGTGGTCGCCTTCCTCGACCACACGGCCTTCGTCGAGCACCACGAGCCGGTCCATCGCGGCGATGGTGGACAGCCGATGCGCAATCACGATCACCGTCTTGCCTTCCATCAGGCGGTAGAGGCTCGCCTGGATCGCCGCCTCGACCTCGGAATCCAGCGCGCTGGTGGCTTCGTCCAGCAGCAGGATCGGCGCGTCCTTCAGCATGACCCGCGCGATCGCGATGCGCTGGCGCTGCCCACCCGACAGCTTCACGCCGCGTTCGCCCACGTGCGCCTCATAGCCCTTGCGGCCCGCCGGATCGCCCAGCGTCTGGATGAAGGCGTGGGCCTCGGCCCGGTCGGCCGCGGCCTGGATGGCCGTGGCGGTGGCGTTCGGCTTGCCGTAGCTGATGTTGTCGGCCACCGAGCGGTGCATCAGCGAGGTGTCCTGCGTGACCATGCCGATGTGGGCGCGAAGGCTGTGCTGCGTGACGTGCGCGATGTCCTGTCCGTCGACGAGGATGCGGCCGCTGTCCAGGTCGTGGAAGCGCAGCAGCAGGTTCACCAGCGTCGACTTGCCGGCGCCCGAGCGGCCGACCAGCCCGATCTTCTCGCCCGGTGCAACGGTGAGCGTCAGGTCGTCGATGACGCGCCGGCCCGCATCGCCGTAGCGGAAGCTCACATGCTCGAAGCGGACCTCGCCGCGCGGCACGTCCAGCGCAGTGGCGTCCGGCGCGTCGACCACGGTTCTTGGGCGCGAAAGCGTCTTCATGCCGTCCTGCACCGTTCCGATGTTCTCGAACAGGCTCGTCATCTCCCACATGATCCAGTGCGACATGCCTTGCAGACGCAGCGCCATCGCGGTTGCGGCGGCCACCGCGCCGACGCCGATCACGCCTTGCGACCAGAGCCAAAGGCCCATGCCCGCCATGCCGGCGGTCAGGCCCATGCTGAGGGTGTGGTTGGTGATCTCGAAGGCGCTGACCAGCCGCATCTGTGCATAGCCGGTCTGCATGAACTCCTGCATGGCCGAGCGCGCGAAGCCGGCCTCGCGGTGCGTGTGCGAGAAGAGCTTGACCGTCGCAATGTTGGTGTAGGCATCGGTCACGCGGCCGGTCATCAGCGCGCGCGCATCGGCTTGCGCCTTGCCGATGCTGCCCAGGCGCGGCACGAAGAAGACGAGCTGCACGACATAGAGCGCCAGCCAGATGACGAAGGGCAGCATCAGCTGCCGGTCGAGCACCGCGGCCAGCACGATCATCGTCGCGACGTAAACGCACATCGCCACCAGCACATCGGCCAGCACGAAGATGGTGTCGCGCACTGCGAGCGCGGTCTGCATCACCTTGGCCGTGATGCGGCCCGCGAACTCGTCTTGGTAGAAGGCCATGCTCTGGCCGAGCATCAGGCGGTGGAAGTTCCAGCGCAGGCGCATCGGCAGGTTGATCGCGAGCGTCTGGTGCTTGACGATGGTCTGCAGCGCGACGACTGCGATGCTTGTGACGAGCGCGAAGCCGAGCCACGCCAGCGTGGTGCCGCGGTCTTCCCACAGCCGCGTGGGCGCCTGCCCGCCGAGCCAATCGACGATGCGGCCGAGGATCGCGAACAGCAGCGCTTCGAAAGCCGACATCGCCGCGGTGAGTAGCGCCATCAGGGCGATCGAACCGCGCAGCCCCTGCGTGCACGACCAGACGAAGGCAAGGAAGCCGTTCGGCGGCAATCCGGGTTCGGCGGGTGGATAGGCGTCGAGGCGTTTTTCGAAGAAGCGGAACAAGGCGAACGGTCTCCAGTGAGGGGCCGACTGTACCGGCGCGCGCGCTCCTGCGTGTGCCAATGGCTATGCACGAGCAGGGAATGCGTGCTAGACCTTGCCGAGTTGCGCGCCGAGGAAATCGATGAAGCTGCGCAGTTTGGGTGCCATGTATTGCCGGCTCGTGTAAACCGCGAACAGGGTGACTGGCGGCGCTGCGTAGTCCGGCACCAGGCGCACCAGCCGTCCCGCGGCGAGGTCCTCGTCGATCAGCCATTCGGGCAGGAACGAGATGCCGATGCCCGCATGCACGGAGTGCAGCGTCAGGTTGGTGTCGTCGGACTTCATCACCGGCTGCAAGCGCAGCGGCGCTTGCCGGCCGCCCGGGCCTTTGAGCGCGAAGCCTTCGAGGTTCACGTAGCTGGGCACGATGGCGTCGAGCTTCGCAAGGTCGGCCGGCGAGGTGGGCAGCCCGGTGCGCGCGATGCATGCGGGCGCGGCCACCAGATGGAACTGCAGCTTGCACAGTGGCCTTGCGATCAGCGCGGGCGAGGGCTCCTGCGTTGCGCGCAGCGCGAGGTCGTAGCCGTCGGCCGCGAGATCGACCTTGCGGTTCTCCAGATGCATGTCGACCACGACTTCGGGGCACTGCTCGCGGTAGCCGGCCAGTACGTTGGCGAAACGGGGGGTGGCGCACCACACGGGCGCGCTCACCTTGAGCTGCCCGCGCGGCGTGGCGCTGGTCTGGCCGATGGCAGCCTCAGCCGCGTCGAGCAGGTCGAGCGCGCGGCCGCTTTGCTCGTACCAGGCTTGCCCGGCCTCGGTGAGGCTCAGGTGGCGGCTGGAGCGATGAAGAAGCCGTGCGCCGAGCGATTTTTCGAGCTGCGCCACGTGCTTGCTGGCCATCGGCGGTGAGATGCCGAGACGCTCCGCCGCTGCGGCGAAACTGCCGGATTCGACCACTTCGCGGAAGAGGCGAAGGCTTGTCAGGCGGTCCATGTCGATTTCCTGTGGAGAAACGAATCGATGCATCGTAGCCCATCGATTTCTCGTGCGGAAATCTCTAGACTCGCTCTCAAGGAGTGATCCATGAGCAATACCAACCCACGTCTTCCCACCTATTTCATTTCGCACGGCGGCGGCCCCTGGCCGTGGATGAAGAAGGAAATGGGCCATGCGTACGACAAGCTCGAAGCCGCGCTGGCCGACATGCCGCGCCAGATCGGCCGCAAGCCCGACGCGATCCTGATGGTTTCCGCGCACTGGGAAGAGTCTGCCTTCACCGTGACGGGCAATCCGCGCCCGCCGATGATCTATGACTACGGCGGTTTTCCCGCGCACACCTACGAGGTGCACTACGACGCACCGGGCTCGCCGGAACTCGCGCGTCGTGTGCAGTCGCTGATCGAAGCTGCTGGCCTGCCGGTGCGTATCGATCCCGAGCGTGGCTTCGATCATGGGATGTTCTCGCCGATGGCGGCGATCTATCCCAACGCCGAAGTGCCTGTCGTGCAGCTGTCGCTGCGGCGCGGCCTCGACCCGGCGGAGCACATTGCGCTCGGGCGTGCCATCGCACCGCTTCGCGACGAGAACGTGCTGATCGTCGGCAGCGGCCTGAGCTATCACAACCTGCGCGCTTTTGGGCCGCAGGCGCGCGACGTGTCGAAAGCGTTCGACGACTGGCTCGGGCAGACCGCGGCGGGCACAACGGGCGATCGACGCAACGAGCGACTGCTGCAATGGTCTGCCGCCCCCGCAGCGCGCATTGCGCATCCGCGCGAAGAGCACCTGATTCCGCTGATGGTCGCCGTGGGCGCCGCGGAGAACGAAGCGGGCGAACTCGTCTATCACGAGGACGCTTTCATGGGCGGAATCGCAGTCTCGAGCTTCAGGTTTGGCGAGGCGGGCGCCTCGGCCAACGCCTGAGCGCCTGCTGAATCGCCACCGGCGCGTCACAATGCGCCGGTGCCTTACTTTTCCACCTTCGAACCCCTTGCGGAGGCAGAAGCCGTCCGCCTGATCGAGCGCGTCGATGCGCTCGCCACCCATCACGACGTCGAACATGGCGGTGTCCGCGTGCGATGGCGCCGCTTCGGCAAAGACTCGTCGAATCCGCCGCTGGTGCTGCTGCACGGTGGCCACGGCAGCTGGATGCACTGGCTGCGCAATGTCGAGGCGCTTTCGGCCGCGCATACGCTGTGGCTGCCCGACATGCCGGGCTTCAACGATTCCGATGCGATGCCCGAACTGCCGGCGGGCCAGTCGCTCCTCGACGCATTTCTCGACACGCTGCGCGCGACGCTCGACACACTCGTCGGTGCCGAAACGGAGATTGACCTGGGCGGCTTTTCTTTCGGCGGCCTGATCGCGTCGAAGCTCGGCGCCCGGCGCGGCCGCATCCGCCGGATGATTCTGATGGGCAGCGGCGGCCACGGCACCCTGCGGCGCATGACGGTGGAGATGATCAACTGGCGCGCCGCCAGCGATCGCGACGAGGAGCGCGCCGCACTGCTGCACAACCTCGCCGCCTTGATGCTGCACGACAGGGCTTCCATTGACGCGCTGGCCTTCGCGATCCACGACATCTCGTGCCACGGCACGCGCTTCCGCAGCAAGGAGATTTCTCTGTCGGGCGGTTTGCAGGATGCGCTGGAGACCATCGGCGGTCCGCAGTTGCTGGTCTGGGGCGAGGACGACGTCACAGCCGATTCGCGGCCACTGGTCGCGCAGCTCGTCAAGGATCATCCGCTGCGCGAAGGCACCGTGATCGACGGGGCAGGGCACTGGGTGCAGTTCGAGCGCGCGGAAGAGGTCAACGCGCGGGTGCTGCGATTCCTGTCGGAGTCGCGCGCATGAGCATCGTGATTGCCACGTATTCGGATGGTGCCCATCGCGCAGGGGTCGTCGCGCTCTGGCGCAAGACCTTCGACTACGGAACGCCGCACAACGACCCGGACTACTCGCTCGACATGAAGCTGAAGGCCGACGATGGATTGCTCTTCGTCGCGCTCCAGGACGGCGCGGTGATCGGCACCACGATGGCGGGCTTCGACGGCCATCGCGGCTGGATCTACTCCGTTGCCGTCGATCCTTCCGCTCGCCGTCGCGGTGTCGGCGCCGCGCTGGTCCGGCATGCCGAGCAGGCACTTGCCGCCATCGGCTGCCCGAAGATCAACCTCCAGATCGTCAGCAGCAACGAAGAGGTTGTGGGCTTCTACGAAGCGCTCGGCTTTAGCGTGGAGCCGCGCATCAGCATGGGCAAGCGGCTTCCCTGGCGCGGGTGAGGCGGCCGCTGCCTACTGCGCCTGCTTGACCAGACCCAGCTTGCGGATGGTGTCGCCCCACTCGTCGTAGGTCGATCGCGTCAGTGCGGCCAGCGCTTGCGGGGTCGACGATTCCGCCTCGTACGCGCCCTGACGGAAGAAGTCGCGTGTGGTCGGCATGGCCAGCACCTCCACCAGCGCGGCGTTGAGCTTCGCGACCACGGCTTCGGGCATGTGCGGCGGTCCGTAGAAGCCGAGCCAGCTCGCCATGTCCACGCCCTTCACGCCCTGTTCGGACATCGTGGGCACGTCCGGGAGCATCGGGCTGCGCTTCGGTGCGGCGACTGCCAGCATGCGGACCTTGCCTGTGGCGGTGTTCTGGATGGCATTCGGCGCCGCGTCGAAGTAGTACTGGACGCGTCCCGCGAGGAAATCCTTCGCGGCGTCGCTGCCGCCCTTGTACGGCACATGCACCACGTCCAACCCGGCCTGGCGCGCGAAGGCTTCTCCGTAGATGTGCGAGGACGTGCCGGTGCCGAAGGAGGCATAGCTCATCTTGCCGGGGTTGGCCTTGATGTAGGCGATGAGTTCCTGCACCGTCTTCGCGGGCACGCTGGTGTGGACCGTCAGGATCAGCGGGCCGCGTGCGCCGAGCGAGATCGGCGTGAGGTCCTTGAAGGGGTCGTAGCGGACTTGCGCCAGCGTCTGCGGGTTCTGCGCCACCACGGAAGAAGGCGCATACATGAAGGTGTAGCCGTCCGGCGCGGACCGGATCACTTCTTCCGTCGCGAGGATGAAGCTCGCGCCCGGCTTGTTCTCGACGATCACGGGCGTCTGCAGCACTTCGCCCAGCTTGTTGGCGACGAAGCGCGCCTGCGCATCGGAGGCGCCGCCCGCGGCGAGGCCCAGCACGATGCGGATCGTGCGTCCCTTTTCCGGGAAGGGACCGGCGGCGGACGTAGCGAGCGGCAACGCGCCTGCGCTCAGCGCCAGCCAGGCGGAGAAGCGGCGGCGGTTCAGGTTCGGGCGTGGGTGCATGGTGCTCATTGTTTGGTCAATCCGACTTGCTGGACCATCGTGCCCCAGCGCTCGTAGGCGGACCGCGTGATGGTCGCGAATTCTTCCGACGTGGTCGCGCCGGCCTCGTAGCCGCCGCTGCGATAGAACTCCTGCACCTGCGACATGGCCAGCACCTTGGTGAGCGCGGCGTTCAACTTTGCGACCACGGGCGCCGGCATGCGCGCCGGTCCGTAGAAGCCGAGCCAGCTCGGCAGGTCGAGCCCGGCGAACCCCTGCTCGGCGAAGGTCGGTACATCGGGCATTGCGGCGATGCGCGCACTCGCGGCCACCGCGAGGATTTTCACCTTGCCCGTCGCGGAAGTGATGACCGCCGACGAGGCCGAGTCGAACATGTATTGCACGCGCCCGCCGATCAGGTCCTTGGCCGCATCGGAGCCACCCTTGTACGGGATGTGCACCGCATCGATGCCGGTCTTCTTCACGAAGGCCTCGCCGTAGATGTGCGACGACGTGCCGGTGCCGAACGAGGCGTAGCTCACCTGGCCCGGGTGCGCCTTCACGTAGGCGACCAGTTCCTTGACGTTGTTGGCGGGCACCGTGGTGCTGATCGACAGGACCAGCGGTCCGCGGCCGCCCATCGAGATGGGTGTGAAGTCCTTGAACGGGTCGTAGGGCACCTGCGCGAAGGTGTGCGGGTTCTGCGCCATGGTGGACGAGGGCGCGTAGAGCAGCGTGTAGCCGTCGGCCGGCGCGCGGGCCACTTCGCTGGCCGCCAGCATGGTGCTCGCGCCCGGCTTGTTGTCGACGATGACGGGGGTGTTCAGCACTTCGCCAAGCTTCTGCGCAACGATGCGCGCCTGCGCGTCGGTGCCCCCGCCCGCGGTGAAGCCGACGACGATTCGGATCGGTTTGCCCGGCGCGGGAAACGCCTGCGCCATCGCGGCGACCGGCAACAGGCCTGTCAGGGCTGCCGCGCCCAGCACCGAGGCGAAGGCCCGGCGGCTAGCGCTCGATCTCTTCATGGATGTCTCTTTGGTTTTCATGGATATCAATCATCATGTCCATAAAACAAATCATCATTCAGGGAATACCCTGAAAGAAAACGCAAAAGAAATCGAAAAATGGAAGATGAAATCAAAATATCATTCATCGCATCGAATCAGACATCCCGCAAGAACGCATGAAAACCGTCGTCCGCACCGATGAGCGCATCCTGTCCTCGGACATCTTCGAACGCGACAGCCGCGCCAAGCGCCCTGACCATGGCCACTGGGCCGAGCCTGGCAAGCAGATCCCGGTCTATCACCGCTGCGGCGTGCTGGTGGTGGGCGGTGGGCCGTCGGGGACCGCCGCGGCCGCCGCCGCCGCGCATGCGGGCGCCGACGTGGCGCTGCTCGAGCGCTACAACCATCTCGGAGGCCTGTCGACCGGCGGCCTCGTGATCTGGATCGACCGCATGACCGACTGGGAGGGCAAGCTGGTCATCCGCGGTTTCGCGGAAGAGTTGTTCGACCGCCTGCCGGCCGACGCCATCGCAGGTCCGTCGAGCGGCGACTGGGGTTCGCAGGACGAGGCCAAGGCCGCGCACTGGTCGCAACGCACCGCGGCGTATCACGGCATCGTCACCTGGTCGCCGACCATCGACCCCGAGCGCCTCAAGCTGCTGTCGCAGGAGATCGTGCTGGAGCGCGGCGTGAAGCTCATCTACCACTCGTGGGCGGCCATCCCGATCGTGCAGGACGGCGCCGTGAAAGGCGTGGTGTTCGAGAGCAAGGAAGGGCGCATGGCGATCATGGCTGACGTGGTGGTGGACGCCACGGGCGACGGCGACCTTTTTGCGCGCGCCGGCGCTGCCTATGTGAACGACATCGAGGAAGCCGACGTGCATCACTGCATGAACACGTCCTGGCTCTTCGGTGGAGTGGACATGAATCGCTGGATCGAATTCAAGGCCGGCCAGCCGGAAGCCTTCTCGGCCTTCATGGCGCGTGGGCGTGAGCAGTGCGGCCTGTTCGAGCGGCCTTTTGTCTCGTGGCGCAATGACGTGGCGCTGTTCATGGGACCGCGGCAGTCGGGTTATTCGGCCCTCGACGTGGACGATCTCACCGCGGTGGAAGTGCGCTCGCACCGCGCGATGGTGGCGCACCTCGACTACTTCCGCGCCCACGCGCCGGGCTTCGAGAACGCCTTCCTGATGCTGAGCGCGCCGCAGATCGGCGTGCGTCATGCGCGCCGCCTGAGCGGCGTCGGCGCGGTGCTGCGCAGCCAGTGGCCTGAAGGCGTCGCGCTGCCGGACGAGATCGGCGTGTCGCCTGCGGTGTCGCCCAAGTTCCCGAACATCTCGATTCCTTACGGTGCGCTGGTGCCGCAGCAACTTGATGGCCTGCTCGCCTGTGGTCGCCACATCTCGTGCGACCGCAACTCGCACGGCTTCATGCGCGAGATTCCGCAGTGCTGGATCACGGGGCAGGCGGCGGGCGCGGCGGCGGCGCTGGCCTCGCGTGGCGGCATCGAACCGCGCTTCGTCGATATCGGCGCGCTGCAGTCCGAACTGCTGCGCCAGGGCGTCTACCTGCGTCCCGGCGCGGAGCAGGGCAAGGCGGCGGCCGTCACGGCAGAGGCGGACGTCTGAGAGCGTCCCATGCGAGCCTCTACATTGGAGCCTCTTCCAAAGGGTTCCATCATGTCCGCTGACAAAAACGACCTCACCATTTCCGCCGCCGAGACGGCCGATGCGCGCGGCGAGCGCTCCGACACCGTCAGCGCGCTGGAGCGCGGCATCTCGGTGCTGCGCTGCTTCAGCGAAGAGCAACCGGTGCTCGGCCATGCCGACGTGGCGCGCATGACCGGCATTCCGCGCCCGACCGTCAACCGTCTTGTCGCCACGTTGCTGAGCATGGGCATGCTCAAACCGGCGCATGCAGCCGATCGCTTCATGCTCGGCCCGGGGGTGGTGTCGCTCGCCCGCGTGTTCCTCGGCAGCCTCGATGTGCGCGCCGTCGCGCGGCCCAGCATGCAGGCGATGGCAGAGGAGATGGGCGCGTCGGTCTACCTCGCAGTGCGCGACGGCATGGAAATGGTGCTGATCGAAGCCTGCCGTCCGCGCTCGTCGATGTTGTCGGCGCGGCTCGATGTGGGCTCTCGTGCGCCGCTGGCCAACTCGGCGCTCGGCCGGGCGTATCTCTCGGCGCTGCCAGAGGTGCAGCGCAATCAGCTCGTCGACTCGATGCGCCTGCTGCGCGGCCCCGAATGGAGCGGCATCGAGCCTGCCATGAACCGCGCGATCGGCGAATCGAAGCGGCTGGGTTTCTGCCTCTCGCTCGGCGAGTTCCATCGCGAGATCAATTCGGTGTCCGTGCCGCTCATCGGCCCGGATGGCGAAGTCATGGCGCTCAACGGCGGCGGCGCTGCCTTCGTTTTCACGGAAGAACGACTGCGCAATGAAGTCGCACCTCGGCTGCACGACATCGCGCTGAGCATTGCGCGCGACATTGGCGGCCACGTACCCACCCCCTCGTCGGGCTAGCGCGCCCGGCGGGGGATTTCCCCACGAATACGCAAAGAAGAACGGAGACACAGGTCATGCACCTGAGCGATGAAGAAAAAGCCATGCGCGACGGCCGCGACGGACCGGCGGTGCAAAAGGCGATGGACCTGCTGATACGTTACGGCGAGGCACTGGATGCCGAGCGGCTGGTCGAGACGCGCAATGTCTGCGCCTCCATCACATCGACCACGCCCTTCCAGCGCGACTTCGCGATGGCCCGTGGCGGTGGCATGGATGCGGTGTTCTCCGAGTTCAGTCTCGACAGCCAGGAGACGGTCGAGATTCCGAAGTTCAAGGTGTTCACCAGCCACCTCCAACTGGGCTTCGACCCCGGCCAGCCCGAGCGCATGGGCGTGAGCGAAGAGATCGTGCAGTTCTACGGCAAGAGCGAGCGGCACGCAGCGAGCCTGGGTGCGCAGATCATGAACACCTGCACGCCTTACCAGGTCGGCAACATCCCGACGCGCGGCGAGCACTGTGCGTGGATGGAGTCGTCGGCGGTCGTGTACTGCAATTCGGTCCTCGGCGCGCGCACCAACACCGAAGGCCGCGAGAGTACCGGCGCCGCGATGCTCACCGGGCGCATTCCTTACTGGGGCTACCACCTCGACGAAAACCGCCGCGCCACACATGTGGTGGAGCTCGACATCGAAGTCGAGTCGGTGCAGGACTGGGGCCTGCTCGGCTACTACATCGGCGAGCAAGTGCAGGAGCGCGTGCCCGTGGTGCACAGCCGGCGTGGCATCTCTCGCGTGCCAAACCTGCCGCGTCTCAAGCACTTCGGTGCGGCCGCGTCGTCTTCGGGCGGCGTGGAGATGTATCACATCGTGGGCGTGACGCCCGAGGCACTCACGCTCGAGCAGGCACTCGGTGGAGGCGCACCCGTCGAGGTGCTGCGCTACGGCGAGGCCGAACGCCGCGCGACCTTCGAGAAGATCAACAGCACCGGCAAGGACACCGAGGTGCAGTACGTGATGCTCGGCTGCCCGCACTACACGATCGAGCAGATCTGGGAAGCCGCGCAGCTCATCGAGGGACGCAAGGTGCACCCGGACTGCGAGCTGTGGATCTTCACGCCGCGCGCGATCAAGTCACTAGCCGATCGCAATGGCTACACCAAGATCATCGAGGACGCGGGCGGCATCCTGATGACCGACAGCTGCTCCGCCATGAGCCGCGCCGTGCCCAAGGGCACGAAGACCGTCGCGCTCGACTCGGCCAAGCAGGCCCACTACCTGCCCGCCATCCTCGGCGTGCAGGCCTGGTTCGGCAGCACTGCCGAATGCATCGATGCGGCCTGCACCGGCCGATGGAAAGGATTCAACGCATGAGCGACGCAGTCATTGCAGAAGCAAGCGTCGTCATCCGCGGCCGCAAGGTGGTCGGAGGCGTGTCGGAAGGCGAGGCGCTGGTCACGCGCGATCGCATCTCCGGATGGGGCGGCATCGACCCGCGCACGGGCAGCGTCATCGAAACGCGGCATTCACTGCGCGGGCAGAGCTTTGCGGGCAAGGTGCTGGTGTTTCCGGGGGCCAAGGGGTCGTCGGGCTGGTCGGCCATGTTCCACATGACGCGGCTCATGAAGACCGCGCCGGCCGCGTTCCTCTTCAACGAGATGACGACCAAGATGGCGCTCGGCGCGGTGGTCACGCATTCGCCCGCGATGACCGATTTCGACCGCGATCCACTCACCTGTATCGAGACAGGCGACTGGGTGCGCGTGGACGCCGATCGCGGCGTCATCGAAGTCACGAAGAAGGCACAACGTGGAGACGCATCATGACCCGGCCCCTGCGCAGCAACTTCCCGCGCGGCTCGTACCTCTGGTCGGTGCGCAACGCGCACTGGCGCGCGCTCGGCATTCCTGAAGAGGATTGCGAGAAGCCCAAGATCGCGATCGTCAACAGCTCGTCGGAGCTCGCGGCCTGTTTCAGTCACCTCGACATCGTGGCCGCCGAAGTGAAGGCGGCGATCCGTGCCGCTGGGGGCGTGCCTTTCGAGATCCGCACCGCTGCGCCGAGCGACTTCATCACCGGCGCGGGTGCACGCGGCGCCTACATGCTGGCGGCGCGCGACCTCGTCACCAATGACATCGAGGTGGCCGTCGAAGGCGCGCAGCTCGATGGCATGGTGTGCCTCACCTCGTGCGACAAGACCGTGCCGGGCCAACTCATGGCGGCGGCGCGGCTCAACATCCCCACCTTGCTCGTGCCCTGTGGTTACCAGCCCAGTGGCGAGTACAAGGGACATCACGTCGACATCGAGGAAGTGTTCATCGGTGCGATGCATGCGGTCGCCGGCAAGCTGCCCGTTGAGGAACTCGTGGGCATGAGCCGCGAGGCGATTCGTGGGCCCGGCGTGTGCTCGGGGCTCGGCACGGCGAATTCGATGCATATCGTCTGCGAAGCGCTCGGCATGGCGCTTCCCGGCAGTGCCCCGGTTGCTGCGCTGAGCCCGAAGATGATGGTCGACGCGCGCGACGCGGGCGCGCGCATCGTGCAGATGGTGTGGGACGACCTGAAGCCGCGCGACATCCTCACTCCCGGTGCGTTCGTGAATGCGGTGCGCGCAGTACTTTCGGTGGGCGGATCGCTCAATACCGCCAAGCATCTTCAGGCTGTGGCGACCGAAGGGCAGACCGGTGTCGACGTCTACGGACTCTTCGAAAAGCTTGGCCCGACCACGCCGGTGCTGTCCGGCGTGCGGCCGGTGGGCGAGAACTCGATCGAAGATTTCGAGGCCGCCGGCGGCTGCCGGGCGTTGCTGAAGCAGCTCGAGCCGCTGCTCGATACCAGCGCGCGCACCGTCACAGGCGGCACGCTCGCGGACAACCTGCGCGGCGTCGAAGTCGCGAGCGCGGAGGTGATCCGACCCATCGTTCGCCCGGTGGCGCCGCTGCCTGCGATCGTCCTGCTGCGCGGCAATCTCGCACCCGAATCGGGCCTGATCAAGACTGGCATCGCCGAACGCAAGGTGCGCTGCTTCACCGGGCCGGCTATCTGCTTCTGGACCGCCGATGCCGCCATCACCGCGCTCAAGCAGGGCGACATCGTGCCCGGCCAGGTGATGGTGATGCGCGGTGCCGGCGCGTGCGGTGGGCCAGCTATGGGCGGCGGTGCATCGCGCGTGGTATTCGCACTCGACGGTGCAGGGCTCGGCGATGAAGTGGCGCTGCTCACCGACGGCCATCTCTCGGGCCTCGTCTGCAAGGGGCTGGTGGTTGCCGAGGTGTCGCCCGAAGCTGCGCTGGGCGGCCCGCTCGGCCTGCTGCGCGACGGTGATGTCATCACCATCGACCTCGATGCACGGCGCCTCGACGTCGCTCTGAGCGACGAGGAAATCCAGGCGCGCCGCGACGGCTGGCAGCCGCCGCCACGGCTGCATGACACCGGCTGGCTGCAGCAGTACCGGCGCAACGTCGGCGCGCTCTCGCAAGGCGCGGTGCTGGTGCGCTCCGAGGCGCCGGGCTAGGCCCGCTTACTCCCAGGTCTCGACCATCCCGGCACGCGATCTTGCGCCCCGGGTGGCGGAGCCCTGCGCGTGTTCCAGGTTTGTTCAACAAAGAGAAGAAGCGATCAGTGAAAAAAAGAGACATGAAAAAGCAATGGACATGCTCGGCCATCGGTGCCGCGCTGGGGCTGATGGGCGGCGCGGTTCACGCGCAATCCAGCATCACGATGTTCGGGGTGATGGACGTGGGCGTCCAGTACACCAAGGGCGACGGTGCGGCGTCGAGGACGGCGCTGTCGAACGGCGGCCTGTCGACGAGCCGGCTGGGCTTTCGCGGCACCGAAGACCTGGGCGGCGACCTGCGCGCGAGCTTCTGGCTCGAAGGCAGCCTGAATCCTGACGATGGCACCGGCCGCGCGACGAACACCAACAACCAGCCCACCGGTGGCACGCCGGCCGGGCCGTTCAACTTCGACCGGATGTCCTTCGTCAGCCTGACCTCGGGCACGTTCGGCGAAGTGCGCATGGGGCGGGACTTCATCCCGACGCACTACAACAGCATCTACTTCGATCCCTTCAATGCCAACGGCGTGGCGCGCGCTGGCAACCTCACGTTCGCGGGCGCCGGCACGGGGCCGCTGCCCACGGCGATCACCGGCAGCAATGCGGTGAGCTACTGGCTGCCGAGCGGGCTCGGCGGCTTCTACGGCATGGTGATGGCCGGCATGGGCGAGAACAGCTCGCGCGAGACGAACCGCGATGACGGCAACTTCGCAGGCACGCGCTTCGGCTACGCCTCGGGGCCGATCGACGTCGCTGCGGCCTACACCCGCACGCGATTCGATTCCACCGCGACCATCGGGGACTACATGCACGCCAACATCGGTGGCACCTGGGATGTCGGCCCCGTGAAGCTCTTCGGGCTCTACAACGCGGTGCGCGTGGAACTCGCGGCTGGGACGGTGCGCAAGAACACGGCCGAGATCGGCGCGCACATCCTTGCCTTCGACGTCGGCCGCATCCGCATCAGCTATGCCTACCTCGACGACCGAAGCGACGACAGCCTGCGCAACGCCAACGGCCTGCCGCGCAATCGCGACGACGCGCGCCAGTTCGGCATCGGCTATGTGCACAACCTCTCGAAGCGCACCGCGTTCTACGGCACCTACGCACGCCTGATGAACAGCGGACAGGCGCGCTATGTGGTGAGCGGTGGCGTGGTGCCCGCCGCGGGCCGCGTGTCGACCGGCACGGAGGTCGGCATCCGTCATGTTTTCTAACCCGGAAGGACAAGACCATGCGACGCAGAACCTTGACCGCCGCGGCCCTGTGGGGCGCGGCCGCTTTGACGAGCCTGCCCCTCGCGGCGGGCGCCGATGAAGCCTGGCCCCAGAAACCGATCCGGCTGATCGTGGGCTTCGCGCCCGGCGGGGGCGCGGATGCATTGACGCGCATCATCGCGGACGGGTTGTCGAAGCAGCTCGGCCAGCAGGTCATCGTGGACAACCGGCCCGGCGCCGACGGTGTGCTTGCGGCTCAGGCCACCTCGTCCGCGAAGCCTGACGGCTACACGCTGCTGATGGGCACCAACACGGCCATGGTCGCGGCACCCACGCTTCGGCCGACGCCGCCGTACGACCCGTTCAAGGCCTTCACGCCGATCAGCTCGGCCGGCCAGTTCTCGATGTTCCTGGTGGTTCCGTCGAGCCTGCCGGCGAAGACCGTGAACGAATTGCTTGCGCTCATCGCGGCCAAACCTGGTGCGTACAACTCCGCGTCGAGCAACAGCGCTTCCGAGCTTGCGATGCTGCAGCTGCTGGGCGATCGCAAGGTGGTCAACGCGCGCTACAAGGGTGACATGCAGGCGATGACCGACCTGCTTGGCGGGCAGGTGCAGATGATGTTCACCACCGGCACGCTCGCCCCGGCCTACGTGAAGGACGGGCGAATCCGCGCGCTGGTCACGCTGCTGCCGGATCGCAGCGAACTGTTGCCCGACGTGCCGACCGGTGGCGAGCTCAGTCTGGGCAAGCTCACCATCACGCCGTGGGCCGGTTTCTTCGGACCGCCGGGCATGCCGCAAGCCTTGACCGACAGGCTTTCACGCGAGTTGCAGAACACGCTGCAACGGCCGGAAGTCCGCAAGCAGCTCGCGCAGCAGGGCTTCGAGGGCTACGGCATGAGTCCGGAGAAGTTCAGGGAGTTCTTTCGCCAGCAGTACGACGCCTTCGGCGCGACCGTGCGGGAGCACAACGTGAAGTTCGAGTAGGCGAGGCGCGCGTCAGACGCCGATCGACGGCAGATGGCGGTGCCAGAACGCCGCATCGGGAATCGCCCCGGCACCAGCAGCCGCGTTGTCCGCCATGTGCTCGGCGCGGCTCGTGCCCGGGATGGTGCAGGTCACGGCCGGATGGCTCAGCACGAACTTGATCAGCACTTGCGCCCAGCTCGTGCATCCGATCTCGGCGGCCCAGTCGGGCAGCGGCTTGTCGCGCAGGCGGCGTAGCAGGCCGCCGCCGCCGAAGGGCATGTTGATGATCACCGCCACGCCGCGCTCGGCCGCCAGTGGGAGCAGGCGCTTCTCTGCGTCGCGGGCGTCGATCGAATAGTTGATCTGCAGGAAATCGAGCTTCTGCGCGCGCAGGACCGATTCGACTTCGCCATAGGCCGAGGCGGTGTAGTGCGTGATGCCGATGTAGCGCACGCGGCCCTGGTCCTTCCAGCCGCGCAGCGTGGCAAGGTGCGTGCGCCAGTCGACGAGGTTGTGCACCTGCATCAGGTCCATGCGCTGGGTGCGCAGGCGGGCGAAGGATTGCTCCATTTGCGCGATGCCGGCTTCGCGGCCCGAGGTCCAGACCTTGGTCGCGAGGAAGGCCTTTGTGTGCTGGCCCGATGCGGCCAGCAGCTCGCCGGTGGTTTCCTCGGAGCGGCCGTACATCGGCGAGCTGTCGACGACCGAGCCACCAGCCGCGAACAGCGCATCGAGCACGCCGGTCAGCCGCTGGTATTCGGGGGTGCCGGGGCGCTGGTCGAAGCCGAGCCAGGTTCCGCAGCCGACCACCGGCAAGGCTTCCTTGGTCGAGGGAATGGGGCGAGTGTTCATGCGGGGCCTGCCTGGCTGCTGTTGCTGCTGTTGCGCTAACGCGGGAATGACGGTTCCCGCGCACAGCGCCATGCTCAGCCGCAGCAGCCGGGCGCGCGTGAGGGGGAGGAGGGCGCCTGCATCGGTCATCGGACGCAGTATCCGGAGCTGATCTCCCGCTTGCGCAGGCTTCTCTCTGTTCCCAGGATGGCTGCTCGGGATTGCAAGAAATTTCTCTGGTCAGACGCAGAAGTGCTGTATAAAAATACAGCAAAACTGCATCATGGGCCTGCCTTTCCTCGACTCCTTTTCCGCTGCCGCCCGCCATGGCGTCTGGCATGCCGACGAACTCGGCAGCGCCGATGCGCAGGTCATCGGCACCGGACATGCCGCACTCGATGCCGAGCTGCCGGGCGGCGGCTGGCCGGTCGGGGCGATGACGGAACTGCTGCAGACCGCGCCGCAGGACCCCATCTGGTCGCTGCTGCTGCCCGGCCTCGTACAGGCGGTGCAGGCGCGCGGTGGGCCGGTGGTGCTCATTGGCGCGCCTTGCGAGCCCTTCGGCGCTTCGCTGGCCGCGCACGGGCTTGCGCCTGAGTCCCTGATGTGGGTCCGCAGCGATGCATCGGCCGCGCGCTTATGGGCCTGCGAGCAGGCTTTGCGCTGTGCGGATGTGAGCGCGGTGCTGGCCTGGCTGCCGCAGGCCCGGGTCGGCGAGCTGCGGCGGTTGCAGCTCGCGGCTGCGCAACACGATATGCTGCTTTTCGTCTGCCGGCCCGAAACGGTGGCGCAATCGGCTTCTCCGGCGCGGTTGCGGCTGCACATCGTGCGCAGCACGGCCGATGCGGGGCAGGTCGAGCTTCACATCCTCAAGCGGCGCGGCCCGCCGCTCACGACGCCGGTGATGGCCCCGGCGCGCAGCGAGCGCATGAGCGCCTTGCTCGCGGCCGCGCGTGTGCGCCGCAAGCTGCGGCTTCGGCAGGGCGCGACGGTGCCGGAAGCGGCCGGTTCAGCCACCGTGGTCCGCATCGACGCGTGGAAGAAAGAAGAGCACCATGCACTGGATCGCCTTGCAGTGGTTGCCTGAACCTGATGCGCCCGACACACCTCTGCCGCCCCCCGAAGCCTTGAGCTGGTGGGCGCTGCAGTTCACGCCGCACGTCGCCTGGCAGGACGAAGCCCTGATGCTCGAAGTCGCCGCCTGCGAGCGGCTCTGGGGCGGGCGCCTGAGTCTCATGCGTCAGCTCTCCGGCACCAATCCCGCGCCCGATACGCGCCTGCTCGGCGCGCAAGGCGCCACCAGCCTGGAGGCGCTCGCGCGCTTGCGGCTCTTCTTGCGCGGCGAACGCCGGCCAGATGACATGCCAGCCGGCCTGCCGCTCGACACCCTCAGCGCCGCCCGCGATCACCTCGATCTGCTCGCGCGCCTCGGCTGCCATACCTGGGGCGACGTGGCCGCCTTGCCTCGCGGAGGGCTTTCTCGGCGTTTCGGCGCGGCGCTGCGCGAGGCGCTCGATGTCGCCTGGGGGCAGCGACCCGAAACCCATGTCTGGCTCGAACTGCCCGATGTGTTCGAGCAAAAACTGGAGCTGCCCGCGCTGGCCGAAAACGCCAACGAGCTCATGTGGTCCGCCAATCGTCTGCTCGCAGCGCTGCAGATCTGGCTGCGTGCACGCCAACGCGGCGCACGCGCGCTCGAGCTGCAATGGACGCTCGACCTCAAGCGCTTCAACGGCGTGGACCTGCCGCCCCACCAGCACATCACCGTGCGCACCGCGGAGCCCACGCAAGACATGGCGCATCTGCGTCGCCTGCTGAGCGAAAAATTCGCGCTCACCACGCTCGCTGCGCCCGCGAGCTGGCTGCGATTGCGTTCCCTCGAAACCGATCCGTGGGCCGGCGCCAATACCAGCTTTCTGCCGGAGGACAACCGCAAGGGCGACAAGCTCCATGAGATGGTCGAGCGGCTCAGCGCACGGCTCGGTCCGCAGCAGGTGCTGGTGCCCGTGCCGCATGCCGATCGTCGCGCCGAACGCACGCAGGCGTGGCGGCCGGCTTTATCGGGAAATCGACCGAAGGAGAAGGAAAAGAAAAAGGAGCGAGCAACCACCGCGCCATCCCAACCGGATGCGATCTATCCGACGTGGTTGTTGCCTGAGCCTTTGAGACTCGACATGGACGGCGAGCGTCCCTGCTATCGGGGCCCCCTGCGCAAGCTGATCGGACCGCAGCGCGTCGAAGCCGGCTGGTGGGGCGGCACCGAAGACGGCGGCCACCCCGCCATGCGTGATTACTACGTCGCCGAAAGCCCGGAGGCCGGTCTCGTGTGGATCTACCGCGAGCGCGTGCCGACCCGCTTCGCAGACGCTGAAGTGCGCTGGTATCTGCAGGGCCTGTATGCCTGAACTCAGCGACAAGAAGCAGCGTTCCCTCGTGCTCGCCGAGGTGCATGCGCTGCCGCAGCGGCCGCAACCGGTGCCGGGCCTGCCAGACTATGCAGAACTGCACTGCATCACCAACTTCAGCTTCCAGCGCGGCGCATCCACGCCCGAGGAAATGGTCGAGCGTGCGTATCAGCTCGGGTATTCGGCGCTTGCTATCACCGACGAGTGCTCGGTCGCCGGCATCGTACGTGCGCATGTTGGCTTGCGTGAACTGCCGGCGAAGCTCGATGAATGGGAGCTCAAGCACCCGGAAGAACCCCCGATCCCGCGCAACCCGGATTTCCGCCTGCTCTTCGGCAGCGAATTCCGCTTCGAGCGCTTCCGGCTCGTGGTCATCGCGAACGACACCGAAGGCTGGGGCAACCTCTGCGAATTCATCACCGCCGCGCGCAATACCGAACTGCCCAAGGGCGACTACCGCGTGAGCTGGGAAGAGAGCGATGTCGCCTCGCTCGCGCACTGCCAGATCCTCTTCGTGCCCGATCGTCCGCCAGGCGGCATGGTCGATCGCGCCACGCTGCATGAAGACCTGTGCGCCGCGAAAACGCTCTACGGCGACAACCTCTGGCTCGCCCTCGAGATGCTCAACGAGCTCGACGACGACCTCTGGTTCGTCACGCTGGTCGAGGCAGGCGAGCAGGCCGGCGTGCCGCTCGTCGCGGCCGGCGACGTGCACATGCATTCACGTGGTCGCAAGCCATTGCAGGATGTGCTCACCGCGGTGCGCGAAGGCTGCACCGTGGCCGAATGCGGTTTCGCGCTGCAAGCCAACGCGGAACGCCATTTGCGCATGCGCATGCAGATCGCGGGTCTTTACACCGACGAGATGCTCGCCAACACGCTGCGCGTGGCCGACCGCTGCCGGTTCAATCCCGAGGTGATCCGCGAGAACTACAAGTACCCGCTTGAAAGCGTAGGCAACAACGAGACGCCGGCCGAGACGCTGGTGCGCAAGACATGGGAAGGCGCGCGCGGCAAATATCCCAACGGCATTCCGCAGAAAGTCTCCGAGCAGCTGGAGCGTGAGCTCGCGCTGATCATCGAGATGAAGTACGAGATGTTCTTCCTCACCGTGGAGGACATCGTTCGCTTCGCTCGCTCGGAGAAGATCCTCTGTCAGGGCCGCGGATCGTCGGCCAACTCTGCGGTGTGCTTCTGCCTCGGCATCACCGCGATCAATCCCGACAAGGGGCACCTGCTGTTCGAGCGCTTCCTGAGTCGCCACCGTCGCGAGCCGCCCGATATCGATGTCGACTTCGAGCACCAGCGGCGCGAAGAGGTCATCCAGTACATCTACAAGAAGTACGGCCGGGAGCGCGCGGCCATTGCCGCTGTCGTCATCTGCTACCGCGCCCGCAGCGCGCTGCGCGACGTGGGCAAGGCGCTTGGCATCGATGCGCGGCTGGTCGATGAATTCGCGAAGGACCATTACTGGTTCGACGATGCCGTGCTCGGCGATCAGTTGCGTACCGCTGCCGAGCGCGTGAACGTGCATGAAGACGAGCTCAAGCTGCGGCAATGGATCGATCTCACGCATGCGCTGCGCGGCTTTCCGCGCCATCTGAGTCAGCATGTCGGCGGCTTCGTGCTCACGCACACGAAGCTCACTCGGCTCGTGCCGGTCGAGAAGGCCTCGATGAAGGATCGCTCCGTCATCCAATGGGAAAAGGACGATCTCGAAGCCATGGGCATGCTCAAGGTCGACGTGCTCGCGCTCGGCATGCTCAGCGCGATCCGGCGCGGGCTCGAACTCATGAACCGCTGGCGCGGCAGCGCGATGGAGATGCACCACATCCCCAACGACGACCAGAAGGTGTTCGACATGATCTGCGACGCCGACACCATCGGCGTCTTCCAGATCGAAAGCCGCGCGCAGATGTCGATGCTGCCGCGCCTGAAGCCGCGCTGCTACGAAGACCTCGTGATCGAAGTTGCCATCGTGCGGCCCGGGCCCATCCAGGGCGGCATGGTGCATCCGTACCTCAAGCAGCGCGAGCGTCTGCGCAAGGGGCAGACCATCACGTATGAAAAAGACGAACTGCGCCCCGCGCTGGAGCGCACGCTGGGCGTGCCGATCTTCCAGGAACAGGTGATGCAGATCGCCATGATCGCGGCCGACTTCAGCGCCGACGAGGCCGACCAGCTCCGCCGCGCCATGGCCGCCTGGAAGCGGAAGGGCGGCCTCGGCAAGTTCCACGACAAGCTCGTGAACGGCATGGTCAAGAAGGGGTACAAGCCGGCCTTCGCGGAGTCGATCTTCAAGCAGGTGATGGGCTTCGGCGACTACGGCTTTCCCGAAAGCCATGCGGCGAGCTTTGCGTTGCTGGTCACGGTGAGCAGCTGGCTCAAGCACTACGAGCCCGCCTGCTTCCTCGCCGCATTGCTCGATGCCCAGCCGATGGGCTTCTACAGCCCTTCACAGCTCGTGCAGGACGCGCGTCGCCACGGCGTGGAGGTGCGGCCGGTCGACGTGACGGCGAGCGAATTCGACAGCAGCCTCGAAGCCCGCGCACCGGATGCGCCGCGCATGCCGGCCGGCACCGATGCGCGCTACGCCGGCCGCCTGGGTCATCCGGCGCAGCCCGCCGTGCGTCTGGGTCTGCGCCGCGTTTCAAGCCTCAGCGAAGCCGGCGCCCAACGTCTTCTTGCGGCGCGTGCGCAAGCGCCTTTCACCAGCACCGAAGACCTTGCGCTTCGCGCCGAACTCGACGGCAAGGACATGGCGGCGCTGGCCGCGGCCGATGCATTGATGTCGCTCTCAGGCCATCGCCGCCAGCAGGTGTGGGATGCGACCGCGCAGCGCCGCGCGCCCGCCTTGCTCAAGGGCGTGCCGATCAACGAGCCCGCACTGCAACTACCCGCCGCACCCGAAGGCGAGGAAATCGTCGGCGACTACGCCGCGCTCGGCCTCACGCTGCGCCGCCATCCGCTGGCGCTACTGCGCGCGCGGCTGGCTCGCATGAACCTCATGAGCGCGGAGCAGTTGCGCTCCCTGCCCAGCGGCCAGACCGCGCGCGCCTGCGGCATCGTCAAGGGCCGCCAGCGTCCGCAGACCGCCAACGGCACCATCTTCGTCACGCTCGAAGACGAGACCGGCAATGTCAACGTGATCGTCTGGAACCACGTAATCGAGGCCTGGCGCGAGCCGCTGCTCAAGTCGACGCTGCTGGCGGTGCAGGGCACATGGCAGCGCGACGTGGACAGTGGCGGTGAGGTGCGGCATCTGGTGGCGACCGGCTTCAGGGATCTGACGCCGCTGCTGGGGCGTTTGGCGCAGAGCAGCAGGAGTCGGGATTTCCATTAATAAATGGCTTCGTATCTGCGATACATCCGGGCGGGGCAGGGGCGTGCCTTCCATTTTCGAATTCAGAATTCTCTGAAAGACACATTCAAGGCCGGTGCATAGACTCGCGCAGTACCACCGATTGCTCTTTGCATTGGCGCCGACTTGCGCGAGCCGGTCAATCGGTTTGACGAAAAAAGTGCTATTTGCATATTCCGTTTGTCACTTTTGAATTGAACTTCCAAATTATGAAACGCGTACTTCTCCCCGCCCTGGTGGCCGGCCTCGCGACCCTGACTGCGACCGCCTATGCCTCGGACGGCACCATCAACTTCACCGGTTCGGTCATCGGGACCACCTGCAGTATTTCCGTCAACGGCACGGCGGCCCCCGCCCCTGCGACCGTCACGCTGCAACCGGCACGTGACAGTGACCTCAACGCGGCCGGCAAGACTGCCATGCCGACCCCCTTCGACATCATGCTGACCAGTTGCACTGACACGGGCAAGGTCTCGGCCTTCTTCGAAGCTGGCCCTGGCGTCAACCCGGGCAGCGGATTGTTGCGCAACACTGGCACGGCCACAAACGTCGAGCTGATGCTGTACGACGCCGCCGCCGGCGCCCAAATTGCGGCTGGCGACGCGAGCCAAAAATTCACCACGCGCGTACAGATCTCGGGCGGCCAAGCGACCCTTAAATATGGCGTGCAGTACTTTGCCACCGGTGTGGCGACCGTCGGCTCGGTCGCGGGCACGGTCACCTACCACATCGTCTACGAGTAAGTCGAAGGCGCCTTTGGTCGGGGGCTAGGTTGGCGCAAAAACAAACTTTTGTAGGCCTAAGTAAATTATTCAGGCCTACTTTCGGAGTTTTCTCAACGGCTCGCCAAAGGCAAATCAATAAACTTCATCCCGTGCTATCGATGCTGAGCGGCATGCAAGAAATTTCAAATGAAATTGCAAGCCGCCAAGGTAAGCGCTCTTTGCACGTTTTTTAACTAAGTCTTTTTGGATATTAAGCAATGAAACGCATTTTGTTCCCGGTCCTCGCCGCTGGCGCCTCCCTCCTGGCTATTTCGGCTCACGCCGCCGACGGCCAAATCAACTTCGAAGGCGAGCTGACCGCTCAGACCTGCCAAGTCGATATCGACGGC
>JAGIAI010000047.1 GCA_017744935.1 Variovorax sp.
ACGAGCCGGTCCCAGTCAAAGACCTTGTTGCCGCCGCAGCAGGCGGGGCGCAGCACATACACCTTGCGCGTCAGGCGGTTGAAGCGAACGCGGCCACGGCCATAGGTGAAGAAGTTGGTGCGTGCGCCCATGCCGCAGAACCAACCGTAGAACAGGAAGGCGATGCCGACAGCAAGAGGGAAGCCGACAAGCCAGCCGAACCAAATGAGCAATCCATCACCGTCGCGTCTGTATGGACTGGTTTGCCAGATCTCGATAAACGTATTGAAAAGAAGCGGACTTACAGCAAACCCGAACCACATCCAGATGACCAGCGAGCCAAAAGGCACCACGATCAGAGTGCCCATGATCATGCGCCACTGCAAATCCCAGCCCGGGTTGCACAACTCCAGATAGGCCTCGTTCTGTGCGTACACACAGCGCCCGGGAATGTCGATGCCCTCGGCATCGCTCACCTCATCGGTCTTCCAAGCACGCTGCCCCTCCAGAGGAAGCGCCTTGCGGCCCTTGTCCGCCGACTTGCGCTGCTCGCGCGCATAGCTGTTCTCTGCAACAAACATGGGTGGCAATCCTTAGAGGCCGGCCGCCTGGGCGTTGGCGAGCCGTTGCAGGGTTTCCTGAAGATTCTTGTGAATCGGCTTTTGGCCCTTTCTCTTCTTGTTGAGCGGGTTGTCCTTGAGCCAATCCACCCACTCTGCATCTTGAAGAAAGATGAAGGCGACCACTGCAATCAACGTGAGCGCTGCCCCCACCATGCCGAAGACGCAAGCGACCATGGCCCAGGTGGCCACAGGGATACCCAAGATCGCCCCCGTCGCCGCCATGCCGGTGGCAGTAATGGTGAATGCAGCGCCAAAGACGCCGCCCCATTGCGCCGCTGACAACACGTAGTCACCTCGTTGGCGAGATTGGTGCGCATCCGTCCCATCCCAAAACATCCCAATCACCGCCGCTGGCAACAAGAACTTGAACGCCGTCATCCGCAAGGCGCGCATACGAAGTGCGTTCGCTTTGTCAGAGACGGCATGCTGCGAAGTCGCGACGAAGATGTTTTCCGCCCTCGCCCCCTCGAAGATGCTGACCTCGTACGCCTTGGCCCGCCAGTTCAATACTGAGCCGGTGCCTTGCAGCAGGTTGCCCACCATTTCCACACTCGTGCGGGCATCTTTCTTCACGCCCAACTGGTAGCCCTTGACGAGAGCATTGGCAACGTCGAAGACGCCGGAGAGGGCGGCGCCCCGCGCATGGGGTGCGCCTTTGCGGGCCATGGACATGCCTTCGCGGTGGGCGGCTCTTTCGCGAAGGCGCACCGAGTTGTTCAAGCGATCCACGTCCTCCTTGCGCAGGGTCTCGGCATAGGCGGCCGCCGTCTTGCCCGTGCTCGCGAAGCCCGCGAGGGCCACGTACTTGATGATTCTGGCTTCGGCCTCCACGACCGGCAGGTTCTTGACGGTCTGCATCATCTTGACGCTGAGCAGGCTGGCGATGTGCAGCGGCCAGGCCATCTTGCGCAGGAGGGCACTCTGGCAAAGGGGCTTGAGCTTGTTGTCTGACGCAAAGTCGATGGCAGCGTCGCCCAGCGCAAAGCGCGCGGCGTAGGGTTTGAGGAGTTTGTCGACGAGGCTTGAAGACCAGTCGGTGGAAGGCTCGACGTCGGGCCGTCTGGCAGGCAATGTCTCGTTGAACATGTCCTGCTGCGCACGTTTGAGCTCCTTGTTGTTGAAGCTGATGACGCAGCTCAGCGGGTTGTCGCCGAACAGGTCGGTCTGCGCGATCCAGCGTTGTCCGACGCTGTTGCCTTCGGTGCCGGCCATGCATTGCGAGATCTGCACCGCGAGTGCGCCACCGCCGCCGAGTTTGTTGATGACGTGGGTTTCGGCGCTGTAGCGCCTGATGGCTTGCATCAGGCTGGGGGCGCTGAGCCACGCTACATGGTCGATGCCCAGCTGGGCGAGGCGGGTGGCATTGGTTTCGTAGGCAAGGCGCTGCGCTTCCAGGATATTCGCTGCGCCCACGTTGTCGAAGTACTCGTTGAATTCCTTGAGGCCGGCCGCGCTTGCTTCAACTCTTGCGCGCTGCTGGTTGGCTTGGGCCTTTGCACGTATTTGGGCGTTTTGCGCCGCCACTTCAGGGTTCCTCCCCGAAAAAATGGCGTCGTTCTGCTCCATTTGATCGAGCATCTTGTCCCACTCCGCGATGCGCTCGTTGACTCGGCCTACCGCCCCCATCTTGATGAGTTCCTTGAGGCTTTGCGCCGCAGTGGCGGTCTGGAAGACCCACTCGTTGGTGACGCCCGGCGCTGCGCCATCCGCCTGGGCGGCCTGCCAGCGCACATAGCCCATTTGCGCCTCGGACTGGAGATGGCCGAGTTCTGCCGCGATGCCGATGGCGTCTTCGCAGGCGACGATGGCGCCGTTGTTGTCGGCCAGAAACTTGGCGATGTTCTTCAGGCGTGGGCCATGTGCGTGCTCGTAGTCGAGTTGCTCGACCGGAACGATCTTCTGGATGGTGCTTTTCTTGAAATATCCAGCCCTTCCGACTTGCACCCACTCGTCGATCTCCACGTCCCGGGTGTCTTCGTACTCACCCCACCCGCGCTCTTTGGCGCTGCTGCCCATCAGGCCGTGCATCTGCGGCTCCAGCGCCGTGCGCAGCGCTTCGTCGTTCAGCGCCCTGAATTCGGCTACGGGCCAGTGGGTGACGTCAGCAGTCGGAACGGCGGTATCGGGTGCTGCCTTGCTGCCCTTGGCCCAGGCGGCGACGTCGAAGCTCTGGGTGTATTGGCCGAGGTCGGCCTCGATGACACTTTTCAGGTGCTCGTAGTCAAGCGCATCGGGATGGAACAGGTGGTTCAGCCTGGTGACTTCCTGCGCATCCCTGATCCATACGAGGCATCGGTTGGCGCCCCATGCCTGCGGGCTGCAAGCGGCCAGGCCAACTGCGTCCTCGGGGTGCCGAACGTCGAAGCGGGTGAGGTAGCCGTGCGGATGGACGACGTAGCCTATCCATTCAGGGCGCCGGATTTTCGATTCGACGCGGATGTACAGATAACCGGCCCGCAGCATGCGCACGTTGTATTTGGCTGTCTGGAGCGCAACGCCGCCGGGCTGAGTCTTGAACTTGCCATCGGGCTTGACTTTGTCCAGGGCGGCCATGCCTTCCTTTGCGGAGCTGTAGGCAGTGGCGTAGCGGGTGAACAGGATCGGCAGTCCGGTTTGTGAGCATTGCTGGCAGGCGGTTTTACAGACCATGGGCTTACCTTTGAGATTGAATGATTTGGTTCAGAAGCGTCGAGAAGCGGTCGCCCGGTCGCTCACGCAATTGGGCCTCGATGCGACCCAGGATCGGCGCCAGATGAGGCAGGCTCCAGTCCATGGCGCGGGCAGGCCCTTCCTTGGGCGTGTGCATCCAGGTGGTCCACACGTAGTCCCGCTGGCTGAGGTCGTCAAATCCAAGGCGCTGCGCATCGACAAGCATTTCCACCATGACTCGCGCGTCGGGTTGCGCGTCAGGCGCAATGCCGCTTTCGGCATAGTCGCGCCAGATGTGGTTGGCCTGGGGCGATATGCCGGAGAGAAGCCACTGCCGTGGGTTGAGCAAGTCGCTCGGAGGTTCGCCTGGCGTGTCATCGGCCAGGAGGGGTGCCTTGGCATGGAACCAGCGCGCAGGTTCCGATGGAGCGTTGAATGGTCCCCAGGGCTGCAGCAAGGACCACCACTGAGAGACGGGTCCGAGCCACCGGCTTTGCTGGAGCGGGCTCAAGGTCGGCCAGACGCGCTGCATGACGCGCGGGTCGTGATAGCGAAACAGCACGCTGTCCGTTTCGTAGGGCGGCCGCTGGTTGCCCAGGCCGACCCAATGCTGCACGATGGCCTGCGCCGTTGCTCGACCGATGACTACGCCGCAAAAGTCATGCCTGCTGGTGCGGCTCTTTGCCTGGTGCGATGCTTGCATAAGACAGTGCGCCAGCCAGTCGCGGGTGGGCCTTGTCTGAATACCGAGCGCGGCGTCAGTCAGCTCTTCGGGAAGTTCCAGCAAGCAGGGCGCACGCTCGGGGCGGTGCTCGAAGTAGCTATCGGGCACGGTGACACGATCTCGCGCCCATTTGGGGAACCGGGCGTTCAGGTCCCGTGCGAGCGGGTTGTCTTCCCAGCGGTTGAGCAGCAGGTAGGCGCGTTGAGGCGCCGCCTGCGCTTTTGCTTCGCCGGGACCTTTGGGGGCAGACGCAGTCAGGTCGGCCCATCCCTTGATCAAGGTGTCGATCAACTCCGCGAAGGGAGAAGCCTGCGCGTCAGCGCTCGCGTCCATGCGGTCGCTCATTCAGCGCGACACCGAGTTGGCGCCGCTGTCGGCCGCATATTCCTTGGTGGCGCACGCCTCGCCGTTCAGGGGCGTGGTGGGCTTGGAGTCGGGTCCATCGAAACTGTGGGCTGCTGCATGGTTGGTGTACTGGCCGGTAGTTCCCTCCGTGAGCTTGCCGGAGCTGTACTCTGCGTAGCTGCCGCCGCCGTTCACGGTCAGCTTGGTCTTGGCAACGATGCTGATGGTGTCGGCCGCCAGTTCGATCTTGTCCTTGGCCATCATCTTGATGGACTTGTTGAGCGCCTTGATCTCGATGTCGGCCTGCGCGGCGATCATCTCCATGCCGTTCTGCATGGCATAGACCTTGAAGGCTTCCAGGGCGACCGCGATGAGGCTGCCGCCACTGTTGATGCTCGTGTGTCTGGAGCTGGTGACCTGCGTGTGGTCAGTGCTCGCGATGTGGGTGCTACCGCCCGATGTGAGGGCCATGCCGCTTGGGCTGGCGAGCACCAGATGCGGGTCGGCGAGTTCAGGGAACTGGCCGGCCTGCGTGTTGCTGCCGCCCTTGATCGTGTCGTTTAGTTGCTTGAGGGCTTTCGCGACGGCGTCCTGATCGCCCTTGACCTGGGCTTCGCTGGTGCGAGCGGCATCGGCTTGACCTTCGATAAGGTCGCGCGCAAGCGTCAGGCGCTCGATCGCATCGCCGAGGTCTTTGACGTGCCCTTCGGCGTTCATCCGGGCTTCGGCGGTGATGAGTATGCCGTCCGCCGCGCGCAGCACACCATGCCCATCGGTGCGCAACTCGAAGCCCTCGCCGCGCAGGTCCTTGCGGCCGGCATTGTCTTCGATGCGGGTGATATGGCCCAGGCTCAGCTGGCTGTGCTGGTGGTCGCTCTTGAGCTGGACCTGGATCTTCTGCTCGGTGTCGTCCAGGATCAGGTGGTTGGAGCGGCCCGCTGCACTGTTGCCGCCTTCCTTGGTGAGTTCGCGGCTTCGGAAACCACTCAACGCCGACTGGCCCGGCAGGCTCCACGGCGGCAGATTGGTCTGGTTGTGCACGCGGCCGGTGCAGATGGGCAGATCAGGGTCGCCACCGAGGAAGTCGACGATGACTTCCTGGCCGATGCGCGGAATCTGGATGCCGCCCAACTGGTTGCCGGCCCAAGGGCTGGAGACTCTGATCCAGCAGGTGCTGTGTTGGTTCTTTTGGCCGAGGCGATCCCAGGGGAACTGGACCTTGATGCGGCCGAGTTCGTCGGTCCACAGGTTCTGGCCTTCGGGGCCGACGACGAGCGCGGTCTGGGGGCCGTGGGTATGTGGCTTGTTGCGGGCGAGCGCCGGGCGCAGAGGCTCCTTGACCGGGTGGACGGTGAGGTCGACTTCGACCTTCCACTGCTGCTTGCGTCCAGCCGCCGCATCGCTGCGCTGGCTGTCCTGGCCCACGTCTTCGATGAGGAAGGTGGTGCCCAGGATCAGGTACTCGGCGTTGGCGGTTTGCCTCGGGTGCTTCTTCAGCTTGAAGGTGCACCCCGGCGTCATGCCGCGCAGGTTGCCGCTGGCCTGGGCTCGTGCGCCGTGGGTGCGCAGGGCCTGCATGCGCATCAGGGCGAACTGGCGGCCTTCTTCGTAGGGGTCGCTGGCCTCGCCCGTGCCGGCCTTGGGTTGAGCGTAGTGGCTGCCGGCGCTACCGTCGTGCCACTGGTAGACCTCGGCGTCGGCCTGACCCGTCGGCCTAGGGTCGCTGCGGGTCTGGGTGAGGTCCGCTTTCGGGCGGGTGTAGTCGTAGTCGCGGGTGGTGTACTTGCCGCTGGTGAGCCGGTGCTCGGGTGCGAAGGCATGGAGGTACTCGGCATCCACCTTCCAGCCGGGGGCGTGGTACTCCACTTGCCGATAGGCCTCGCTGGGGTTCTCCTTGTAGGCACCCATGCTGTCGATGAGGACCAGGCGGTGCTTGCCTTCGGAGTGCTCGAAGAAGTAGCTGATGCCCCACTCCTGGCACAGGCGCTCGAAGAAGGCGAAGTCGCTCTCGTTGAACTGGGTCTGGTAGTCGCGCTGGGGATAGGTCTCGATCAGGCGCTTGTCGACGGCAAAGGGGTAGTCGGCCAGCAGTTCGTCCAGGATGTCTACGACGGTCTTGTTCTGGAAGATCTTGCAGTCGGTGGTGAGGGTTGCAAGGTGCAGCCAGGGGCGCAGGGTGAGGCGATAGCGGATGTGGCGGTCTTCTTCGCCCAAACAGGCAGCGTCGGCGATGAGGGCGTTGATCTGGCGGGTGCCTGCGCCGATGCCAGAGGTGCTCGCACCGACCGTGCCCGCGATGAATTCGCCCGCGCCATCGAGCTGGATCGAGCAACTGATCTCGCGGCCGATGAAGTCGTCGAGATTGAAGTCGGCCGCCTGGCTGGCGCCGAGGTTCAATGCGTCAGGAGTCTTGAGGAGGAGTTCGTACTCGAACAGGCGGTTGAGGCCTTCGCGGCCGGAGAGGCGAACTGGCTCCAGCGTGGGTGCGCCGAGAAACACGGGCACGGCTGCGCTGCTGATGGTCAGCGTATGACGCATTGTTATTACAACCCTTCAAAGTCTGTGATCGATCGCCAGTGACAGTTGGCGATAACCTCCCCATGGCCGAGGCCCCGAGGTTCGCGGGGAAGCATAGCCGATCAGGCCGGAAGCGGCGCCCTGCTTTTGAACGAGCGCTTCAACGCGACGGTCGTGGTGGAAAGTCGATTTGGACGTCGCCATCGTTGCGACTTTGACCCAGCGGTGGCATTTAGGGCCGCCGCACGTCCAGCTTCTGCCGCGACCAGTACGGCCCATCGAGTCGATCAAGACGCACCTCGCCGCCGGTCGACGGCGCGTGCACGAAGCGGTTCTCGCCCACATAGATGCCCGCGTGCGTGGGGCGTCCGCCACCGAAGACGACGAGGTCGCCGGTGCGCAGTTCATCGCGCGGGATCGCGTCGCCGAAACCCGCGAGCTGCGCCACGGTGCGCGGCGTCGCGAGGCCTGCGCTTTCGCGGTAGACGTAGGCAATCAGCCCGCTGCAATCGAATCCGCCATCGACCGTATTGCCGCCGTAGCGGTACGGCGTGCCGACCAGGCCCATCGCGTGGATCGCCGCATCGCGGGATTGCTCGGCAGACAGGATCGAGGGCCGCGCGCTGCGCATCGTCGACTTCGGCGAACTGGCGCAAGCGGCCAGCACGATGCAGATGCAGAGGGCGATCGCGGTGCGCAGGTTCAGCATGGGCGCGATGGTAATGCTGCTCGGGAACACGCCACTCGATCACAATTCATCCTCCTGCACCATTTCGCACATCCGGAGGATTCCATGACCGAGCCCACGCTGCTGAAGGACGAGTACGCAGCGCTCCACAACGAAGCCAACGCCTGCATGGCCGAACTGGCCTTGCTCGAACGGGGCTGCATTTTCAGCGCGGCGATCGTCTTCGCCTGGGTAGCGACCAACTCGCAGTCGCTGGTGGGATTCAGCGGATTGGTGTGGGCGGTGCCCGTGGCGATCGCGGTGCTCGGAAGCCTGAAGGCGCTGGCCATCGGCAGGCACATCTCCGCGGTCGGGCGGTCTCTCAAGGAAATCGAGACTCAGCTCTACGGCAATGTCGACCGTTCGCCCAAGCAATTCGCCCGCCGCTGGCGCGCGCGCAGATGGGCCTCGGCTGCGGCGTGGCTTCTGTTCATCGGGATCACCGTGGCCGGCGGCGCCCTTGGCTATCTGCAGTTCCGCACGGAGTGTCCCGGCCCGCTGGTGAACGCCTGCGGCAAGGACGACAGCGACGACGATCAGGACGAGTCGAGCTTCAAGCCGGGTTCGCATTCGTCCGGGACCCGGTGGCTGGCCGGATAGCCGAATGTCGGCGTCCGCCGTTGGCGCCGCAGCGCGCACCACCTATCGCACCTGGCCTGCGACGCTGGCCATCCTCGTTGCGATCACGGTGTATGTGGGCGGCCTGCAGCTCTGGGACCGTCTCACCCCCGGAACCCGGCTGCTGCCCGAGGGCGAACCGGTGCTCGTGGGACAGGCGCGCTTCGTTCCCGCCGAAGGATGGCTGATGAGCGTGTCGCGATCGCGGCCGGGCCAGCGGCTCGTGCTCTTCAAGAACGGGCACACCTTTTCGGTCACGACTTCGCGCTGGCTGGGTGGCCCAGAAGGCCCGCTGGAGCGCCAGCAGCGCCTGATCGAGCGTGGACAGCATCTGCAGGTGGAAGGCGACGTGTCGAACTTCCTCACCGACTGGGGTCTTGAAGGCACGACCTTCGCGTACTACGGCCCCAAGCTCACCGGCCGTTTCTGGTTGATGGTGGACCCGGCGCGGTCCTCGGTGGTGCAGGTGGACTTCTACGGCCCGAACGACAACGCGGCAAGTGCCGCGGAGGCGCTGGACGACGCCCGGCGCATGCTCGCCTCCATGGACCTCGAAGCACCGTGAGCCAGACCGCCACGTCGAGTCCCCTGCCGCTGGCGCCACCCGATCTCGACCTCACGGGCATCGACCCTTTCTTCCAGCCGACCCGCGCCTCCTTCTGGCTGCTCGTGGTCCTGCTGCTCAACGGGCTGTTCTCCATCGGGCAGTTGTTTGCCTCGGGCTTTCGGGTGGTGCCGATCGCAGCGCTGCTGGGCCTGCTTGTCTGGGCGCTCTACACGCTCGGCTTCGTGGCGGTGTTCCGGGCGATGGACCTGCTCGAACAACACCCGCCCGCAGGCTACGTGCTCGCTTTTGCCTGGGGTGGCCTGGGTGCGGCGCATCTTTCCGCGCCTGCCAACAGGGCCATCCAGAGCCTGGCGGCCAAGCTCGTCTCGCCCGAATTCGTAGCCGTGTGGGGTCCGGCGCTGGCAGGCCCGATCACGGAGGAATTCCTCAAGTTGGCCGGCGTGATCCTGATCATCCTGACGGCGCGCAACCAGTTCCGTACGGAACTCTCCGTACTCATCGTCGGGGCCATGACGGGGCTGGGCTTCCAGGTCGTTGAGAACCTGAACTACACCGTGCGCTCGGCCATCACCTTCCCGTCGGACAGCCAGGTCCAGCCGGTCCTCTGGGACCTCGTCACGCGCGGCGTGTTGAGCGGCCTGTGGACCCATGCGGCCTATACCGCGGTGGCTTCCTACGGCATCGCCCTGTTCCTGTTTCGTCGCGACCGCACGCGCGCCGAACGCATCGGCATGGCAGTGCTGTGCTTTGCGCTTGCGTGGGCCATGCACTTCGTCTGGAACTCGCCGTGGATGGAAGACTGGTTCAGCGATGACTTCGCAGGCCTGACGCTGCTTCTGCTGGCCAAGGGCCTGCCCGTGCTGCTCGCGGTGGCGCTGATCTGGCACGCGGGCACCCGCGAGACCGGCGCCTATCTGCATGCGCTGGCCGCCGCGCTCGTGCCCGAGCGCGAACTGCTGCGCGATGACGAATGGCTGCGCCTGGGATCACCGCTCGATCGCTGGCGCGTGCGACGTGAAATGGGCCACGCCTACGGCCGTCGCGCGCGGCGCCTGAAGATGCATCTGCAGCGCGAACAGTTGCGCCTGGTGCTCAAGGCCGGCATGTACGGCAGAGGTCCGCGCACCGCGCGACACGAGCGGAACATCCACCGCCTCAGAACCAAGCTCGACGCGATCACCCAGTCCGCCGTGCCCGCCTAGGCGCGGCCGGAGGCTTTGCGGCAACGACCTGGGTCGCGCCACGCTGTTCCCCGGCACGCGCCGTGCGCATCAGGAGGCTTTCCGTCGACGTGACACCGACGATGCGCGCGAGTTGCCTGCTGGTGCTGACATAGGCATGGCCGATGCGGCTGTCGAAGTAGAGCGAATCGCCGCGCCCCAGTCGCACGACCTCTCCCGTGTCGAAATGCACCTCGATCGTGCCCGAGAGCACGTACGCGAACTCTTCGCCGTCGTGGCGCGCGAAATCCTCGGGCCCATCGATGCGCCGCGCGTGCACCGTGCCGATCACCGGGCTCATGAGCTTGCCGGTGGCGGTCGTGCCGAGAAACTCATACGCGAACGAAAGGCCCCGGTAGACGACCCCCTTGCCGGATCGGGTCACGACGGGCGCCTGCAGCGCAGAGGTCTTGACGCCTTCGCCCGCGAACATCGCATTCATGTCCATCTTCAGTGCGTGGCCGAGCGCTGCGAAGTTCTCGTAGCCCAGCGCGAGCTGGCCGCGCTCGGCGCGCGAGATCGTCGGCACCGAAACGCCTGAGAGTTCCGACAACTGCTGCAGCGTCCAGCCGATGCTCTTGCGAGCACTTCGCAATCGGCGGCCGAAAGTCTCCCTGTCCAGCAACTGGCCCTCGGGCTGCGCTTTCTCGCTCTCGCGCGGCTTCATGGGTTCATCCTTGATCTCCTGTGTGTCTCTGCGGGCCTTCCCAGCGGAGATTCTGCCAGCCGGCGCCCCTGATCATGCGTCTTTCCTGGCCTGGATTTTGCGTTCATGCAAATTGCGAATCTGCAAATTCACCAATGGGAGGCGCTGGGTGTTTACCCTGAAATCGGTTTGATTTTTTGCGTATCCGCAAATTCTTCCATACACTCCGCTTCCACTTGACCGAGTCCACCCTGACGCCAACCCTTCTTTCCGAAACATGACTTCCGAGACCGCCGCCATCCAAGCCGACTTCCTCGTGATCGGTGCGGGCATCGCGGGCGCATCCGTTGCGCACTGGCTTGCAGCGCATGGGCGCACCATCGTGCTCGAGCGCGAATCACAGCCCGGCTATCACTCGACCGGGCGTTCGGCGGCCCTCTTCATGGAAAGCTACGGCACCGAGCAGGTTCGCGCGCTAACCCTGGCCAGCCGCGCTTTCTTCGAATCGCCACCAGCGGGCTTCACCGAACACCCGCTGCTGACGCCCCGGGGCGCGATGATGGTCGGCACGCCGGAGCAGCGCGCCGAACTCGACGCGCACTGGGACGTGCTCAGCGCGATGTCGCCATGTGCACGTCGCCTCACGCCTGCCGAAGCCTGCGAACTCGTGCCTGCCCTGAGGGCCGAACTTCTGCACGGCGCGGTCTACGAACCGGATGCCGCCGACATGGACGTGCACGCGATCCATCAGGGCTATCTGCGCGGCATGCGACGCGCAGGCGGCACGCTGGTCTGCGATGCCGACGTGTCGCAGATGCGGCGCGTGAACGGCCGCTGGCAAGTCACCGCAGGCGGTGCGACCTACGAGGCACCGGTGGTGCTCAACGCGGCCGGCGCATGGTGCGACGTGATCGGGCAACTGGCCGGCGCGCAGCCGCTCGGCCTTCAGCCCTGCCGACGCTCCGCATTCATCTTCGCCGGCGCTTCCGGGCAGGACCCCACCCATTGGCCCATGGTGCATGGCGCCACCGAAGACTGGTACATCAAGCCGGACGCCGGCATGTTGCTGGGATCGCCCGCCAACGCGGACCCCGTCGATCCACAGGACATCCAGCCGGAAGAGCTGGACATCGCGCTCGCCATCCACCGCATCGAGGAAATGACCACGCTTCAGATCCGCCGGCCCACGCGCACCTGGGCCGGGCTGCGGTCCTTTGTCGCGGACGGCAATCTCGTCGGCGGTTTCGATGACCAGGTGGAAGGCTTCTTCTGGATCGCCGCACAAGGCGGCTATGGCATCCAGACTTCCGCCGCGATGGGCGAGACCTGCGCGGCACTCGCGCGCGGACTGCCCGTGCCGCCACACCCTTCCTCGTTCGGCCTGACCGCCGAGATGCTGAGCCCGCGACGCCTGCGCGTGCAGGACGTCGTCGCAAGCTGATCCCATTTGCCATCCGCCACAGGAGTACCCGCCGTGCGTGTCTTCAGCGCTTCACTCGCAACCGAAACCAACACCTTCGGCCCGATGCCGACCGGCCTCGCGTCATTTCGTGATCGCGGCTACTTCCCGGCCGGGCAGCATCCCGACACCCTGACGCTGTTCTCCGGTCCCCTCTGGGCTGCGCGCCTGCGCGGCAAGGAGGCGGGCTGGACGCTCATCGAGGGCATGGTGGCGGCAGCCCAACCCAGCGGCATCACGACGCGCCATGCCTACGAGTCCCTGCGCGACGAATTGCTCCGCGATTTGAAAGCCGCACTGCCGGTGGACGTGGTGCTGCTCGGCCTGCACGGTGCGATGGTGGCCGACGGCTACGACGATTGCGAAGGCGACCTGCTTCAGCGCGTGCGCGCGCTGGTCGGCCCTGACACCGTCATCGGCGCGGAACTCGATCCGCACTGCCATCTCACGCCCGAAATGGTGAAGCACGCCAACATGCTCATCACGTTCAAGGAGTACCCCCACACCGACGTGCTGGAGCGCGGCCTGGAACTGGTGGACCTGTGCGTGGCCACTGCGCAGAAGAAGATCAGCCCCGTCGCGGCCGTGGTCGACACCGGCCTGATCGTCACGGTGCACACCTCGCGCGAACCCGCGCGCGGCTTCGTGCAGCGCATGCAGTCGCTCGAAGGCAAGGACGGCGTGCTTTCCATCTCGCTGGCGCACGGCTTCAGCTGGGGCGATGTGCCCGGCATGGGCACCAAGATGCTGGTCTACACCGACCGCAATGCCGATCACGCGCAAGCCCTGGCACGCCAGCTCGCCGACGAAGTCATCGGCATGCGCGACGCGCTGACGGTGAACTATCCCGCCATCGATGTCGCGCTGGATGAGGCGATGGCCTTCAAGGGCGGCCCGGTGATCATGGCCGACGGCGCCGACAACGCAGGCGGCGGCGCAGCGAGCGATTCGACCTTCGTGCTGCAACGCATGGTCGAACGCGGCATCACCGACGCCGCGCTCGGCCCACTGTGGGACCCGATCGCCGTACGCATCGCCTTCGACGCCGGCGAAGGTGCGCGCCTGCGGATGCGCATCGGCGGCAAGATCAGTCCGCTGTCGGGCCAGCCGCTGGACCTCGACTGCACCGTGAAGGCGCTCAAGCCCGGCATGGTGATGACCGGCCTCGCAGGCACGCCCACGCCGATGGGCGATTGCGCTCTCGTCGAAGTGGCAGGCATCGAGATCGTGCTGATCACGCTGCGCAACCAGGCCATGGGCACCGACCTCTTCACGCAGCTCGGCTGCGACCTGGCGGCGAAGCAGCTCATCGTGGTGAAGTCCTCGCAGCACTTCTACGCATCGTTCTCCAAGGTGGGAAAGCACGTGATCTACGTCGCCGCGCCGGGCTCGGTGACGCTCGACCTCAACACCCTGCCTTACCAGAAGATCCAGCGCCCCAAGTGGCCCATGGATGCACTAGCCGCCTGACACGCAATCCCTTCCCTTCTTGTGACGAACCTTCACGGAGTTCCGACGATGAAACGACGCACCCTTGCTGCCCTGGCTGCCTTCGGCGCAATCACGCTGGGCACGCTCAGCCCCACCGCGATGGCCCAGGCGCCAGCGAAGACCCTTCGCGTGGTGGCGCATGCCGACCTGAAGATCCTCGACCCGACCTTCACCACGGCCTACATCTCGCGCAACTTCGGCTACATGGTCTACGACACCCTGTTCTCGCAGGACACCACCGGCAAGCCCCAGCCGCAGATGGTGGAGAAGTACACCCAGTCGCCCGACGGCAAGCAATGGAGCTTCACGCTGCGCCCGGGCCTGAAGTTCTCCGACGGCTCGCCGGTCACGTCCACGGACGTCATCGCATCGATGCAGCGCTGGACCAGCCGCGACAGCCTCGGCCGTGCGATGGCGGCGAATGGTGCCGAATGGAAGGCGGTCGACGCCCGCACCTTCACGCTGACGCTGGCACAGCCTTTCGGCATGGTGCTCGAAGCGCTCTCCAAGCCATCGGGCTACCCGGCGTTCATCCTGCCCGAGAAGCTGGCCAAGCTGCCCGCCACTGCGCCAATGACCGAAGTGCTGGGCTCTGGCCCCTTCGTCTTCAAGCGTGACGAGTGGGTGCCGGGAAACAAGGCGGTGTTCGTGCGCAACACGCAATACGTGCCGCGCACCGAGGCCGTCAACGGGCTTTCCGGTAGCAAGAAGAGCAACTTCGATCGCGTGGAGTGGCTCTATCTGCCCGACGCGAACAGTGCCGTCGCCGCACTTCAGCGCGGCGAAGTGGACCTGATCGAACAGCTGCCGCCCGACTACATCGCACCGCTGCGCGCAGACAGCAAGACCAAGGTGGGCAGCGGCGGCAACTACCAGGCTTTCCTGGTGCTCAACCAGCTGCACGCGCCTTTCGACAACATCAAGGCCCGCCAGGCCTTCCAGATGGCGGTGAACCAGGAGCGATTCGTCGCCGCGATGGGCTACCCGGCTGACATGCGCATGGCCTACTGCCACACCTACTTCATCTGCGGCAGCCCCAACGACACGGCGGCGGGCTCGCAGGGCCACGCCAAGCCGGACCTCGCGAAGGCCAAGGCGCTGCTGGCGGAGTCCGGCTACAAGGGCGAGAAGGTGGTGCTGCTGGTGCCGACCGATGTCACCTACCTCAACGCACTCGCCCTGATGGCCGCGCAGACGCTGCGCAGCATCGGCGTGAACGTGGACATGCAGTCGATGGACTGGGCCTCGATCGGCGCCCGTCGCGCCAAGCGTGACGCACCCTCCGCCGGCGGCTGGAATGTGTACGTGACCGTCGCCGGCGAGTTCGATGCCAACTCGCCGATCACCAACGCCTACCTGGGCCCGGCCTGCGGCAACTCCCTGCCCGGTTGGCCCTGCGACAAGGAACTCGACGCCTTGCGCGCTGCATGGCTGCAAGCGAGCGATGCATCGCAGCGCAAGCCGCGCCTCGACGCCTTCCAGACCCGCGCCTTCGAAGCCGTGCCCTACATCAACGCGGGCCAGTACTCCGCCGTCTATGCCGCGCGCGCCGACCTCAAGGGCCTCGACAAGCTCTGGGGCGGCATGCCGCTGGTCTGGGCGCTGGACAAGTAAGACCTCCTGCAAGCGTCGTCCATGGGCTACATCCTGCGTCGCCTCGTCGCCACCCTGCCTGTCATGGCGGTGGTGGCGGTGGTGGTCTTCCTCCTGATCCATCTGTCGCCGGGCGATCCGGCCGCGCTCATCGCGGGCGACCTGGCCACCGAGGACGACATCCGTCATCTGCGCGAGGCCCTGGGGCTGAACCTGCCGATCTGGCAGCAGTTCCTGATCTGGATCGGCAAGCTGGCGGCGGGTGACCTGGGCACGTCGATCTTCACGCAGGTCTCGGTGACGACGTTGCTCGCGCAGCGCGTCGAGCCCACGCTGGCGATCGCGCTGGTGACGATGCTCTTCACGATCCTGATCGCCATTCCGCTGGGCACGCTGGCGGCGTATCGCGCGGGGAGCTGGGTCGATCGGCTGGTGATGCTGTTCGCGGTGCTCGCGTTCTCGGTGCCGGCATTCCTGGTGGGATATCTGTTGGTCTACGCCTTTGCCATCCAACTGCCGTGGTTCCCCGTACAAGGCTATGTGCGAATGAGCGATGGCCTGGGGCCGTGGCTGCGCAGCATCGTGCTGCCGTGCGTGAATCTGGCGTTGGTCTACATCGCACTGGTCACGCGCATGACGCGAGCGACTGTGATGGAAGTACTTCACGAAGACTACATCCGCACCGCGCGAGCCAAGGGTTTGGGTGTGCTTCCCGTGCTCGGCCACGCATTGCGCAACGCCGCAGTTCCGATCGCAACGACGGTGGGCGTTGGTATTGCGCTGCTCATTGGCGGCGTCGTCGTGACGGAGACCGTGTTCGCCATTCCCGGTGTGGGGCGGCTGGTGGTCGATTCGGTGCAACGTCACGACTACCCGGTGATTCAGAGCGTTCTTCTGCTCTCCGCTGGCGTGTATGTCGTGATCAATCTGCTGATCGATCTGAGCTATCGGCTCTTTGATCCGCGTATCCGGTATTGAGATGACGCATCCCGGAATACAACCCTGCAGTTCTCAACTCGCCCCCCATAGCCTCTGACACGACGCACAACACGATGTCCGCTGTCCCCCTCCAAAAGACCGCGCCACCGAGCGACGATTCGGTGTTCGTACCCCCACGCTGGCGCTGGGTACGCAAGCATCCGACCCTGATCATTGGCGCCGTCCTGCTGTTGCTCGTTGCTGCGATCGCATTGGCAGCCCCCTGGATCGCGACGCACGATCCGCAAGACATCGACCCTCTCGCGCGCATGCAGCCGCCTTCGTCCGAGCACTGGTTCGGCACCGATGCGCTTGGCCGCGATGTGTTCAGCCGCACTGTCTGGGGAGGACGCGTCTCGCTGATCGTCGGGATCAGCGTCGCCGTGGTCTCCACGATCCTTGGTGTGATCCTCGGGCTGGCGGCTGGCTTCGTTCGGCGCATCGACGGGTTTGTCATGCGCATCATGGATGGGCTGATGGCGATTCCCGGCATCCTGCTGGCCATTGCGCTGATGGCCGTCACCCGCGCCAGCCTCACCACAGTGATCGTCGCCATCATCGTGCCGGAAGTGCCACGTGTGGTGCGGCTGGTGCGGTCGCTGGCGCTCACGTTGCGCGAACAGCTCTACGTCGAAGCCGCGCATGCCGTGGGCACGCGGTTGCCGGTGATCCTGCTTCGCCACGTTCTGCCGAACATGGTCGCGCCACTGGTGGTGCAGGCCACGTTCATCGCTGCGTCTGCAGTGCTGATCGAAGCTGCTTTGTCCTTCCTCGGAGTTGGCGTTCCGCCCACCACGCCCAGTTGGGGAAACATGATGGCCGAGGGCCGCAACTTCGTCGCCGTGGCCTTCCACATCATCCTGTACCCCGGGATGCTGCTGGCCGCCACGGTGCTCGCGATCAACCTGCTCGGCGACGGCCTGCGCGATGCGCTGGACCCGCGCCTGGCGCGTCAACTCTGAAGCGGAGACTCCCAATGGACACTCCCGCACGCAACACGCCACCCAAGGGCGAGACCCTGCTCGAAGTGGACAACCTCTACACCCGCTTTGACACGCTCGACGGCCCGGCCCGCGCAGTGGACGGCGTCTCCTACACCGTCCGCGCCGGCGAGACGCTGGGCGTGGTCGGCGAATCGGGCTGCGGCAAGAGCGTCACGGCCATGTCGATCATGCGTCTGTTGCCCACGCCGCCTGCGCGCCTGTATGGCGCCGTTCGACTCAAGGGCACCGATCTGCTTTCGCTCAGCGAAGAGGAGATGCGCACCATTCGCGGCAATCGCATCTCGATGATCTTCCAGGAGCCGATGACCTCGCTCAACCCGGTGCTCACGGTGGGGCGGCAGATCGCGGAGACCGTTCGTCTGCATCAGAAGGCGAGCCGCTCGGAGGCCATGGCGCGCGCGGTGGAGATGCTGCGGCTGGTGCAAATCCCGGAGCCGGAGCGCCGCGCGAAGGAGTCCCCGCACCAGCTCTCCGGTGGCATGCGCCAGCGCGTGATGATCGCGCTCGCGCTGGCCTGCAACCCCGAAGTGCTGATCGCCGACGAACCCACGACGGCACTGGACGTGACCATTCAGGCCCAGATCCTCGATCTGATCAAGCGCCTGCAGAAGGAGTTGGGCATGGGCGTGGTCATGATCACGCACGACCTGGGCGTGGTGGCCGAGAGCTGCGACAAGGTGGTCGTGATGTATGCCGGCCGCAAGGTGGAGGAAGCCGATGTGCAAGAGCTCTTCGACCGCCCGCTGCATCCCTACACGCGCGCGCTGATGGCCTCGATGCCCTCGATGAACACGCGCAGCCCCCGGCTGGCCGAGATCCCGGGCCTGGTGCCTTCTCCGCTGGAGCCGCGCCGCGGCTGCGCTTTTGCCGCGCGCTGCAGCCTTGCCAATGCGCGCTGCACCGCGGAGATCCCGAGCCTGACGGAGCAAGGCCACGGCCATGGCGTCGCCTGCTTCGCCGTCGAAGAAGGTCGATACGCCCCATCCACACTGGAAGCAGCGAGCGCATGACCGCCACGCACACCCTCTTGCGGGTCGAAGGCCTGCACAAGTACTACACCAGCCCGCGCCGCTGGCTTTCGCGCCCGCAACCTGCCGTACAGGCGGTAGACGATGTCTCCTTCACCGTGGCACGTGGCGAGACGCTGTCGCTGGTCGGCGAATCGGGCTGCGGCAAGACCACCACGGCCAAGTCCGTGATGCGCCTCATCGAACCTACGTCGGGCTCGGTGCTGCTCGATGGCGAGGATCTGCTCAAGCTCAGCCCTGCGCAGATGCGTCAGCGTAGGCGTGATGTGCAGATCATCTTCCAGGACCCGTACGCGTCGCTCAGTCCACGCCTGAAGGCCGGCGAGATCGTGGCCGAGCCCCTGAAGAACTTCGGCAACCAGTCGGCCGCCGAACGCCGCGAACGCGTCCAGTGGCTGTTCAGCAAGGTGGGCCTGCGGCCCGAGGCGATAGACAAGTATCCGCACGAGTTCTCCGGCGGACAGCGGCAGCGACTGGGCATCGCCCGCGCGCTGGCCATGCAGCCCAAGCTCATCGTCTGCGACGAACCGGTTTCGGCGCTCGATGTCTCGGTGCAGGCACAGGTGGTCAACCTGCTGATGGACCTGCAGGCCGAATTCGGAATCGCTTACCTCTTCGTCGCGCACGATCTCTCCGTGGTTCGCCACATCAGCCATCGGGTGGCCGTGATGTACCTCGGTCGCATCGTCGAACTGGCCGATCGCGACACGTTGTTCAGCGCACCGCGCCATCCTTACACGCAGATCCTGCTGTCGGCGGTGCCGGTGCCCGATCCGCGCTCGCCCGCGCAGCGCATGCTGCTGCAGGGCGATCCTCCGAGCCCCGCCAATCCACCTTCCGGCTGCCGCTTCCACACGCGCTGCCCGCTGGCCCAAGCCGTCTGCAAGGAGCAGGCACCGCCGTTGTCGGTGCGTGCAGCCACTGCCGGTGCGGACGGCAGACAGGAGCACTGGGTCGCCTGCCACTTCCGTTGAACGGCACTGCCGTATTGCTTTCAGGAGTCACCCATGAACACCACCCACCATGACCTGCTGATCCGCAGCGGCACCGTGATCGACGGAACGCGCGCGCCCCGCTTCGATGCCGACGTGGCCGTGCGCGACGGGCGCATCAGCGCGATCGGCGACCTTCGCGATCACGCCGCCGACACCGTGATCGAAGCTGGCGGCCGCATCGTCGCGCCGGGCTTCATCGATTCGCACACACACGATGACCAGGCCGTGTTGTCGCAGGCCACCATGCCCTTCAAGGTCTCGCAGGGGGTGACAACCGTCATTGCAGGCAACTGCGGCATCAGCGCCGCGCCCCTGCGCGCCGAGATGGAATTGCCCATGCCGCTGAGCCTGCTGGACATGCCTGCGAAAGATCGCTTCACCACCTTCCGCGCCTACCTCGACGCGTTGCGCGCACAACCTTCGTCGGTCAACGTGGCAGCGATGGTGGGCCATTCCACGTTGCGCGCGGTCACCATGGCTTCGACCGACCGGGAGGCCACGCCCGAAGAGATCGCGGTCATGCAGACGCTGGTGGAAGAGGCGATGGAAGCAGGCGCCATCGGCCTGTCGACCGGCACTTTCTACCCGCCGGCGGCCAAGGCCACGACGGAGGAAATCATCGAAGTCAGCCGTCCGCTCAGCGCACGCAACGCGCTCTACGTCACGCACATGCGCGATGAAGCGGATCAGGTGATGGACGCGCTGGACGAGACCTTCCGGATCGGCCGCGAGCTGGGCGTGCCCGTGGTCGTCTCGCATCACAAGGTGCAGAACACGCAGAACTTCGGCAAGTCGCAAACCACGCTGCCGCACATCCGCGAGGCGATGAAGCGCCAGCGCGTCTGCCTGGACTGCTACCCCTACACCGCCGGCTCCACCATGATCCGTCCGGACCGCGGCATGCTCGACTGCCGCGTGCTGATCGCCGACAGCCAGCCGCACCCCGAATGCGCGGGACGCGACCTCGACGACATCGCGCGCGAATGGGGCGTCGACAAGGTCGAGGCATCGCGCCGTCTCCAGCCGGGAAGCGCGATCTACTTCCTGATGGACGAGAACGACGTGCAGCGCATCCTCGCTTTCGACGAAACCATGATCGGCTCCGACGGCATACCGCTGGGCGAGAAGCCGCATCCGCGCCTGTGGGGCACCTTCCCGCGCGTGCTCGGCCACTACAGCCGCGACGTCGGGCTGTTCCCGCTGGAAACGGCCGTCTGGAAGATGACCGGACTCACCGCGCGCAACTTCGGGTTGCATGAACGCGGCACGCTCCAGGTCGGGCACCACGCCGACATCGTCGTGTTCGATGCCGCGACGATCCGCGATTCCGCGAGCTACGAATCCCCGAAGACGCCGGCCGAAGGCATCGATGCCGTCATCGTCAATGGTCTCGTGACCTGGCGGCACGGCGCGCACACCGGGGCGCGCAACGGGCAGGTCATCACCCGCCAGAACTCCAACCAGCAACAAGGGGCACAGGCATGAACATCGAACGCATCCCCTCTCCCCTGCCCGTCCCGTTCTCCAAGGCCGTCCGCGCCGGCGGCTTCCTGTTCCTGTCGGGCGTCCTGGCCATGGACGCGCACGGCGGCATCATCGAAGGCGATGTGCAGGTGCAAGCCCGCGCCGTCCTGGAGCGCATCGCCCAGACCCTGAAGGAATGCGGCACCAGCATGGCCAGCGTGGTGCGCGCCACCATATGGCTTGCGGACCTCGAAGACTTCGCCGCCTTCAACGAAGAGTATGCAAAGCACTTCCCGGAGGGCCTGCCTTCACGCTCGTGCGTGCAGTCCGTGCTCTACAAGGGGGCGAAGGTCGAGATCGAGGTGCAGGCTTTGGACACTCCCCGCCAAGGCTACTAGGAACTCGCAACCACCGCGATGCCGCGGATCTGCCCGGCTTTCGCCTCGGTCGCAGGACGCGGATAGCGACCCGGCGAGAAGCGGTGCATCAGCTCCGCCTCACGGCCACGCGCCAGCGCGAGGTTCGCGAGCTTCACATGGCCGTAGCCGCGGATCGTCATCGGCACCGCGGCGATCTGTGCCGCGAGCTTCTGGTTGTCGGCCGAGAGTTCGCCCATCAACTCGTCGAGTCGCGCTTCGAACTGGCTGATCAGCGAGCGCTCCAGGCGTCGCTCTTCCGTATGGCCGAACACATCGAAGGCCGTACCACGCAACCGCTTGCCGAGCGCGAGCCACTTCATGGCCGGCAGCATCCACGCACCGAGGCGTATCTTGGCTGGCGCCTGTCCGTCCTTCGGCCGCGAGAGCATCGGCGGGGCCATGTAGAACTCGAGCTTCACGTCGCCTTCGAACTGCTCGGCGAGCTTTTCGCGGAAGCTGCCGTCGCTGTAGAGACGCGCGACTTCGTACTCGTCCTTGTAGCTCATGAGCTTGAGCAGGCTGCGCGCGGTATTGCGCGTGACCGGCAATGAACGATCGCCGCCTGCGATCGCCGCCTCGCGCTGCCGCATGGCGCGCACACGGGTCTCGAAGCGTTGTGCCCACGACGCGTTCTGGAAGCCGGTGAGATGCGCACGCGCACGCGTGATCAGCGCATCCAGCGACTCATCGACGCTGTCGCCCGAGGTCGCGCCACGCAGCGCTTCGACCGCCTGCGGCGCACCGGCCGCGAGCCGACCGAGCGAGAAGGCCATGAGGTTCGCCTTGACCGCGACCCCATTGAGTTCGATGGCGCGCGTCAGCGCCTCCAGGCTCAGCGGGATCAACCCCCGTTGCCACGCATAGCCGGTCGCGAGGATGTTCGAAGCCAGCGTGTCGCCGAGGAACTCTTCCGCCATCGTCTGCGCATCGAAGGTCTCCACCTGATCGCGGCCTGCGACGAAGCGCATCTTTTCCAGCAATAGCTCGACCTTGAGGTCCGCGTCCGGATTGCGCAGCGACTCGGCCACCGGGATCTCGTGCGTGTTCGCAAGGATGCGCGTGCGGCCGTGTCGCACCGTCTGCAATGCATCGGCCGATGCACCGACGACGAAATCGCAGGCGAGGATCGCATCGGCCTGCTGCGTGTCGATGCGCACCTGGTTGAGCCGTGCGGGCGTGTCGGCGAGGCGCACGAAGCTCAGCACCGCGCCGCCCTTTTGCGCGAAACCCATGAAGTCGAGCACGCTGGCCGACTTGCCTTCGAGGTGCGCGGCCATCGCGATCACCGCGCCGACGGTCACGACACCGGTGCCGCCGACGCCGGTGACCAGCAGGTCATAGGGTGCATCCCAGACGTGCGCAGCCGGTCGCGGCAAGGCGGCCACGTGCCGAAGAAAAGCATCCTGCCCGGCCGCGAGCGCCCCGCTCTTCTTGCGCAGCGCGCCGCCGGTCACACCGACGAAGCTCGGGCAGAAGCCCTTGGCGCACGAATAGTCCTTGTTGCAGCTCGTCTGGTCGATCTTGCGTTTGCGGCCGAGGTCGGTTTCATGGGGCAGCACCGCGACGCAGTTGCTCTGCACGCTGCAATCGCCGCAGCCTTCGCACACCGCCTCGTTGATGAAGAGACGCTTGGACGGGTCGACCATTTCGCCCTTCTTGCGACGGCGGCGTTTCTCGGCCGCGCAGGTCTGCTCGTAGATGAGCACGGTCACGCCCGGCACTTCGCGCAGGCGACGCTGCACCGCGTCGAGTTCGGCGCGATCGTGAAACTCGGTGCCGGCCGGAAAGCGGTTCTTGATCGCGTCGTACTTGTCGATCGCATCGCTGACCACCACCACCTGCTTCACGCCTTCGGATTCGACCTGCCGCGCGATCGCATCGACGCTGATGATGCCGTCCACCGGCTGGCCGCCGGTCATCGCGACCGCGTCGTTGAAGAGGATCTTGTAGGTGATCGTGGCCTTGGCCGCGACCGCCTGCCGGATCGCAAGATAGCCCGAGTGGTAGTAAGTGCCGTCGCCGAGGTTCTGGAAGACATGCGGCGTGCGCGTGAACATCGAGTGCGAGACCCAGTCGACACCTTCGCCGCCCATCTGGATCAGGCCCGCGGTGCTGCGGTCCATCCAGTTGGCCATGAAATGGCAGCCGATGCCGGCGCGCGCCGTCGAGCCTTCGGGCACCTTGGTGCTGGTGTTGTGCGGGCAGCCGGCGCAGAAGTACGGCAAGCGCTTCACGCTGTCGCCGTCGTTGCTCAGCAGCTCGGGCACGGTGAAGTCGCGCACATGCTGGAAGTGGTCGCCGAGCTCGGCGTTGTCCGGGAAGTGCTCCGACAGCCAATGCGCCACCAGCTCGATGAGGCGCGAAGGCCGCAGCTCGCCGAGCGCCGACACCAGGGGCTTGCCATCGCGGTCGTGCTTGCCGACCAGCGCCGGCCGCGCATCGGTCGGCGCGTTATAGAACATGTCGCGCAGCTGCGTCTCGACGATCGCGCCCTTCTCTTCGACGACGAGGACCTCCTGGAGTCCCTCGGCAAAGGCCTTCATGCGCGTCTGTTCGATCGGGAAGCTCAGGCCGACCTTGTAGAGCCGAACGCCAACGCGCGCGAGGCTCTCGGGCGTGACTTCGAGGCGGCGCAGCACTTCCATCAGGTCGTAGTGCGCCTTGCCGCAGGTGACGATGCCGACCTTGGCCTTCGGGCTCTCGATGACATGACGGTCGATGCTGTTGACGCGCGAGAAGGCAGCGACGGCGTCGAGCTTGTCGGCGAGGCGCGATTCGATGCGCAGCGAAGGCAGGTCGGGCCAGCGGTAATGCAGGCCGTCGGCGGGTGCGCGATGTCCGGTGGCCGCGCGCACCGTGTCGGCATCAGCCCAGGTGGCGACGCGCGAATCGATCAGGTCGAGGTCCACGGTGCCGGCGCTTTCGACCACCTCCGACAGCGCAGCCATGCCAACCCATGCGCCCGAGTAGCGCGAGAGCTCGTAGCCGTAGAGGCCGAATTCGAGGTACTCCGCGACGCTCGCCGGCTGCACGATCGGCATGCTCCAGGCGGCGAAGGCATGGTCGCTCTGGTGCGGCATCGACGACGACACGCAGCCATGGTCGTCACCCGCCACCACGAGCACGCCGCCGTGCGGCGATGAGCCGTAGGCGTTGCCATGCTTGAGCGCATCGCCCGCGCGATCCACGCCGGGGCCCTTGCCGTACCACATCGCGAAGACGCCATCGACCGTGCGCTCGGGGTCGGATTCGACCCGCTGGGTGCCGAGCACCTGCGTGGCGCCAAGCTCCTCGTTGATCGCGGGCACGAAGCGGATGCCGGCTTCCTTGAATGCCGGCCCCGCCTTCCAGATCGCCTGGTCGACCATGCCGAGCGGCGATCCGCGGTAGCCGCTGACGAAGCCCTGCGTGTTGATGCCGCGGGCCGCGTCGCGCTGGCGCTGCATGAGCAGGATGCGCACGAGGGCCTGCGTGCCGGTCAGGAAGATGGCGCCCGATCGTGCCCAGAGGCTGTCGGAAAGCTGGTAGTCGGGGCGCCGGATCGTGGGGGAATTTGTGGTCGAACTCATCCGAGGATTGTTCTTCTCGGTGCTGAGTAATATTCTCTCAATTTCACCCGAACTGACCCTCATAGCGAGAATTTCATTCTCCAATCAAGCCATGAACGACGATTCCATTCCTCTCGACCACTATTCGATGCAGATCCTGCTCGAACTGCAGCGCGACGCCCGGCAGACGGTGCAGCAGATCGCCGACAAGATCGGCCTCTCATCCACCCCCTGTTGGCGCCGCATCAAGGAGATGGAAGCGGCGGGCGTGATCCGCGGCTACACGGTGGTCATCGACCGCGAGAAGGTCGGCCTCAACCTCGCGGCGGTGACCGAGGTGAATCTGGACCGGCACAACGAATCGAAGGTGCGCGACTTCGAAAGAGCGGTCGAGGCCAGCCCCGCGATCGTCCGCTGCGTCTCGGCCACCGGCCCGGCCGACTACATCCTCACAGTGCATGTGCCGGACATCAAGCACTACGAGAAATTCCTGCACACCACGCTGTTCGAGCAGGCCGGCGTCACGCACGTGCGGTCGGCGATCGTGCTGCGGGAAGTGAAGTCCGAAGGCAGCCTGCCGGTGGACTTCGGGCCGAGAAGCGCCCGGCTCAAGTGAGCAGCTTGCCGTTGAACGCGATCTGCACGGTGCGCACAGTCAGCACCGCCAGCGCCACGCTCAGGACGCCGAGCAGCACCGCAGCAAGGATGACGAGCGGCACGGTATCGCGGAACTCCGCGTACTTCAACGCAGCGTTGACCAGCGCCGCCATCGGGAAACTGATCGCCCACCACGCCGAAGAAAAAGTGACGCTGCGCCGGAACACCTTGGGCGCGATCACCGCGAACATGAACAGCGCGAAGTAAAAGAGCAGCGCGGCGAAGCGATCGATGCCACCCGCGATGTTGACGTACGCGAGAAAGCCCACTGCAAACGGCGCGACGAGGATCATCAGCGACGGCGTCATGAGCGGCGCGAGCGGCGACTGATGCACCAGCCGGTTGACGATCAGTGCAAAGAGCACCAGCGCCAGCACGCCACCCACGGCCGCTGCCAGAAGGTTGAGTTCCGACGCCCAGGGCATCGGCATGTGTCCGCCGGTCACCGCGATGTCGAGGGTGGCGACCCCCGGAATCAGCCACGCAGGCACCGCATGCGACGCATCGACCTGGCCTTTGAGCAGCCTGGAAACGACCACGTAGCCCAGCACGAAAGTCGCCACCAGACCGATCGTCCAGATCACGCGTCCGCCGAACTCGCTGTAAGGCGCGACCACGGCGGACAGCAGCAATAGCGAGATCGCGATGGTGCCGAAGAAGTTGCCGGCCACGGGATGGTGGAACTCCGCGTGCACTGCACGCGGGTGCTTCGCGAGCTTTGCGACATAGCCGAGCGAGATCAGCACGAAGACGCCAAGTGCAAAAGCGCCGATCGCTTCGCCCACCAGCGCTGGCGCACCGAGGTTGTCGTGCGCGACGCGCCAGGCGAGCGCGAGCCCCGACAGGCCCATCACCGAGCCGAACAGGTTCACCGGCAGATTGCGTATCGAGGCCCCGTCGACGGCGGTGACCGCCGGAAACGCGGGGTTCATCGATTGGACTTGCATGATCTTCTCCTTTGGCTGAATTTGCAGGTGCAGCTAGTTTCTGCCAAACTTCGATCGCCGTCCGCGGGGTATCGCGGCGTTTTCTGCCAATCAGTGAGCCTTGTCCGCCATGCGCGTCGCCATCCTTGCCTTTCCGCGTGTCCAGCTGCTCGATGTCGCCGGGCCGGCGGATGTGTTCGCGGAAGCCGCGCGACAACTGGGCAAACCGCGCGCCTACCAGGTGCAGGTGATAGGCAGCCAGGAAGGTACTCTGAAGAGCAGCAGCGGGCTGCGCATCGCGGTCGACTCGACCGTCGCGACGCATCGCGGCCCGATCGATACCTTGCTCGTCGCCGGTAGCCCCAACATCGATGACATGGCGGCGGACGATCGGCTGAATGGCTGGCTGCGCCGGCAATCGCGTTCGGTGAGGCGCTATGGCTCCGTGTGCAGCGGCGCATTCGTGCTGGCGGCCGCGGGATTGCTCGATGGCAAACGCGTCGCGACGCACTGGAACTCCACCGCCCGCCTCGCGGCAGCCTACCCCAGCGCCTGCGTGGAAGCGGACGCGATCTACGTGAAGGACGGCAAGCTCTTCACCTCCGCCGGAGTGACTGCCGGCATGGACCTCGCACTTGCAATGGTGGAAGAGGACCATGGCCGCGAACTCGCGTTGCGCGTGGCGCGCGAGCTGGTGATGTTCCTCAAGCGCCCCGGGGGCCAGAGCCAGTTCAGCGCGCATCTGGCGGCGCAGACGTCCGAGCGATCCAGCGTGCGAGAGATCCAGGACCATGTACTGGCCCACCTGAAGGACGATCTCTCCGTGCCCGCCCTCGCCTCGCGCGCCAGCATGAGCGAAAGAACCTTCGCGCGCGTCTTCCGCAGCGAGACCGGCACCACGCCTGCCGAGTTCGTCGAAAACGCAAGGATCGACGCCGCCCGTCGCCTGGCCGAGGAGTCCGATCTCCCGGCCAAGCGGCTGGCCGATGCGGTGGGCTACGCGAACGTGGATGGCTTCCGGCGCGCGTTCAGCCGGCGACTCGGCGTGAGCCTCGTCGAATACCGGCGGCGCTTCGCCACATGAGCACGACCGCGAGATGCCACACTCCACTCCCATGCGACGCCGCCGATTCGCCCTCCTGGCCTGCCTGCTGATCTTCAGCGCCTGTGCAACCCTTGCCAGCCGGAGCAAGTTCGACGACCTGTTCGGGCCGCCGCAGCCTACGCGGTTCGACGAACGCCCACCGACTGCAGCCAACGACGTCTCGTACACGCAGACGATCCAGCCCATCCTCGACAAGCGCTGCGTGGTCTGCCACGCCTGCTACGACGCACCCTGCCAGCTCAAGGCCACGACCTGGGAAGGCATCGCGCGCGGCGCGAGCAAGACGAAGGTGTACGACGCGACTCGCCTGCTGGCCGCCGAACCGTCGCGGCTTTTCGTGGACGCGGACAAGGCCTCGGAGTGGCGCGAGAAGGGCTTCTTCCCGGTGCTCAACGAGCAGGCCACGCAAACGCCCGAAGCCAATCGCACAGCGGGCCTGATGCACCGCTTGCTTGCTCTCAAGCAGCAGCATCCGATGCCCGCGAGCGGCACCGCACCGGCCGAGCTGGACTTTTCGATCGACCGCGCACAGACCTGCCCGGCAGGCCCGGAGATCGAAGCCTACGAGAAGCGCAATCCCCAAGGCGGCATGCCCTTCGGCCTTCCCGGGCTCACGCGCATCGAGCACGATTCGCTCGCCAAGTGGCTGGAACAGGGCGCGCCGGCCGAGCCGGCTGCCGCTTTGCCGGCTCTCGCGCAGCAACGTGTCGCGCAGTGGGAGCACTTCTTCAACGGCGACAGCCTCAAGGAGCAGCTTTTCGCGCGCTATGCGTACGAGCACCTGTTCCTCGCGCACCTCTACTTCGACGACGACAAGGCGCGCCAGTACTTCAAGCTCGTGCGCTCCAGCACGCCAAGCGGCCAACAGGTGCGCACGATCGCCACCCGCCGCCCGGTGGACGACCCCGGCGTGCCGCGCGTGTACTACCGGCTGGTGCCCGAGCGCGAAAGCATCGTCGCCAAGACCCACATGCCCTACCGGCTCGACGCGGCACGCATGGCGCGCTGGCGCTCGCTCTTCCTCGAACCCGCCTATGTCGTCGATCGCTTTCCGGGCTACGACGCGCAGGACGCGGCCAACCCCTTCAAGACGTTCGAGGCACTGCCAGTGGCGGCGCGCTACAGCTTCATGCTGGACGAAGCCGAGTTCACCATCATGGGCTTCATCAAGGGACCGGTGTGCCGCGGCCAGATGGCGCTGGACGTGATCGACGACCGCTTCTGGGTCTTCTTCCTGGCGCCATCGAAAGGCTACGACGAGGCGATGGCGCACCAGCTGGCCGGCGAGGCCGACCTGCTGCGCCTGCCCACCGGCAACAGCAACACCGGCCTGCTCTCGCCCTGGTTGCGCTATGCGAACCTGGAGAAGGGTTACCTGGAAGCCAAGTCCGAAGCGCTCGCCAAGCGCGTCGGTGCCGGCGCGCGGGTGGACCTCGGCATGGTCTGGAACGGCGGACCGGAACGCAACCCCAATGCGGCGCTGACGGTGATGCGCCACTTCGACAGCGCCAGCGTGGTCAAGGGCCTGGTCGGCGAGCAACCGCCCAAGACGGCATGGGTCATCGGCTACCCGCTGCTGGAGCGCATCCACTACCTGCTCGTGGCGTTGTACGACGTGTACGGCAACATCGGCCACCAGCTCAACTCGCGCCTGTACATGGACTTCCTGCGGATGGAAGGCGAGTTCAATTTCCTCATCCTGCTGCCGAAGGACCAGCGCGAAGCGGTGCGCGATGTCTGGTACCGCGGCGACAGCCTGAGAACGCGGCAGCAGGTGTACGGCGGCCCGGCGCGGCTGGATGCCGACAGCAGCATCCGCTACCGCACCGCCGACGCCAAGACCGAGCTGCTCGGCATGCTCGAGCAGCGCATGGCACCGCTGGCGCGCAACCAGTTTCCCGGGCTGGACAGCGAGCCCGACGCCGCGCTGCGTGCGCAACTGATGAAGCTCGCGGCGGTGGGCGGCGCATCGCTCTCATGGGCCAACGAGACCAGCATCCTCGCTGTGGAATCGCCCGGCCGGCCCACACGCTGGTTCAGCCTGCTACGCGACACCGGCCACAACTCGGTCTCGTACTTCCTGCGCGAGAAGGCGCAATTGCGCCCCGACGAGAACACGCTGACCGTGGTGCCTGGCGTGCTGGGCGCCTATCCGAATTCCTTCTACCGCGTGCAGGTGCGCGACCTGCCGGCTTTCACCGCAGCACTTGCCGGCCTCGCATCGGAAGCGGACTACACGGCCTTTGCTGAACGCTTCGCGGTGCGGCGCACCGATCCGGGCTTCTGGGCATTCAGCGATGCGCTGCACGCCGCGTACGCGAGCGCGCAACCGTCGACGGCCGGCATCCTCGACTACAACCGGCTGGAGAACCGCTAGCCCTGCAGCGGCGATCGCAGCGTCTGCAGCAACATTCGATGCAGGCTGTCCACAGCCTTCGAGCTGCGCGAAGCCTGGCTGCGGTAGAGCGCGACTTCCATCGGTTGCATCGGACCCAGCCCATGATCAAGCCCCAACGTGAGCAGATGCGGTGGCGCGCTGCATTGCGTGAGCGCCGCGACGGCGAGGCCGCTTTCAACGGCAGCGATCTGGCCCGCAAGGCTGGAGCTGTTGTAGACCACCTTGTAGGGACGACCTTGCAGCGCGAGTGAATTGATCGCGCTGCGCCGCCCGAGGCTCGCCGCCTCGTACACCGCGATGGGCAACGGATCGCGGCGCCATATGTCGAACTGCGCGGAGCCGACCCACACCATCGGTTCGTGGAAAAGCAGCGTGCCGCGTCGCGGGTGGTCTCGCGACACGAGCGCGAGGTCGAGATCGCCTCGCGCCACGCGCGGAATCAGCGCCGTCGACTGCTCGCAGTCGAGCTGGATCTCGACACCGCCGTGGCACGGCGCGAAGCGCTTGAGCACGGGCGTGAGGTAGCGGCTCGCATAGTCGTCCGGAACGCCCAGCTTCACGACACCGGAGAGCGAATCCCCCTGCAGTGCCGCCTGCGCCTCCGCGTGCAGATCGAGCATGCGGCGCGCGTAGCCGAGCAGCGTCTGCCCTTCGTGCGTGAGCTGGAGCTGACGCGCGCCGCGCACCAGCAGCCGGTATCCGGTTGCGGCTTCGAGCTTCTTGATCTGCATGCTCACCGCCGACTGCGAGCGATGGACCTCGGGCGCGGCGCTTGAGAGCGAGCCCGCGTCGACGGCCGCGACGAAGCTCTTCAGCCAGTCGATCTGCAAGTCCTGCATGGATGGATTTCCTGATGTATTCGATTAGCGAATGGATCGCAGAAAAATTATGCGCTTTTCGCCACTCTCCTTGCGCGGCACAGTAGGGTCATGAGCTCCCTGACCACGCTTCCGACAGCCGCCCATCGCGCCACGACGCCCGGCCAGCTCGATTCACGCGCAGTGGGCGTGATGACGCTGCTAAGCCTCACCTGGAGCCTGCAGCAGATTTCCCTGAAAGCCATCGCCGACCAGGCCAGTCCCATGCTGATGGTGGCGTTGCGCTCCGCAGTGGCGCTGATGCTGCTCGCGGTACTCATGCATCGCCGCGGCGAGATGCCGGGTGCGGGACGATGGAAGCCGGGTTTCGCGGTCGGCGCGCTGTTTGCCATCGAATACCTGCTGGTGGCCGAGGCGCTTCGTATGACCGCAGCGTCGCATGTGGTCGTGTTCCTCTACAGCGCGCCGATCTTCGCGGCGCTCGGGCTGCACCTGCGCCTGCCGGCCGAGCGGCTCGGCACGCGGCAGATGGCCGGCATCGCGCTGGCGTTCGCGGGCATCGCGTTGGCCTTCATGGGTGGCGACGGCGCTTCATGGGACCACGTGGATCGCCGGGCGCTGTTCGGAGACGGCCTTGCGTTGTTGGCAGGCATCGCATGGGGCGCAACGACGGTCACGATCCGCTGCTCGTCGCTGAGCTCGGCCCCGGCGACCGAGACGCTGTCCTATCAGCTGCTCGGCGCGTTCGTGCTGTTGCTGCCGTCAGCCTGGCTCACTGGGCAGTGGCACTTCGAGCCCTCCGCGATCGTCTGGGCGCATTTCGGCTTCCAGAGCCTCGTGGTGTCGTTCGCGAGCTTCCTGACGTGGTTCTGGCTGCTGCGCAAGTACCTTGCTTCGCGCCTCGGCGTGTTCTCGTTCCTCACGCCGCTGTTCGGCGTGGTGCTCGGCGTCGGGCTGCTGGGCGAATCGATCGAGGCGACCTTCGTCGCTGGCAGCGTCCTGGTGCTCGCGGGCATCGCGCTGGTGAGCGCGCGCGAGGCCGCCCGGCGCTAGGCGACTAGGCGTCCACGCGCAGGCCCTGCCCTTCTTCCATGCGGCCGATCACGGCGGCGCCGTCGAAGCCTTGCTCGCGGAACAGGGCCAGCACTTGCTGCACGCTGTCCGACGCGCAGCTGACGAGGAGGCCGCCCGAGGTCTGCGGATCGGTCACGAGATCGCGCACCACCGGTGCAAGCGCTGCGTCGAGCTGCACCTCGGCGCCATAGCCTGCCCAGTTGCGGCCGGAAGCGCCGGTCACGAAGCCATCGGCGGCCATCGCGGCGACGTTCGACAGCAGCGGCACCTTCGACCAGTCGATCACGGCGCGCAGGCCCGCGCCGCGCGCCATCTCCAGCGCATGGCCGGCGAGGCCGAAGCCGGTGACATCGGTCAGTGCATGCACGCCCTCGAGCGCCGCCAGCGCAGTGCCGGGCTTGTTCAGCCGCGTGGTGTTCGCGATGAGCTGGGCATAGCCCTCGGTATCGAGCTTCTCCTTCTTGAGCGCCGCCGACAGCACGCCCACGCCAAGCGGCTTGCCGAGGATCAGCACGTCGCCCGCTTTCGCATCGGCATTGCGCTTCAGGCGGTTGGGATGCACCAGCCCCATCACCACAAGACCGTAGATCGGCTCGACCGAATCGATGGTGTGGCCGCCCGCGATCGGGATGCCGGCCTCGCGGCACACCGCCTGGCCGCCACGCACCACTTCGCCGATGACCTCAAGCGGCAACTGGTTGACCGGCATCGCAACCAGCGCGAGCGCCATGATCGGCGTGCCACCCATCGCATAGACGTCGCTGATCGCGTTCGTCGCGGCAATGCGGCCGAAGTCGAACGGGTCGTCGACGATCGGCATGAAGAAATCGGTGGTCGCGATCAGCGCCTGCTCGTCGTTGAGCTTGTAGACCGCCGCGTCGTCGGCCGTCTCGATGCCGACCAGCAGTTCGGGCGGGATCAGGCCGCTGCCGCTCTTCTGGAGGATCTCGGAGAGCACGCCGGGGGCGATCTTGCAGCCGCAGCCGCCGCCGTGCGAAAAACTGGTGAGCCGGATCGCCGGCGCTTGGGACAAGGGAGTGGGGCTTCGATCGTTCATGGAAGAACCTTCTGCTTTCAGGCGTTGCGAGGAATTATGGTGGCGCCAGCAGATCGTGCAGGAGCTGCCGCACAAGCCTGCGTTCGTGTTCGGGGCGAAAGCCGGGCTCGCGCAGCGCGCACTGCGCCGATAGCCGGGCGGCGAAGTCGGGATCGGCCGCGAAGCGCTCCATGAGCGCCGCAAGTGCTGCATCGTCGCCGACGGGAAAGCAACCCGCGTAGTCCTCGCCCAGCAGGCCGAGATTGCCTCCGATGCGGCTGGCCAGCACCGGCACGCCAGATCGGACGGCCTCGATCACCACCTGCGCGCCGCCCTCCAGGCGACTCATGTGCACGAGCGCATGGGCACGGGCGATCCAGCGACGCGCCGTGTCGCGCGGCAGCCCGCCGAGCCACTCGTAGTGCGGACACTCGGCCATGGTCCGGCGCGCGGCCTCGCCAAGCTCGGGCGCAAGCGCTTCGCCGATGTGGACGATGCGGATGGGCGTGCCGGCGGGCAGGCGGCGTGCGGCAGCCATGAGCGTGGCCGGGTCTTTCTCCTGACGCAGATGACCCACAGCCACGAGCTGGACGCGTGTTGCAGAAAGCCGCCGGCGCCAAGCGCTCGCCGACTGAACGATCACGCGCGCCTTGGCGCGTTCGGCCGCGCCGAGCCGGTCCAGCGCATCGGGCTGCAGCACGACCAGTTGGCTGGCACACTGCAGCGAATGTTGCGCAGAACTGTCGTCGGCGATGTCCCGGTACACATCGGTGCCGGTCAGGACCAGCGCGATCGGGCCGTCCGCCCGCGCTGCGCGCAGCCGTGCGATCGAGTCGGCGGAGCGCCTCGCGTGCAGCGCGATCATGGCGTCGCAGGCTTCGCCCTCCCAGCTTTGCGCGATCCGCACGTCGGCCACAGGGGCAAGGAAGCGCCCCCAGCGCGCAGCGGTGCGCCAGTTGCCGTTGTTGGCATCGGCCAGGGCTGGCGAAACAATGAGGACGTGCGGCTTGCCCATCCCGCGATTCTGGCAGGGCGCTCTGGCGCGCAAGACCATGGCATCTGATCCGCGTTCACTGGCTGGCGAGGCCTTGGCGGCGGCCCTGCGCGAATCCCGCGCCCGCACGCGCGCCTGGACCTTCGACCTGAGCGATGCGCAATGGCAGGTGCCACGGCAGGCCGGCGTCAATCTCACGGCCTGGGAGTTGGCCCATCTCGCGTGGTTCGGCGAGTTCTGGGTTTTGCGGGGGCCCCATACGGTCGATGGACAAGGCTATGTGCAGGCGCAGCGGCCAGCCACCATCGCGGGGCCCGATGCGCTGTTCGATTCGGCGCGCCTCCCCCACATCGCGCGCTGGTCGGCGCCGCTACCGACGCGCGCCGAGCTCGACGAGCGTCTCGATGCGCAACTCGATGCCTGCCTCTCAGCACTGGCCGATGTCGATGGCAGCGACGCATCGCTGTACTTCCAACGACTGGTGCTGTTCCACGAGGATATGCACTGCGAAGCCTTTGCTTGGCTGCGCGCGACGCTCGGCTATTCCGCACCGGTCGGCGTGGCGCTACCGCGGATGGTCGAAGCACCTTCGCTCCCCATACCGGCAACACGCGCGGACATCGGCTGGCCCAAGGGACGGCCCGGCTTTGCTTTCGACAACGAAGGCGATGCGCACGCGATCGACCTGGCCGCCTACGAGATCGACGCCACGCCAGTGAGTGCGGGCAGCTACGTGCGCTTCGTCGAGGCTGGCGGCTACGACGAGCCTGCACTCTGGCCCGGCGAAGCAGGCGCATGGCGCGCCGCGCACCCGCGCCGCCATCCGGCGCGCTGGCGCCGGGCCGACGATGGATGGGAAACGCGCTGGTTCGACCAATGGCGGCCGCTCGATCCGCAGCAGCCCGCGATCCACCTGAGCGCATGGGAAGCCGAGGCCTACGCACGCTGGGCCGGCCGTCGCCTGCCCTCCGCCGCCGAGTGGGAGCACGCCGCGCAGACGCATTCCGGGTTCGCGTGGGGCGGCAGCGTGTGGGAGTGGACCGCCGATGTCTTCGCGCCCTATCCCGGCTTCGAGCCCGGGCCGTATCGCGACTACTCCGCGCCGTGGTTCGGCGAGCACCGCGAACTGCGCGGTGGCGCCTTTGCGACCCACGCGCGGCTGCACGATGCGCGCTATCGCAACTTCTTCCAGCCCGGCCGGCACGACGTCTTCGCTGGCTTCCGCACGGCTTCTCTTCCTTAAACTCCGGAGCACCATGAAAAGACGCCTCTTCCAGACCACCCTGCTCTGCTTGTCCGGCCTGTTGGGCCTGGGCGCAAGCCTCCAGCTCCACGCGCAGACCGGCGTACTTCGCGTCTCGGCCATTCCGGACGAAGCGCCGACCGAACTGCAGCGCAAGTTCAAGCCGCTCGGCGAGTACCTGAAACAGCAGACCGGCATGGACGTCCAGTTCACGCCGGTGACCGACTACGCAGCCGTGGTGGAAGGACTCGCCACCGGCAAGATCGACCTCGCATGGCTCGGCGGCTTCACCTACGTGCAAGCCAGGCTGCGTACGCAAGGGGGTGCCGTGCCGCTCGTGCAGCGTGCCGAGGATGAGGCCTTCACCAGCAAGTTCATCGTGCCGATCGACAGCAAGGCGAAAACGCTGCAGGACCTCCGCGGCGTCACCTTCGCATTCGGTGCGCCGTCGTCGACCTCGGGCAGCCTGATGCCGCGCCACTTCCTGCTGCAAGCGGGTATCGATCCGGACAAGGACTTCAAGACCGTCGCTTACTCGGGCGCGCACGATGCCACGGTCGCCTTCGTCGCCGCGGGCCGCGCCGAAGCCGGCGCGCTCAACGCCTCGGTGTGGGACAAGCTGGTCGAAGCCAAGAACCCGAACGTGGCCAAGGTGCGCGTTCTTGCGACCACGGCGCCTTACTTCGACTACAACTGGACCGTGCGCCCCGGCCTCGATCCTGCGGTGCAGAAGAAGATCAAGGACGCCTTCCTGCAGCTCGACCCCAACAACCCGACGCACAAGGAAATCCTCGCGCTGCAGCGGGCCTCGAAGTTCATTCCGACCCAGTCCTCGAACTACGACGGCATCGAGTCGGCCGCCCGCTCGGCCGGGCTCATCAAGTAAACGGAGGCCGCGCCGTTGAACGTCGATGCCGCGCTGGCGCTCCACGATGTCGGCCTCGTCCATCCCAATGGGCAACGTGCGCTGCATGGCGTCGCGCTGGAGGTTCCGCGAGGCGCGCGCGTCGCGGTCGTCGGCCCTTCGGGGGCGGGCAAGACGAGTCTGCTGCGTGTCGCCGGCACCGCCCTGCGCGCGAACGAGGGTCGCATCGAGCTGCTCGGCGAGCATCCATGGCAGTTGCAGGGCGGAGCGCTCCGTGCGCTGCGCTCGCGGGTCGGGCTGATCCATCAGGCGCCGCCGATCCCGCCGCGGCTGCGCGTGGTGACCGCGGTGCTGGCGGGGCGCCTGGGCCGCTGGTCGGCCTGGCGCGCGATGGGCTCGCTGCTGATGCCTTCCGACATCGCCGGCGCCGAAGAGGCGCTTGCTCGGCTGGACATGGCGGATCGACTCTTCGATCGCTGCGACCGCCTCTCGGGCGGTCAGTTGCAGCGCGTCGGCATGGCGCGCGTGCTTTATCAACAACCGGAACTCATCCTCGCCGACGAGCCGGTCTCGGCGCTCGACCCCACGCTGGCCGACATGGCGATAGGCGAGCTGGTCGCGCAGAGCCGCAACACCGGCGCGACGCTGCTCGCCTCGCTGCATGCGGTCGACCTCGCGCTGAAATGGTTCGACCGGATCGTCGGCCTGCGCGCCGGCGTCGTGGCCTTCGATGCACCGGCGTCGGAAGTCAGCCGTGCGATGCTGCAGGAGCTCTACGCCAATGAAGGGAGCCTGCTGCCGACGCAGGCGCCAGCCCACGAGGTCAACACCATGGTGGACGTGCTTCGCGCTCGCCCGAACGCATGCCGATGAGCGCACCCACAGCCGTTCCGCGCGATCCGCTCGCGCGCCGCCGACTCGGCTACCTGCTGGTCGCTGCGCTGGCGCTGTGGCCGATGCTCGTCATCGCCGAGTTCAACCCGCGCGCGCTTTTCGCGCCGGCCACGCTGCGTGTGATGGGCGGCTTCCTCGCGGGCTTCATGCCGCCGGCGCTCGATGCCGCCTTCCTCGGCCTGCTCGCGCGCGCGACGCTGGAGACGCTCGCGATGGCGACTGCCGGCATCGCGCTCGCCTTCGTCCTCGCGGTGCCGCTTTCGTTCGTCGCCACGCAAGCGTTGTCGATCTCGCGCATCGGCCCCGGACCCGGCCGGGCACGCGGGCAAGTCCTGCGCGCAGCCGTGCGCGCGATCATGGCGGCGCTGCGTGCCATCCCCGAGCTGGTCTGGGCGCTGGTCCTCGTCCGTGCCCTGGGCCTCGGTCCGGCGGCGGGCGTGCTGGCGCTGGCGATCACCTACGGCGGCATGCTGGGCAAGGTGTACGCGGAGATCCTGGAATCCGGCGACACGCGACCTGCGCGGGCGCTGCTCGAAGCCGGCAGCGGCCGCGTCGCCGCGCTGTGCTACGGCCTTCTTCCCTCTGCGGCGCAGGAACTGGCTTCCTACACCGTCTACCGCTGGGAATGCGCGGTGCGCGCTTCCGTGGTGATGGGCTTCGTCGGGGCCGGGGGCCTGGGGCAGCTCATGGACCAGTCAATGAAGATGCTCAATGGCGGCGAGGCGAGCAGCATCCTCCTCGTGTTCCTGCTGCTGGTGCTGCTCGCGGATGCATTGAGCGCACAGTTGCGAAGGTGGCTCGCGTGATCACGTCCTCCGAGCGCGCCCGTGCCGCCGGCCCCTGCCTCGCGTGCCTGCTCGCGACGGCGGCCATCCTGGCGGCGGTCGTGGCGAGCTTCGTCTACCTCGCCATCGACTTCCGCACGCTGCTCGGGCGCGAGTCGCTCGTTTCGATGGGCCGCTTCGTCGCCGAGTTCTTCCCGCCCGATCTTTCCGGGCCCCTCCTTGCCAAGGTCGCCTGGGGCGCGTTGCAGACACTGGCGGTCTCGGCGCTTGGCACGCTGCTGGCCATGCTGGGCGGCGCGGTGCTGGCGTTGCCGGCTTCGGGCCGCTTCGGCCCGGCGCTGCGGCAGGCTGCGCGCTTCATGCTGAACGTGTTGCGCAGCGTGCCCGAGCTGGTCTGGGCCACGCTGATGGTGCTGGCCGCCGGGCTCGGCCCCTTCGCGGGCGTGCTCGCGCTGGCGCTGCACACCACGGGCGTCTTCGGGCGCCTGTTCGGCGAGACGCTGGAGAACCTGCCCAAGGCGCCGGAGCGCGCGTTGATCGACGGCGGCAGCGGCGCGGTCGCGGCCTTCCTGTACGGAAGCCTGCCGATGGCGTGGCACCAGTGGCTGGCCTATGGCCTGTATCGCTGGGAGATGAACATCCGCGCCGCGGCGGTGTTGGGTTTCGTTGGGGCTGGCGGGCTGGGGCAGATGCTGTACTTTCACCTTTCGCTCTTCCAGCAGGCGCAGGCCGCGACCGTGATCGGCGCGACCTTCGTGCTGGTGGTTGTGGTGGATGCCGTGAGCGCGCGGGTGCGGCGCGGGCTGGCGTCGGCACAGGCTTAACGCGGCGGCTCGGCCTTCGAGCTGCGGATGCCGGCGATCTGCCCGCGCACGACCTTCCAGAAGTTCTTGCCGTCGTCCAGCAGCCGCCACGCGTTGGAACGGTGCGCCAGCACGCCCACTTCGGGGAGCACGTCCCGCAGGTTCTTGAGGCCGAGCAGCTTGGTGTACTTGCGGATGGTGGCCGGGCTGTGGATCAGGAAGACCACGCGCCAGCCGTAGTGCCGACCGATGAGCAGCATGCCGATGGCGCTCTCGAGATCATTCAGGTCGCCCTGGAAGCAGTCGACCGCCCGGTCCACCACCTTCATGATCTGGTCGTCAGTCATCGCCACGGAAATGCTCCTCGCAAACAGGCCTCCATGTTAATGCCCGGAAAAGACGAGGAATTGAACGCAGGGCCGGCTGCGCGTCGTGCTAGTGATTCACCCGCCGGGTCGACGCCGGCTTGCGTCCACTGAACATGGCAGCCACGAGGTTCTCGCGGTGGCGAATGCTCGTGAAGACCACGCCCGCTACATGCGCCGCGATCAGCCCCACGAGCGTCCATGCCGACACGCGATGCGTCTCTTCGACCCATTCGACGCCCCAGAAGGCATCCGTGGTGTAGAGAAATCCTGAAACGCAGATGACAGCGACGCAGACGAGCAATGCCACCACCATCCATCCGCCCAGCGGGTTGTGTCCAAGGTGACGCTCTTCCTGCCCGCGCGCGATGCGCCTTGCGTAGCCAAGCACCTCGCGCGGACCGGAGACGAAGTCCGAGAACCGCGCGTGCCGGCTTCCGAGCAGACCCCATACAGTGCGGACGGCGACGATCGCGAGCGCCACATAACCCACGCGCACGTGCAGCGCGAGCCGGTCTTCACCGGCCCACCATGCCAGCGCGACCGAGATCACGAGACCCCAGTGGAGGAGTCGCTGCGCAGGGTCCCACACACGGACCATGTCGCGCGGGTTCGACATCGGCGCGCGCTCAATCGGGCTGCTTGATTTCGCCGACCTTTTCGAAGGTCTTGGGGTGGAAGAAGGCTTCCACGCGCTTGCCTGTGCCGTCGAAGCCGTAGACCTCGTAGCAGCCGTTGAAGTTCTTCACCTGGCGCACCTTCCAGCCTTCGCCCGTCAGCTTGCGCTGAAGCTCCATCTGGGGCTTCATTTCTTCCTTGGGAATGGCCTCGCACTTCACGCTGTCGTGATTGACGTACTGGGCGGCGGCACCGCCTGCAAGGCAAAGCGCCAGCGCCGCGAAGGCGGTCTTGGTGATGAGGGATGTGTGCATTGGAATGACCTTGAAAGAGGGAAGCCGCGCCGTCGCTCAGACGTCGAGCCACATGCGCAGCAGGTTGTGATAGGTGCTCGTGAGGCCGATCACGCCCGGATCGGTCTCGCCGAATTTGCTGCGCAGGTGGCGCAGGTGGTTGTCCATGTCGAAGAGCAGGCGGCGCTGCTCGTCGCTGCGGATCATGCTCTGGATCCAGAAGTAGCTGGCCACCCGCGCACCGCGCGTGACCGGCTCCACGCGGTGCACGCTGGTGCCCGGGTAAAGCACGAGGTCGCCCGCGGCGAACTTGATGCGGTGCTCGCCATAGGTGTCCTCGATCACCAGTTCGCCGCCATCGTATTCAGACGGTTCGCTCAGGAAGAGCGTGCACGACACGTCCGTGCGCACGCGGCCCGCACCGTTGCGCAGGTAGCGAACGGCGCTGTCCACGTGGTTGCCGAAGGCATTGGCCGCGCCGCCGTAGCGGTTGAACAGCGGCGGCGAGATCTGCTTGGGCAGCGCCGCAGAGAAGAAGGTCTGGTGGCGCTCCAGGCCGCGCAGCAGCAGTTGCTGCACGGCCCGCGTCTCGTCGCAGTCCTCGCGAAGCTGCTCGTTGTTCTTGGCCTGGGCCGACTGCTGGCCGGCGGTGAGCCGGCCATCTTCCCATGGCGCCTTGGCGAGGATCGCCTTGGCCTGGGCGACCTCCTGCGGCGTGAGAACGCCTTGAACATGAAGCAGCATCGCGGACTCTCTTTCTCTTTCCGGTTCAGGAAATCAGAAGCGTACGCCGACGGTGGCCATGTACGTGCGCTGCTGGCCTGCAATCACGAAGCCCGGGTACAGCTGGTCGCCGTAGAGCTTGTTGGTGATGTTGGTGACGTTGAACTGGCCGAACACGTCCGGGGTGAACT
>JAGIAI010000048.1:0-29731 GCA_017744935.1 Variovorax sp.
AACAGGACAGTGAAACGCCTCAGCGCCGATGATAGTGCGGGTTCCCGTGTGAAAGTAGGTCATCGTCAGGCTCTTACAGCCTCAAAAAGCCCAGCCTAATCAGCTGGGCTTTTTGCTTTGGAGGCCCACCTCGGCAGGCGATGGCCAATCGCCTGCTTTTGTGCAATTCAATGGTTCGTAGGTACTCGCAGTTCTCTGCGCAGAATCTTCCCGACATTTGTCTTGGGCAGCGAATCCCGAAACTCGATGTGTCTAGGGCGCTTATAGCCTGTCAGTCGATCGTGGCAATAGCGCATGACGGCCTCTTCCGTAACCGAGGCGTCTTTTCGCACCACGAAGACCTTAATGGCCTCCCCCTGCTTTTCATCGGCCACACCAATTGCTGCGCATTCGATGACGCCCGGGCATAGGGAGATCACGTTCTCGAGCTCGTTAGGGAAGACGTTGAAGCCGCTGACTAGGATCATGTCCTTCTTCCGGTCCACGATACGGCTATAGCCGTCCGGTTGCATCACTGCGATATCGCCCGTACGCATGAAACCGTCAGGCGTGAATGCAGCAGTGGTCTCCGCGGGCTGGTTGTAGTAGCCGACCATGACGTTCGGACCTTTGATGCAAAGCTCTCCGGACTCCCCCACCGGCAATGAGCGCCCTTCGTCATCCTTGATCGCGATCTCGATTCCCGGCAGGGGAAGCCCAATCGTTCCGGTGAACGTGGAATTCGAAACGGGGTTGTTGGTCCCGATCGCACAGGTCTCACTCATACCCCAGCCTTCGATCATCGGACAGCCGGTTACCTCGAACCATTTGCGTGCCGTACCTTCCGACGCTGCCATACCACCGGCCTGCGAGACGAAGAGCGATGAAAAGTCGACGTTCTTGAAGTCCGGATGCACGAGCAAGGCGTTGAACAACGTATTGACCGCCGGCAGCATGTGGAAGGGACGCCGCTTGAGCACGCCGATGAACTTGTCGAAATCGCGGGGATTGGGAATCAGCGTGAGGTGCGAGCCCTGTCTGATTGCGAGCAGGCAAAGCGTCAACGCGAAGATGTGATACAGCGGCAATGCCGCAATGCTGTTGACCTTCGAGAGATCCCCGGCACGCGCGAGCGCCGGCGTGAACCAAGCCTCTGCCTGGAGCGTCGCCGCGACGATGTTCCGGTGAGTGAGCACTGCGCCCTTCGAAAGGCCCGTAGTGCCGCCCGTGTATTGAAGGAACGCAGTTGAATCCAACGTGCTCGAGTCGGGGGCTAAGGACTGTCCACGACCTTGTTCGATCACCTTAGAGAACGGCATAACCGTTCGTCCGTTGCCGAGCGGCAACTTGTAGGCCGGCACCATCTTGGCGAGATGCCGCACTGCCAACGTGATCCATGCCCCATACACGCCCCCCAAAAGATCGCCCATCGATGCCACGACGACATGCTGGATTGCGGTTCGATCGATGACCTGTTCGAGCGTCGACGCAAAGTTCTCGAGGATCACGATCGCAGTCGCGCCTGAGTCCTTGAGCTGGTGTTCCAGCTCGCGTGCGGTGTAAAGCGGGTTGACGTTGACGCAGGTAAATCCAGCGCGCAGAACCCCACACATCGTGACCGGAAACTGTGGAATGTTAGGAAGCATGATGGCCACACGCGCACCGGGTTCGAGGCCGCAGGCCTGAAGCCACGCCCCCATCGCTTGCGACAACGTGTCGAGTTCTCCATAGGACATCCACCTTTCCATGCAGACCGAGAAGGGGCGCGTCGCGTAGCGCGTGAACGACTCGCCGAAAAGCTGCCCAAGATTGCGGTACTGCTCGGGGTGCACTTCGTGCGGAACACCGGGCGGATAGTTCAGTCGTGCAGCGTTCTGCATGTGATCTCCTTTGGCGCGGATTGTCGAAGCGAGCGCCTCCTTGCGCCCTCGGGGCTTGTCCTAAGACTGGGGTGCCACAGCTTCGCATGCGATAGTTGCGGCCATGATTGCGCGACTACAGCGATGGTTGGTGTTGGGTTCACTCTTCATCGCCATCCTCTGGGTGAGCGCCTGGTGGACGCGCTCACCCGTGATCGCGGTCGCCGGCCTCTGTCTCTTGTTCGTGGGCCATGCAGGCTTCCTGGCGTTCGAGTTCATCGCGAGCTATCGCGTCGGCGCAACCGACCTGCTTCCGCGCGCAACCGCCATGCAATACTTCATCGCCTGGCTTGCCGAATGTCGCATCGCGCCGCGAGTGTTCTGCTGGCACCAGCCCTTCCGGTGGGCGTCGATCCCCGATCAGGTTGAGCCCGACAACCGCCGAGGCGCAGTATTGGTTCATGGCTTCGTCGGAAACCGCGGCTTCTGGAATCCATGGTTGCGCGAGCTCCGGGCAAGCGGACGCATCTTCGTCGCGGTCAATCTGGAGCCGCCGTTCGGCTCCATAGACAACTACGCGCGAATCATTGACGACGCCATCGCGAGCGTGACCGCTTCGTCCGGCCACTCGCCCCTCCTGATCTGCCACAGCATGGGTGGTCTGGCTGCCCGGGCGTGGTTGCGCAATGCTGATGGCGCACGCGTCCATCGGATCATCACGATCGCCACGCCGCACCGTGGCACCTGGCTCGCACGATTCGGGCGCACGGTTAACGGCCGCGAAATGCGAATGGGCGGAGAGTGGCTGCAGAAGATTGACTGCGAACAGACCAGCGCGCGGCGAGTGCCCTTCACTTGCTGGTACTCGAACAGCGACAACATCGTCTTTCCTCCTTCGGTCGCGACGATGCCCGGTGCGGACAATCGCCTGATCCCGGGGCGGGGACATGTCGAATTGGCGTTCGTCGAGCGCGTCAGGCGCGAAACCCTGGCGCTGCTCGATGAGTCAGATCACAGCACGAGCCATGCCGCGCTGCGCGACCGCGCCAGGTTTACTTGAGCCAACGATCCATCGTGCGCTGAAAGTCGCCGCTCGCCTGCGACAGATGCAGCCACTGATCGACGTACGCCTTGAAGGCCACGTCGTCGCGCGGCAGCATCCAGGCCATCTCGCCGTACTGCAGTGGCTTGTCGGGGTTGATCGCGCACAGGCCCGGCTTGAGCTTCTGCTGCGTGATCGCCTCGGCCGACTCGGTCACGAAGACGTCGGCGCGGTTGGCAAGAATTTCGTCGAAGATCGTCACGTTTTCTCCGTGCAGCGTAAGCTTGGCGCGCTTGAAATTCGCGCGCGCGAAGCGTTCATTGCTGCCACCCGGATTGAAGATCACTCGCACCTCGGGTTTGTCGATCTGCTCCACGGTCTGATACTTGGACACGTCTGCGCAGCGAGCGATCGGCGTCTTGCCGTTGACCATGTAGGGCGCGCTGAAGAAGGCACGCTTCTGTCTGTCGGTCGTCACCGAAACGCCGCCGACGGCCATGTCACACTTGCCCGCCGCGAGATCAGGGAGCAGGTTGGCCCAGGTCGTCTTGATCCACTCGGGCTTCGCACCGAGGCTGCCACTGAATGCGGTCATGAGATCGACATCGATGCCTTCGTAGCTCGCGTCGGTCTTCTGGAAGCTGAAGGGGCGGTAGTCCCCCGGCGTGCAGATCCGAAGTACCCCGGTCTTCTGCACCCCGTCGAGGCGCGATGCGGTCGTCGAAGCACCCTGCTGTGTGGGCATCGCGCATCCGCCCAACGTCAACGCCACAGCCACCATGAAGAGAGATGAACGAAGCGAAGTCGTCAGACGCATGCGAAGCTCCTTTTGAATGAAATGGAGCTTTATTGTGCGGCGGCCAGAATCCCGCGTCGCATCTGATCGAGTTCGATGCTTTCGAACAGCGCCTTGAAGTTGCCTTCGCCGAAGCCTTCGTCGCCCTTGCGCTCAATGAACTCGAAGAAGATCGGGCCGAGCTGGTTCTCGCTGAAGATCTGCAGCAGCAGCGCGCCCTTCTTGCCGTCCACGAGGATCTTGCGCTTCTTCAGGTCCGCCACGTCTTCGCCGTGATCGGGAATGCGCTTGTCGATCAGCTCGTAGTAGGTGTCGATCGTGTCCAGCAGCTTCACGCCCGACGCCCGGAGCGCATCCACCGAATGCTTGAGGTCGCGGGAGCCCAGCGCGATGTGCTGGATGCCCTCGCCGTGATAGCTGTCCAGGTATTCCTGGATCTGCCCGGCTTTCTCGTTGCCCTCTTCGTTAATCGGGATGCGTATCTTGCCGCAAGGGCTCGTCATGGCCTTGCTCTTCACGCCAGTGACCTGACCTTCGATGTCGAAGTAGCGAATCTCGCGGAAGTTGAACAGGCGCTCGTAGAAGTCCGCCCATTCCTTCAGGCGTCCACGGTGCACGTTGTGCGTGAGGTGGTCGATGTAGGTCAGACCGTGGCCTTCGGGCGCGAGGGCTTCGACGGCCGTGAGGCCTGGCAGCGCTTCGAAGTCGACGTCATAGAAGCCGATGTTGCCGATGTCGCCGGGTTGCGCGCCGTTCTTGCCGCGCCACCGATCAACGAAGTAGATCAGGCTGTCCCCGATTCCCTTGATGGCCGGGATGTTCAGCTCCCCCGGCCCGGCACCGGGCGCGAAGCCCCAGGCGCCGAGCGAGATCGCGCGTTCGTAGGCCGCTTTCGCGTCCTGCACGCGGAATGCGATCGCGCAGATGCTCGGGCCATGCTGGCGCGCGAATCGTTGCGCGAACGAATCCGGCTCCGAATTGATGATGAAGTTGATCGTGCCCTGGCGATAGAGCAGTACGTTTTTGTGGCGGTGCTTGGCGATGGGCCGGAAGCCCATCTGCTCGAAGACTTTGCCCATCGCAGTGGGGTCCGGCGCCGCGTACTCGATGAATTCGAAGCCGTCAGTGCCCATCGGGTTTTCCCAAGGCGTAAAGGCCGTGCTGTCGGTGTTGCTCATGGCGCTGACTCCAGATTGGGGGCAGGGAGGAGTATTTCAGTTTCACCGAGAAGAACACCGAACGCACAGAGAAACCCGATGGACCTCTTCCGGGCCAGCGTGCAAACTTGGCCCGAATCGGTCCACGGCTGTTTCGATGTAACGCGGATGCGACAGATCGGCGCCAAATCTCGATCAAGCCGGGTACTTGTTCACCAATGAGACGCCAAGGCGACCCTATGGAGTTGAAGGCTAGGGGAAAACCCTTATATTTGGGGCATGCTTACCGCCAAGGCCCTCCTCAAAGCCTCACTCGGCGTCGGCTCGTTCCTGAAGGCGCCGATGGTTGAGGCGCATCCGCGGGCGGCTGCGCCCGCTCCTGTGATGGTTCCGATCCGCTCGATCGGACCACGTGAGCGCGATCGTATCGCGCAGCACCTGCTTGCCCTTTCCTCCCACGACCGCTACCTGCGCTTCGGCTATGCCGCTTCGGATGAGCAGGTCCAGCGCTACGTCGATGGGCTCAATTTCGAGCGCGACGAACTCTTCGGCATCTACAACCGCCGACTCGACCTGATCGCGATGGCTCACTTGGCCTTCCCGCCGGCTGATCAAGAGCAGGACTGCGCCGAATTCGGCGTTTCCGTCGCTGAACACGCGCGCGGTCGCGGTTACGGTGCCCGCCTGTTCGAGCGCGCCGTGGTCGTCGCTCGCAACGAAGGCGTCGGCATGTTGTTCATCCACGCGCTCAGCGAGAACGCCGCCATGCTCAAGATCGCTCGAAACGCCGGTGCAACCGTCGTGCGCAGCGGGTCTGAATCCGAAGCCCACCTCGAACTGCCCGCCGCGACCTTCGACAGCCGCATGAGTGAAATCGCCCTGCAGCACTACGCCCAGGTCGACTACCAACTCAAGACCCGCGCCAAGCAGTTCTGGGCCTTCCTGGCCGAACTGCAGGACATCCGCAGCGGCGTCCGAGCCGCCCGCGACCGCTCCTCCCCGTAACCGACATCCCAGTAGTGAAGCACTGCGGAACCGGCTTCGCCGGCCCGCCGGTGTTGCCCCCTGCAGAGGGTGCCCGAGCCACACGAAGTGGGCGAGGCTGGGGGTGTATCCTTGTCATTCCCCAACTCCGCCCTCCAGCAGTGGCTGAACCACACCCTGAACGCGCGCCTGCCGAACGCGAAGACAAGCGCAGCTTTTTCCAGAAGCTCGCGGAATTCATCAACCCCGGCCCGGATTCGCGCGATGAGCTGATCGAAACGCTCGCCGACGCCGAGGACAACGAAGTCATCGGCGCCGAATCGCGCGTGATGCTAGAGGGCGTGCTTCGCATGGCCGACATGACGGCCGGGGACGTGATGGTGGCTGCGCCGCGAATGGACCTCGTCAACATCGACGAGCCATACGACACGCTGCTGAACCTCGTCATCGACACCGCGCACTCGCGTTTTCCGGTCTACGAGGGTGAGAAGGAAAACATCATCGGCATCCTTCTGGCGAAGGACCTGCTCAAGCTGCAGCGCGCTCCGGGCCTGAACATCCGCGCGCTGCTGCGGCCCGCCACCTTCGTGCCCGAAAGCAAGGGCCTCAACGATCTTCTTCGCGAATTCCGCGGCAATCGCAATCACCTCGCGGTGGTCATCGACGAGTTCGGCCGGGTAGCCGGCCTGATCACCATCGAGGACGTGCTCGAGCAGATCGTCGGCGAGATCGAGGACGAGTTCGACATTCCCGAGGACGAGGGCGACATCTTCGGACTCGCCGACCATACCTATCGCGTTGCGGGCGACACGCCGATCGAGCGCGTGGCCGAGGCCTTCGGCATCAACTTCGACGAGCGCTCCCGCGGCGAGGAGTTCGACACCATCGGCGGCCTGATCGCCCACGAGATGGGCCACGTGCCCAAGCGCGGCGAGCACTATGCGCTCGGCAGCTTCGATTTCGTCGTGCTGCACACCAAGGGTGGCGCGGTGCGCTGGTTCAAGGTCTCGCCGGCGCGCGGCGACGACACCGCCGATTGAAAGCGCTGATCCGCGCCCTGGGCTTCGGGCTCGCGGGCCTCGCCCAGGCGGCTTCCATCGCCGCACCATGGAGCGGCCAGCCGCAGTGGTGGCTTCAACTCCTGTCGCTTGCTGCCCTCGTCTGGCTGCTCGACGGACAGCGCAAGCCCGATGGCCGCGGCGCGTGGCGTAGCGGCGCGTTCCTGGGGTGGATCTTCACGACAGTTTGGCTGTGCGGCACCTTCTGGTGGCTCTTCATCTCGATGCACACCTACGGTGGGCTTCCCGCGCCGCTGGCCGCGATTGCAGTGTTCGCGCTATCGGCGGCCCTCGCGCTGTACTACGTCGTCGCATGCGGCCTCTATGTCGCTTTTGCGCCTGCAAGTGCCTTGGGCTCGGCCGCCTTCTTCGCTGCGTTGTGGACGGTGGCGGAACTCGTGCGTGGAAGCTGGTTCACCGGTTTTCCGTGGGGCGCTGGCGGCTACGCGCACGTCGATGGTCCTCTGGCCGTCTATGCACCGTGGATCGGCGTCTATGGCATTGGGGCCATCGCGGCGGCAATCGCGGCGCTGGCGGCTGTTGCGTTGCGCCGCGCTCACGGTCGCCCGCTCGCGATCAGCGCGGGCCTTGCGTTGATCCTGCTCTGCGTTCCGGCGCTACTCGGTGCCATTCGCGGTACGACTGCCGATGACGCAGCCCGCTCGCACGGGCAACTCCGTATCGCGCTCCTGCAAGGCAACATCCCCCAAGACGAAAAGTTCATCCCAGGCGGCGGCATCGCGACGGCACTGCGCTGGTATGGCGAACAACTCCAGACCGCCACCGCGCCGCTGGTCATCACGCCGGAAACCGCCTTGCCGCTGCTGCCTTCGCAGTTGCCGCCCGGCTATCTCGATGCGATTGCTGCGCGCTATTCGAGCGGCAACCAAGCTGCGATCGTGGGACTGCCGCTCGGCGACCGCACGGGCTACAGCAACGCGGTGGTTGGCTTGCGCCCCGGCGAGTCGCGGCCCTATCGCTACGAAAAGCACCACCTCGTGCCCTTCGGCGAATTCATCCCGGGCCTATTCCGCTGGTTCACGGAGATGATGAACATCCCGCTCGGCGACTTCAACAGCGGCGGCCTCGCGCAGGCGCCATTCGTCTGGCAGGGCCAGCGCATCGCGCCGAACATCTGCTACGAGGATCTCTTCGGCGACGAGATCGGCGCGAACTTCCGCAATGAGGCCGATGCGCCGACGATCCTGCTCAACGTGAGCAACATCGCCTGGTTCGGTGACTCGATCGCGATCGACCAGCACCTTGCGATCTCGCGCATGCGCGCGCTCGAGTTCCAGCGCCCGATGGTGCGCGCCACGAACACCGGTGCCACTGCGGTCATCGACCACCGCGGCCGCGTGACGCATGAGTTGCCGAGGCTCACGCGTGGCGTACTCGAAGCCGAGGTCGAAGGACGCACGGGCCTCACGCCCTACGCGATCTGGGTCTCGCGCTTCCGCCTGTGGCCGCTGTGGGCGCTCGCACTTGGCGTCGTTGCGGCCACGCTGTGGACCCAGCGCCGACGTCGCATGCAGGCCGCGGCCGTCACCGGCTGACCGGCCAGTCGCGCAACTTTCCCGGATTGAGCAGACCCAGCGGGTCGAAGCGCTTCTTCATCCCGATGATCTCCGGCGGCAGCGCGCCGCCGGCCTTTCCGTCCTCGACGATGAAGGTGTGTGGGTTGTTGATCCGCACGCCGCGCTCGCGATGCATGCGGATGATCTCATCGAGCCGCTCTTCGGACGTGAAGCGCACCAGTTGCAGCGCACTGCAGGTGAGGAGCCCATCGAGATTGCGCAGGAACTCCACATGCATCAGCACCTCGCCCGCGAAGAGCTTCTCCATCGCCGTGATCTGCTCGACGTGCTGGCCCGGCACGAAGCTGCTCTGCAGGTAGGTCAGCGACTTGTCGACCTTCAGCGCGTGCAGCGTCGTGTGGTTCCAGGTGAACTCCATCAGCGTGCGGTTGCTCTTGCGCACTTCTTCGGCCGTCTTGCGATAGCTCATCGTGCCACCGTGTGCCTGCATCAATTCGAGCATCGTGGATTCGGACGTCTCATCGACCAGCGACAGCACTGCATGGCAGCCTTTCGGCAGATATTCGGCAAGCTGCGCGAGATGGTCCGGCACCGGGCTCGCAAAGAACGCAACCTCGCGCTTCTCGATCCCCGGTGCGTTCGCGAGTGCATTGCCGAAGGCGAGCGCCTTGTCGAAGGCATCGAAGACTACGAGGCTTTCGAGCCACGGATGCGCAGGCGCCAGCGCGACTTCGAGCTCCAGCACCAGCCCGTTCGTTCCCCACAAGTGATGCATGCTCAGAGCCTCGGCGCCGCGCAGTTCGACGATCTGCGGCTCGGGCTCGATCGTCATCGCGCGCAATCCGAGCACATTGCCGGGTGCACCCAGCGGCCCGTAGTTGATCGACCCCACGCCGCCGAAGCCGCCGCCAAACAATCCACCCAGCGTCGCGCTGCGGTAGGTCGAGGGGATGCAGCGCAGCTCCTGGCCACTCGCCTTGGTCTGCTTTTCGAGTTCGCCAAGCCGGATACCGGCCTGCGCGCGCGCGGCGCCAGGCTTCACCCACTGCACCGCGTTGTAGCCGGTCATGTCGAGCACCACGCCACCCGCGAGCGGCGTCGTCTGGCCGTAGTTGCCGGTGCCGCTGCCGCGGATCGTGATCGGCACGTTCATGCGCGCGCAGGCGCTGACCAGCGATCGGATCTCTTCCTCGGTGCGCGGGCGCACGACTGCGTCGGCGCGCTTGTCCTTGAGCTGCCGGTCCAGCACCGGGCTGAACCATGCGAAGTCCTGCGACAGCCGCGCGATGCGGCTCGGGTCGGTGATCCAGTCGAGCTCGGGCAGTTCGAGGTGAAGTCGCTCGATCGGGGATACGGGTGCGTTCATCGATTCAATCCTGTGAGAGTTCGCTCGCGTGCCAGGAGCCGAGCGCGAGTTTGGTGAGCCACGCCATCAGGACGAACAGCGCGACACCGGTCAGTGAAATCAGAAGCAGCGCGGCGAACATGCGCGGGATGTTGAGCTGGAACCCCGACTGCAGGATCTGATAAGCCAGCCCCGCGCCGGACCCGCCGGTGCCCGCGACAAATTCCGCCACCACGGCGCCGATCAGCGCGAGGCCGCTGGAGATGCGCAGTCCGCCGAAGAAGTACGGCAGCGCGCTAGGGATGCGCAGGCGCACCAACTGCTGCCAACGCGATGCATGGTTGAGCTTGAAGTAGCTCTGCAGATCGGGTTCCACGCTGCGCAGGCCCAGCGTGGTGTTGCTGATGATCGGGAACAGTGCCACCAGTGCCGCGCACACCACCATCGCGGCGGTCGGATTCTTCACCCAGATGATGATGAGCGGCGCGACAGCGACGATTGGCGTCACCTGCAGCAGCACTGCATAGGGGAAGAGCGCGGTCTCGATCAGCTTGCTCTGCACGAAGAGGAACGAGATCAGCACGCCCGCAATGGTCGCGACCACGAACGACAGCACCGTGATCTTGAGCGTCACCAGCAGTGCCATGCCGAGCGGCATCCAGTCGTTGACCAGCGTCTGCATCATCAGGTAGGGCGAGGGCACGAGGTATGGCGGCAACTCCATCGCGGTCACGACGCCCTGCCAGAGCGCCACCAGTACGACGCCGACGAGCAATGGGTACGCGATGCGCTGGACGCGGGGCTGTTGCATCAGAGGCGTGCGCTTCGCCTTGACCTTCGGTTGCGGATTTGCTGGGCTTTGCGGCATGGCACGGACCTTGGTGGACGCGGCGGCAGGGCTTGTCGGTGCAATCGCGCTCATACGGCCACCTCGTCAGTCGATGTGCTCGCGCGCAGCAGGCTGTCCTGCAGCTTCTTCGCGTAGCGGCTGAACTGCGGCGACACCATGAAGTCGGCCGTGCGTGGAAAAGGCTCTGGGATCTCGAACTCCTCCACCACGCGGCCGGGCCGCGCGGCCATCATGATCACGCGGCTCGACAGAAACACCGCTTCATGAATCGAGTGCGTCACGAAGATCACCGTCAGCTTCTTCTCGCGCCACAGGTCGAGCAGTTCCGCGTCGAGCTTGTGGCGCGTGATCTCGTCGAGTGCGCCGAAGGGTTCGTCCATCAGCAGCAGGTCGGGCTGCGTGACGAGTCCGCGCGCGATCGATACGCGCATCTGCATGCCGCCCGAGAGTGCACGCGGCAGTGACGAAGCAAATTTTTCGAGACCGACCAGTTCGAGCGCTTCCGAGACACGCCCTTCCGCTTCTTTGCGCGGCACGCCGGCGAGGTCCAGCGGCAGGCGCACATTCGTGCGCACGCTGGCCCACGGCATCAGCGTGGGCGACTGGAACACGAAAGCCATGCGCCGGCCGCTCGACTCGATCTGCTGCACCGGCTTGCGGAACACCTTCAGGCGGCCGTCGGTGGGTTCGAGCATGCCGGCGACCATCTTCAGCAGCGTGCTCTTGCCGCATCCCGATGGGCCGAGCAGCGTGACGAACTCGCCTTCGCCAATGGTGAGGTCCACGGGCATCAACGCCCGCGTGCCGTTCGGATAGGTCTTTTCCGCCGAGAGCACTTCGACGGCGGGCGTCGATGCGACCCGTGTCGGCAGGTCGTAGGTGGCGGTTTCGGGTTCGTTCATGCAAAGCCTTTCGAGAGGAGGCCCGGCGCGCGGGCCTCCGGTGTGTCAGGGCAGGACCTTCGCGTTCTTCACGAATTCGGTGGTGTAGGTCTTGGCGATCTCGACCTTCGCGGGGTCGAGTAGCTTGGCGGACACGAGGAAGTCATAGCTTGCCTTCGTGCGTGCATCGGTGATCACGCCGATGCCCTGCGTCTGCGCATCGCCGCCGGTGACCATGTTCATTTCCTTCAGCTTCGCGACGCTGTAGGCGAGCTGATCGTCGGTCATGTTGGGGTTGTCTTTCTTGATCAGCGCATTGGCGGGCGCCGGATCGGCGAGATAGCTCTTCCAGCCTTCCGCCGATGCCTTCACGAAGGCGGCGACCTGCTTGGGGCGCTCCTTCACGGTCTTGTCCATGCACGACACGGTGGTCGCATACGACGGGAATCCGAAGTCGCTGAACATCAGCACCGTCGACTTCACGCCTGCCTTCTGGATCGCGTAGGGCTCGGAGGTGAGGTAGCCCTGCTGCGCCGTGTTCTTGTCCGCGACGAAGGGCTGGATGTTGAAGGTGTACGGCCGCGTCTGCTCGTCGGTGAAGCCGAACTTCGCCTTCAGCCACGGCCAGTAGCCGCGGTTGGCCTGCGAGCCGATCAGGATCGTCTTGCCCTTCAGGTCTTCGAACTTCTTCACGTCATCGTGCGCGATGAGCACCTGCGGGTCCTTCTGGAAGAAGGCTGCGACGTTGACGACCGGCACGCCGCCTTCGCGCACCTGCATCATCTGGATGTCGCTCGAACCCATGATGCAGTCGGCTTGGCCGGCGGCCATCATCTGCGTGATGTTGACCTGCGGGCCGCCCATCTTGATGGTCACGTCCAGCCCGTATTTCTTGTAGATGCCTTGCGCCACCGCCTGGTAGAAGCCGCCGTGCTCGGCCTGCGCGTACCAGTTGGTCATGTAGACGAACTTGTCCTGCGCGTGGGCGGGCGCAGTCGCCGCGATGGCGAGGGCCGCTGCGGCGGCAAGACGACCGAGGGTAGGAGCGAAGTGTTGGCGCATGGTGAGGACCTTCGAGGTGGGGAAAGAAGTGGACGGAACGTGTCGATGCAAGGAATGAGCCTCGGGCCGCATCAGCCGCTGAATGCAGGCTGGGCCGACTGGATGAAGCCCTGCTCGTGGCCGCGCCCCCAGGTGGGTTCGTCGCGCACCACCCAGCGCAAGGCGTAAAGCTCGGTCAGTGCCTGCACCCAGCTGTCGGCCAGCGTGCTGAGGATTTCCTCGCCCTGTTCGCGCGTCGCGCTGGTCGGGTCGCCGATCACGCCGCTCGGGCCGAAGTCGCGTGCGGTCCATGCGCAGGCGGGGCGGCCGTCCGCGGAGAGCAGCTTGATCGGGAAGGGCGGCGGGAAGTTGGCGGCCGCGCGTTCCATGTGGACCGTTTCCGGTGCGAGCGCCAGCATCAGCGCGGTCTCGGAGTGGCCCGCATGCATCGCGAGGCGCTTCTCCTGCTCGCTCACCTGCTTGCTCGCGGCACTCGGCAGGCGCGAGACGCCGTGCGGCACGACCACGAAATCGCCATGACGCAGCCGCAGTTCGCGCGCTGCCATTTCGAGCACCTGGGGCTGGCCGCCGTGCCCGTTGGCGAACAACAGCTTGCGAAAGCCCGAGCGATACACCGACTCCCCGATCTCGATCACCGTCGACAGCAGCGTCGTGCCGGTCAACGTCATCGTGCCCGGGAAGTGCAGGTGCTCTTCCGACTTGCCGTAGGTGATCGTCGGCAGCGCGAAGGCGCGCACCTCGGCGGGCAGACGCTCGAGCGCCTTGCCCATCACCCCGCACGAGATGACGCTGTCGACCGAGCACGGCAGATGCGGCCCGTGCTGCTCGATCGCACCGCAGGGCAGCACGATCACGGTGTTCTCGCGATCGGGAAGCGCGTCGATCTCGGTCCAGCTCAGATAGGGCAGGAAGCGGTGGGGTGGGATGTAGCCGTGGAGCATGAAGGTGTTCCTGTGAGGCGAAGGGATGCGATCAGGCAAAGCGCGCCATCGCGCTGCCCACGCGCTTGAGGAAGCGCTTGAGCTGCGGCTCGGTCGCGACGTTCATGTGGTAGTGCGCGTGGTAGTCCACCCGCGCCTGCTTGCCCGTGAGGCGCAGCATGTAGCGCGTGACGATCTTGCGCGGCGGGTCGCCCATGTACCAGGCGACCCAGCGCGGCCGCCCATAGGTCACCACCGCCGAGATGCGCTGGATGTTCGTCAGCATCGGCTTGACGTTCTGCGGGTCGCTCAGGTCGAAGGCCACGCCCGGCATGAAGAGCCGGTCGAAGTAGCCCTTGAGCATCGCCGGCAGCCCGAAGCACCACGTCGGGAAGCAGAACACGATGCCTTCGGCCCACTGCAGCCGCTCGACGTAGGGCTTGAGCGGAATCTGGTTGCTCGGCACCTCGTGATAGCCGAGCCGTTCCTCGCGCGACAGCACCGGATCGAAGCCCTCGGCGTACAGGTCGCAGTCGTCGACCTCGTGCCCGGCGGCGCGCAGGTTGCGAACCACCTCCTCATGCAAGGCTGCATGAAAGCTGGTTTCGACCGGATGGCAGTAGACGACGAGCACTCGCATGGTGTGTTGACCGCTTAATCAGAGCAAGTGGTCAAGTTACGCAAGCGACGTGCCAACCCGGCCCGCACCAAAAGCGGGAGGCGATCGTTGAAAAGGGATTGGGCCTATGCGGTGGCAGTTCGCGACGACATCAACTTGTCCCGTCGCCGATGCTCGCGATGACCAGATCCAGGAATGCGCGCAGGCGTGCCAGTCCACGCAGGTCACGGTGATAGGCAAACCAGACGTCCCGGCCCGGGGGATGCGGGTGGATGTCGTGCCTCTCGATACCGGGAAACTGGTCGCCCAGCAAAGTTGGCAACACGGCGAAACCGGCCCCCAGTGCGCACGTGCGCGCCTGCACATCGCGGTTGTTGCTGCCTAGCGCGAAGGTCGCTGCAGGAAAAGTAGCCCGAAGCCAGTGCACGTCCGGAAGGTCTTCGAACTCCGCATCCAACGTGATGAGCCTGGTGCCCGCGCCATCGCCTGCCTTCGGCGGATTCATCCCCGCTGGACCGTACAGCGCGTAAGTCATGTGCATGAGCCGCCGCTGGACGACTTCCGGGCTCTCCGAAGGCTGAATGCGAAAGACCAGCTCGGCTTCCCTCCGGGCAAGGTCGCGAAAGCGCGAGTCGGTCACAAGATCGACGCGCACGCCCGGGTGGATCTCAACGAATCGGGCAACGATGGGCGAGAGAACATGCAGCCCGAACCAGTCCGAAGACGAAACCCGAAGAAGACCCTGGAGTTCGACGGCATGCCCTGCAAGTTGTCGTTCGATGGCGAGCGCCTCTTCTTCCATCCGCTCGGCACGCAGGAGGATCGAGGCGCCTTCATCCGTGAGTTGAAAGCCTTCGCGCCCGCGCTGGAACAGCGTCTGGCCGGTCGATTCTTCCAGGGCCCGTATGCGGCGCCCCATCGTTGGCTGAGACATCCCCAAGCGTTGCGCAGCGCCACTCAACGAGCCCGCCCGGGCGATCGCCAGAAAGATGCGGACATCGCTCCAGTCCATGGAGGTATTCATAAATGAATGGATTGAGTTCAATCCTGTGAATTTACATGCAGGGATGAAGGCCCCAAAGTGAGGTCTTGGATTCACCACCTTTCATGAGGAAGTCCCGATGCCCAGCTCGCTTGTTGACACCACCATGCAGGCCGCCGTTGTCCGCGAGACAAACGGCGCCTTCGAAATCATCGACCGCCCCGTCCCGGATATTCCGGGGGGACATGTTCTGGTGCGTATCGGCGCCAGCGGCGTCAACCCGCTCGACACCAAGATTCGCGCCGGGGTAGCGGCGCATGCCAGGCACCCCCTTCCTGCGATTCTTGGAATGGACATGGCTGGGGTGGTCGTCCAGGTGGGCGCCGGCGCCACTCGCTTCCAGGTTGGCGACGAGGTGTACGGCCTCGTCGGCGGCGTGGGCGGCCTGCAGGGCACCTTGGCCGAATACGCAGCGGTAGACGAGGACCTCCTCGCGCACAAACCGAAGACCTTGTCGCTGCGGGAGTCCGCCGCACTCCCGCTGGTTGCCATCACGGCCTGGGAAGGCTTGATTGATCGTGCTCGCACGGGCGCCGGTCACAAAGTCCTCGTTCATGGCGGAGCGGGCGGCGTCGGTCACGTGGCCATCCAAATTGCGCGCGCCTTCGGTGCCGACCTCTACGCGACTGCAAAGCCCTCGCAGTTCGATGTCGTGCGTTCGTTGGGTGCCACACCGATCGACTACACGTCCTCGACCCCTGCTGACTACGTGCAAGCGCACACGGCAGGCGAGGGGTTCGACGTGGTGTACGACACGGTTGGTGGTGCCACGCTCGATGCGTCTTTCCTTTCTGTACGCCCGTACACCGGCCACGTCGTGAGCGCGCTGGGCTGGGGCACCCACTCGCTGGCGCCGCTGTCTTTCCGCGGGGCTACCTATTCCGGCGTGTTCACGCTGATGCCGATGCTCAGCCGCAAGGGCCGCGCCCACCACGGAGAGATCCTGGCCCAGGTCGCCAAGCTGGTTGATGCGGGTCAGCTCCACCCGCTCGTGAGCCCTCAGAGATTCACGCTGAATCAGGCAGGCGACGCCCACGCTCTTGTGACCGGCGGGCAGGCGGGCGGCAGGGTCGTTGTCGACATCGGGGCTAGGCCTTGATGCCGCACCCGCCCAGCACGAAGGCGACCAGCTCGCGCGCGATCGGCTCGCGGTCCAGCGGCGCATCGGGCGGCAGACCCAGCATCACGCGCGTCTGCAGCGCGTAGTCGGCATAGCTCTGGGTCATCGCCCAGATGTGCATCAACAGCAGGCGTGCATCGAGCGGACGCATCTGCCCGCGCGCGATCCAGCCGTTGATGATGTCGACCTTCTTCTGCGTCCAGGAGCGCGCGTTGGGCCAGTACTGCTCAAGGTTGCGCCCGCCGTCCAGCACTTCGCGCGTGAAGATGCGCGAGATCTCCGGGTTGTCGAAGGCGTGGTCCAGCTTCTTGCGGATGTAGTCGGCCAGCACCGCACCGGGGTCGTTCGCGTTTTCCTGGAAGTCGAACACCACCTTCCAGTCGTGCAGCACCTGCATCAGCAGCTCTTCGTACAACTCCTCCTTGCCGGGGATGTAGTAGTGGAGCTGCGGCTTCGTGAGCCCGGCGCGCGCCGCGATGGCCTGCGTCGACGTTCCTTTCAGCCCGTGCAGGCTGAATTCCTCGATCGCCGCGGCCCGGATGGCAGCCATGATGCGCTCGCGCCCCGGCCGTGCGCGTGACAACGGCCCCAATGGGGCGGGCATCTGCTGGGGGCTCACGGAGGCGGAGGTGGATGTGTCGGTCATCGCGTCGGCGATGGTAGCGCTTGCCCGAATCCACCCGCCGTCGCATGCTTGCTGAGCTGGCCGCATGACGGCATGCGAGCTTGGCATTGCGTGCATGTGCCGCGGCGGTGTGGTTTGGCTATCGTCTCGCCCGCTTCGTCACACAACTGTCAAAGGAGCTTCCATGTACTTTGCTTCCAGACTTCGCGCATTCGCGGGCGCGGCCGCGTTGATCACCGCCAGTGCCATCGCGCACGCACAGGCGGCCCTGCCCAATGTCGTCATCCTCGCGACCGGCGGCACCATCGCGGGCGCGGGCGCATCGGCCGTCAACAGCGCCACCTATTCAGCGGCCAAGGTGCCGGTGGACAAGCTCATCGCCGGTCTGCCCGAGCTGTCGAAAGTCGCCAACGTGCGCGGCGAACAGGTCTTCCAGGTCGCCTCCGAAAGCCTGACCAACGACAACCTGATGATCCTCGCCAAGCGCGTCTCGGCGTTGTCGAAGCAGGCGGATGTCGACGGCATCGTCATCACCCACGGCACCGACACGCTCGAAGAAACCGCCTACTTCCTGACCCTCACCGTGCATACGAACAAGCCGATCATCGTGGTCGGCTCCATGCGCCCGGGCACCGCACTGTCGGCCGACGGCGCGCTCAACCTGTTCGACGCAGTCAACGTCGCTGCCAGCAAGGACGCGATGGGCAAGGGCGTTCTCGTCACGATGAACGACGAGATCCAGTCCGGCCGTGATGTCGCCAAGACGGTCAACATCAAGACCGAGGCCTTCAAGAGCCAGTGGGGCCCGCTCGGCATGATCGTCGAGGGCAAGAACTACTGGTTCCGCGCCCCGGTCAAGCGTCACACCATGCAGTCGGAATTCGACATCGACACCATCACCGCGCTGCCCGCGGTCGAGATCGTCTACGGCTACCAGAGCGTGCCTTCGACCGCCATCGACGCCTTCGCCAAGAGCGGCGTGAAGGCCATCGTCCATGCCGGTACCGGCAATGGCTCCGTGGCCGACCGCATCGTGCCGGTGCTGCAGAAGGTGCGCTCCGACGGCACTATCGTGGTCCGCAGCTCGCGCGTGCCGGACGGCTTCGTGATCCGCAATGCCGAGCAGCCTGACGACAAGTACGACTGGGTCGTCGCGCACGACCTGCGCCCGCAGAAGGCGCGCATCCTGACCATGGTGGCGTTGACCAAGACCAACGACACCAAGGAACTGCAGCGGATCTTCTGGGAGTACTAAGCCTTCGGAGACCAGCGCACGCGTGCGTCCAGCGCGACAGCGCGATCACCCTGCACGGCCAGCGGGTTGATGTCCATTTCGGGCATGCGTGCGCCCAGTTGGGCTGCCAGCAGCGATACACGGTGCGCGATCTGAACCAGCTGGTCGAGGTCGGCGCGAGCGCGACCCCGATAGCCGTCCAGCAGCGGGAAGCAGCGCAGTCCGCGGATCGCGTGCTCGATGGCTTTCAGGCTGGCCGGTGCGGGTAGCAGCGCCGTGTCGTTCATCAACTCGACCAGCGTGCCGCCCGCGCCAATCAGCAGGAAGGGGCCGAACTCCGGGTCGTACAAGGTGCCGATCATGAGTTCGGACTCCGCCTGGATCATGGGCTGCACCAGGCAGCCGCGGAACATCGCATCGGGTAGTTCCGCGGCGGCGCTCCGGATGCGCGCGAAAGCAGTGCGCACGGCGTCTGCATCGCGCAGGTTGAGCTGCACGCCGCCCATGTCGCTCTTGTGCGTCACGCCGTCAGCCACGATCTTGAGCACCACCGGATAGCCCAGCTTGCCGGCGATGTTCACGGCTGCAGCGGCATCGACCGCCAGTTCGCCTGCCGCGACGTCGATACCCGCCAGTGCCAGGAGACCCTTGCTCGTGTCTTCGTCCTGCATGCCTTCCGGCAGCGCTTGCGTGAAGGCTTTCAGCTGCGCGGAAAGCGCGGGAAGCTCTTGCGCCGCATCGGGGCCGCCATAGTTGCGCAGCCACTCGAGGTCGCGCAGGGTCAGGAAGGCTTCGTGCTGGCTCGGGAAAAAGGGCGCGCCGAGTCCGAGCAGCGCCTGCCGCATGTTCTCAGTGATGCCGCTGGCGCAATTCGCCAGCAGCGCAGGCTTGCCGTATTTGCGGCCCAGTTCGGTGAACAGCTTCGCGATGCCGTCCATCCCGCCTTGGGGCGTCATCAGGTAGACGCAGGCGCCGACAGCCGGGTCGGCAAAGATGGGTTCCATCGAACCCGCCAGCAGGTCGGGGCGGCCTTTGCCGGGGCCGGAAGCTGCCGCACCCAGGTCGTAAGGCAACTGCTGGTTGCTTTCGGTGAAGAACGGCGAAAGCGCGTTGCGCGTGGCCGCGCTCAGCTCGCCGGGGGCAAGGTTGTAGTCCGACAGCGCATCGCTGCCCAATGCGCCTTGCCCGCCCGAACCGCTGAAGATCGCCACGCCAGCCGTGGGCGGCAACGAGAAGGCCTGCAGCGCCTGCGCCGTGAGCAACATCTGCAGCGCGTCCGTCTGCACCAGGATGCCCTCGTTGCGGCAGCGCGCGAGGAAGGTGTCGTAGGCCCCGGCCATGCTGGCCGTGTGCGATGCCACCGCTTTCTGGCCGTGCGGCGTGCGGCCGGCCTTGGTGATCAGCACCGGCTTGCCCGCTGCACGCGCGCGTCGCGCAACGGCGAGCATGCGCTCCACCGATCGGGCGCTTTCCATGTACAGGCAGATGACGTCGGTCGCCGGGTCGTCGACGAGGTAGTCGAAGAAATCGCAGATCTCCAGGTCGGCCTGGTTGCCCAGCGACACGCAGCTGCTGAAGCCCGCGCCCACGAAGCCGGCACGCGCGATCATCGCGCCGACCACCGCACCACTCTGGCTCACCACGCCGATGCGGCCGCGCGGAATCTCGTCGAAGTACTCCACCAGCGCGGTCGAATTGAGCAGCGCCATGTTCTCGTTGGCATTGAGCACGCCCATGCAGTTGGGGCCGATCATCGCGATGCCCGCCTGCCGCGCCACGGCCAGCACGCGCTCCTGCTTGGCCGCACCCTCGGCGCCCGATTCGGCAAACTGCGAAGTGACCACCATCGCGGCGCGCACGCCGGCCGCGGCGCAGTCGTGCATGGCCTGCTCCACGGCATCCACGCCGATGGAGATCACCGCCAGGTCGATGGGCTGTCCGATCTCGCCGATGCTGCGATAGGCGCGCAGGCCCTGGATGGTCTCGGCCTTCGGGTTGACGGGATAGATCGCGCCGGCGTAGTTGAACTTGCGCAGCACATGCAGCAGCACGCCTCCCCACTTCACGATGTCGTCCGATGCACCGATGAACGCGATCGAGCGCGGATTGAGGATGGCGCGGATGCCCGCCTGGGTCTGTTCGGTAGGGGTCGTCATGGATTACTTCTTGCCGTAGCTCACCGACATGCCGGCACGCACGTCCGATTGCACCGCGTAGGGTGGGATGGGGTAGCGCAGGCCGTTGCGCGCCAGTGCGGCGAGGCCTTCCAGGGCCTTCGCCAGATCATCTGGCTTGAGGGCCATGAGCATCTCGTCATCGGGCACGCCGCCGTAGCGCCGCTCTGGAAAGCAGGGCAGGGACAGGCTCGGCTCCCCGGTGGCCAGCGCGCGACCCCAGGAGTCCGCACAGGCCGATTCGCCGACCGCGCCCCATTCGAGCTTGCGGTAGCCCGACCATTGCAGGCCGTTGATGAGAAGGATCATCTGCGCGGGATTCGCATACACCAGGCAGATGTCGGGATCGAGCCGCCCGCTGGACAAGGGCGAGACGGCCATCGCCTTGTAGCGGCCGTAGGGCACGCACTGCATGGCGCGCTGGTGCGCGGCGGCGTCGGCCTCGGTGGCGAACCACACGCCCGCGAAGGGCTTGCCGGCCTGCCACTCCTCGTCCTGCGGCGCCAGGCCGATCACGGCGGCGCACTGCGCGCCTACCAGGTCGGCCGCGGTGATGCCGACGGTGAAGCCGAGACGTGCGGCCTGGCCGATGATCTGGTCGGTCGTGTAGATGGCGCCATTGGGGCGGCGGATCTTGGGCACCGCCTCCATGTCTTCCGCCCGTTCGAACATCTGGATGCCCACGGGCGTGGTCTTCAGGCGCAGCAGGCGGAAAAGGTGGTCGGTGAGGGCGGCACCGTCGGTCGTGGGTGTGGTGTTTTCAGGCATGGCGGACTTCCGAAAGAAAAGCCTTCGCGCGGGCGCTGCGCGTGGCGGAAAAGAACTGCAGGGGCGAGGCGTCTTCGACGATCTGGCCGTCGGCCATGAAGACGACGCGGTCAGCCACTTCGCGCGCGAAGCCCATCTCGTGCGTCACGCAGAGCATCGTCATGCCCTCGCCGGCCAACTGGCGCATCACCGCCAGCACCTCGCCCACCATCTCGGGGTCGAGCGCGCTGGTGGGCTCGTCGAACAGGATGATGGGCGGCTCCATGGCCAGCGTGCGCGCGATCGCCACGCGCTGCTGCTGGCCGCCCGAGAGCTGGCTGGGCGACGCATCGGCCTTCGACGCCAGCCCCACGCGCGTGAGCAGGGCCATGGCGCGCTCCTTCGCTTCCTTGTCGGACAGCTTGAGCAGATGGCGCGGTGCCAGGCAGAGGTTGTCCATCACCGTCAGGTGCGGGAACAGGTTGAAGCTCTGGAACACGAAGCCCACGCGCTGGCGCATGGCGTTCACGTCTCTTGCCGAGTGGCCGGGCTCCTTGCCTTCGATGAGGATGCGTCCGGAATCGATGCTCTCCAGCCGCGTGATCGTGCGCAGCAGCGTCGATTTGCCCGAGCCTGAAGGGCCGCAGATCACGACCACCTCGCCCTGGCGGAAATCGATGGAGATGTTCTTCAGGACCGGGTTGTCGCCAAAGCGCTTGCTCACGCCCTGGAAAGCGATGGATACGGGTTTGTCTGACATCGTTGCTCTTGTGAATCTTGTGATGGATCAGGCCTGCGCCGAGGCGCCGGTCGTGCCGCGGCCCGGACCGGCAAAGCGCCGTTCCACATAGCGGCCCAGCAGCGTGAGCGGATAGCACAGTGCGAAGTAGGAAATGCCCAGCAGCGTGAAGATCGGGATGGCCTTGTCGCCGAGCGTGTCGTTCAGGCCCATGAACTCAAGCGTCATCTCGTGCAGCCCGATGACCGAACCCAGCGCCGTTTCCTTGATCAGCAGCACGAACTGGCTGACGATGCTCGGCAGCATGTTGCGCAAGGCCTGCGGCAGGATCACGTGGCGCATGGCCCGTCCGTGCGGCAGGCCGAGCGAACGCGCCGCCTCGTACTGCCCCTTGGGCAGGGCCTCGATGCCGGCGCGAATGGTCTGCGAGAGGTAGGCGCCGTTGAACAACGTCATCACCACCAGCACCACCAGCCATAGCGGCGCGCCCTTGATCACGAGCGGCAGCAGGAAGTAGACCCACAGCAGGTGCACGATCAGCGGCACGCTGCGCATGTAGAACACGAACAGCTCCACGCACCGCGCCAGCGGCTTCCATGGGCTGATGAGGCCCAGGCACACCGTCAGCCCCGCAGGCATCGCCAGCAGCAGGCCCGCGAAAGCCAGGATCAGCGTCATCGCCAGCCCGCCCAGCGGGCCATCGGGGTAGTAGCCGATCAACAGCTGCACCCAATAGGTTTCCAGGATCTCCCACATCGCGTCTTACCTCGCGGGATAACGGCGCTGATACCACTTGCCCAGCGCGGTCAGCACGATGGCAATCAGCAGGAAGAAGACCGTCGTGAAGGCGTACACGCCCACGCTCAGGAACGAGGCGTCGTTCACCGCGCGGGTGACGAATGCCAGCTCGCCCACGCCGACCATCAACGCCACTGTGGTGTTCTTGGTGATGTTCATGGCCTGCCCCAGCAGCGGCGGCACGATGGAGCGCAGCGCTTGCGGGAGGATGACCAGCCGGAAGGTGTCGAAGAACCCGAAGCCCAGCGAGTTGGCCGCCTCGGCCTGCCCCTGCGCGATGCCGCGGATGCCGCTGCGGATGTCTTCGGAGATGAAGGCCGCCCCGTACAGGATCAGCGCCACCAGCGACGCGTAGAAACCCACGTCGTGCTGGTACAGCGCGCGCTTGAGTTCGTCGGGCAGCATCTCAGGCACGGCGAAGTACCAGAACATCACATGCACCAGCAGCGGAATGGTGCGCACCAGTTCCACGTAGACGGTGGCCGGTCCCCGGAACCAGCGTGAAGACGACAGCCGCCCGAAGGCCACCACCATGCCGAGCAGCAGCCCGCCCACGATGGCCCCGACCGCGAGGCCCACCGTGTACTCGATGCCCTTGAGCAACATGCCCCGGTACTCGGGGCGGAACATCACACCCCAGTCGATGGATGCCAGGGCGTCCACGAACCCAGCCATTTCCCGCGCTGAATCAGAGCTGCTTGTAAGGCGCGAAGGTGAAGCTGCGCTTCATCTTCAATTCGGAATCCTTGCCGAACCATTGGTCGAAGATCTGCGAGCCCTTGCCGGCTTTCTCCAGGTCGGCCAGCGTGTCGTTCACGGCCGCGAGCATGCGTGGCTCACCCTTGCGCACGCCGATGCCGATCTGCTGCGTATCCACCGGCTGATCGAGGATGCGCCACTTGCCCTGCTGCGCGCCGATCAGGCCGATGAGCGTGGTCTCGTCGCCCACCATCGACTCCACCTTGCCCTGTTCCAGCGCCAGGTAGGCGTTGGCCGGCGAAGGGAAGACCTTCAGGTCCGCGCCCGTGATGACCTTGGGCACTTTCACTTCGTGGTTGGAGCCGCTGATGCCCGCGATGCGCTTGCCCGTGAGATCCGCGAAGCTCTTGATGGACGACGATGCCGGCACCATCACCTTCACGTCGGAGGCGAAGTAGTTGCTGCTGAAGTCGACGAGCTGTGCGCGTTCGGGCGTGTGGGTCAGGTTGGCCAGCGCGATGTCGGTGCGGCCCGACTGCAGGTCGGTGACGCGGGTGGCGCCCGTGATGAAGACCAGTTCGGGCTTCACGCCGAGCTTTGCGGCAACGGCCTCGCAGATGTCCACGTCGTAGCCGACGAACTTGCGCGTCTTCGGGTCTTGCACGAAGGAGAAGGGCTTGTACTGCGAACCGACACCGCACTTGAGGGAGCCGGCCGACTTGATGCTGTCGAGTTGGTCCGCGTGCGCGGCGCTGGCGGCCAGGCCGAGCAGCGCGGCAGCCGCGCCCATGGACATCGTTTGGATCACTGTCTTCATCTGTTTTGTCTCGGGAGTTGTTGTTTGAAAAGTCGATTCGCTGCGCGCCGTCGGGAGCGTCAGCCTGGGTGGGTCGCCAGCCGCTTCAGGCCGGCGTCGAGGTCAGCGATCAGGTCTTGCGGGTGCTCGAGCCCCACGTGGATCCGCAGGCACACATCGCCCGCGGCGAGGGGCGTGCTCACGCGGTAGCCGCCTGGCTTGACCGGGATGACCAGGCTCTCGAAGCCACCCCAGCTGAAGCCCATCTTGAACAGATGCATGCCGTCGAGCATGGCGACCACGGCCGCCTCGGACGCCGGCTTGAGCACCACGCCGAACAGGCCGCTGGCGCCCTTGAAGTCGCGCTTCCATAGCTCGTGGCCTCGCGCGCCCGGGAGCGCGGGGTACAGCACCTCGCGGACCTGCGGCTGTTCGCGTAGCCATTGGGCGACCTGCATCGCGTTCTCCTGGTGCTGGCGAAGCCGAACGGCCAGTGTGCGAAGGCCGCGCAGCCCGAGGAACGCGTCGTCGGGCGACACCGTCAGGCCCAGGGCGCCGTGGAACGCGCGCACATCGAGATAGAGCTCGCGGGTGCGCGCAACGATCACGCCCAGCAGCGCGTCGGAATGCCCCACCACGTACTTGGTCAGCGAGTGGATGGACAGGTCCACGCCATGCTCCAGCGCAGGGAAGAGCAGCGCGGTGCCCCAGGTGTTGTCCATCAGCACGCGGGCGCCCCTCGCGTGAGCGGCCTCGCAGATGGCGGGGATGTCTTGCACCTCGAACGTGCCGGAGCCCGGCGATTCGGTGTAGACGACCGACGTGTTGGGCTGGATCAGTTCGGAGATGCCGGCACCGACCAGCGGTGGGTAGTACGTGGTGCTCACGTTCATCTTCTTGAGCACGTTCTCGCAGAAGCTGCGCACCGGCGGGTAGACGCTGTCCACCATCAGGATGTTGTCGCCGGGCTTCACGCTGGCCAGCAGGGCCGTGGTGATGGCCGACAAACCCGACGGCGTGAGCATCGCGTTGGATCCACCTTCGAGCTGCGCCAGCCCGGATTCGAGCGCGCGGCCGGTGGGCGTGCCCCAACGGCCATAGGCGCGATGGCCGCTGCTGTTTCGGAGCTCTTCCACCTTGTCGAACAGCACTGTCGAGCCCCGGTACGGCGGGATGCTGACCAGTCCGTTGGACAGCTTTGCATCACGGCCGACGTGGGTCACGCGGGTCTCGGTGTGCATGGGGACGGTGGACGCTTCGCTCATTTAACGCTTTCTCGTGAGGGCCAGCCTTGTGCGCCAAGGCTCGGGGCTCGGGGCAGTATATTGATGCACAGAACGAAGGCAACAGAGAAAAATTCAAATCATTATTTCTTTAATGCAACAATAAATTATGGACGCAGACAGCCTGGCCTTGATCTCCGTGTTCGTGCGTGTGGCGCGGTGCACGAGCTTTTCCGGCGCTGCTGCCGAACTGCACATCTCCACGGGGACGGTGAGCCGCCAGATCGCCAAGTTGGAGAAGAAGATGGGCGTGCAGCTGCTGGAGCGCAGCACCCGCCGCGTGGCACTGACGGAAATCGGCAAGACCTTCTATGACTCCGCCAGCCACATTCTTCAGATGGCGGAAGAGTCCATGTCGCGCGTGCAAGACCTGCAGGTCGAGCCGCGCGGCACGCTGCGCCTTACCGCGCCGATGCTGTTCAGCATCAAGCACCTGGGCCCGCTGATCTCGCGCTTTACGGAGCGCTACCCGCATGTCGAGGTGCAACTGAAGATATCGGACCAGCTCGAAAGCCTCTCCGGTGGCGACTTCGACATTGCGGTGCGCATCACCAACCACCTGGACGACGGCGTGATTGCCAAGCGCCTGACCAGCGTCCACTGGGCGGTGTGTGCCAGCCCGGAATACCTGGCGCTCCACGGCACGCCGACGACGCCCGCCGAACTGGCGGACCACCAGTGCTATCACTACCCGAGCGTCATCAAGCACGGCCGCTGGAGCTTCACGCGGGGCGAGACCCAGTACAACGTGCCGACCCACGCGCGCTTTCACGTCAACAGCAGCCAGATCATCGCGGACCACGCACTCGCCGGCCTGGGCATCGCGCTGCTGCCGACCTACCTCATCGGCGAGCACTTGCAGTCCGGCCGGCTCGTGCCGCTGCTCGCGGGCTACCAGCCCACCGTCAACAGTGCGCTGTACGCGCTCTACCTGCCCAACCGCTACATGACGGCCAAGGTGCATTGCTTTCTGGAGATGCTCCAGGCGGCCTTCGTCGACCCGCCGTATTGGGATGCCCCGGACCCCAGCTAGATCGACAGGCAGATCCCGATCAGTCCGAGCATCACCAGACCGAGCCCGAGCAACTCGCGCGAGCTCAGCGCCTGTTCCTGAAAGAGCCTCTTCGAGACGAGGTAGCTGAAGAAGACCTCCACCAGCCCCAGCGTGCGAACCTGTGCCGCCGACTGCATCGCGAAAGCCGTGAACCAGCCGATAGACGCCACCGCGCCCATCAGGCCGGCCACCAGCGACACGCGCCAGCCGGTCATCACCGCGCGCACCGTCTGCGGCGAGCGCCACAGCAGCCAAGCGAGCATCAGCACCGACTGCACCGCCTGCGCCCACATCACGCCCCATGCGCCCGCCAACCAGGGTGAAAGCTCCGGCACCTGCAACGAGGCACCCCGGTAGCCCACGGCGGAAATGGCGAAGCAGGCGCCGGAAGCCAGCCCAAACATCGCCGAGCGGTAGCCCGAAGCGCCATCGCCCTCCCGGCTGCCCTTGCTTCCCTGCAGCGACAGAAAAACGATCCCGGCGCTGGCAACCACCATCGCCGCCAGTGCGAGCGCGCCCGGCACCTCGCCCAGAAACAGGGCGCTGAACAGCGCCACCTGCAGCACTTCCGTCTTCGAAAAAGCCACGCCCACGACGAATTGCCGTGTCTGCATCGCCGCCAGGAGAAACGCGGTCGCCGCGATCTGGGCGATGGCTCCCGCCAGCAGCCAGCCGAAATACGACGCGCCGAAATGCGCCACCGGCGCCGTCGTGGCCGGCATCGCCTGCAGCACGGCGACCCACAGCGCCGCAAAAGGCAGTCCGTACAGAAAGCGCACCAGCGTCGCGCCCAGCGTTCCGGCCTGCGCGGTCAGCGAGCGCTGCGCGGCATTGCGTGCCGACTGCGCCGCCGCGGCGAACACCACGATCACGATCCAGGTCCAGGCGGGGAGCGAATGAGAGTCCAACATAGAGCCCTGTATGTTGCGGCACGCAGAGGCAGGGCGCGGCATCGCTTGGACAGGGGGCCCTTCGCCGCCTGCGAAGGGTCGCTACCCAGGAGGCGCCCGGCTGCGTCCGGGCTCTTAAAATCCCCCGTTCGCCGAGACGGGGCTCCCTGCCTCCATCGGCCACCGGGCTCACCATGCTGACTTTCCAACAAATCATCCTCAAGCTTCAGGCCTACTGGGCCGACCAGGGCTGCGCGCTGCTGCAGCCGTACGACATGGAGGTCGGCGCGGGCACGTCGCACACCGCCACCTTCCTCCGCGCCATCGGCCCGGAGCCGTGGAAAGCCGGCTACGTGCAGCCCAGCCGCCGCCCCAAGGACGGCCGCTACGGCGAGAACCCCAACCGCCTGCAGCACTACTACCAGTACCAGGTCGTGCTCAAGCCGGCGCCGAGCAACATCCTCGAGCTCTACCTCGGCTCGCTCGAAGCGCTCGGCTTCGACCTCAAGAAGAACGACATCCGCTTCGTCGAAGACGATTGGGAGAACCCCACGCTCGGCGCCTGGGGCTTGGGTTGGGAAGTCTGGCTCAACGGCATGGAGGTGACCCAGTTCACCTACTTCCAGCAGGTCGGCGGCATCGATTGCCGGCCCATCACTGGCGAGATCACCTACGGCCTCGAACGCCTCGCGATGTACCTGCAGGGCGTGGACAACGTCTACAACCTCACCTGGACCGAAGGCCTGAGCTACGGTGACGTCTACAAGCAGAACGAGGTCGAGCAGTCCACCTACAACTTCGAGCACAGCGACGCCGACTTCCTCTTCACCGCCTTTGCCGCGCATGAAAAGCAGGCCAAGCATCTGATGGAAGCCCAGCTCGCTCTGCCCGCCTACGAACAGGTGCTCAAGGCCGCGCACAGCTTCAATTTGCTCGATGCGCGCGGCGCCATCAGCGTGACCGAACGCGCGGCCTATATCGGCCGCATCCGCAACCTCGCGCGCAGCGTCGCGCAAAGCTACTACGACAGCCGCGAGCGCCTCGGCTTCCCGATGGCACCGCGCGAGTGGGTCGCGCAAATCCCGAAGAAGGCGGCCTGATCGATGACCACCAAGAACAACCTGCTCGTCGAACTCTTCGTCGAGGAACTCCCCCCGAAGGCCCTGCGCAAGCTGGGCGAGGCTTTTGCCAACGTGCTGTGCGATCAACTGGTCGCCGCGGGCCTCGCGGACGCAGGCTCGGTGCTCACGCCTTACGCGTCGCCGCGCCGCCTTGCCGCGCACCTCACCAACGTGCTCGAGCAAGCCGCCGACAAGGCCGTCTCGCAGAAGCTCATGCCGGTCTCAGTCGGCCTCGATGCATCCGGCAACCCGACGCCTGCGCTGCTCAAGCGCCTCGGCGCGCTCGGTGCCGACGCCAGCGTCGTGCCTGAACTGCGCCGCGCCATGGACGGCAAGGCCGAAGCGCTCTTCTACGAAAGCACCGCCAAGGGCGCGACCCTCGCCGAGGGGCTCCAGAAAGCCCTGACCGAAGCGATCGCCAAGCTGCCGATCCCCAAGGTCATGAGCTACCAGCTCGAATCCGGCTGCGAACTGCCGGGCTGGACCAGCGTGAGCTTCGTGCGCCCCGCGCACGGGCTCGTCGCGCTGCATGGCGACACCGTCGTGCCCGTCGAGGCACTGGGCTTGCAAGCCGGCCGCGAAACCCACGGCCACCGCTTCGAGGCGTCGGTCGATCCCGTCAAGCTGCGCGATGCCAACAGCTACGACCAGCAACTGCAGGACGAAGGCGCAGTCATCCCCGGCTTCGAGGCCCGCCGCGCCGAGATCGCCCGCCAGCTCGCCGAAGCCGCCATCAAGGTCGGCGGCGGCACGCAGCCGATCAACGACGACGCGCTGCTCGACGAAGTCACCGCGCTGGTCGAACGGCCCAACGTGCTCACCTGTGAGTTCGAACGCGAGTTTCTCGACGTGCCGCAGGAATGCCTCATCCTCACGATGAAGGCCAACCAGAAGTACTTCCCGCTGCTCGATGCCGCCGGCCGCCTGACTAACAAGTTCCTCGTCGTCAGCAACATCAACCCGGCTGACGCGAGCGCCGTCATCGGCGGCAACGAGCGCGTGGTGCGCCCGCGCCTGGCCGACGCCAAGTTCTTCTTCGACCAGGACCGCAAGAAGTCGCTGGCCTCGCGCGTCGAATCGCTGGCCAAGGTCGTCTATCACAACAAGCTCGGCACGCAGGGCGAGCGCGTGGAGCGCGTCATGCGCATCGCGCACGCCATCGGCGAGAAGATCGGCACGCCCATCGGCGACGCCCACCTCGCGCCCCGCGCCGTGCAGGCCGCGCAGCTTGCCAAGGCCGATCTCGTCACCGACATGGTCGGCGAGTTCCCCGAGCTGCAGGGCATCATGGGCCGCTACTACGCGCTGCATGACGGCCT
>JAGIAI010000048.1:29770-68457 GCA_017744935.1 Variovorax sp.
ACTACGCGCTGCACGACGGGCTCGACCCCACCGTGGCCGACGCGATCGAAGACCACTACAAGCCGCGCTTCGCCGGCGACGAGCTGCCGCGCAGCAACGTCGGCATCGTCGTCGCGCTGGCCGACAAGCTCGAAACCCTGGTCGGCATGTTCGGCATCGGCAACCTGCCCACCGGCGACCGCGACCCCTTCGCGCTGCGCCGCCATGCGCTCGGCGTGATCCGCATGCTCATCGAGCGCAACCTCTCGCTCGACCTGCGCACCATGCTCAGCGAAGCCTTCGCGGCCTTCAGCGCGCACAAGGGCGGCGAGATCGCGCTGACCGACCCGACCGACGCGCTCGAAGCCTTCATCTACGACCGCCTCGCCGGCAGCCTGCGCGAGCAGGGCGCCAGCGCGCAGGAAGTCGAAGCCGTGCTCTCCCCGCGCCCGCAGCGCCTGGCCGAAGTGCCCAAGCTCCTCGCCGCCGTGCGCGCCTTTGCCGCACTGCCCGAAGCGCCCGCGCTCGCCGCTGCCAACAAGCGCATCGGCAACATCCTCAAGAAGTCGCCCGAAGCCGACGCGCATGTGAGCGAACTCCTGTTGAAGGAACCGGGCGAGAAGGCCCTGCACGCCGCCATGCAGCAAGTCGTGCCCGTGGCCAACAGCCAGTTCGAAGCCGGTGACTACACCGCATCGTTGCAGACGCTCGCTGCGCTGCGCGACCCCGTCGATGCCTTCTTCGACGGCGTCATGGTCAACGCCGAGCAATCCGACCTGCGCCTGAACCGCCTGGGCCTGCTCATGATCCTGCACGGGGCGATGAACCGTGTTGCACAACTCGAGCGGCTGGCGGCCTGATTTCCGCCGCTCGATAATCCCAGCCATGAACCGGCAGCAGCAACTCGATGAGTTCTCTCTGGCCTTGCATCGCAAGGCCATTGCTGCTTTGCATCGCGACCCTGAACTCCGTTTGCGTGCGCGCGACGCATTGAGCCGGTGGCGCAAGCAGGCCGGCTCCACGCGATCCGACGCGCTCTGGATCGAATGGGAGCATCTACTGGACGGCGAGCTTTCCTCGTTGGAAAGCGCCGCTCTGGCTGAGTCGGAGCACGGGACGCTCATGCGCAGCGTCTCGCCGCTGGGCTGCCTGGTTGATCAGCACGAGCGCATGGTTCTGCTGAAGCAGGCGCGAGACGGTGCGCTTTTGCAATGAAGCTGGACGAACTCAAGCACGTGCTGCGCGCCTCGGCCGCCATCGCAAACGAAAACTCGATGGTCGTCGTCGGCAGCCAAGCCATTCTTCTTCTGGTCGAACAGCCGCCCGAGTCGATCCTTGTCTCGCGCGAAGTCGACCTCTACCCGGCGCTTCATCCTGAACGCGCGGATCTGATCGACGGCGCCATCGGCATGCATTCGAGCTTCCACGAAACCTTCGGCTACTTCGCCGATGGCGTGGGGCCTGAAACTGCCGTCATGCCAGCAGACTGGATGACGCGCGCAAGCCTGCACTACATCGGCGACATCACCGCGATCTGCCCCGAACTGCATGACCTGTCGGTCTCGAAATGCGTGGCTGGCCGTGAGAAGGACGCCGATTTCGTCCGGGAGCTGCTGAAGCAGGGGCTCATCTCTTCCGACACGCTCAAAGAACGCATTGCGATGCTGGACACATCGAAATACCCTGTGAGCCACATCCAGCATTGGGCAGAGCGTCGTCTGGCTGAAGCGAAGGCTGCACCATGAAACTCGTCATCCTCGACCGAAACGGCACCCTCAACGTGCACCGTGAGGATTTCGTCAAAAGCGACATCGAGTGGACGCCGCTCCCCGGCGCGCTCGAAGCGGTGGCCAGGCTCAACCATGCGGGCTGGCACGTCGTCATCGCGTCCAACCAGTCCGGCCTCGGTCGCGGGCTGTTCGACGTCGCATCGCTCAACGCCATGCACGCCAAGATGCACAAGATGCTCGCCGCCGTCGGTGGCCGCATCGAAGCGGTCTTCTACTGCCCGCACAGCCCCGACGAGAACTGCGACTGCCGCAAGCCCAAGCCCGGCCTGTTCATCCAGATCGGCGAACGCTTCGGCGTCGACCTCGCTCACATCCCGGTCGCCGGCGACAGCCTGCGCGACCTGCAGGCCGGCGCGTCTGCCGGGTGCGAACCGCACCTGCTGCTCACCGGCATGGGCGCCGCCTGCCGTGGCGTGAACCCGCTGCCGCCCGAATATCCACCGAACACACGCGTTCACGAAGACCTCGCCGCCTTTGTCGACTTCCTCCTCGAACGCGAAGAAAAAGCCGCCCTGAAGGTGGCCGTCTGATGTCCTTCATCCGCTCTTTCATCCACGCCCTGTGGATGCTCGTCACCGTGGTTCCGTGGGGAATCATCATGTGCGTCAACTCCCTCTGGAAGCGCGGCATCCCGCTCTACTGGATGGCCGTGCGCTGGCTCAGCTGGGCCATCGGCGGTGCGCGCCTGATCCTCGGCATCAACTACCGCGTCACCGGCATGGAAAACCTGCCGCAGGACAAGCTCGCCGGCGCCATCCTCCTCGTCAAGCACCAGTCCACCTACGAGACCTTCCTGATGCCGACGCTCATGCCGCACCCGCTGGCATTCGTCTTCAAGAAGGAACTCATCTACGTGCCCTTCTTCGGCTGGGCCATGGCGCGGCTCGACATGATCCACATCGACCGCAGCCAGCGCACGCAGGCCTTCAACAAGGTCGTCTCGCAAGGCCGCGAACTGCTCGCGCAGGGCATCTGGATCATCATGTTCCCCGAAGGCACCCGCATCCCGCGCGGCAAGCAAGGCAACTACAAGACCGGCGGAACCCGCCTCGCATGCGAAACCGGCGTGCCCGTCATCCCCATCGCAGTGACCTCCGCCAAGGTCTGGCCGCGCAAGGCCTTCGTCAAGACGCCGGGCACCGTCGATGTCTCCATCGGCGTGCCCATCCCCAGCGTCGGCCGCCGCCCTGACGAACTCATGCGCGAAGTCGAGACCTGGATCGAAAGCGAAATGCGCCGCCTCGACCCCGAGGCCTACGTCACCGAACCCGCGCCGGCCGCATCCACCACCGCCTGAGGCCCGCATGCGCGCGCTGCTGCAGTTCACGCTCGACTTGTTCGACCCGCCCGCGCCTGCGCCCACGCGCACGCCGCAACCACAGCAGCCCGATCAGCCCGCGACCCCGCTCGCCGACGTGCTGAGCCGCGTCAGCTTCATCCACCCCCGCGCGAGCCGCGAAGTCGTCCTCGGCAACGCCCGCGTCGCCTACGAATTCACGCGCGGCAAGCGTCGCACCATCGGCTTCGTCGTCGGCGCCGAAGGCTTGTCGGTGCGCGCACCGCGCTGGGTCGCGCTGCGCGACGTCGACGCCGCCGTCGTCGAAAAGTCGAGCTGGATCCTGCGCAAGCTCTCCGAAACCCAGCAGCGCCAGGACCGCCTCGAAGCCACCCGCATCGACTGGAAAGACGGCGTCAGCTTTCCCTTTCTCGGCCAGCAGGTCACCGTGCAGCTCGACCCGCACCACGCTTTCGATGGTGTCGGTGCGGTGCTCGACGCCACCGCCAACGACGGGCCGCCGACCCTGCGCCTTGCGCTCGCCAACAACGCCACCCCTGTGCAGATCCGCGACGCCGCACAGGCGTGGCTCATGCGGCAGGCCAAGCGCATCTTCATCGAACGCCTCGACCACTTCGCGCCGCGCCTCGGCGTGCGCTGGAAGAAGCTCAGCCTCTCGAACGCCGCCACCCGCTGGGGCAGCGCGAGCGCCGACGGCGGCATCCGGCTGCACTGGCGGCTGGTGCACTTCCGCATGTCCGTCATCGACTACGTCGTCGCGCACGAGCTGAGCCACCTGCGCGTGATGGACCACAGCCCGCGCTTCTGGGAAACCGTCGAAAGCGTGGTGCCTGATTACGAGCTGCTGCGGCGGCAGCTCAAGGACGAGGCTGTCCCCCGCTGGTAGCCGCGCGGCCACGCAGCCGCGCCCAAAGCGCCCGCACCCGCCGCGCACGGTCCTCGAAAACAAACGACCCCACCAGCGCCAGCACGCCCGAAACCACACCCGTCACCACCGCCTCCAGATGCGGAATGCCGTAGTGCCCCGGGTGCGAAAAGGTGTCGCCGATCATCGTCAGCAGCCCGACCAGCAGCGCGTTGCCATAGCGATTGCCGAACATCTTCATCGCCGGCGTGAAGGTCAGGATCAGCGCGAGAACTCCGGTGAACAGACCCGTCTGCAACGCAAGCGCCCAATGGGGTGCGCTCAGGAGGTTCGTGAGGCTCCCGGGCATGCAAGTCATGCACGCGCTGGTCGGTTGCCAGAAGCGCTTGATGAACAGGACGAATCGACGCTTCCATGGATCTGGCATCACACGCACCCCGTCAAATGCACTGAGCGCCATCCTTGCACAAGGTGGGCGGATGGCGCATGCGCACAAACGTGCGTGCGGGCGCTGCCAGAGCCGATCAGATCAATGGGCGATGCAACCGCTCGGCGACCATCGACGGACCGAGCTGATCGGCGGTCGCCTGCGTCACCTGCAAGCGCCGCTCGAATTCGCCGGTGACGACGGTGATCAGGCACTCCACCTCGTGATGGCTGAAGCTGCGCTCATCGCGGCTCAAACCCCGCGTGTGAACGAGCAGCTTGCGCAAGCAGGTGAGCGCGCGGCCGGCTTCGGTCGCGGCACCGAGTTGGGCGTTGACCCGGTCGACGAGCTGGTCGCGCCCGGCTTCGGTGGTGGGACGCGGGCAGTCGCCAGCGGGGGGAGGGTTGGGGAGGCGCGCGAGCGCGCAAGTAGGGTAAGCCATGAAGGCCTCCGGGAGGTGTGGATTGCTACAACCACCGCACCCGCTGCTAAACGGAGGCGGCAGCTCGAACGGGTTAGCAGACCGGACACCTCCTGCGAGAACCGGCAGGGCGCGAGCCCTCCCGTCCGAGCCGCCTAAAAGAGGCTCGAACGAAAAAGCCGCAGGTCCTGCGGAAGTCACTGCGGCTTTCGTCGCAGGAACGTGTTTTGGGGGCTGCTAAACCCGATCACGCTTGTATGGGCGTGGGCGGAGTATAGCGACGGGGAGAAGTCAGAGACTATGCGCCGCCGCACTTGTCACCTGGAAGCTGACGCCCCCGAGAACTGCTCGACGAGCGCGGACAGCGTGTCGTTCAATCTGAGGCCAGAGATTGATTGGCATACGTCCTCTAGGCTGCGTTGCCAAGCAACGCCAGTGCGAGGATTGAACAAGCCAATCTCTGTGAAAGAGAGATTCCCGCTCGCGTAGGCTAGCGCCGAATACGTTAGTAGTTGCCTGAGATCAAGCACCCGGAATGCACGGTCCCCCGCTTTCACCTCGTATAGGCATGAGCCTTCGATGACATCGCCTTCACACGCCGACAGCAGACCGCACCCGCTAAATTGCGGACGCAAGACCGTGGGAGTTCGACCCGGAAAGAAATGAAGGAGGCGCATGACCAGACTCCCCGCCTCTCTTCGCCAATCGTCGTCAACGTCCCCTGCTTCAAATGGTGGAGCGCTGGAGAACCGGCTGACGTAGTCGATAGCGTCCTGAAATCGCGGGACCAATGCAGCAAGAACGCTGTTTCGACCGATCTTGCCGCGCACTGGATGCAGGTCACAGAAAGCGCGGAAAGCAGCCTCGTTAATGATTGCTCGCACCCCCTTTGGGGCTCGGGCTTGGAGCGGGGGCGCGAAGCGCTCCACCTGCAGGTTTTCGAAAGTCCAGAACCCGTCGGACAAAGGAGCCACTTCCCTCCAAGCGGACGAATAGTGAGTCGCGAACTGATGTTCGGATATCAAAGCGGAACCCTCCAGTCCGCGCCCTTCTTGTTCTTACTTTCTGCGGTCCATGTGAGAACTAACCTATCGAATGGGCTCTGATCGTTTTTGATCGACTCCCTCCAGTGTTTGCCCTCGTCACCGAGTATGTAGGAGGCAATCAAGAGAGCGCGACGCTCCCATCCGGTCAGGGTCGAGAAGGTTGTTCGGCAGTTGGAAATCCAGTAGTCAGCCTTACGAAATGCCATCAGCAAGATGATGTCTCTTCGAATCATCATGCTTTCACTCCTTTTGTAGAGCGCTGCGAGTAGAAATTCCGTCTCTTCGGAGGAGTCCGTGGCCAAAACGCGCAGCGCGTAAGCGAGGTTGGCAGGCACTTGGGTGATGTATGAGTCGCCTTGAATTAGTTTTCGAAGAGCGGCGTACAGATCCGCCTGTACGGCAACATCCAAGGTCGGCAAGAGCACTCGGCATAACTGCATCACTGACGGGAAGATCGGGTACAGAAGGTCGAGGCTCTCGACCATAGATCGAGTCGCGTCATTCTGGGCGGACGGCGCGAGATGCCGTATCGCTCCCACCAATCGACGTGTTAGGCCCTCATCGATTCGACTCTTGACCAGTTCCCGACCGAGCATTCCGACAATGTCGAACTTGCTTAGCTGAGCGATCAAGAATTCATACTCTGCAGCTGCAGAAGGTGAGTATGGGTCATAGTGAATCCGTAGTCGCCTAAACGTCCTCGCTTGCTCGTCCTCGCCGGCTTCGTCTTCCGACGAGTCGGCGAAATCGGATGTGGCCAGGAATTCCGCTGCGGTGAGCATGCGTGTCTTAGTTTTTTGCAGCGATAGCCCTTCGTTGATAAGAAGTAATTCGCTAATTCGAATCAGCGCTGAGTGCGCTCGCTCGCGTGTTTCGGCAAAGATGATGTAGTCATCGACGAAGCGGATAAATCGAATCCCTTCAGTAAACAACAGGCGATCAACGCCATTCAGCAAGAGCTCGCTGAGTAGTCGAGCGGCTGGGCCCCCTACAGGCAGCCCATAAGAAGGACCTGCGGAGATGGCTTTGACCAAAGCCATAATTCGATCAACAACGCCAGTCTTTGGGGTTGCTCTGCGCAGAGCATTGTCCAGCCGATGGTGATAAATCCTTGGATAAAAATCTGAAATGTCGCAACGAAGCACAAAGGCATGCTTCGTCGCCTCAGTCTTCGCCGCTTCTTGAAAATTGGGCCAGCCGATTTCCTTGTCGAACAACGCGCCGGTATCCGTGTTCGGCTTGTAGCGATAAGAGAAGACGGTGTTAGACGCTACGCGACGACTCTCGATGTCGTCGCCAATGGTTGCGACTAGCGCCAGGAAGTAGGCATTCCAGACGGGATCGATTTGCGTGCCTTGGCGAAAGCCGCTGTATCCAACGGCAGTCAACTCTTTTGACGTCAACACTGGCATCGCGGCAAGTGCCCGGTCAAAGTCGTTGTCTATCTCCTGAAGAACACTACATATCTCGTCTGGTTTGTCGAAAAACAGGTGATTCTCGATCGGAAAGGGGAATATGTCGGTATCGCCAAACCCGGCGATGTTTCTCGTGGCCAGCTTGAGCGCAATGTCAGAAACGAGCGGCAAGTGCATCTCCTCCTAGTTCTGGAATACGCACTTCCCGCAGCGTTGGGTGGCGGCTGTGGAGCTAGTGCTGAAAAATTGTCAGGCACTATAACTGTCCGCCCCTGTGAACCGGTAAAAGCTGCTCTCGTCTTCGTATATCTGCTAAAAACTGCCGCTTCAGAACGCGAGTCGCTGATTGCGCTCAATCCACCGTCGCCCCAGACTCCTTAACAATCTTCGCCCACTTGGGCAGATCACTCTTGATCAGCTCCGCAAACTGATCCGGCGAACTCTTGAACGGCTCGCAGCCGACGCCGTCCAGCCGGCTCTTCACGTCTGCGCCATCCAGCGCCTTGCTGATCTCGGTCTGCAGGCGCGCGACGATCTCCTTCGGCGTGCCGTGCGGCGCGAGCACGCCGTACCACGGCGTGGAGCCGAAGCCCTTGATCGTCTCGCCGATGGTGGGCGCGTCCGGCAGCGCGCTTTTCATTCACCACGCCGAGCACCTTCACCGCGCCAGTCTTGACAAACGAGATGGACAAGGGCTGAAGAGCGAGAGCGAACTCAGATCGAGGTGGTGGAGGTTCAAGGGGCGCCAGGAAGCAATGGCCTGAAATGGTAGGCTCGGTGCGTGTCAGTCAACAAGAAGCAACAGGGATGGAAACGAGGGCACGCAATCAGACAGGCTATGAGAAATGGCGCAACGGCATCGACCGCGCCGACAGCAGATGGGATGAGTACGACGGCGTCATCCGCGAGGTGATCGGCAGCTATTCCCGACACCTTGCAGCACGAGGTGGCTATCGCCCGCTGGATTGGCGCATCGTCAAGGCGATGCTCTGGACTGAGACCGGACCTCACTCTAAGGAATGGGGCAGTCGTCCACTGCGGATCGGCGTTCCCGGCGATCCGGGGTTGCGCGCGTTGCTGAGTGGTCGCGAAGGTGGCGAACTCATCATGTCGCCCACGTGCAGAGTGATCGCCAGCGAAGCCCAGATCCTGCCGAGGGCCAACATTCGCGCTGGCGTTGGCTACCTGCTGATGCGCTTGGCCGAGTACGGGTTTGAGACGGTGGTCGCCCCTGACGCCCGCATTTTCGAAGTGGCTGTGCGTCGGGGCGACACACTTGAACGGATCGCGAGAGCGAACGGCAGTACCACTGCGGTCCTGGCATCGCTCAATCCACACGCCACTCGCATGTTGCGAGAGGGCATGTTGCTCAGATGTCAACGAGCATCTACCCAGAAGGTTGTCACAGGCTGGCGCTCACCGAGCTACCGAACCGTGGCGCTTCGCTACAACGGCGGCGGCGACCCCTTGTATGCGCAAAAGCTCGAATACGCGATGAATGTGATCAGAAGACGTGAGCCGCAATAGCAAAAGGTTCTGGGCACCAGCGCTCGTGTTGGCCGGGGCTTCATTCATCGGTACGGCCTCGGCCGACGCGCCATGCGATGGTGTCTACAAGAGTTGGGGGCGGGGCTGTCAGGGCGCGGCCTTCGTGCGTGACAAGACCATCGAATGGAACTCAAGCTGGAGTGTCTGCAAGCCCAGTCCCTACGAGGTGATCGACAGCGTGCTCGAAGGCGAAAAGCGCAGGGTCGCCTACAGGCTTTTGAAGCGCAGCAAGGCCTGCCGTTACGACGTGATCGAGATCGAGGAAGGCCGCGACGGCTACTGGAGCATCAATGGCTACCCGACCGTCGAGGCCTATGAAAAGCGCGCCGACACCGACTGGATCGCCGCCAAGGAGGGACGCACCGGTGCGTGGTGTCCGGTGGTTTTCGAGAAGCCGCAGAACCGCTGCCATCTGGATTTCGCGCGTCCGTCGGCGGCGGTGAGCCGGTGAAAGGCGGCAACCTTCCATGATCCGCCTTGCCGGAAGCGCTTCCGCACTTGCCTTCGCGCTCGCTTCTTCCGGCGCTCTCGCCGACCCGCCGTGCGACGGCCACTATCCGAGCTGGGGACGTGTATGCAGTGGCGGCGCGCACGTCACCGCCAGGACTATCGAGTGGTATTCGGCCTTCAGCAGTTGCAAGCTCAGCGCCTACGAAATCATCGCGAGCGATCTGGAGAGCGACAAGCCATGGGTCGCCTATCGCTTCAAGAACCGCAGCAAGAACTGCCATTACGAAGTGATGGAAATCGCCGCCGCGAAGCATGACAACTGGGGCATCAAGGGCTACGTCACCGCCGACGACTACAAGCAACGCCGCGATGATCCCGCCGCGTACCTCTACTGTCCGGTGGAACCCATGCCCGCGGGGCGGTGCAATCTGCCGTTAGTCCGCAAAGACAGGAAGTAAGGCCCCGGCGAGGCACTAATCCACTGTAGCCCCCGACTCCTTAACAATCTTCGCCCACTTAGGCAAATCACTCTTGATCAGTTCCGCGAACTGATCCGGCGAGCTCTTGAAGGGCTCGCAGCCGACGCCGTCGAGCCGGCTCTTCACGTCCGCGCCATCCAGCGCCTTGCTGATCTCGGTCTGCAGGCGCGTGACGATCTCCTTCGGCGTGCCGTGCGGCGCGAGTACGCCGTACCACGGCGTGGAGCCGAAGCCCTTGATCGTCTCGCCGATGGTGGGCGCGTCCGGCAGCGCGGCGACGCGCTTTTCATTCACCACGCCGAGCACCTTCACCGCGCCGGTCTTGATGAACTGGAGGGACGAGGGCAGGCTTTGCACCGACACCTGCACCTGGCCGGCGATGAGGTCGTTCATGGAAGCGGCCGAGCCCTTGTAAGGCACGTGCATCAACTGGATGCCGGCCGACTTCTGCAGCATTTCGCCGATGAGGTGGTTCAGCGTGCCGTTGCCGGCGGACGAGATGGCGATCTTGCCGGGCTGTGCCTTGGCGGCGGCGATGAGTTCGGCGACGTTGTTGGCCGCGAAGTTCTTGTTGGCGACGAGCACGTAGCCGGCGGTGGCGACGGGGGTGATGGGCTCGAAGTCCTTCACGGGGTCAAAGCCGGTGGTCTTGTAGAGCGCGGGGTTGATGACTTGCGCGCTGTTCACGGTCAGCAGCAGGGTGTAGCCGTCGGGCTTGGCGCGGGCGACCGCCGCGGTGCCGACGTTGCCGCCCGCGCCGGGCCGGTTGTCGACGATGAAGGACTGGCCCATCTGCTCGCCGAGCTTCTGCGCAACGATGCGCGCGATGGTGTCGTTGGCGCCGCCTGCCGCCTGCGGCACGACGAGGGTGACGGGGCGGTTGGGGTATTTGTCTTCGGCGGCGGCGCTGCCGGCTGCGCTGGCGGCGAGGGTGGCGGCCATCAGGACGAAGGCGGTGCGGCGGGTGAATCGCATGGTGTGTGTCTCCGGTGTTCGTGGATCAGCGCGCCGTGTGTTCTTCGTCTGCATGCCCCGGCGCCGGGCCGCTCTTGCTGGCGTATGCCGCGATTCTGGAATCGGCCGGCCGGCGGCGGAATGGCAAAGCGGCGTTCGCAGCTTTCGCGGTTCGCGAAAGCTCGGCGGGGTTAACCCTTGGCGGGGGGCGTCGCTGCGGAGAGCGCGGAGGGCGACTCGCAGAGGTGGTCGATGAGCATGCGCACATGGCGCGGCACGGCGGCGGCGTCGCGCAGGCCGATGAGCAGATGCCGGCTCGCCCATTCGTCTTCGAGGTCGATCTGTCGCAGGTCCATCGACTTCACATGCGGCAGGATGGATTCGCGCGGCAGCACGGCGACGCCCATGCCGGCCGCGACCATCTGGCACATGGCGTCGAAGCTGCGCACCTGGATACGGATCTTCAGCCGCCGGCCGAGCGCTTCGGTTTCCGCCTGCAGTCGCTTGGCGAGCGACGTGCCTTTGCTGAGGCAGACGAAGTCATGTTCGATGGCTTCCTCGAACCGCACCGAGCGCCGCCGCGCGAGCGCATGGCCGCGCGGCACGACGAGGCCGAGGCGGTCTGATCGATAGTTCATCACCTGCAGGCCGAGCGCGGGCGTGCGGTCGGCAAAGATGCCGATGTCGGCGCGGCCGTCCATCACGGCGAGCACGACTTCGTTGCTGTCTTCTTCTTCAAGCTCGATGCGGATGCCGGGGTTGGTCTGCGCAAAGCTCGCGATGTCTTTCGGCAGAAACTGCGTGACGGCCGAGGTGTTGCACCACAGGCGCACCACGCCGACGAGGCCCGATGCGTAGTCCGAGAGATCGGCCGCGAGCTGGTCGACATCGCCGAGGATGCGCTGCGCATGCCGCTGCAGCGCCTGCCCCGCGACGGTGAGCGTCACGCCGCGCGAATGGCGCTCCAGCAGCGGCGTGCCGACGGCGGCTTCGAGATCGGTGATGCGCTTGCTGGCCGCGCCCACCGCCAGCAGCGCGAGTTCGGCGCCCTTGCTGATGCTGCCGCTGCGCGCGACGAGGCTGAAGAGCTGCAGCGAGACCAGATCGAGGCGGTGGAGGTTCACGGGTTGGAGAGTGGCCGCGGTGCGCGGATTCTCCAACGGTGCGCTCCAGGCGCGCAATGCGGGCGCGCCACTCAGGCGTGCGTTCAGACGTCCTTGACCGCGTCGGTCGCGACCCATCCGCCATCGACGTTCGGCGGCAGCATCTGGCCGACGTCTTCGCCCACCTCGGCGTCGATCAGGCGGTTGAGCTTGTCATTCATCCTCAGGATGAGTTCGGCGTTGCGCTGGCGGTCCATGGCGAGGTTGTTCAGCTCGTGCGGATCGCTTTGCAGGTCGAACAGCTCCACGTCGTTGAGCGCGAAGAGCGACTCCATCGAAGTCGGCCGGTTGTGCTGCTTGGGCGAGAAGTAGCGGGTGAACTGGTAGCGCCCGTCGAAGACGCCGCGGATGGCGCCGCGCTTCTTGAGGTCGGGCTTCACAGTGCCTTCCTTGGCGGCTGCCTGAAGGGTCGCCTTGCCGTCGGGCTGCATCAGCGTCGCGACGGCTTTCTCCATGAAGTCGCCGTCGACGTAGGCGAACATGTTGTAGCAGTAGAGGCCGCCGTCGCGCACCGCGCCCGGCGCGGCCTGTTCCGGTTTGGCGAGCAGCGGCGAGAAGTCCTTGCCCGGCAGGCTCTTCGTGATTTCGGCCTTGCGATCTGCCGGCGCGTTGGTGAGGCTCACCAGCGTCGGTGCGATGTCCAGATGCGTCGTGACGGCCTTGCAGCGGTTGCCGCCGGCATGCGCCGGGTGCACGACGATCAGGGGCACGTTGTTCTGCTCGCGGTAGGCGGTGGCGCCTTTGCCGTGGAGCCGGTGGGCGCCGTCGAGGTCGCCGTGGTCGGCGGTGAAGACGACGATGGTGTTCGATGCGAGGCCCAGCGCGTCGAGTTCGTCGAGCAGCGCGACGACATTGCGATCGACGTCGCGCAGGCAGTTCAGGTAGTAGTTGTGGCGCCGCCGCCAGCGCCAGTCGTCATTGGCGATGTGGCCGACAAGGCCGTCGTGCGACTTGAGGTAGTCGGCATGCGCGGCGGGCCGGCCGGGCGCATCGAGCGGCTGCTTGTAGCTCACGGGCAGGTCGAACTCCCACTGCTTCCGGTAGAGCGGGTCCGCGGGCTCGGGGCGGATGTTGCCGAGCATGTTTCTGGCTTGCGATTTCTCGTTCGGCCGGTCGGTGTTGAGAAACATGATGTCGTGCGGGTTCACGAGGTTCACGGCCAGGAACCACGGCTTGCCTTCGGCCGCCAGTTCCTTGCCCCGGCCGCGCAGCCAGCTCACGCCCATCGACGAGATGATCCCGTCGTGCAGGTAGCCGCCCTGCTCGTGCGCAATGATGTCGCCGACGCCGAAGTAGTCGCTAAAGCCGTAGGCCTCCATCTCGGCGGTGAAGATCTTGGTCGGCGAGCCCAGCTCGTTGACCGTCTCGAATTCCTTCGTCAGGTGCCACTTGCCCTTGTAGGCGGTGTAGTAGCCGGCGTCGCGCAGCATGTGGCCGACGGTGCGGATGTCGGGCGAGAGGCTGCCGATCCACGGGAAGTTGGTGTTGTCGAACATCTTCGTCTGCTGGATGTGGCGGCCGGTGTAGAGCACCGAGCGGGACGATGTGCAGACGCAGGAGTTGATGCGGTGGTTCTCGAACAGCGTGCCGCTGCGCAGGAGCCGCTCGTGGCCCGGCAGGCGATAGCCGCGCGGCAGTTCGCCGGGGCGGAAGAGGCGCTCCTGGTCGGTGAGGATGAACAGGACGTTGTATGGGCCCCCGGGCGCGCTGGCCGAGGCCGGCGCCGAACCCTTCGGGCCTGCTGCTTCGCTTGCGCCTGCCGCTATGAGGGTGGATGCGGCCGCGCCGACTCCGACGGATTTGAGCAATGACCTACGGCTGATTTCGGAGTTCGGCATCGTGTTCATCAACGTTCTGTGGTGAACACGAGTGTTCAATTTAGGCCTTTTGATGTCACCCGTGTAAACCCTGAGTTGTTCGATCGAACATTAAGATGATGATTTTTGAACACGACTGATCAAACGATGGACGCTCCGCAGCCCGATGCCCTGACGCCGGTTCGCAGGCGAATTCACGCTGCGGCCATGAAGCTGTTCGCGGAGCAGGGCGTGACGCAAGTCAGCGTGAGCGAACTGGCCACGGCGGCGGGCGTTGCGCGCGGCACGGTCTACAGCAACGTGCCAGACATCGATGGCCTGTTCGAGGAGGTCGCCGCCGAACTGGTGCGGGAAATGGTCGATCGGGTCATGCTGGCCTTCGCGGGCATCGACGATGTCGCGCATCGGCTCTCGATCGGCGTGCGGCTGTACATACGGCGCGCGCACGAGGAGCCTTTGTGGGGGCGCTTCATGAGCCGGTTCGGGCTCAGCATGGCGTCGCTGCAAGCCGTGCTGACGTCGGACCCGGCGACGAATCTCAGCACCGGTATCGCGGAAGGGCGCTACAACATCAAGCCCGAGCAACTCCGCGCGATGGTGGGCATGCTGACCGGGAGCACGTTGGCGGCCATGGTGTCCGTCCTCGAAGGACACCAGACCTGGCGGGAAGCGGGATCGGACATCGCCGAGTTCCTGCTCGTCGCGCTGGGCCTGACGCGGGACGAAGCGCGCGAGCTGGCGCGCGTCGAGTTGCCCCGCTGATCGCGCTCAGGCGCGCAATGCGCCGGGAGGGGCTGCGGACTTGCGCGCTTCGAGCAACTCGAACAGCCCCATGCCGGCCAGCATGGCCGCCACGAACACAAGGGCCTTCCACTGGCCCATGCCGAGCGCGACGAGCGCCGGGCCGGGGCAGAAGCCGGCGATACCCCAGCCGACACCGAACAGCAGGCTGCCGCCGATCAGCCGGCGGTCGATGCGGCGCGCGGTGGGCATCTTCATCTCGGCGCCGATGAAGGACACGGTGCGTCGCCCGGCGATGAAGAAGGCCACGAGGCCCACGCCGATCGCGCCGCCCATCACGAAGGCGAGTGATGGATCCCACGATCCGGCGATGTCCAGAAAGCCCAGCACCTTGGCCGGATCGGCCATGCCGGAGACCATGAGGCCGAGCCCGAACACGAGGCCGGCGAGAAGCGATGTCAGAAGGATTGCCATGGAAGCTGCCTCAGAAGCCGAGAAGGTGGCGAACGACGAAGACGGTGACGAAACCCGCGCCCATGAAAGCCAGCGTGGCCACCAGCGAGCGCGGCGAAAGGCGCGAAAGCCCGCACACGCCATGCCCGCTGGTGCAGCCCGCGCCGTAGCGCGTGCCCGCGCCGACCAGCAGGCCGGCTCGGCCACGCTGTAGTAGACGTTCTTGCCTTCACGCCGCGTTTCGACCACGCCTTCGTTACGCAGCACGCCGAGTTGCTGCGACAGCGTCGGCTGCCTTATGCCGAGCGCTTCTTCGAGATCGCTCACGCACATCTCGCCTTGCGACAACTGGCACAGCAGCAGCAGGCGGTCTTCATTGGCCAGCACCTTGAGGGCGCCGACCGCACTGCCTGCGGCGGCGCGCAGGCGTTCGGGGTCGATGGTGGGAGGTCGTTTCATGGGTTTCGACACGTCTCGCTTATGAACTTCCACCACCACCCAAGGTTTTTTCGATCCGCACACCTGGACCGTCTCGTATGTCGTGTGGGACCACGCCACGCATCGCGCGGCGATCATCGATCCGGTGCTCGACTACGACTTCAAGTCAGCTCACACCAGCACGGCGTCGGCCGATGCCCTGCTGGCCTACGTCCACAGCGAGGGCCTGGAAGTCGAGTGGATTCTGGAAACCCACGCGCACGCAGACCACCTCTCGGGGGCACGCTACATCCAGTCCAAAGCGGGAGGCCGCATCGCCATCGGCGAGAACATCCGTGTGGTGCAGGCAGCATTCAAGAAGCTCTTCAACCTCGAACGCAGCTTCCTGCCCGACGGCAGCCAGTTCGACCATCTCTTCAAGGACGGAGAGGTGTTCAGGATCGGCGACACCGAGGCCACCGCATTGCTCGTGCCCGGCCATACGCCCGCAGACATGGCTTATCTAGTCGACGGTTCGGTCTTCGTCGGCGACACGCTCTTCATGCCGGATGTCGGCACTGCGCGGGCGGACTTTCCTGGTGGCGATGCGCGCCAACTCCATGCATCTATTCGGCGTCTGCTGGCGCTACCGGAGCAGACGACGATGTACGTCTGCCATGACTATCCGCCCGCCACGCGAACGCCTCGTTGGCAAACGACAGTTGCCGAACAGCGCGCGCACAACATCCATGTGCACGACGGCATCAGCGAGGAAGCGTTCGTCGCGATGCGCACCGCGCGCGATGCAACGCTCGATGTGCCGACGCTGATCCTTCCTTCGATCCAGGTGAACGTGCGGGCCGGGCAACTGCCGCCCGCGGACGAGAACGGCGTGGCGTATCTGCGCATTCCGTTGAATGCGCTGCCCGTTCACACGCCGGCGACGTGAGCTTCAGCGCGCGTGCGTCACGCCGCCGTCGACGACGAGGGTCGAGCCCATCACATAGTCCCCAGCACGCGATGCGAGGTAGATCGCCGCGCCTGCCATGTCTTCAGGCTCACCGATGCGGCCGGCGGGGATGTGGCCCTTGACCTCGTCGGCGTGATCGCGCGCTTCCTTGTTCATGTTCGACGCGAAGGCGCCCGGGGCGATCGCGCTGACCACGATGCGATCTTGCGCAAGGCGCAGCGCCATGCGGCGGGTAAGCTGGATCAGGCCTGCCTTGCTCGCAGCGTACGAATACGTCTCCTGCGGGTTGATCGAAATGCCGTCGATCGACGCGATGTTGATCACCTTCGCGAGGTGATCGCTCGCCGCCTTCTTGAGCATCGGCGTGAGCGCCTTGGTCAGGAAGAAGGGCGTCTTGAGGTTGAGGTCGACGACTTTGTCCCAGCCGCTTTCCGGAAATTCGTCATACGGCGCACCCCAGGCGGCGCCGGCGTTGTTGACGAGGATGTCGAGCTTGTCTTCATGCTCGGCATAGGCATCGACGAGCGCCTGTGCGCCTTCAAGCGTGGACACATCCGCCGGCAGCGAGACGCAGTGCCCGAAGGCAGAAAGCTCCTTGGCGGTCTGGTCGCAGGCGTCGGCCTTGCGGGCCGAGATGTAGACGCGCGCGCCCTGCGCCAGGAAGCCTTCGGCAATCATGCGGCCGATGCCGCGCGAGCCGCCGGTGATGAGGGCGGTGCGGCCCTTGAGCGAGAAGAGTTGGGTGGTGTCCATGCGGTTGTCTCCTGATTAGGCTGCCGCAAGCTTAGTGCGGCAGGCCGGAGAACCGCGTCACCTTGGCGGCAGTACGAGCGACCGGTTGCTGGCGAAGAAGCGCTCCGCGCCGCTGAGTGGGTCGCGGAATCGCACTTCGCGCGCCAGCAGTTGCAACGGGCGCTCGTAGTCGTCGGTGCCTTCGGGGCGAAGTACCGGGTAGATGGCATCGTTCAGGATCGGCATGCCGAGCGCATGGCAGTGCACCCGCAACTGGTGCCGCCGGCCGGTGACGGGCGAGAGCGACAGATGCGCCCAGCTCGCACCGACTTCGAGCACTTCGATGTGCGTCTCGGAATTGGGCTCGCCGGGCACTTCGCGCATGCGCATGAAATGGGTGTCGTCTTCGAGCCGGCTGCGACGCACGGCCGGCGGAGCGAAGTCCGCGGAGCGATGAACGATCGCCTCGTAGCGCTTCTCGATCGTGCGTTCGGCAAAGAGCTGCACGTAAGGCCCCCGGCTGGCGCGCTGCACCGAGAAGAGCACCACGCCAGCCGTCTCGCGGTCGATGCGGTGCAGCGGTACGAGGTCGTCGATGCCCAGTTTGCGTTTGAGGCGCACCAGCAGTGTCTCCTGCACGTACTTTCCAACCGGCGAGATCGACAGAAAGTGCGGCTTGTCGACCGCCAGCAGGTGGTCGTCGCGGAAGAGCACCTGTTCCTCGAACGGCACATGGGGCTCGGAGTCGAGGTAGCGGTAGTAGTAGATGCGCAGGTTCGGCTCGAAGCGCCGCGTTTCGGTGATCGGCACACCATGCACGTCGACCACTTCGCCCGCGTCCATGCGGGACTGCCATTGCGAACGCGTGACCGCGGTGAATCGATGCTCGAAGTAGTCGAGAACCGTCGGCCAGTCGCCTGCGGGCAGTACCACGCAGCTCGGGCCGACGCCGTCTCGCACGGGGAGCGGCAATGGGCGCTGGGTCATGCTGAGAGCAGCGAAGCGATTTCCGAGAAAGCGGGGCGGGCTGCGACGTTCGCGTCCATGCAGCGCACTTGGAGTTGCGTGAGCAGCTTGTGGCGCGCTTCATCTTCCGCGGCCGATTCGCAATGCGCCAGCAGTTCTTCGAGCAGGCACCCGAAGGCGCGCGCCTCGATGCGTTCGAGCGTGCGGCTGGTCGCCTCGTCGTCGCGCGGCAGGAAGCACGCTGCGCCGAAGTCGCCGAGCATCACATCGCCTTGGCCATTCCAGAGCATGTTGTGCGCGTACAGGTCGCCGTGGACGATGCCGTGATCGTGCAGTTGCGCGACCGCCGAAGCGATGCCGCTTGCCATGCGCCATGCGGTCTCGAAGGACCAGCGAGCGTCATCCGCATACACATCGCGCGTGCACGATTCGAGGCTCGGCGGCCCCGCCAGGTTGCGGAACGATGGATCGACCAGCTTCAGCACCAGCCCCGGTGTGCCTTCCGGATGGTCATTGATTCGGCCCAGTACTTCGATGAGGTTCGGATGCCTGTCGGCCGCAATGCACGCGGCCATCTCGCTGTGCGGCCAGCCGTCGCTGGTGACTTCGCCCTTGAAGAGCTTGACCGCGACGGCTTGCGTGCTTCCATCCGGGCGTTGCCAATCGGCCTGATGGATCACGCCTGATGCACCTTCGCCGAGCTTGTGCCGCAGCGAAATCTGTTGCCACGGAACGGATTCCGTCGGCACCGCGTTCATCGCCGCGACTTCCGGACCTTCATCGAACGGATTGCCCGAGAAGGCCAGCCAGGAGAGGCGAGGAAGGGTGAGCAACCACGCGGGCAGCGCGTCGAATTCATTGGCGGAGATGCGGACCAGCTCCAGCGCCTGGCACGCAACCATCTCGGGTGGCAGTGCGCGCAGCTTGTTGCCCGCGAGCATCAGCTTTTGCAGGCGCGGGCGGTTGCCCAGCTCGGCCGGCAGCGATTCGATCCGGTTGTCGGTGAGGATCAGCCAGCGCAACTGCGGCGGCAGCGATTCGGCCGGCACGCTGCGGATGTGATTGGCCTTGAAGGCGACCATGTCGAGGCGGGCGCATTGGCCCAACGCAACTGGCACTTCGGTGAAAGGGTTGTCGGAGCAGAACAGCACGCGAAGCTGCGCGAGCCGATGCAGGTCGTCAGGCAGCGAACTCAACGCATTGCCGGAAAGATCGAGTATTTCCAGCGTCTCCGCGAGGTCGAAGACTTCGCGCGGAACCTCGGTGAGCCCGCAGCCGCGGAGGTCCAGCCGCCGCGTTCCGGCCAACTGGCCAGCGCGGAGCTGGACCAGCATGCTCATTTGAAGATGCCGAAGCGATAGATGCCGTCTTCGCCACGGCGGCGTTGCAGCTGGCCCGAGAACCACAGCAGGTGCAGGTGCGCGACCGTTTCGCCCATGGCAAAAGTCATCTGGTGCAGGTCGAGTGCGCGCTTGAAGAGGATCGGCAGACCCTCGGCCGCGCTGAGGGGCTTGGTCACGCAGGCTTCGAGCAGTTCGGCCAGCCGGTCGCGGTGGTGTTCCTTGAGCTGTTCCACGCGGCGGTGCACGCCGGTGAAGGGCTTGCCGTGCGATGGCAGGCCCAGAACATCCACCGGCAGTTCCTTGAAGCGTTCGATGCTGTCGAGGAAGAGCTTGAGCGAATTGGCTTCGGGTTCGCCCGCGTGCACGCTGACGTTGGTCGAGATGCGCGGCAGCATCATGTCGCCGCCGAGCAGCGCATTGAGTTCTTCGCAGTAGAGTGCGATGTGCTCGGGCGCGTGGCCGTAGCCGCTGATGCAGCGCCATTCGCGACCGCCGATCTTCACGATGTCGCCGTCCAGCATCCGCACGAAGGACGAGGGCACGGCGGGAACCATGTTCGCGTAGTAGCTCGACCGCCCGCGAATCTTGGCGACGGATTCTTCATCGACGAGGCCATGCGCAGCGAAAAAATCCGCCGCCGCATCGCCGCCGGCGAGCGTGTCGCCCGCAGTGGTGAGCACGCGCGCCACGTGGTAGTCAGTCGAGCTGATCCACAGGGGCGCCTTCCAGCGCGTGCATAGCCAGTCAGCGAGCCCGATGTGGTCGGGGTGCATATGGGTGACGATGACGCGCAGGATAGGCAGGCCTTCCAGTTGCGTCTTGAAGATCTGTTCCCATTGCTCGCGCGATGCGTCGTGCGAAATGCAGGTGTCCACCACCGACCAGCCCTCGACGCCGTCGATGTTGTCGCGCAGCAGCCAGAGGTTGATGTGGTCGAGCGCAAAGGGTAGCGCCATGCGGATCCAGCGCACGCCGGGAGCCACTTCGATCGACTCACCGGGGGTGGGCAAAGTGTCACCGAGGGGGTATTTGAGTTCGCGTTCGAGAAGGTTCATGTACGATTGACGTTAACGTAAACGTCATGGCAAGGAGCCATCATTGTAGGCAGTGCGTCCCGATCGTGCTGTCGCACTCGTTCCCACCCCGGATTACATGCCGTCACAAACCTTCACCATCGGCGAGCTCGCGAAGGAGTTCGACCTCACCACGCGGGCGATCCGCTTCTATGAGGACATGGGCCTGCTCTCGCCGGAGCGCGCGGGTCTCCAGCGCATCTACAGCGCGCGCGATCGCACCCGGCTGACGCTCACGCTGCGCGCCAAGCGGCTGGGGCTGACGCTCACCGAGGTGAAGGACATCCTCGACATGTACGACAGTCCGCGCGATACCGCGGCGCAACTGCAGCGCTTTTTGGGCGTGCTCGGCAATCACCGGCAGCAGCTCGAATCGCAATTGACGGACCTGCAGGCCAATATCGACGAGATCCGCGCTCAGGAGAAAAAGGCGCGCGCTGCACTCGCGCGCGCCGAGAAGCCGAAGGTGCGCTGAACCTCCGCCCATCCCCACCACCCATCACCAAGACAAGGCACACATGGAAAACTCATCCGACAACCTCGAAGACCTGTTCGCCCACAACCGCGCCTGGTCCGCGCGCATGGAACGCGACCGTCCCGGCTTCTTCTCCAGCCTGGTGAAGCAGCAGACGCCCAAGTACATGTGGATCGGCTGTTCCGACAGCCGCGTGCCTGCGAACCAGATCACTGGCCTGGAGCCGGGCGAAGTGTTCGTGCATCGCAATGTCGCGAACATCGTGGTGCATTCGGATCTCAATGCACTCTCGGCCATCCAGTTCGCGGTGGAGCGGCTCAAGGTGCAGCACATCATGGTGGTCGGCCACTATGGCTGCTCGGGCGTGCAGGCCGCGCTCGAAGGCGCGCGCATCGGCATCGCGGACAACTGGCTGCGCCACATCCAGGACGTGCGGGATCGCCATCATGTGATGCTCGACACACTGCCCGAGGCCGCCAGAGCCAATGCGTTGTGCGAACTGAACGTGGCGGAGCAGGTGGTCAATGTGGCTGTCAGCACCGTGATGCAGGACGCGTGGGGCCGGGGCCAGGCGGTCACGATCCATGGCTGGGCCTTCGGTGTGCACGACGGGCTGATTCAAGACCTGGAGATCACCGTCGACGGCACCAAGCCGATGGAGAACCTCTACCGCGCGGCCGTGCAGCGCATCCGCCACAAGTGGAGCAAGCCGGTGGTGGAGAACGGCACATCCGAATACATCAAGTAATCCGTCGCGCAAAGCCCCATGTTCCCGCAGCGCCTCGATTCGCCGCTGGCCTATGACATCGCCAAGGCGATGCGGGACGGGTTCGACCGGCACTATCGGTTGTTCCGGGCCGAATCAGCACGGGCCAAGCATCGCTTCGAGACCGCCGACTGGCACGGCCAGCAGCGGGCGCAGCGCGAGCGCATCGAGTTCTACGACCTGCGGGTGGGCGAGGCCGTGGTGCGGCTCGAAAAGGAATTCAAGGCCGGCGACCAGTCGATGGAGGTGTGGCACCAGGTCAAGCTGCACTTCATTGGCCTCCTGGTCGATCATCACCAGCCAGAGTTGGCCGAGACGTTCTTCAACTCGGTCACGACGAAGATCCTGCATCGCGCGTACTTCCAGAACGACTTCATCTTCGTGCGGCCCGCGATCAGCACCGAGTACATCGAGCCGCGCGGCGCGCCGACCTATCGCGCCTACTACCCGACGCCTGAATCGCTGCCCGGAACGATCCGGTCGATGCTGCTGGACTACCGCCTGCAGGGCCGCGGCTACGCCAACATGGAGCGCGATGCAGGTCGCGTGGCGACCGCGATCCTCGGGCGCTTCCATCAGGTCAAGCTGCGCGCCAACTTCCAGTTGCAGGTGCTGTCGGGCCTCTTCTATCGCAACAAGGGCGCGTATGTGGTCGGCAAGATCATCAATGGCTTTACCGAACTGCCGTTTGCGTTGCCGATCCTGCACGACGCGGACAACAGGTTCTACATCGACGCGGTGCTCTTCGGCGAAGAAGACCTGCAGATGCTCTTCAGCTTTGCTCGCGCGTACTTCATGGTCGAGATGGATGTGCCTTCGGCTTATGTGCAGTTCCTGCGCTCGCTGATGCCGCGCAAGCCGCGCGCCGAGATCTACAACGCGCTGGGGCTCGCCAAGCAAGGCAAGACGCTGTTCTATCGAGACTTCCTCTCGCACCTGAACTATTCGAGCGACAAGTTCCGAAGCGCGCCGGGCATCAAGGGCATGGTGATGCTGGTGTTCGACCTGCCGTCGTTCCCGTACGTGTTCAAGGTCATCCGGGACTACTACCCGCCGCAGAAGGACACCACGCGCGAGCAGATCAAGGGCAAGTACATGCTTGTGAAGCAGCACGACCGCGTGGGCCGCATGGCCGACACCTTGGAGTACAGCAACGTCGGCTTTCCGCTGGACCGCTTCGAGCCGGCGTTGATCGAAGAGATCAGGCAGTTCGCGCCCAGCCAGCTCGAGATCGGCGACCGCGACGGCAACGGGGAGATGGAAGTGGTCGTCAAGCACTGCTACATCGAGCGGCGCATGATTCCGCTCAACATCTACCTGCAGGAGGCGTTCGACCTGCTCGACCAGCCCGAGCATGCCCACCGCGCGAGCAAGCAGCTGGAGCATGCGGTGGTCGAGTACGGCAATGCGATCAAGGACATGGTGGCCGCGAACATCTTTCCGGGCGACATGCTGTGGAAGAACTTCGGCGTGACTCGCGGCGGCAAAGTCGTGTTCTACGACTACGACGAGATCGAATACCTCACCGACTGCAACTTCCGCAAGGTGCCCACGCCGCGCAACGAAGAAGACGAGATGAGCGGCGAGGTCTGGTATGCGGTCGGGCCCAAGGACGTCTTTCCCGAGACCTTCGGTCCTTTTCTTCTGGGCAACCCCGCGGTGCGCGAGGCCTTCATGGCCCATCACGCGGACCTGCTCGATGCGGCCTTCTGGCAGAGCCACAAGGAGCGCATCCAGGCGGGGCAGATGCTCGATGTCTTTCCCTATGACGAGGCCCAGCGTTTCAAGCACGAAGGCCACGCACCTTATTTCTGACAACTATCTGAAGGAGCAACTTCCATGAGCGAATCGATCGTGATCGTCGGCGCAGCCCGTACCCCGATGGGCGGCTTTCAAGGCGACTTTTCTTCCCTTGCTGCGCATGACCTCGGTGGCGTGGCGATCAGGGCCGCCGTCGAACGCGCAGGCATCAGTGCCGACAGCGTGGGCGAAGTGCTCTTCGGCAACTGCCTGATGGCAGGCCAGGGTCAGGCGCCGGCACGGCAGGCGGCCTACAAGGGCGGCCTGCCCGACAGCGCGGGCGCGGTCACCCTGAGCAAGATGTGCGGCTCGGCCATGAAGGCGGCCATGATGGCGCACGACATGCTGCTCGCAGGCACGCACGAAGTCATGGTAGCCGGCGGCATGGAGAGCATGACCAACGCGCCGTACCTCATGCTCAAGGGCCGCGGTGGCTACCGCATGGGCCATGACCGCATCTTCGACCACATGATGCTCGACGGCCTGGAAGACGCCTACCAGCCGGGCCGCTCGATGGGCACCTTCGGCGAAGACTGCGCGGCCAAGTACAAGTTCACGCGCGAGCAGCAGGATGCGTTCGCGATCGCCAGCGTGGAGCGCGCCAAGGCCGCGACCACGTCCGGCGCGTTCAAGGCCGAGATCGCGGCGGTGACCGTCAAGGGCCGCAGCGGCGAGACGGTGATCGACATCGACGAAGGCCCGGGCAAGGTCAAGGTCGACAAGATCCCGACGCTCAAGCCCGCATTCAAGAAGGACGGCGGCACCATCACCGCCGCGTCGAGCTCGTCGATCAACGACGGTGCCGCCGCGCTGGTGATGATGACCGAGAGCACCGCGAAGAAGTACGGCGCGAAGCCGATCGCGCGTCTCGTCGCGCACACCACGCACGCGCAGCAGCCGGAGTGGTTCTCCACGGCGCCGGTCGGCGCAGTCGCCAAGCTGTTCAAGAAGACCGGCTGGGGCGTGAAGGACGTGGACCTGTGGGAAGTCAACGAAGCCTTCGCCGTTGTTCCGATGGCGCTGATGCATGAACTGTCGGTGGCGCATGACATCGTCAACGTGAACGGCGGCGCCTGCGCGCTCGGTCACCCGATCGGCGCGAGCGGTGCGCGCATCATGGTGACCCTGATCCACGCACTGCAGCAGCGCGGCAAAAAGCGCGGTGTTGCCACGCTGTGCATCGGCGGCGGCGAAGGCACTGCTGTCGCGATCGAACTGGTGTGATGCTTTAAGCGGCCCCGTGACGGCCGCACAGCCCGCACTGTCGTGTGATGGTGCGGGCTCTTTTTTACTGCTGCCTAGAATCAAAAACTTGTTTTACTGAGGAGATATTCGTTCATGCATCCGGCCTTCCCCCGCAGCGCCATCGGCGCGCTGCTCGCTTCCGCTTTCATCGCCACCACCGCCCACGCACAAACGCGCGACCAGGCCCTGTTCGATGCCGCCACCGCTGAAAAGCCCGCGGTCATCAAGACGCTCGAGAACCTGGTCAACATCGAAACCGGCACCGGCGACGCGGAAGGCCTCGAAGCCGCGGGCAAGTACCTCGAAGACCAGCTGAAGTCGCTCGGCTTCACCGTCACGCGCAGCAAGTCGGCCGGCATCGTGGTCGGCGACAACATCGTCGGCAAGCTCAAGGGCAAGGGCGGCAAGAACCTGTTGCTGATCTCGCACATGGACACGGTCTACCTCAAGGGCATCCTCGCCAAGGCGCCGTTCCGCGTCGAAGGCGACAAGGCCTTCGGGCCTGGCATCGCCGACGACAAGGGCGGCAACGCGGTGATCATCCACACGCTCAAGCTGCTCAAGGCGCGCGGCTTCAATGACTTCGGCAGCATCACGGTGCTGTTCAACACCGACGAGGAGAAGGGCTCCTTCGGCTCGCGCGACCTGATCCAGGAAGAAGCCGCGAAGGCCGACTACGTGCTGTCCTTCGAGCCGACTGGCGTGGGCAAGGAAGACCTTTCGCTCGGCACCTCGGGCATCGCCTACGTGCAGGTCAACATCACCGGCAAGGCCTCGCACGCGGGCGCGGCGCCCGAACTCGGCGTGAATTCGCTGGTCGAGGCATCCGACCTCGTGCTGCGCACGATGGACATCGACGACAAGGCCAAGGGCCTCCGCTTCAACTGGACCATCGCCAAGGCGGGTGCGGTGTCGAACATCATTCCGGCGAGCGCCACGCTCAATGCCGATGTGCGCTACGCGAAGAACGAAGACTTCGAAGCCGCGATGAAGACGCTCGAAGCCCGCGCCCAGAAGAAGAAGCTGCCCGATGCCGACGTCAAGGTGCTCTTCACCCGCGGCCGCCCGGCCTTCAATGCGGGCGAAGGCGGCCGCAAGCTGGTCGACAAGGCGGTGGCCTACTACAAGGAAGCAGGCGGCGAGCTCGTGGTGACCGATCGCACCGGCGGCGGCACCGACGCGGCCTACGCGGCGCTGTCGGGCAAGCCGGTCATCGAAAGCCTCGGCCTGCCAGGCTTCGGCTACCACAGCGACAAGGCCGAGTACGTGGACACCAGCGCGATTCCGCGCCGCCTGTACATGGCTGGCAAGCTGATCATGGATCTCGGCCAAGGCAAGTAAACAAGCAAACGCAAGGAGCTCCGCCATGCTGCTCAACACCGACCAGGAAGCCATCCGCGATGCCGTGCGCGCCTTTGCGCAAGCCGAGTTGTGGCCCAACGCACCGCAATGGGACCGCGACCACAGCTTTCCCAAGGCGGCCCACGAAGGGCTGGCAGCGCTGGGCGCCTACGGCATCTGCGTGCCGGAGGAAGACGGCGGCGCGGGGCTCGACTACCTGACGCTCGCGCTGGTGCTCGAAGAGATCGCCGCGGGCGACGGCGGCACCAGCACCGCGATCAGCGTGACCAACTGCCCGGTCAATGCGATCCTCATGCGCTATGGCAATGCGGCGCAGAAGAAGCAATGGCTGCAGCCGCTCGCACAGGGCAAGATGCTCGGCGCCTTCTGCCTCACCGAACCGCAGGCGGGCAGCGATGCATCGTCGCTGCGCACCACCGCGCGCAAGGACGGCGACGGCTATGTGATCGACGGCGTGAAGCAGTTCATCACCAGTGGCAAGAACGGGCAGGTCGCGATCGTGATCGCGGTCACCGACAAGGGTGCGGGAAAGCGCGGCATGAGCGCCTTCATCGTGCCGACCGATGCCCCCGGCTACAACGTCGCGCGGCTCGAAGACAAGCTGGGCCAGCATTCGAGCGACACCGCGCAGATCAACTTCGACGGCTGTCGAATCCCGGCCGAGAACCTGATCGGCCAGGAAGGCGAGGGCTACAAGATCGCGCTCGGCGCGCTCGAAGGCGGACGCATCGGCATCGCCGCGCAGAGCGTGGGCATGGCGCGAAGCGCGTTCGAGTTCGCGGTCAACTACGCGAAGGAACGGCAGGCTTTCGGTGGCTCGATCTTCGACCAGCAGGCTGTCGGTTTCCGGCTTGCCGAGTGCGCCACGCACATCGAAGCCGCTCGCCAGTTGATCTGGCACGCCGCGAGCCTGCGCGATGCGGGCGTGCCGTGCCTGAAGGAAGCGGCCATGGCCAAGCTCTTCGCGAGCGAGATGGCCGAGCGCGTGTGCAGTGCCGCGATCCAGACGTTGGGCGGCTACGGCTACGTCAATGACTTTCCGCTCGAACGTATCTACCGCGACGTGCGTGTGTGCCAGATCTACGAAGGCACGTCGGACATCCAGAAGCTGTTGATCCAGCGGGCTCTGGCCTGAGACTTAGGCGCTGTCATCGATTTCGATGACAGACAAGCGACGCGCCACGGAGCAGCATGGGGGCCCCTTGTCGGAGGTTCTGCCATGCCCAGTTCTTTGTCATCTTCCACCGTGCGTGCGGCGGCAGCTCTTTGCGCCGCTGTAGCCGGTCTTCCCGCATGGGCGCAACCCGCCACTCCGGATCTGGCCACCCTGACGGCCAGCGAGGCTGCGCGGCAAATCTGCGCGGGTTCTCTCAAAAGCGAGCAGCTGGTGTCGGCTTACATCGCCCAGGCCAAGGCAAAACCGCAGCTGAATGCGTTCATTACGCTCGACGAAGCCGGTGCGCTGAAGGCGGCACGTGCCGCCGATTCGGCGCGCAAGCCGGGAGCCGCCTGCGCGCCGCTGGCCGGCGTTCCGGTGGTCGTGAAGGACAACATCCAGGTGAAGGGCCTGCCAGCCACGGCCGGTACGCCCGCACTCAAGAACTTCGTGCCTGCCGCCGACGCGCCGGTGGTCGCCAAGCTGCGTTCGGCCGGCGCGATCTTGCTGGGCAAGACGAACATGCATGAACTGGCGTTCGGCGTCACAGGCTACAACCCCGCCTTCCAGACCGGCCCGGAGGTTGGCGTGCGCAATGCCTATGACAGCAGCCGCATCGCGGGGGGATCTTCCTCCGGCACCGGCGCGGCGCTTGGCGCGCGCATGGCGCCGGCTGGCCTGGGCACCGACACCGGGGGCTCGGTGCGCATTCCGTGCGCTTTCAACGGCTGTGCCTCGCTGCGCCCGACGGTGGGGCGCTACTCGCAGGAGGGCATCACGCCGATTTCGCACACCCGCGACACCGCGGGGCCGATGGCAGTCTCTGTCGCGGACGTGGCGTTGCTCGATCGCGTCATCGCCGGCGGGACAGCGATCAAGCCTGCCAACCTGAAACGCGTGCGGCTCGGGGTGGCGCAGCCCTTCTACGCGAACCTTGATGCCGATACGCGCACCGCTATCGACGCGGCCCTCGCCAAGCTTCGCGCAGCCGGAGTCACGCTGGTGGATGTCGACATGCCGAAGCTGAACGAGTTGAACGGCGCGGTCGGCTTTCCGGTCGCGCTCTACGAGGCGCATGACGACATCAAGGCTTACCTTGCCAAATACCGCACCGGCGTCGACCTGTCGCAGTTGGCCGCCGGCGTTGCCAGCCCCGACGTCAAGGGCACCTTCGACGGCCTGATCATTCCCCGCAAGCTGCCAGCGCCCAACGGCGTGGTGGACGCCAAGCCCGCCTACGAGAAGGCCATGGGCGTGGCCCGTCCCGCGCTGCAGAAGCTCTATCGCGACACCTTCACGAAGAACAGGCTGGACGCGCTGGTGTTCCCGACGGTGGCGCGCGTGGCGCTCGCGGCCACGCCGGATGTCAGCAGCGTGGAGAACTTCGGCGCTCTGATCCAGAACACCGATCCCGGCAGTAACGCGGGCATTCCGGGTCTTCAACTGCCCGTGGCATTGGGCGCCACGAGCGGGCTTCCGGTGGGGCTGGAGCTGGATGGGCCGGCGGGGAGCGATCGCGGCCTGCTTGCGCTCGGTCTCGCGATCGAGCCGCTGCTGGGACGCCTGCCGGCGCCAACGAAGTAGCCGCGACCGTCAGGAGGGGCGATCCCGCCCCGCCAGTCCGGCCAGCGCCGCCCGGCGATCGATGCCGAGCTTGTCGAAGATGCGCCGCAGATAGGTGCGGATGGTCGGCACGCCGACGCCCATGCGCCGTGCAATGTCCTTATCGGTGAATCCCTGGCACACGGCGGCCGCGACCTCGCGCTCACGTTCGCTCAGGCGCGACCAAGCGGGCGCGGCTTCGCCCGCCGGCGACACGGTCTTCGCCGGGGTGCTGCGCTGCGCGCGGTGCAGCGCTCCCACGAAGGCCGGCTCGATCAGGTCGAGCAAGGCCTTGTCGTGCTCGCTGAAGTCGCCCCGGTCCCGGCGCCGCCAGATGCGCAGGTCGCCCAGCGCGCGATCGCCGTCGAAAGCGTGGAGATTCATGCCCCAGTGCAGACCGTCGCGCGAGAGGAAGTCGGTGAAGAACGCCGTTCGCATCAGGTCGCGCTGCGGCATCACTTCGGTGACGCGAGTGGCGTGCCGGCGCGCCTGGAGCACGAAGCTGATCGGATCGTGGTACTGGTGCCAACGGGTGTAGCGGTCCAGGTTGGCCGGGTCCATGTTGAGCGCGACCCGGCCGCCGAAGGTGTCGCTCGCGGCGTCCCAGACGAAGGAGGCGAACTGGTCTGCCCGCAAAAGGTCGAGCAGGGCCCAGCCGGTGCGCTCGCGGATCTCGCGCTCGCTCTGGTCTTCCGCGAGCAGCGCGAAGATGCTGCGCAGTGTGTGTTGCTCCGGACCACTCAGGTACATCGTCGCTCCATAGGGCGCCAAAAGCTTAGCCTCGCAGCAAGCGCCGCGCCATTGGCGGAATTCAGGGGTTTGCGTCGAATGAAGGGGGTGGTCTGCACAATACGCGGCGATTTGCCATACACGTTCCTGCATGTCTTCTTCTTCCCCGGGCCCCGCCCTTGCTTCCTGCCCTTGCGGGCGCCGTGATCGCAAGGGGGTTTCGCTGCCTTACGGTCAGTGCTGCGGCCGCTATGTCGACGATTTCGAGCACACCCCGGCCCCCGACGCCGAGTCGCTCATGCGCTCGCGCTACACGGCGTTCGTGCGCGAGCGTGCGGACTATCTGCTCGCGACATGGCACGCGTCGACACGGCCTGCGACGCTGGACTTCGAGCAGGGCGCCAAATGGTTGGGGCTCGACGTGCGTGCCCATTCGGTTCGCGATGCCGATCAGGCGGAGGTGGAGTTCGTCGCCCGCCAGCGTGGCAAGTCCGGCGCTGCGCTTCGGCTGCACGAGCGCAGCCGTTTTGTCCGCGAACCTGACAGGAACCTGAATCGCTGGTACTACGTCGACGGCGATTTGCGCTGATTGCTACCGATCCGAGCGCGGTCGCGCGGCATTGTGCACGCGAGGGATACAGTCCGATTCCTTTTGGCCTATTTATCTTGAGACGCCGCGCCCTCACACTTCAGCCTCGTGGGTAAATGCGCCAAAAGCGCCTTACTCGAAGATCAACAACACGAGACGAGAGGGCGATATGGCGACCTGCAAGACGGTTCGGAATGTGCATTGGCAGCGCATCGTGTCCGCGCTGCCTCTGGCGGCGGCTCTCCTGGCCGCACCCTTGGCGTTCGCGGCCGGAGAGGCGCCGCTGCTGACGCCCTTTTCCGCTGCGCAGGGCGCGCAGGCGCCGCAGCCTTGGCGCTTCACCACGCTGCCCAACAAGACCGCGACACGCTTCGAAGTGGTGCAGGAAGACGGCAAGCGCGTCCTCAAGGTGGATTCGGACCAGTCTTACGGCAACCTCGTCCACGCTACGCACCTGCCGCTGAATGCCAATGCGACGCTTGGGTGGCGCTGGCGCGTGGATGAATTCGTGGAGGGCGCCGATCTGCGCACCCGCTCCGGTGACGATGGCGCCGCGAAGGTCTGCGTGTTCTTTGACTTCCCGACCGACAAGCTGCCAGTGAGCGAGCGCACACGCCTCGCGCTGGCGCGCAAGGCGACCGGCGAAGACGTGCCGAGCGAGGCCCTCTGCTACGTCTGGGACAACAAGGAAGCCAAGGGAACGGCGTTCGCGAATGCCTTCACGAAGCGTGTGCGGATGTTCGTTCTCGAATCGGGCCCGGCATCGAAGCCCGGCACCTGGGTCGCGGAGCGCCGCAACCTGCTGGCGGACTACAAGCGGGCCTTCGGCGACGAAGCGGGCGACACAGCGCCCGATATCGTGGCGATCGCGATCTCGGCGGATTCGGACAACACCCACGGTCACGGCATCGCGTATTTCACCGACGTCGAACTGCACGGCGGCCCGTCGACGCAGGAAGCTGCAACGACGACACAGCCCAAGGAAAAGCCGACCCAAGGGGAATAGCAAGCCCCCAACCCATCAACCCGCAGGTTCCCGAAATGAACGACTTCGTTGCACTCCTCGCCAGCCAGGGTTCGGCCCTGGTCTTCGTCGCCACACTGGCGGCGCGGCTGGGTGCGCCGGTGCCCGCCGTTCCTTTCCTGGTGGTGGCCGGTGGGTTGACGGTCGGCGGCGAGGTGTCGTTCGTGGCGGTCACGCTGGCGGCGTTGCTCGGCAACATCCTGGGCGATGGCGCGTGGTTCGTCGCCGGACGTCGCTGGGGCTATCGCGTGATGCGGCTGCTGTGCCGTATCTCGCTGTCGGCCGATTCGTGCGTCAAGCGCAGCGAGAACATCATCGGCCGTTGGGGCGGACTGTCGCTGATCGCGGCGAAGTTCGTGCCTGGCGTGTCCGTGGTGGCACCGCCGATGGCGGGCGCGCTGGGCATGTCGAACGTGCGCTTCCTTTCCTACGAGACAGTGGCCGCGCTGATTTGGACGCTGGGCTTCCTGCTGGTCGGACGCGTGTTCCACGCCGCGATCCAGGATGTGCTGGCCGTGCTTTCGAGCGTCGGCGTGACCGCTGCGGCGGTGTTCGCGGTCCTGCTGGGTGCATTCGTCGCGTGGCGCTACTGGCAACGCCGGCTTGCATTGCAGGCCAATGACATCGATCGCATCGAAGTGGGTGCGCTCCGTGCCGCGCTCGCGGCCGGCACCGACGTGACGGTGATCGACGTGCGTCCCGACGAAGCACGTCTGCTGGATGGTCGCGTCATTCCCGGTGCGATCGGCGTGTCGCTCAAGCACATTCCGTCGCGCATCGATGGTTTTGCGGATGGCCGCGAGCTGGTCGTGTACTGCGATTGCCCCGAAGACGGCGGTGCGATTGCCGCAGCGCGCCTCTTCATTGCCGCGGGCGTGCCGCGCGTTCGCGTGCTGGCGGGTGGCATCGATGCATGGGTAGCCGTGGCTGGCGTCGAAGCGCCGGTGGGCGCCGCACCGATGCCCGTCGCCCGCCCTGCCTGAGCGGTTCTCTGACCCTCCGCTGACTCCTTTGTTGATTCGGCGTTCGGCCTGCCCCTAGAATCGACCCCGCTCCGGGGTGTGCGCAAAGAAGCGCGCTGAGATGGCCAGAGGCCGAACCCGCGAACTTGATCTGGTTCATACCAGCGTAAGAAGAGCTGCAACTCCCGCGATGCCAAAGGCCCATCATCCAAGGCCGGCATCCATCAGTGGAGCGATTGCGGAGCACCCGTTGAACCCAACCAGGAGTGCCCCGCATGAATGCAGTCGACAAGTTCGCCTCCCTCCTCACGCTGACGCGTGAGCCTTTCCCCGCTTCCACCAAGAGCGCCATCACCGGCAGCCGGCCCGACCTGCGCGTGCCGGTGCGCGACGTGCAGCTGACCAACGGCGAGTGCGTCTCGCTCTACGACACCTCCGGACCGTACACCGATCCTTCGGTCGACATCGATGTGCGGCGCGGCCTTCCGGGCGTGCGCGAAGCGTGGATTGCCGAGCGCGGCGACACCGAAAGCTACGAAGGCCGCATCCACAAGGCCATCGACGACGGCGCGACGCACGCCGATCGCGATGCACAGCGCATTGCTGAACTGCGCGCCGGTGCGGCGGCCTTGCAGCGCACACCGCGCCGCGCGAAGTCCGGCGCCAACGTTTCGCAGATGCACTACGCGCGCCGCGGCATCGTCACGCCCGAGATGGAATACGTTGCGCTGCGCGAGAACGGCCGTCGCGAATGGATGGCCCAGTACCTCGCGGATGAGGCACGCGAGAAGCGCCTTGCGGGCAACCCCATGGGCGCGAGCATCCCGAAGATCATCACGCCCGAGTTCGTGCGCGACGAAGTGGCGCGCGGCCGCGCCATCATCCCCGCCAACATCAACCACCCGGAAGTGGAACCGATGGCGATCGGCCGCAACTTCAAGGTGAAGATCAACGCCAACATCGGCAACTCGGCCGTCACCTCGAGCATCGAGGAAGAGGTGGAGAAGCTCGTGTGGGCGATCCGCTGGGGCGCGGACAACGTGATGGATCTTTCCACCGGCCGCAACATCCACACCACGCGCGACTGGATCGTGCGCAACAGCCCGGTGCCGATCGGCACGGTGCCTATCTACCAAGCGCTGGAGAAGGTCGGCGGCATTGCCGAAGACCTCACCTGGGAGGTCTATCGCGACACGCTGATCGAGCAGGCGGAGCAGGGCGTCGACTACTTCACGATCCACGCGGGGCTGCGGCTGCCGTTCATCCATCTCACGGCGGATCGGCGCACGGGCATCGTCTCGCGCGGCGGCTCGATCATGGCCAAGTGGTGCATCGCGCATCACAAGGAGAGCTTCCTCTACACGCACTTCGAGGACATCTGCGAAATCATGAAGGCGTACGACGTGAGCTTCTCGCTCGGCGATGGCCTGCGCCCGGGCTGCGCTTCGGATGCCAATGACGAAGCGCAGTTTGCCGAGCTGCGCACGCTCGGCGAACTCACGCAGATCGCGTGGAAGCACGATGTGCAGACCATGATCGAAGGCCCGGGCCATGTGCCGATGCACATGATCCAGGCCAACATGGACGAGCAGCTCAAGCACTGCCACGAGGCGCCGTTCTACACGCTCGGCCCGCTGACCATCGACATCGCGCCGGGCTACGACCACATCGCGAGCGCGATCGGCGCGGCGATGATCGGCTGGATGGGCACCGCGATGCTGTGCTACGTCACGCCGAAGGAACACCTGGGCCTGCCGGACCGCGACGACGTGAAGCAGGGGATCATCGCGTACAAGATCGCGGCGCATGCGGCCGACGTCGCCAAGGGCCACCCGGGCGCGCGGGCGCGCGACGACGCGCTCTCCAAGGCGCGCTTCGAGTTCCGCTGGCAGGACCAGTTCAACCTCGGCCTCGATCCCGACACCGCGCGCGAATTCCACGACGAGACCCTGCCCAAGGACAGCAGCAAGGTCGCGCATTTCTGCTCGATGTGCGGCCCGAAGTTCTGCTCGATGAAGATCACGCAGGAAGTGCGCGAATTCGCGGCCCAGGGCATGGCCGGCAAGTCGGCCGAGTTCAAGGCGGGCGGCGGCGAAATCTACATCCCCGTCAAGCCGGCCGCCTGACATGGAGGCGAGGGGGCATCGTTGATACGATCGCCCTCATGAATGCCTTCCCCTTCGACGCCGTCCTCTTCGACTGCGACGGCGTCCTGGTCGACTCCGAGCCCATCACCAACCGCGTTCTGGCCGAGATGCTCGGCGAACTCGGCTGGACCCTGACGGTGCAGGAGTGCATGCGCATCTTCACCGGCAAGGCGGTCAAGGACGAGGCGACGCTGATCCAGGCGCGCACCGGCTTCGCGCTCACGCCGGAGTGGCTCGTCGGCTTCCGCGAGCGGCGCAATGTCGCGCTGGAGCGGGAGCTGCTCGCCATTCCCGGCGCGGCGCAGGCGGTGCGCGCATTGCATGAGGCGCTGGACGGGCGGATCGCCTGCGCCTCGGGCGCCGACCGCCACAAGGTCGAACTGCAGCTCGACAAGATCGGCATCCTCGACTGCTTCGAGGGCCGCGTCTTCAGCGGCCACGAGATGCCGCGCTCCAAGCCCGCGCCCGACGTCTACCTGGCGGCGGCCGAGGCGCTGGGCGTTCATCCTTCGCGCTGCGCGGTGGTGGAGGACACGGTCACGGGCGCAGCCGCCGGCGTGGCGGCCGGCGCCACGGTCTTCGGCTACAGCCCGAGCGACCTCGGCCACAGCGGGCCCGAAGCCCTGCGCGCCGTCGGCGTGGCCCACGTGTTCACCGACATGGCGCAACTGCCGCCGCTCCTGGCGGACTGGCGCTTCGCCGTGGCCTGAGACCATGCACGCCCTGCGCGCGGTTTGGGTTCTCCTGATCGCCGCATGGCTTGCGGGCTGTTCGTCGCTTCGGCCCTGGATCAACGACCCGCTGCCCGAGAACGCTCCGCCGCGCTCGATCGCCATCGCGACGGCGCAGCGCGACCCGAGCCTCCTGGTCGCGGTCACGCTGTCCGGTGGCGGCGCGCGGGCGGCCGCCTTCGGCTTCGGCGTGCTCGAGGAACTGCACCACACCCGCTTCCCCTGGAACGGCCGCACGACCGACCTGCTCGACGCCACCGACGTGATCAGCGGCGTCTCGGGCGGCAGCATCCTGGCCGCCTATTACGCGGCCTTCGGCGCCCAGGGGCTGCCCGCCTTCGAGAACGCGTTCCTGCGCCAGAACTTCCAGAACAGCCTCATCTGGCAGGCGCTGCGGCCGAGCAGCCTCTACGACCTGAGTTCGCCCTGGTACGGGCGCTCCCACCTGCTGGCGCGCCGCCTGGACGAGATCTACCAGGGCAGGACCTACGGCGACGTGGCGAATGACCCGCGGCACCCGCAACTCGTGATCGCCGCGACCGACATGTCGCTCGGAACGCCGTTCGAGTTCACGCAGGACCAGTTCGACCTGATCTGCTCCGACCTGCGCAGCGTGCCGCTGTCGTTCGCGGTCGCGGCCTCCTCGGCGGTGCCCGTGCTCCTGAGCCCGATGACGCTGCGCAACCACGCGCAGGTGTGCCGCGAGCGGGGCATCACGCCGCGGCTCGCGACCGTGGGCGGCGTGAACTACCGCGCGCGGATGTTCCGCATGCAGGCCAACAGCTACCTCGACGCACAGGCGCGGCCGTTCATTCATCTCGTGGATGGCGGCGTGGCCGACAACCTCGCGGTCCGGCGCCTGCTCGACCGGGCGCTGCTCGGCGAGGGCCTGCGCGAGAGCTTCGAGGAAGTCGGCATCCCGCCTGGCAGCGTGCGCAAGCTGGTGGTGATCAGCGTGAATTCGGCGCGCGACCCGGCCAACAACGTCGATCAGAGCGACCGCGTGCCGGGCATGCGCCAGGTGACGGACACGCTGCTCTTCGGCGCCGGAGCGCGCGCCACGCTGGAGACGCAGGAGTTCCTGCTCGACACCGCCCGGCAGTGGCGCGAAGACCTGCGGCGGCGCAGCTCGGGCGCCGATGCGTTCGCGCCCGACGCCGAAATCCATGTGGTGCAGGCGAACCTGCGGGATGCCGCGGATGGCGATCTGCGGCTTCGGTTGCTGCAGGTGCCGACCGCGTTCTCGATCAGCGACGAGGAGGTCACCCGCCTGATCGCCGCGGGCCGCAGCGCGCTGCGGCGTTCGGCCGATTTCCAGGCGCTGAAGCGCTCGCTGGGGGTGGAGGAAGACCGATGAGGCCGGAGCGGGGTGGCCCAGAGGCCTTGGGCCGCCCGGCGAAGAGGAAAGTATTCAGTGGTTGCCGAGCGCCGAGGCCTTGGCGACCGCGACGAGCGACTGCGTCATGGCCTGCGCGCGGCCGGCCCACATCTTCTTGGTGAGCTGATCGGCGTTTTCATTCACGAAAGTGCCGTTGCGCGTGCGTCCCGAAGTGGCGATGAAGTCCATGAGATCCGCGAAATCGGAGCTGTCGGTGTCGGGAATTTGTTGCATTTCGTAATCGTAGGGCCGGCCCAGGGGCCAGACGGGCGGGAGGCCGCGCCAGGAGCGTTTCGGCCGCGCAATTGTTCACGAAAAGCGCTCAGGAGCGGTTTCGATGCGGCACGTCGCGTTGCCTGAACGTGCCGGGCGTCATCCCGGCCCAGGCGCTGAAGGCCCGCGAGAAGCTTTTCTCGTTGCGAAATCCCACGGCCAGGGCGATCTGCTTGATCGGCCGGTCGGTGCGGCGAAGCTGCTCCGCGGCAAGCTCGTGGCGCGCCGAATCCTTCAAGGCCTGCAGCGAGAGGCCCTCTTCCTGCAACTGCCGGTGCAGGGTGCGGCTGGAGAGGTTCAAGAGCGCCGCGATCGAGGCGGCATTGCCCGCTTCCGCGGCGCGGGTGCGCAGCAGCTCGCGCACCCGCTGGCCCAGCAGGCGGTCGCGCCGGTACTGCAGCACCGTGAGCGGCAGCGCGCGGCGCAGCATGGCGCGCAGCGCCCGCTCGTCGCGCAAAAGCGGCATCGCGAGATAGCGCTCGTCGAAGCTGTAGCTCGTCTTGTCCGCGCCGAAGCGCAACTCGCCGCCGAACATCAGGGGATAGGCATCGCGGTGCGGAGGCGCGTCGAACGAGAACGCCGCCGCCTGGAGCGACACCCGCGAGTCGATCGCCCAGCAGGCGTAGCCGTGCAGGAAGCGCAGGCTGGAGACCAGGCAGAACTCGCGGAACAGGCCCAGGTCCCGGTGCTCGGTGATCGCCACCGTGGCCACGCCGCCGGCCACGGCCAGCTCGAGCGTGATGTCGTTCGTCAGCAGGCGGTGGTGGCGGCACCAGCGCCGGATCGCGACGCCCAGGTCGGGCGAGGTGATCGACGCCCGGCACAGCATGCCGTAGGTGCCCCATGGCAGCCGGCGCGAGAACCAGCCGAGGGCCTCGTCGTCGAGCTCCTGCATCGCGTGGCCGGACAGCGCCTCGAACTGCGCCGCCGTCACCCGGGCGTGCGGATCGCGGAGCTCATGCGGCGGGATCTGTGCCTGGCGCAGCGCACCCGCGGGGTCCATTCCATGGCGCTCGTAGCCCCGCACGATGGCTTGCACAAAGGCCATGGGCGTGGCGGCGCGGCTGGATCCGCGGAGCGGGGACGAGGTCATGCGGGGCGGGCGATGGTGGCGTGATTTGCAACCATTGTGGCGCCAATTGCAACGGCACCCGGCGTAAGCTGCGGCTTTCCGCGTGCGACTTTCCGCGCGCCGCCGATCTACCCGAGGAGACAACCCCATGCACGATCCCGGCCTGAACTTCGACCTGGGCGACACCATCGATTCGCTGCGCGACGCCATCCAGCACTTCGCGGCCGAGGAAATCGCGCCGCGCGCCGCCGCCATCGACCGCGACAACCTGTTTCCGCACGACCTCTGGAAGAAGCTCGGCGACCTTGGCCTGCACGGCATGACGGTGAGCGAGGAATACGGCGGTACCCGGCTCGGCTACCTCGCCCACATCGTCGCGATGGAAGAGGTCTCGCGCGCCTCGGCGTCGGTGGGCCTGTCGTACGGCGCGCATTCCAACCTGTGCGTGAACCAGATCCACCGCAACGGCAGCGAGGCGCAGAAGAAGAAATACCTGCCCAGGCTGGTGAGCGGCGAGCACGTCGGCGCGCTCGCGATGAGCGAGCCCAACGCCGGCTCCGACGTCGTGAGCATGAAGCTGCGCGCCGAGAAGAAGGGCGACCGCTACGTGCTCAACGGCGGCAAGATGTGGATCACCAACGGCGGCGATGCCGACACGCTGGTGATCTACGCCAAGACCGAGCCCGAGATGGGCGCGCGCGGCATGACGGCCTTCCTGGTCGAGAAGGGCTTCAAGGGCTTTAGCGCCGGCACCAAGCTCGACAAGCTGGGCATGCGCGGCAGCAACACCTATCCGCTGTTCTTCGACAACTGCGAGGTGCCGGAGGAGAACGTCCTGGGTGGCGAGGGCAACGGCGCCAAGGTGCTGATGAGCGGCCTGGACTACGAGCGCGCGGTGCTCTCCGGCGGCCCGCTGGGCATCATGGCCGCCTGCATGGACGCGGTGCTGCCCTTCGTGCACGAGCGCCAGCAGTTCGGCCAGAGCATCGGCGAGTTCCAGCTCATGCAGGGCAAGATCGCCGACATGTAC
>JAGIAI010000049.1 GCA_017744935.1 Variovorax sp.
GTGGAAGCACGATGTGCAGACCATGATCGAAGGCCCGGGCCATGTGCCGATGCACATGATCCAGGCCAACATGGACGAGCAGCTCAAGCACTGCCACGAAGCGCCGTTCTACACGCTCGGCCCGCTGACCATCGACATCGCGCCGGGCTACGACCACATCGCCAGCGCAATCGGCGCCGCGATGATCGGCTGGGCCGGCACCGCGATGCTTTGCTACGTCACGCCGAAGGAACACCTCGGCTTGCCGGACCGCGACGACGTGAAGCAGGGGATCATCGCGTACAAGATCGCCGCTCACGCCGCGGATGTCGCCAAGGGCCACCCGGGTGCGCGTGCGCGAGATGACGCGCTCTCGCAGGCGCGCTTCGACTTCCGCTGGCAGGACCAGTTCAACCTCGGCCTCGACCCCGACACCGCGCGCGAATTCCACGACGAGACGCTGCCCAAGGACAGCAGCAAGGTGGCGCACTTCTGCTCCATGTGCGGTCCGAAGTTCTGCTCGATGAAGATCACGCAGGAAGTGCGCGAATACGCGGCGCAGGGCATGGCCGGCAAGTCCGCCGAGTTCAAGGCAGCCGGCGGCGAGATGTACATCCCGGTCAAGCCCGTCGTCTGACATGGAGCTGAAAGGGCTTCGTTGATACGATCGCCCTCCATGAGTGCCTTTCCCTTCGACGCCGTCCTTTTTGATTGCGACGGCGTCCTCGTCGATTCCGAGCCCATCACCAACCGCGTTCTTGCAGAAATGCTGGGCGAACTGGGCTGGGAACTGACGGTCGATGAGTGCATGCGCATCTTCACCGGCAAGGCGGTGAAGGACGAAGCGACGCTGATCAAGGCGCGCACCGGCTTCACCCTCACGCCGGAGTGGCTCGTTGGCTTCCGCGAGCGGCGCAACGTGGCGCTGGAGCGCGAGCTGGTCGCCATCCCGAACGCTGCGACGGCCGTGCGGGCGCTGCACGCGACGCTCGACGGCCGCATCGCCTGCGCGTCCGGCGCCGATCGCTTCAAGGTCGAACTGCAGCTCGACAAGATCGGCATCCTCGACTGCTTCAAGGGGCGGGTGTTCAGCGGTCACGAGATGCCGCGCTCCAAGCCGGCGCCCGACGTCTACCTCGCCGCAGCGGAGGCACTCGGCGTCGACCCGACGCGTTGCGCGGTGGTCGAGGACACGGTCACCGGCGCGGCCGCCGGCGTCGCGGCCGGCGCCACGGTGTTCGGCTACAGCCCGAGCGACCTGGGCCACAGCGGGCCTGAGGCGTTGCGCGCCATCGGTGTGTCCCATGTGTTCACCGACATGGCGGATCTTCCCGCGCTGCTCGCCGGTTGGCGCCTCGTTCCAGCCTGAACCTATGCGAGGGCTGCGCGCGCTATGGCTTGTCCTGATCGCCGCATGCCTCCCGGCCTGTTCCTCGCTTCGCCCGTGGATCAACGATCCACTGCCTGAGAACCCGCCGCCGCGTTCGATCGTCATCGCGACTGCGCAGCGCGATCCGACCATCCTCGTGGCGGTCACCCTCTCCGGCGGTGGTGCTCGCGCGGCGGCCTTCGGCTACGGCGTGCTCGAGGAGCTGCGCGACACCAAGTTCGAATGGAACGGCCGCAAGACCGACCTGCTCGACGCCACCGACGTCATCAGCGGAGTCTCCGGCGGCAGCATCCTGGCAGCGTACTACGCGGCCTTCGGCGCGGAGGGGCTGCCGAACTTCGAGAACATCTTCCTGCGGCAGAACTTCCAGAACAGCCTGATTCTGCAGGCGCTCCGGCCCAGCAGCCTGATCGACCTGACCTCGCCCTGGTACGGCCGTTCCCACCTGCTTGCGCGGCGGCTCGACGAGATCTACCAGGGCAAGACCTACGGCGACATCGAGAACGATCCGCGGCATCCCCAACTGGTGATCGCGGCGACGGACATGTCGCTCGGCACGCCCTTCGAGTTCACGCAGGACCAGTTCGAGCTGATCTGTTCCGATCTGCAGACCGTGCCGCTGTCGTTCGCGGTCGCGGCGTCGTCGGCCGTGCCGGTGCTCCTGAGCCCGATGACGCTCAAGAACCATGCGCAGGAGTGCCAGGACCGGGGCATCACCCCCCGCCTTGCAACGGTGGGCGGGGCAAACTACCGCGCGCGCATGTTCCGCATGCAGGCGAACAGCTACCTCGACGCCCATGCGCGGCCGTTCATCCATCTGGTCGACGGTGGCGTCGCGGACAACCTTGCCGTGCGGCGGCTGCTCGACCGGGCGCTGCTCGGCGGCGGCCTTCGCGAGAGCTTCGAGGAAGTCGGCATCCCGGCCGGCAGTGTCCGCAAGCTGGTCGTGATCAGCGTGAATTCCGCGCGCGATCCGGCGAACAACATCGACCAGAGCGACCGGGTGCCCGGCTTCCGTCAGGTGGCGGACACGCTGCTTTTCGGGGCCGGCGCGCGCGCCACGCTGGAGACGCAGGAATTCCTTCTGGATACCGCCCGTCAATGGCGCGAGGATCTGCGCCGCCGCAGCTCGGGTGCTGATGCATTCGCGCCCGACGCCGAAATCCATGTGGTGCAGGCCAACCTGCGCGATGCCGCGGACGGTGAACTGCGCCTGCGGCTGTTACAAGTCCCGACCGCGTTCTCGATCAGTGACGACGAAGTCACCCGCCTGATTGCCGCCGGCCGGAGCGCCCTGCGGCGTTCCGCCGATTTCCAGGGGTTGAAGAAATCGCTGGGGGTGAAGGACGACTGAGACGCGGGGGGGCGGGGCCCACCCGGAGGGAAAAGAAATATCAGCGGTTGCCGAGCACCGACGAGGCCTTGGCCACGGCGACGAGAGACTGGGTCATGGCCTGCGCACGGCCAGCCCACATGTTCATGACCAGCTGGTCGGCGTTCTCGTTCACGAAAGTCCCGTTGCGCGTGCGTCCCGACGTGGCGATGAAATCCATGAGATCGGCGAAATCGGTGCTGTCGGTGTCGGGAATTTGTTGCATTTCGTAATACTAGGGCCGCGAAGAGGGGGTGCCAGCCGCGGAAGCGCTCCTGGAGTGCTTTCGGCGCGGAATTGTTCACGGATTAATGGCGGAAAAAAGTGCCGCCCGTGTACGAAAAGTCTGAACTTGATGGGGGCAGGCGCCGATATCCTGGGGCCGAGCGCCCTTCAGACGCCGCTGCGCTGCAGCGGACCGCGCTGCCTGAACTCTCCGGGCGTTAGCCCGCTCCAGGTGCGAAACGCCCGCGAAAAGCTCTTTTCGTTGCGAAAGCCCACCGCCAGCGCGATCTGCTTGATCGGCCGCTCGGTGCGGCGGAGCTGATCGGCCGCCAACTCGTGGCGCACTTCGTCCTTCAGCGCCTGTAGCGACACACCCTCTTCCTGCAGCTGCCGATGCAGGGTGCGGCTGGAGAGGTTCAGCAGCAGCGCGATGGCTTCTGCGTTCCCAGCCTCGGGTCCGCGCGTGCGCAGCAGCTCGCGCACCCGCTTTCCAAGGAGCCGGTCGCGCCGGTATTGCAGCACCGTCAGTGGCAGCGCGCGCCGGAGCATCGTGCGGAGGGCGCGCTCGTCACGAAGCATCGGCATGGCGAGATAGCGTTCGTCGAAGCTGTAGCTGGTCCTGTCGGCGCCAAAGCGCAGTTCGCCGCCGAACATCAGCGGGTAGGCATCGCGGTGCGGCGGCGGCTCGAACGAGAACGACGCCGCGCTCAGAGAAACCCGCGAATCGATGGCCCAGGAGGCGTAGCCGTGCAGGAACCGCAGGCTGGAGACGAGGCAGAACTCCCGGAATGCGCCCAGATCGCGATGCTCGGTGATCGTCACCGTGGCGATGCCGCCCGCCACGGCCAGGTCGAGCGTGATGTCCTCCGTCAGCAGCCGGTGATGCCGGCACCAGCGCTTGATCGCCACCCCGAGATCGGGGGATGCGTTCGACGCCCGGCACAGCATCCCGTAGGTGCCCCACGGCAGCCGGCGCGAAAACCAGCCGAGCGCCTCGTCGTCGAGCTCCTGCATCGCATGCCCGGACAGCGTCTCGAACTGCGCTGCCGTCACCCGGGCGTCGGGATTTTCGAGCTCATGCGGCGGAATCTGTGCCCCTGAAAGCGCCGCGGACGGGTCCCTGCCGTAGCGCTCATACCCCCAGACAATGGCTCTGACAAAGGCCATCGGGGTGGCGGCGCGGCTGGAGCTGCGAAGCGGGGAAGAGGTCATTCGATGTGGCGAGATGGTGGCGTGATTTGCAACCATTGTGGCGCCAATTGCAACGGCACACGGCGTAAGCTGCGGCTTTCCGCGTGCGACTTTCCGTGCGCCGCCGACCAACAGGAGACAACCCCATGCACGATCCCGGCCTGAACTTCGACCTGGGCGACACCATCGATTCGCTGCGCGATGCCATCCAGCACTTCGCCGCCGAGGAAATCGCACCGCGCGCGGCCGCCATCGACCGCGACAACCTGTTCCCGCACGACCTCTGGAAGAAACTCGGCGACCTCGGCCTGCACGGCATGACCGTGAAAGAGGAATACGGCGGCACCGAGCTCGGCTACCTTGCGCACATCGTGGCGATGGAAGAGGTCTCGCGCGCCTCGGCGTCGGTCGGCCTGTCGTACGGCGCGCATTCCAACCTGTGCGTGAACCAGATCCACCGCAACGGCAGCGAAGCGCAGAAGAAGAAGTACCTGCCCAAGCTGGTGAGCGGCGAACACGTCGGCGCGCTCGCGATGAGCGAACCCAACGCCGGCTCCGACGTGGTCAGCATGAAGCTGCGCGCCGAGAAAAAGGGCGACCACTACGTGCTCAACGGCGGAAAGATGTGGATCACCAACGGCGGCGACGCCGACACGCTGGTCATCTACGCCAAGACCGAACCCGAGATGGGCGCACGCGGCATGACCGCCTTCATCGTCGAGAAGGGCTTCAAGGGCTTCTCGGCCGGCACCAAGCTCGACAAGCTGGGCATGCGCGGATCGAACACCTTCCCGCTCTTCTTCGACAACTGCGAAGTGCCGGAAGAAAACGTGCTCGGCGGCGAAGGCATGGGCGCCAAAGTGCTGATGAGCGGCCTCGACTTCGAGCGCGCGGTGCTCTCCGGCGGCCCACTGGGCATCATGGCCGCGTGCATGGATTCGGTGCTGCCCTTCATCCATGAGCGCAAGCAGTTCGGCCAGAGCATCGGCGAGTTCCAGCTGATGCAGGGCAAGGTCGCCGACATGTATTCGACCTGGCAGGCCACGCGCGCCTATGTCTACGCGGTCGGCAAGGCGTGCGACCGCAACGACCACGCGCGCACCTTCCGCAAGGACGCGGCCGGCGCGATTCTCTACTCGGCGGAGAAGGCCACTTGGATGGCCGGCGAGGCGATCCAGGCGCTCGGCGGCGTGGGTTACACCAAGGAATTCCCTGTCGAGCGTCTGTGGCGCGATGCCAAGTTGTATGAGATCGGCGCCGGCACGAGCGAAATCCGACGCATGCTGATCGGTCGCGAGCTGTTTGCTGAAACAGCCTAAGGAAGCGCGATGACCTCGAAGCCCAGCATGGCGCAAGGCGCCACGGACGTGCCGCTGATCGAGCAGACCATTGGCGATTTCTTCGACGACATGGCGGCGCTGCAAGGCGACCGTGACGCGCTGGTCAGCGCGCATGAAAAGAAGCGCCTGAGCTACCTCCAACTGCAGCGCGAATCCAACCGCCTCGCGAGCGCGCTGCTGACGCTGGGCCTCGTGCCCGGCGACCGCGTCGGCATCTGGTCGCACAACAACGTGCCGTGGGTGCTGATGCAGCTCGCGACCGCGAAGGCCGGGATCATCCTGGTCAACATCAATCCGGCGTACCGCACCTCGGAGCTCGAATACGCGCTCAACAAGGTCGCGTGCAAGGCGCTGGTGACGATGAAGAGCTTCAAGACCAGTGAATACGTGAGCATGCTGCGCGAGCTGGCGCCGGAGCTTGCATCGTCGAAGCCTGGCGAGCTGAATGCCGCGCGCCTGCCGCACCTGCGCACCGTCGCATGGATCGACACGCCAGCGGACACCGATGAGCTGCCGGGGCTGATGCGCTTCTCGGCGCTGCTCGAAAGCGGCACCGCCGGCGATCCGGAAGTCGCCGTTATTGCGAAGACGCTGAAGGCGACGGACCCGATCAACATCCAGTTCACGAGCGGTACCACCGGCTTCCCCAAGGGTGCGACGCTCACGCACCGCAACATCCTCAACAACGGCTTCTTCATCGGCGAATGCATGAAGCTCACGCCGGCGGACCGGCTGTGCATCCCGGTGCCGCTCTACCACTGCTTCGGCATGGTGCTCGGCAATCTCGCGTGCATCACGCATGGCAGCACCATCGTCTACCCGAACGACGGATTCGATCCGATCACGGTGCTGCAGACGGTGCAGGCCGAGAAGTGCACCGGCTTGCACGGCGTGCCGACGATGTTCATCGCCGAACTCGACCATCCGCGTTTCAAGGAGTTCGATCTCTCCACGCTGCGCACCGGCATCATGGCCGGCTCGCCGTGCCCGACCGAAGTGATGAAGCGGGTGGTGGAGCAGATGCATCTGCGCGAGATCACCATCGCCTACGGCATGACCGAGACCAGCCCGGTGAGCTGCCAGAGTTCCACCGACACGCCACTCGAAAAGCGCGTGTCCACCGTCGGCACGGTGCAGCCGCACCTGGAGATCAAGATCGTCGATCCGATCTCCGGCGACGTCGTGCCGCGCGGCACCTCGGGCGAGTTCTGCACGCGCGGCTACTCGGTGATGCACGGCTACTGGGAAGACCCGGAGAAGACGCGCGAAGCCATCGACGCCGACGGCTGGATGCACACCGGCGATCTCGCGACGATGGCCGACGAGGGCTACGTCAACATCGTCGGCCGCATCAAGGACCTCGTGATCCGCGGCGGCGAGAACATCTATCCGCGAGAGATCGAGGAATTCCTCTACCGCCATCCGAAGGTGCAGGACGTGCAGGTGGTCGGCCTGCCAGACAAGAAGTACGGCGAAGAGCTCTGCGCCTGGATCATCGCGAAGCCTGGTCAGACCGCGACCGCCGACGAGATCCGCGAATTCTGCAAAGGCCAGATCGCGCACTACAAGGTGCCGCGCTACATCGAGTTCGTCACCGAATTCCCGATGACCGTGACCGGCAAGATCCAGAAATTCAAGATCCGCGATGCGATGAAAAGCCGCCTGGGCCTCGACGAAGAAAGAACTGCATGAAGCTGGAGACCAAACTCAACGCCCGTTCGGCCGAATTCCAGGCCAATGCCACCGCGATGCGCGCCCTGGTCGACGACCTGCGCGAGCAGTTCGCGAAGGTCGAGGCCGGCGGCGGCGAGGCCGCGCGCAGCAAGCACACCTCGCGCGGCAAGCTGCTGCCGCGTGACCGTGTCGCGCAACTGCTCGACCCGGGCACGCCCTTCCTGGAGATCTCGCCGCTGGCTGCGCACGCGATGTATCACGGCGCGGCACCGGGCGCGGGCCTGATCGCCGGCATTGGTCGCGTGAGCGGCGTGGATTGCATGATCGTGTGCAACGACGCGACGGTGAAGGGTGGCACCTACTACCCGATGACCGTCAAGAAGCACCTGCGCGCGCAAGAGATTGCCGAGCAGAACCGCCTGCCGTGCATTTACCTCGTCGATTCGGGCGGCGCCAACCTGCCGAACCAGGACGAGGTGTTCCCGGATCGCGAGCACTTCGGCCGCATCTTCTACAACCAGGCGAACATGAGCGCGCAGGGCATCTCGCAGATCGCGGTGGTGATGGGTTCATGCACGGCCGGTGGTGCGTATGTGCCGGCGATGAGCGACGAAAGCATCATCGTCAAGAACCAGGGCACCATCTTTCTGGGTGGCCCGCCGCTGGTGAAGGCCGCGACCGGTGAAGTGGTGACAGCCGAAGACCTGGGTGGCGGCGACGTGCACACGCGGCTTTCGGGCGTGGCCGATCACCTCGCGCAGAACGACCTGCATGCGCTGGCGCTGGCGCGCACGGCGGTTGCCAATCTCAACGCGCGCGCGCCGAAGGGCGATGCGTCCACCGCACCGCGCGCACCGGAATACGCTGCCGACGAGCTCTATGGCGTGATCCCTGTCGACACCCGCAAGCCCTTCGACGTGCGCGAGATCATCGCCCGCATCGTCGACGGCAGCGAGTTCCACGAATTCAAGGCGCGCTTCGGCAACACGCTGGTCTGCGGCTTCGCCGAGATCGAAGGCATGCCGGTGGGCATCGTCGCCAACAACGGCATCTTGTTTTCCGAATCGGCGCAGAAGGGCGCGCACTTCATCGAGCTGTGCTGCCAGCGCAAGATCCCGCTGGTGTTCCTGCAGAACATCACCGGCTTCATGGTGGGCCGCAAGTACGAGAACGAAGGCATCGCGCGCCACGGCGCCAAGATGGTGACGGCAGTGGCGACCGCCAACGTGCCCAAGTTCACCATCATCATCGGGGGCAGCTTCGGCGCGGGCAACTACGGCATGTGCGGCCGGGCCTACTCGCCGCGCTTTCTGTGGATGTGGCCGAACGCACGCATCAGCGTGATGGGCGGCGAGCAGGCCGCGAGCGTGCTTGCCACCGTCAAGCGCGACGGCATCGAAGCCAAGGGTGGTGCCTGGAGCGCTGAAGAGGAAGAGGCTTTCAAGTCCCCGATCCGCCAGCAGTACGAAGTGCAGGGCCATCCCTACTACGCCACCGCGCGGCTGTGGGATGACGGCATCATCGATCCGGCCGATACGCGCCGCGTGCTGGCGCTGGGTCTCGCCGCTGCGCGCAATGCACCGATTCCGGAGCCGAAATTCGGCGTCTTCCGTATGTAGGTCAACCAAGGGAGGAACCGCAATGACCTTGCCGAACTACTTCGCAAGCCTCGCGCGCTACCACGTCTGGGCCACGCACAAGCTGATCGACACGAATCTGCGCGGGCTCTCCGACGAAGACTGGCACCGCGATTGCGGGCTCTACTTCCGGTCGGTGCACCGCACGGTCAACCACCTCGTGCTGACCGACAACATCTGGTATTCGCGCTTTGCCGAAGGGCACTCGCTGCGCATGCCGCTGGACACCGAACTGCATCAGGACCGGGCGGAAGTCTGCAAGGCGCTTGGCGAGGCGGTGACGCGCTGGAGCCCGTGGCTTGCAACGCTCGCGCCCGACCGCTTCGACGGCGAGCTGGTCTATGTGCGCAACAACGGCGAGCAGGTGCGAATCCCCTTCGCGCCCGCGCTCGGCCATGTCTTCAACCACGCGACCCATCACCGAGGCCAGCTCACGGCGGCGCTGACGTCGATGGTTCATCCCGGACCCGAACTCGACTGGGTCTACCTGCTGCAACAAGAGGCACGTTCCCCAACATGAGCACATCGTTCACCACACTCGAACTGTCGATCGAAGGCGCGGTCGCGCGCATCTGGCTCAACCGGCCCGAGCTGCGCAATGCGTTTGACGACGTGGTCATCCGCGAGCTCGGCGATGCGTTCTCGCAAGCGGTTGCCGCGACCGAGGTGCGGGCCATCGTGCTTGGCGCGAACGGTCCCGCCTTCTGCGCCGGCGCGAACCTCAACTGGATGCGCCGCGCCGCAGACTTCACGCGTGAAGAGAACCTCGCGGACGCCGGCAACCTCGCGGCGATGCTGCGCGCGATCCACGAAAGCCCGAAACCGGTGATCGCACGCGTGCAGGGCGATGTGTATGCGGGTGGCATGGGGCTCGTGGCGGCCTGTGACATCGCGGTCAGCGTCGACACGGCCTGGTATTGCCTGAGCGAAGTGAAGATCGGCCTCATCCCGGCCACCATCAGCCCCTACGTGCTGCGGGCGATGGGCACGCGCGCGGCGCAGCGTTATTTCCTGACGGCGGAGCGCTTCACCGCGACGGAGGCGCATCGCATCGGCTTCGTGCATGAGGTCGTCGCCGCCGATGCGCTCGATGCCAAGGTGGCCGAGATCGTGAAGGCGCTGACCAGCGCGAGCCCGGCGGCGGTGCGTGCCTGCAAGACGCTGATCGCGGACGTGGCCGGCCAGGACATCGACGATGCACTGATCGAGAAGACGGTGCAGGGCATCGCCGACATCCGCGCGAGCGAAGAAGGGCGTGAAGGCGTCCGGTCCTTCCTCGAAAAGCGCAAGCCGAACTGGCTGGTCTGAAGCATCGGACGGCCATGGACTCGCTGGACATGCCTCAACTGCTGGCCCTTGCTGCGGCATTGGGTTGGGCCAGCGGGGTGCGGCTGTATCTTGTCGTCCTGCTCACCGGGCTCGCCGGCTATCTCGGCTGGATCCAGCTGCCGGGCGGTCTCCAGCTGCTCGCGCATCCAGTGGTGCTGATCGCCAGCGGCTTCATGGTGTTCATCGAGTTCTTTGCCGACAAGATCCCCGGCCTCGATTCACTGTGGGACATGGTCCACACCGTGATTCGCATCCCCGCCGGAGCCGCTCTGGCAGCGGGTGTGTTCGGTGCCGACCATACGGTGATGGCGCTCGTCGCCGCACTGCTGGGCGGAAGCTTCGCGGCGACCGCGCATGCGGCCAAGGCCACCACGCGTGCGGCGATCAACACGTCCCCCGAGCCGTTCACCAACGTCGGTGCCTCGCTGGTCGAAGACAGCGTGGTGCCGACCAGCCTGTGGCTCGCGGTTGCGCATCCGCTGGTGTTCGGCGTTCTCTTCATTGCCGTGCTCGTGTTCAGCGTGTGGCTGATCCGGAAAAGCTGGCGCTTTCTCAAATCACTCTTCGGCCGCGTGGCCCGCATCTTCAGCGGGCGACCCGATCCCGGCGTGACGCCGGCCTTCCAGCTCAAGAAGAATTCCCCTGGAGACTCATCGAATGTTTAAGAAGATCCTGATCGCCAACCGTGGCGAGATCGCCTGCCGCGTGGCTGCCACTGCACGTCGCATGGCAGTGCGGACCGTCGCGGTGTATTCGGACGCCGACGCGCATGCCAACCATGTGCGCGCCTGCGACGAGTCGGTCCACCTCGGCGGCAGTGCACCCAAGGAAAGCTACCTGCGTTGGGAAAAGATCCTCGAGGCCGCGAAGGCGACGGGCGCGGAAGCGGTGCACCCCGGCTATGGCTTCCTCAGCGAGAACGAGGAATTCGCACAGGCCTGCGCCGATGCGGGCCTGGTCTTCATCGGCCCGCCGCCGTCGGCGATCAAGGCGATGGGGCTCAAGGCCGAATCCAAGCAGCTGATGGAGAAGGCCGACGTGCCGCTCGTGCCCGGCTACCACGGCGCCGACCAGAACCCCGAACTGCTCCAGCGCGAAGCCGACCGTATCGGCTACCCGGTCCTCATCAAGGCCAGCGCGGGCGGCGGCGGCAAGGGCATGCGTATCGTCGAGAAGAAGGGCGACTTCGCCGCCGCGCTCGCTTCCTGCCAACGCGAGGCGATCAACAGCTTCGGCGATGACGCGGTGCTGATCGAAAAGTACGTGCAGCGCCCGCGCCACATCGAGATCCAGGTCTTCGGCGACACGCATGGCAACTATGTCTACCTGTTCGAACGCGATTGCTCGGTGCAGCGCCGCCACCAGAAGGTGCTGGAAGAAGCCCCCGCGCCCGGCATGACCGAGGCGATGCGCAAGCAGATGGGCGAAGCGGCCGTGGCGGCGGCGCGCGCGGTCAACTATGTCGGCGCGGGCACGGTGGAGTTCATCGTCGAGCAGCGCGACGACGGCGAGCCGAGCGCCGCGCCGGGCCGCCCCAAGCAAGCGAGCACCCCCTCGGGGGGCAGCGAGGACACGTCAGTGCCGAGCGCGGGGGCCAACATGTCTTTCTTCTTCATGGAGATGAACACGCGACTGCAGGTCGAGCACCCGGTGACGGAGGCCATCACCGGCCTCGATCTCGTCGAATGGCAATTGCGCGTGGCCTCTGGCGAGCCGCTGCCGCTCAAGCAGGAGCAGCTTCAGATCCACGGCCATGCGATCGAAGCGCGCATCTGCGCGGAGAACCCGGACAACAACTTCCTGCCCGCGACCGGCGCGCTGCACGTCTACCGCAAGCCGCAGGCCACTGCCTTCCAGCGTAGTCGCGTGCGCATCGACGACGGCGTGCGCGAGGGCGGCGTCATCTCGCCCTTCTACGACTCGATGATCGCGAAGCTCATCGTGCACGGCGCGACCCGCGAAGAGGCGCTCGCGCGGCTCGATCAGGCGCTGGCGCAGACGCACATCGTGGGCGTGGCGACCAACGTGCAGTTCCTGCGGGGCATCCTGCGCACCGAATCGTTCTCGAAAGCGAAGCTCGACACTGCGCTGATCGAGCGGGAGCGCGCGGTGCTCTTCGACCAGGAGCCGCTGGGCCTGCCGCTCGCGGCCGCCGCATCGATCGCGAACACGCTGCTTGCCGAAAAGGCGACCGCGAGCGCCGACCCCTTCAGTCGCCGCGATGGCTGGCAGTCGCACGGGATCGCCACGCGCCCCTTCGAATTCGAGTTCCGTGGCGAGACGAAGACCGCCGAGTTGCGCTACCTGCACGATGGCGCACTCGCGCTCAGCGTGGGCGATGTCGCCGGCCCCCTGGAGATCGGCAGCTTCCCGACCGGTGAACTCGAGCTCATGTTCAACGGCCGCCGCCACACGCTCAATGTCTACGAAGACCAGTCGACCGCCCACGTCTTCACCGCCGATGGCGCGACGAAGATCACCGCGATCGACCGTCTCGCGCATGCCGGCGACACGCATGCCGAAGGCGGCCGCCTCACCGCGCCGATGCCGGGCAAGGTGGTGTCGTTCGCGGTCAAGGCGGGCGACAAGGTCAGCCGTGGCCAGCCGCTCGCGGTGATGGAGGCGATGAAGATGGAGCACACCATCGCCGCGCCTGCGGACGGCACGGTCGAGGAGTTGCTCTTCGCGCCGGGCGATCAGGTCACCGAGGGTGCGGAGCTGCTTCGGATTGCGGCTTGGGCCGGCGCCGGGCCGTCCCAAGGCGGCCCGGCCCCCTCGGGGGGCAGCGAGTACACGAAGTGACCGAGCGTGGGGGCAATTAAGCTTGGGGGATGACTTCCCGCATGCGAATCCTCGTCAGCCTGACCGACCTCCGCCCCGATGCCTGGGTTTCCGGGCTTCAGGCGGCCTTCCCCGAAGCCGAAGTGGAACCGTGGCAACCGGGCGCCGCACCGGCCGACCACGCAGTCGTCTGGGCGCCGCCGCAGCAGATGCTGGACGAGCAGCCGAAACTGCGAGGCCTCTTCAACATCGGCGCGGGCGTCGACGCATTGCTCAAGCTCGAAGTGCCGCCGCAGACCCGCATCGTGCGCCTCGACGATGCCGGCATGGCGGTGCAGATGGCCGAGTACGTCTGCCATTACCTGATCCGCCACTTCCGCGAGTTCGATGCCTACGAGGCCGAATCGCGCGCGGGGCGCTGGAGCTTCCGCAAGCCGCGCGAGCGCGAGGATTTCCCGGTCGGGATCATGGGGCTCGGCGTGCTGGGCGAGCGGGTCGCGAAGGCGGTCCGTCACTTCGAGTTTCCGGTCAACGGCTGGAGCCGTTCGCCGAAGGACCTGCCTGACGTGCGCTGCTTTGCCGGCGAGAAGGAATTCGATGCCTTCCTCGGTGCGAGCCGCGTGCTGGTCAACCTGCTGCCGCTCACGCCTGACACGCGCGGCATCATGAACCGCGAGACGCTCTCGAAGCTCAACGGAGGCAAGCCGGGCGGCTACGTCATCAATGTTGCGCGCGGCGCGCATCTTGTCGAAGCCGACCTGATCCCGCTGCTGGACAGTGACCAGCTCGCGGGCGCGACGCTCGATGTGTTCGAGGTCGAGCCCCTGCCGGCTGAACATGCGTTCTGGCGACACCCGAAGATCAACGTCACACCACACGGCTCCGCACGCACGATGCGCGAAGCATCGATTGCGCAGATCGCCGGCAAGATCCGGGCAATGGCGCGCGGAGAGCCCATTGCCGGCGTGGTCGACACCAAACGCGGATACTGATCCGCTCCCGGAGAACTCCCCATGAAACTCCCCAGCAAGATCAAGCTCATCGACGTCGGCCCGCGCGATGGTCTCCAGAACGAGAAGCAGCCGGTGCCCGCCGACATCAAGATCGGCCTCGTGCATCGCCTGCAGGACGCCGGTGTCCACGAGATCGAAGTGACCAGCTTCGTCTCTCCCAAGTGGGTTCCGCAGATGGCGGACAACGCCGAGGTGATGCGCGGCATCCAGCGCGAGCCGGGCGTGCGCTACTCGGTGCTCACGCCGAACATGAAGGGCTTCGAGGCCGCGATCGCCGCACCGCGCGAAGAGTGGCCCGACGAGATCGTCGTGTTCGGTGCCGCGAGCGAAGCCTTCAGCCAGAAGAACATCAACTGCTCGATCGCGGAAAGCATCGAGCGCTTCGCACCTGTCGTCGAAGCCGCGCGTGCCAAGGGCATCCAGGTGCGCGGCGCGATGAGCTGTACCGTGGGCTGTCCCTACGAGGGCGACATCGCACCCGACAAGGTGGCCTACCTCGCCAGGCTGATGAAGGGCATCGGCGTGCAGCGCGTGGATGTGGCCGACACGATCGGCGTGGGCACGCCGCGCAAGGTGCGGCTCGCCATCGAGGCCACGCTCGCGCACTTCGGCGCCGACGAGATCTCGGGCCACTTCCATGACACCTACGGCCAGGCGCTCGCCAATACGCTGGCCGCGCTGGAAGTGGGCGTGTGGAACTTCCAGTCGTCGGTGGCGGGCCTGGGCGGCTGTCCCTACGCGAAGGGCGCGACGGGCAATGTCGCGACCGAGGACGTGGTCTACATGCTGCAGGGCATGGGCATCGAGACCGGGATCGATCTGGACAAGCTGATCGATGCCGGCGTCTACATCAGCGAAGCCCTGGGACGCGAACCGAATTCGCGTGCTTCCAAGGCGATCCGCACGAAGAGGGCTGGTTGAACCATGTGTGGTGCTGAACTCACTTCATTGCCCGAAGGCGTGCAGCGCGTCGCCCGCCTGCTGCAGGACAAGGGCCATCCCCATTCGCCGCGCATGCTCGACGACGCTGCGCGCACCGCGCAGCAGGCGGCCGATGCGCTGGGCATCGAACTCGGGCAGATCGCCAAGAGCATCGTGTTCCGCCGCAAGTCCGACGAAAGCGCGGTGCTGGTCGTGACCTCGGGCGACAAGCGCGTGGACGAAAAGAAGGTCGAGGCCATCGTCGGCAAGCTCGGCCGCGCCGATGCGGATTTCGTGAAGTCGCGCACCGGTTTTTCGATCGGCGGCGTCTCACCGTTCGGGCATGCGACCGAGCCGGTGATGCTGATCGATCGCGAGCTGTTCCGCTTCGACGAGATCTGGGCCGCCGCGGGTCATCCGCATGCGGTGGTGCGGCTGCGTCCGCAGGATCTCGAAGGGCTCACCGGCGCGCCCGTTGCGGACGTGGTGTGAGCGCTGCGCCGGGCCGCCCCAAGCAAGCTCGCGCCCCCTCGGGGGGCAGCGAGGACACGAAGTGCCGAGCGTGGGGGCGCTCATGACCACGGAAGCCGTCCCTTCGATCGTCGAGCGCGCCATCGCTGCGCGCGCGGTGGAAAGCGGCGTGCCGTCGCCCTGCATCTCGATCTGCCGGATCAGCCCCGAGAGCGGCTTCTGCGAAGGGTGCCTGCGCACCATCGACGAGATCGCCGCATGGAGCCGCATGGGTGATGCAGACAAGCGCGGCGTGTGGCGCGCGATCGAACTGCGCGCACAGGTCGGCTTTCTTGCCGACGCCGGAAGCAAGCCATGAAGCACATCACCTTCCATTTCGACTTCATCTCGCCTTACGCCTACCTCGCCTTCGAGCATCTGCCGCAGGTGCTCGAAGGGCTCACCTACAGCGTGGCGTACCGGCCGGTGCTGTTCGGTGCGCTGCTCAAGCACCACGGGCAACTGGGGCCAGCGGAGATTCCGTCGAAGCGCACATGGACCTATCGACACGTCCTGTGGCAAGGCCGCGAGTACCACATCCCGGTGCAGATGCCGGCGACGCATCCCTTCAACCCGCTGCCGCATCTGCGGCTGGCGCTCGCGACGTCGACGGACGGCGACATCAGCCGCTACGTTGCGGAGATGATCCTGCGCGATATCTGGCGCACCGGTGGCGAGCCGGGCGATGCGGCTCGTCTGGCCGCGCTCGCTGCGCAGCTCCGTCAGGTGCGCGATCCGGCCGGTGCCGAGGTGAAGGCGCAGCTCAAGCAGAACACCGACGAAGCGATCGCGCGCAGCATCTTCGGCGTGCCCACGCTCGAAGTCGAGGGCCGCCAGTTCTGGGGCTTCGAGGGCCTCGGCATGCTGCGCGCCTACCTCGCCGGCGATGCCTGGTTCGACAGTGCCGAGTGGTCCACTGCTGATCAGCGCCCTTCGCTGCGCCGCAACAATTCTTGACTTTTTCTACAGGCTGAAAAGCATCCTGCGGGTTAGACCCTAAGCTGTCAGCGACGATTCAGTTTGGCGACAGGCTCGGGTCAGTCGGCGCTCCAAGAATGCGTTACGTCCCACGCCGTGGGCGAAACACTAGAAGGAGACGACATGGCAGCCACACTAGATTCACGGGGAGCGCCGACCAGCGGTCCCCGTCCCATGACCGCCGAGGAAAAGAAGGTCATCTTCGCCTCGTCGCTCGGCACGGTTTTCGAGTGGTACGACTTCTACCTCTACGGTTCGCTCGCGGCGATCATCGCCAAGCAGTTCTTCAGCGGCCTCGATGCCGGCGCGGCCTTCATCTTCGCGCTGCTGGCTTTCGCGGCGGGCTTCCTGGTGCGTCCCTTCGGCGCCATCGTGTTCGGCCGTCTCGGCGACATGATCGGCCGCAAGTACACCTTCCTGGTCACGATCCTGATCATGGGTCTGTCGACCTTCATCGTCGGCCTGCTGCCGAGCTACGCCACCATCGGCGTTGCAGCACCGGTGATCCTCATCGCACTGCGACTGCTGCAGGGCCTCGCGCTCGGCGGTGAGTACGGCGGTGCAGCCACCTACGTGGCCGAGCACTCGCCGCACGGCAAGCGCGGCGCGTACACCTCGTGGATCCAGACCACTGCAACGCTCGGCCTGTTCCTGAGCCTGCTGGTCATCCTCGGCGTGCGCGAAGGCGTCGGCGAAGCAGCCTTTGCCGACTGGGCATGGCGCATTCCGTTCCTCGTCTCGATCCTGCTGCTGGGCATCTCGGTGTGGATTCGCCTGTCGCTGTCCGAGTCGCCGGCGTTCCAGCGCATGAAGGCCGAGGGCAAGACCTCGAAGGCACCGCTGGCTGAATCCTTCGGCCAATGGAAGAACCTCAAGATCGTGATCCTCGCGCTCATCGGCCTTACCGCCGGTCAGGCCGTGGTCTGGTACACGGGCCAGTTCTATGCGCTGTTCTTCTTGACGCAGCAGCTCAAGGTCGATGCGACCACCGCCAACCTGATGATCGCCGCCGCGCTGCTGATCGGCACGCCGTTCTTCGTGGTCTTCGGCACGCTGTCCGACAAGATCGGCCGCAAGTCGATCATCCTCGCGGGCTGCCTGCTGGCCGTCGTGACCTACTTTCCGGTCTTCAAGATGCTGACCGAAGCCGCCAACCCCGACCTCGCGAAGGCCCAGGCCACCGCGGGCGTCACGGTGACCGCCGACCCGGCTTCCTGCTCGTTCCAGGGCAACCCGGTGGCGCGCGAAATCGACTTCCGCAGCTCCTGCGACATCGCCAAGCGCTTCCTGGTGCAGAACTCGGTGAGCTATGAGCGCATCGACGCCCCCGCCGGTTCGCCGGCGGTGGTGAAGATCGGCGAAGTGGCGATCACCTCGCCGGTCGGCAACGTGGTCAACCACAAGTTCGACGAAGCTTCGAGCAAGGACATCGCTGCCTTCAAGAAGAGCGTGACCGAGCAGCTCAAGGCCGCCGGCTATCCGAGCAAGGCCGATCCCGCCAAGATGAACAAGGTCCTGACCGTGGCGCTCCTGTTCTGGCTGGTGCTGCTGGTGACGATGGTCTATGGCCCGATCGCCGCCATGCTGGTCGAGATGTTCCCGACCCGCATCCGCTACACCTCGATGAGCCTGCCGTACCACGTCGGCAACGGCTGGTTCGGCGGCCTGCTGCCGACCACCGCCTTCGCGATCGTGGCCAGCACCGGCAACATGTACAACGGCCTGTGGTATCCGATCGTGATCGCAGCGATGACGCTGGTGGTTGGCACGATCTTCATCCGCGAAACCAAGGACGTGGACATCTACGCAAACGACTAGCTAACCCCCAGCCTCGCTCACTTCGTGTAGCTCGGGCACCCCCTTGCAGGGGGCAATACCAGCGGCCCGGCTAAGCCGGTTCCGCGGTATTTCCCGGATGGCTGGATTCGAGGCCTCGTGCCGGTAGCGGCTACGGGGCCTTTTCTTTGGAGATTCAGAATATGTGGAAACTCATCGTCGGCTTCATCGTCTTCGCGGCGATCGTGATGTTCGTGATGATGAAGGCGGGCGGCAGTGTCGATATGTCGGGCGAGAAGCACGGCGGCGATTCGATGCATGCGCCGGCGCCTGCCGGTGGCGAATCGAAGTAGCGACCAGCGATAGGCCTCCCGGTGCTCAATTCGGAGGCAATTCAGCGGCAGGCCGCGTGAATCCTGGCTCCGGGCACCGGCGTCCTCGTGCAACTCACAACGTTATCCACAGAAATCCGGTGCAACTCGGTCAGGCGGTGTGTCGTTCGATCCAGTCGATCGCGCCCTTGACGCTGCGGAACTCATCCGCCGAGCGCGCGGGGATTTCGGCGTGCCGTTCGTTCCACATGCGCGCGAGCGCCTTACCGGGGCCGATCTCGAGCACGCATCGCACACGGCGGGACGCAATGCCTTCCATGCACTCGTCCCAGCGCACGGTGTGGTCGATCTGGCGCGCGAGTGCGGCTTTGGCCTGATCGGCATCGCGAATGCGGCCGGCGACGTTGCTGAGCAGGGGGAGTCGCGGCGATTCGAACGATCGAGCAGTGAGCAGCGCCTCGAAGGAATGCGCGGCCTCGCGCATCCATGGTGTGTGCGATGCGACGTTGACGTTGAGCCGCGTGACGTGGGCGCCCAGGCGTTGCGCCGCCTCGGTTGCGGGTCCGAGAGTCGCCTTGGGGCCACCGAGGACCACGCTGACCGGGTCGTTGCGGATCGCCAGCGCAAGACCGAAATCCGCGCACAACGCCTCGATCGATTCGTTGCCGAGTCCGCTCACCGCCATCAGGCCGCAGGCGCAGCGTTGGGCATCGCGGTCCATCAACTCGGCACGGTGCCGCACCAGATCGACGGCGGTCGATGCGGCGCAGACGCCGGCTGCGGCAAAGGCGGCCACTTCGCCAACGCTGTAGCCCGCAACGACCGCCGGCATGGCGAGGTGGGGGGCGAGCGCGGTCCACGCGGCGAGCCCCAGCCCGGTCAGCAGCAACTGGGCGTTGGCATTGCGACCCGCCCAATCCGGATCACGAAGTCGCTCACGCCAGTCGAGGCCCAGTTCGCCTTGCACGCGCTGGAGCAGTTCGCTCTCGGGCAGCCACGGCAGCATGGCGGGATGCTGCATGCCCTGGCCCGAGAAGATCAGCGCGTAGCTCATGCCAACCGTGTGCAGACCCGTCGCATCCAGCAGGCCGCCGCCAGCGTGTCGGCTGCGCCGCCGGGCGACAGGCGGCGCGCAACGAAATCGTGATGAAGGGCCCAGGCGGCTTCGAAGCGATCGTCGGCCGCCGCGCCGCCGCGATCCAGATAGCCGCGCGCCGCATGCTGCGCGTGCTCCAATCCCGCGAGGCCGCCGCGATGCGCGAGGTTGCTGTCGTCGAGCGACGCCATGATCGAGAACAGCGCGTCGAGTCGTGCGCGTTGCGAGTCCAGCCCGCGCTTCGCCGCTGCATCGAGTGCCGGCACGGCGATGTCGAACAGCACCGGAAATCCGAGCGCGGCTTCTTCCGAGGCGCTGCGCAGTCCGTAGCGGCGCGCGGCAATGCCGCCGGGGAGCATCGAGACGCGGCGGCTGCGCGCATGGAGCGCGTCGCCCCAATGGCGATGCAGCAATGCGCGCAGCGCGGCCGGGGTGGGCACCTGACCGTCGCTCGCCAAGGCGCCTGCCGATGCGCAAAGGAGCCCGAGCGTGAAGATGGCACCGCGATGCGTGTTGACGCCGCCGGTCGCTGCGAGCATTCGCGCTTCGGCTGCGATGCCGCAGCGTTCCAGCGCCTCGAAGGGCGCGTGCGCTTCGCCCAGTGCCGCGATCTGCACGAAGTAATGGCGCAGTGCGAACAGGCTGCGCATGAAGGTGTGGGCATCCATGTCGGTGTGGCTGCCGCTATCGATGAACGACACCAGCCCCGGCTTGGGTGCGAGTTCGAGTTCGTCGTGCAATGCGAGCGTTGCGGCGCGTCCGATGTCGGCGGCCGTCAGGCGATGCGCGTCGCTGTACCGGGCGAGCGCGGTCACGCCGCCATCTCCAGCGCTGGTGCGTGCCGCTGCACGAAGGACGCATCCGCCATCGACGCGCCATGCAGTCGTTTTACGAGCAGGTGCCTCGCCCGCCCCGCGCGCCATGCCTGCCATTCGCGCCACGCGACGGCCGTGCCATCTTCAAAGACCACTTCGCCGTCGATCCGTGGATGACGGGGCGCGAAGCCTTCGAGGTGGTACGCGACGGCATCTGCCTGATCGGCATCGCGTACGCCGATCCACAAGTCGATGTCGGAGCTTTCGCGCACATACGGGAGGCCAGTCAGCAACTGCCAGCCGTAGGCACCATAGACGCGTGCCGGGGCACCGCAGGCCGCAAGCTGCCGGCCCAGCGCGCGCCACGCAGCGCGCGGAGTGCGCGGCAACAGGCCGGCGGCATCGTCGAAGCGGGGGAACTCATCGAACCACACCAACGCGCTGCGAGGCACATGGACGGCGAGCCGTCGGCGATCCCATTGCAGCGGCGCTGGCAGTCCCAACGCGATCGGTGCATTACCCGCTGCGTCCGCAGGTTGCCGCGTGACGACCAGCGGCAGCCGGTGCGCGGCCCAATGGTCGATGCAGGCGCGCGCCTGTGCGTCCCATGCGCGTGCGCGGATCTCTGCCCATCCTGCGTCGGAAAGACAGGCCAGCCGATGGCGTCGAAGCGGCATCATGGCCGGCCTCAGGCAGCGTCCAGCACGCGCTGCGCGATCGTCGCAGCCAATCGGCGTCCGCCGCGCTCGGCACCGTCGATGGCGCGCCGGTCGTCTCTTGGCGTGTGCGCCAGCGCGTCGCGCAGGGCAGCGGGCAGGTCGCCATCCCAAAGAGAACGCACGCCGCCCATCGCAACGTAGTTCGACACGCCGGGCGCGAACACGGGGTTCGATTTGGACAGCGCTTCGAGCATCTCCTCCGGAAGCTTGGTCACACGCGCCATCGCGGGAATGCGCATCACGCGGATCTCGGCTTCGGGCAGTGCGTAGCACGCATCCGCGATCAGGCCCGAAGTGATGAAGCCGCCGGACAGCGCCTGGTCATACACCAGGCCGATCACGCGGTGGCCGCGGCGCCGGGCGAGATCAATGCTCGCGCCGAGGTGCGCCATCGCGCGGTTGATGCCGAGCAGTTCGTCGCGCCGGCGCAGTTGTTGGCCCTGCGTGTCGATGAGCAGCACAATCGGCCGCTCGGGATGCTGCTCAATGGTGTCGAGCACCACGCGTGCCTGTGCCAGCGCGAGCCTGACGCCGATCGGCGCGTGGTTCGTGGTCCCGACAACCGTGAGGGGGCGGCCATCGAACTGCACCGTGCCGTGCAGGAAGTCGCCGTCTGCCTTGATGCCATGCCCTGCGCCGAAGAGGCGCGTGGCGAGAAGGTTCCAGTCCATGGTCTTGTTCCTCATGCAAGGCGAAGCGCACGCACCGCCGGCACATCGAGATCCGGCACGCGTGCGGCTTCCGAAACGCCCAGCCGCGACCACAGCGCGGTGGCGTCATCGCCGTCTTCCACATCCGCCAGCATGCGCAGGCGCGCAGCGAGCAGGGCGTGTTCGCTTTCCAGCGATTCGGGCGTGACGGGCTTTGCTGCGCCGATCGCCTGGAGGGCCGCATCGCGGAACGCCGCCGCGTCGTCCTCGACGAGCGCATCGCAATCGCCGGACAGCCACCGATGCTTGCCGCCCGTGGTGCGCCACACCAGCGCGCGGTCGCGCGAGTCGAACTCTTCGACGCCGAACGATGCCTCGATCACTTCCGGGCCGGACATCGCGAGCCGGCCCACGTCGCTCATCACGATGTGATCGGTGCAGCGCGCGACGATGCCCATGCCGCCGAAGCAGCCGTTGGCGCCGCCGATCAGCGTGATCACCGGCACGCCGGCGGCTCGCACATCAAGCACGGCACGCATGACCTCCGACACCGCGATCAACCCGGCGTTTGCTTCGTGCAGTCGCACGCCGCCCGATTCCGCAAGCAGCAGCACGGCGGCCGGCCGGTCGCGCAGTGCGCGGCGCAGCAGTCCGACCAGCTTGGCGCCATGCACTTCGCCGACGCCACCCCCCATGAAGGCGCCTTCCTGCGCGGCGACGAATATCTCGTGCCCGGCGAGCTTCGCGCGGCCGATCGCCACGCCGTCGTCGAAAGACGAAGGCACGCCGAGTTGCGCGAGATGCGGGCTGGTGAGCCGCTCGGCGGGCGGGAGCCACTCACGGAAGGTCCCGGAATCCACCACGAGCGCAAGGCGCTCGCGTGCAGAGCATTCGGCGTAGCTGATCATGGCCGTCCTCCCTTCGTAGCACCGGGCAGTTCGGCCACTGCCTGGTCGAGCCGCAGGCTGACGACGGCAGGTGTCGCGCCCATGTCGTTGATCGAGATGCGAACGCCAGCCAGCGGATGCCGCTCGTGGAAGTCGCCGAGCACCGCTTCCCAGATCGGCCCGAAACCACGCGCCGAGGTCTCGACGCGAACGCTGCAGCCGTTGCCGCCGGCTGATTCGAGCAGCACTTCCAGATTGCCGGAGCCGACGACGCCCACCAGCACGGGAGCGAAAGCGCCAGCCGGTCGTGTGCCGGTGAAGGAGAAATCCAGGGCTTCCAGCCCTGCGGGAATGGTCATGGTCGTTCTCCTGATCACCAGTTTCTGAATCGCTTCGGGGGCTGATAGAGACCACCCGATGCACGTACGAGGTCGCGCATGCTGCGTGCGGCCAGCAGGTTGCGCGTGGCCTGGCGCGGATCGATGCCGAGGTCTTCCGGCCGGCGGATCACGCCGCGGTCGCGCAGGTTCTCCACGGCGCGGCGGTCGCGGCCGAGGCCGATCGCGGTGTAGCCGGCCACGCCGCGGATCGCCTGCTCGCGCTCCGCGTCGTCGCGGCACAGCAGCAGGTTCGCGATGCCTTCCTCGGTGAGGATGTGCGTGACGTCGTCGCCGTAGATCATGATCGGCGGCAGTTCCATGCCGGCCTGCTCCTGCAGCGTCCACGCATCGAGCCGGTCGACGAAAGCCGGCTGCATGTGCTCGCGGAAGGTTTCGACCATCTGCACCACCAGCTTCTGTCCGCGCGGCGTGCCGGCCGCGCCCCCGCGGCCGCTGCGCGCCTCGCGGCCCGCCTTGAGCCAGGCCGGGCTCGCATGGCGCCTGCCGCGCGCGTCGGCGCCCATGTTCGGCGCGCCGCCGAATCCCGCGATGCGGCCCAGCGTCGCAGTCGAGCTGTTGCCGTCGAGATCGATCTGCAACGTCGAGCCGATGAACAGGTCGCAGGCATAGTGACCCGCCGCCTGGCACATCGCGCGGTTGCTGCGCAGGCTGCCGTCGGGGCCGGTGAAGAACACATCGGAGCGCGCGCGGATGTAGTCCTCCATGCCCAGCTCGGAGCCGAAGGAATGCACCGACTCCACCCAGCCGGCCTCGATGGCCGGGATCAGTGCCGGATGCGGATTGAGCGCCCAGTGCTTGCAGATCTTGCCCTTGAGGCCCAGCGATTCGGCGTAGGTCGGCAGCAGCAGTTCGATCGCCGCGGTGTCGAAGCCGATGCCGTGGTTCAGGCGCTGCACGCCGTACTCGGCGTAGATGCCCTTGATGGCCATCATTGCCATCAGCACCTGGATCTCACTGATCTGCGCAGGGTCACGCGTGAAGAGCGGTTCGATGAAATTGGGCCGGGGTGCCTTGACGACGAAGCTCACCCAGCCCGCTGGAATGTCGACACGGGGCAGCGTGGTGGTGGCGCCGTCGACCAGTTCATTGACCTGCGCGATCACGATGCCGCCCGAGAAGGCGGTGGCCTCCACGATGACCGGCGTGTCTTCGGTGTTGGGGCCGGTGTAGAGATTGCCTTCGGCATCTGCAGCGTGCGCTGCCACCAGCGCGACCTGCGGCGTGAGGTCGACGAAGTAGCGCGCGAACAGTTCGAGATAGGTGTGGATCGCGCCAATCTCGATGCGCCCACCCGACACCAGCTTGGCCAGGCGGCCGCCCTGCGGCCCGGAGAAGCTGAAGTCGAGCTTCGCGGCGATGCCGTTCTCGAACACGTCGAGATGCTCAGGCAGCGCGAGCACCGACTGGACCATGTGCAGGCCATGCACCTTGGACGGATCGACCTCCACCAGTGCGCGCGCCAGGAAGTCGGCCTGCTTCTGGTTGTTGCCTTCGAGGCAGACGCGATCGCCCGGCTCCAGCACGGCCTCCAGCAGTTTGCCTATCGCCTCAGCGGCGACGCGCTTGCCGACAAGATCGGCGCCGAGTGCGTTGGCCGCTCGCGCGAGGCGCGCGGCGCGATTCTCGGCCTTGGTGTTCCAGTTCATGCGATCCATGGAGATTTCCTCAACCCACCAATGCCTTGGTGGCAAAAAACAGCACCGACGGACCCATCAGGCAGCCGAGGCCGGTGTGGAAAGTCGCCACCAGTGCGCCGTAGGGCACCAGCTTGCGATCGGTGGCGGCGAGGCCGGCGGACACTCCGCTCACCGTGCCTGCGAGGCCGCCGAACACCATCGCCGAGCGCGGCGTCCTCAGTGCGAGAAAGCGTGCGGCGATCGGCGTGCCGACCATCACGATGATGGCTTTGACGAGCCCCGTCGCAATGCTCAGCGCCATCACATCGGGGCTCGCGCCGATGGCAGCACCGGTCACGGGGCCGACGATGTAGGTGACCGCGCCGGCGCCGATGGTGGTCATGCTCACCGCGTCCGAATAGCCGAAGCTCCATGCGATGCCCGCGCCGACCACGAAGGGCAGCACCGTGCCGAGCAGCAGCGACACCGCGCCGATCAACCCGGCCTTGCGCGCCTCGGTGGCTTGCACTTCGAAGGCGGTTGCAACGATCGCGAAGTCCCGCAGCATCGCGCCGCCCATCAAGCCGATACCGCCGAACAGCGACATGTCGGCGAGGCCCTTGTGGCCGCCGGTCTGCGTACCGCCCCAGTAGGCAAGCCCCAGGCCGATGACGATCGCGATGGCGGAGCCATGCACGCGGCCGAAGGTCAGCCGGCGCGAGATCTGGCCCGAGATCAGGATGACGAGGCCGACCACTGCGAAGGCAGTCACGAGGCCGTTGTGGATGGCGGCTTTTTCGAGGATTTCGATCATGGTGTTGCTCCTCGATTCCGTTACTCGGCTTCGGTCAGCAAGGGGTTGTCATGGAGCCTCGGCGCGGCCTCCGTCTCTTCCTCCGGCTGTTCCGAGCGATTGATCGCGGCGATCACGCAAGCGCAGACCGCGACGGCGGCGATGGCCGAGAGCACCGCGACCGGGCCGCCGCGCAGCGCCGAGACCATGTCCTGCTGAGCGGCCATGGCAACGACGACGGGGATGTACATCGCGCCCCAGTACTCCACGCCGAGTTCCGTCAGCTTGGGCAGCATGTTTCGCTTCTGCATGTAGAGCCGCGCAAAGATCAGCAGCAGCATGGCGATGCCGACGCCGCCCACGTTGGTCTTCACGCCGAGCGCCTGCCCCAGCAGGTCGCCAAGGAAGATGCCCAGCAAGTGGCACACGGCCAGCAGGGCGGTTCCGAAAATGATCATGTGCGTCTCCTTTTGTGTGTCGCGCGGAATGCGCGGCGCTATGGAGACGTACGGTATCGGCGGCCCCCCGCACGATCAATTAACGGAGGACCGCGACGCTTACGGCGCGTGAAACGGTCGCGGGTAAACCCTCAGGCGAGTTCGGACTTCGAGCTGCGGCACAGTGCCAGCAATGCGAGCAGGTTGGGGTCGCGCTCGCGGGTGCGCAGGAAGTTCACCGCGATGGTCTGGCGTACCAGGTACCTGGGCTGAAGCGGCACCAGCCGTACGTTGGTCGGCAACGCACCGCGCACGCGGCCTGGCAGCAGCGTGTAGCCGACGCCGCCGCTCACCAGGTTCATCAGCGAAAAGATGTCGCCGGTGCGCATCACGACATCGGGTGTGAAGTCGGCGATGCGGAACGACTCCATGAAGCCGGCGTAGGTCACGAAGCCTTCGGACAGACTCACGAAGCGCTCATGCCGGCACGCGCCGAGGTCGACTTCGCCCATCTCCGCATATTTCGATCCGGTCGGTGCGGCAAAGAAGATGTCGTCTTCGAAGAGCGGCTCGGATTCGACGTCCTGCGCTTCGTCGGGGATCGCCATCAGCACGGCATCGACCGCGCCGTCGCGCAGCTTCTGCAGCAGATCGGCATTCGAGCCCAGCACCAGTTCGGTGTGCAGGTCGGGCTTGCGCAGCTTCATGCCCATGATGACTTTCGGCACCGTGCGGCTGGTCAGCGAGAAAAGAGAGCCGATGCGGATGCGGTCGGCCGAGTAGCCCGCCACTTCGCGCGTGGCCCGGATGCCCTCGGACATCGTGCGGACGACTTCGCGGGCGACGTCGGCCAGCGCTCTTGCCGCTTCGGTGGGCAGCAGGTTGCGGCCTTCGAGCCGAAACAGCGCGCAGCGCGCGCCCGTTTCCAGCGAATGCAATGCGCGATGCACGCTCACGGTGCTGATGTCGAGCTTTTCGGCGGTTCGCGCGAGATTGCCGGTCTCCATGAAGGCCAGCAGGATCTCCAGTTTGCGGAACGTGATTTCTTCGTCGACGAGGAATGTCATGGGCTGGCAGGAAGTCGGTTTTGAGCCGGATTGTGGGCCGCTTGCAGCGCTACCGGACGTGTGTCGTTGTGTAAGCGATCCACTCAGCAGTGGCCTTGGGCCGCCGCAAGCGAAGGTGCGGCCGAATTCCTAGAATGTCTGCCCCATTCTGCAAAGCACTCATGACACAGGGCTCCATCCGCATTCGCGGCGCGCGTCAGCACAACCTCCAGAACCTCGATCTCGACATCCGGACCGGCCAGATGACGGTGGTCACCGGGCCGAGCGGCTCGGGCAAATCGAGCCTGGTGTTCGACACCCTCTACGCCGAAGGCCAGAGACGCTACGTCGAGACGTTCTCGGCCTATGCACGACAGTTTCTCGACCGCATGGACAAGCCGGCGGTCGACAAGGTCGAGGGCGTTCCGCCCGCCATCGCCATCGACCAGACGAACCCGGTGCGCTCTTCGCGCTCGACCGTCGGCACGATGACCGAACTCAACGATCACCTGAAACTGCTCTTCGCGCGCGCGGCTCAGTTGTTCGACCGGGAGACCGCGCTGCCGGTGCGGCACGATTCGCCGGACTCGATCTACGCCGAACTCGTCTCGCGCGCAGCCGCGGCAGGCGATCCGCGGGTGGTGGTTACCTTCCCGGTCGAACTGCCCGCGAGCACTTCGGCCGACGAGGTGACGCAGTGGCTCTCCGCGAGCGGCTTCACGCGCGTCCAGGCTGAACGCGAAGTCGCGACGCCGACGGGCCCGCGCAAGGTGCTCGACGTCGTGGCGGACCGCTTCCGCATGGCCGGCGCCGAGCGCGCGCGCGTGGTCGAGGCGATCGAAGTCGCGCTCAAGCGTGGCAGCGGGCGGCTCACCGTCTACGCGCTGGCCGCGGAAGAGGGCAGCGAGCCCGAAGTCTGGAAGTTCTCGACCGGCCTGCATTGCCCCGAAAGCGACATCCGCTACACCGACCCCATCCCGTCGATGTTCTCGTTCAATTCGGCTGTCGGCGCGTGCGAGACCTGCCGCGGCTTCGGCCGCGTGATCGGCGTCGATCTCGGCCTCGTGATCCCGAACGACAAGCTCACGCTGCGCGCCGGCGCGATCAAGACCATCCAGACGCCCGCATGGAAAGAGGCGCAGGACGATCTGATGCGCCACGCGGAGGCGGCAGGCATTCCGCGCGACACGCCATGGAACAAGCTCACCGACGAGCAAAAGCAGTGGGTCGTCGAAGGCACGCCCAATTACAAGGAAGGCAACTGGAGCAAGCAGTGGTACGGCATCCGCCGCTTCTTCGGCTACCTGGAGAGCAAGGCCTACAAGATGCACATCCGTGTGCTCTTGTCCAAGTACCGCAGCTACACGCCGTGCCCGACCTGCGCAGGTGCGCGGCTCAAGCTCGAAAGCCTGCTGTGGCGCATCGGCAGCAAGGAAGATGCGGATGCGGTGCTCGATCCTTCGAAGCGCTTCATGCCCAAGGGAGCGAAGTGGTCGCGCGCGCAACTCGAAGCGCTGCCCGGGCTGTGCCTGCACGACCTGATGCTGCTGCCCATCGAACGGCTTAGGCGTTTCTTCGACGGCATGGAGAGCCACGGCAACCAGACCAATGCGAGCGAAGGCGAGGTGCAGGCGCTCAAGCTGCTGTTCGAGGAAATCACGACGCGGCTGCGTTACCTGCATGACGTGGGCATCGGCTATCTCACGCTCGACCGCCAGAGCCGCACGCTGAGCGGCGGCGAAGTGCAGCGCATCAACCTCACGACCGCGCTCGGCACCTCGCTGGTGAACACGCTCTTCGTGCTCGACGAGCCCAGCATCGGCCTGCATCCGCGCGACATGAACCGCATCACCGAAGCGATGCTGCGCCTGCGCGATGCGGGCAACACGCTGGTGGTGGTCGAGCACGACCCGGCCGTGATGCTCGCGGCGGATCGCGTGATCGACATGGGGCCCGGCCCCGGCGTTCGCGGTGGTCGCGTGGTGTTCGATGGCACCACCAATGCGCTGCGCGACGCCGACACGCTGACCGGCCAATACCTCGGCGGCCGCAAGCAGATCGGCATGGGCTTCCGCCGCATGGTGAGCGAGAACACGCCGCGCCTGATCCTCGAAGGGGTGCGCGAGCACAACCTGAAGGATGTGACGGTGGAGATCCCGCTGTCGCGCCTCGTCTGCATCACCGGCGTGAGCGGCTCGGGCAAGTCGACGCTGGTGCAGGACGTGCTCGCGCCGGCGCTGATGCGGCACTTCGGCAGGGCGACAGAATCGCCGGGCGCTCACGACCGGCTGCTGGGCGCCGACCATCTGAGCGACGTGGTGTTCGTCGACCAGTCGCCGATCGGCAAGACTGCACGCTCCAATCCCGCGAGCTATGTGGGCGCGTGGGATGCGATCCGGGAGATCTTCGCGACCGCCGCGCTGGCGCGGCAACGCGGCTATACCTCGTCGAAGTTCAGCTTCAACAGCGGCGACGGTCGCTGCCCGACCTGCGGCGGCTCGGGCTTCGAGCATGTGGAGATGCAGTTCCTCTCCGACGTGTACTTGCGCTGCCCGGACTGCGACGGCAAGCGTTATCGGCCGGAGATCCTTGAAGTCACCATCGAGCGCAAGGGTCGCACGATGAACGTGGCCGATGTGCTCGAACTCACCGTGGCCGAAGCGGCCGCTGCATTTGACGGCGATCGCGATGTGCTGCGCATGCTTCAGCCGATCGTCGATGTGGGCCTCGACTACGTGAAGCTCGGCCAGCCGGTGCCGACGCTGAGCGGCGGCGAAGCGCAGCGCCTGAAGCTCGCGGGCTTCCTGGCGGAAGCGGCCAAGAGCGGCAGCGCCAGCAAGCAGCCGCTGGCGCGCAAGGGCACGCTGTTTCTCTTCGACGAGCCGACGACCGGCCTGCACTTCGACGACATCGCGCGCCTGATGCGCGCGCTGCGCAAACTCCTCGATGCGGGGCACTCGCTGGTGGTGATCGAGCACAACCTCGACGTGATCCGCGCGAGCGACTGGATCATCGACCTCGGACCTGAAGGTGGCGAGGGCGGCGGCCAGATCGTCGCGGTCGGCACGCCGGAGCAGGTGCGCGAGAACCGCGCTTCGCTGACCGGCGAGGCGCTGGCGGACTACGAACTCGCGATCGGCCCGGGTGCGTACAAGGTGGCCGAGCGCGCGGCACGCGAGTACGCCGCGCATGCGCAGCCAGTGCAGGGGCGCGATGCGATCCAGATCGTCAATGCGCGCGAGCACAACCTGAAGCACCTGTCGGTCGATATTCCACGCGGCAAGTTCAGCGTGGTGACCGGCGTGAGTGGATCGGGCAAGTCGACGCTGGCGTTCGACATCCTCTTCAATGAAGGGCAGCGGCGGTATCTCGAATCGCTCAATGCCTATGCGCGCAGCATCGTGCAGCCGGCGGGGCGGCCCGAGGTGGATGCGGTGTACGGCATTCCGCCGACGGTGGCGATCGAGCAGCGCCTGTCGCGAGGCGGGCGCAAGAGCACGGTGGGTACGACGACGGAGGTGTGGCATTTCCTGCGGCTGTTGTACGTCAAGCTCGGGGTGCAGCACTGCATCCACGACGGCGCGGCGGTGCAGCCGCAGACGCCGGACAGCATCGCGGCGCAGTTGCTGAAGAACTTCAAGGGGCAGCACGTCGGGCTGCTCGCGCCGCTGGTGACGAATCGCAAGGGCGTCTACACCGAGCTCGCCGACTGGGCGCGGCCGCGTGGGTACACGCATCTGCGGGTGGATGGCGAGTTCTTGCCGACGACCAACTTCCCGCGCATTGATCGCTTCAAGGAACACAGCATCGAGCTGCCGGTGGCGAGCCTCGATGTGCTGCCTTCGCAGGAGACTGAACTGCGGCAGGCACTCGCACGTGCGCTGGAGCACGGCAAGGGCGTGGTGCATGTGCTGAGCGATCTCACCGGGCTTCGCGGCGCGATGATGGCCGGTGCGCCGACCAACGGCATCGGGCGTGCGCATGTCTTCTCGACCTTGCGCGCGTGTCCGGTGTGCAGCACCAGCTATGCGGAACTGGATCCGCGTCTGTTCTCGTACAACAGCAAGCACGGCTGGTGTCCTGATTGCGTGGGCACGGGCGTGAAGCTCACGAAGGAGCAGCGCAAGGTCTACGACGATTCGGTGATGGCCGACGACCAGAAGGGGCGCGAGCAGACCTTTGCGGAGCCTGAAGCCGAGGATGTGGGTGATGTGGCGTGCCCGAAGTGCGAGGGAACTCGGCTCAATGCGACGGCGCGTGCAGTGCTGTTCGGCGCTTCGGATGCGTCGGGCAACGGCGGCATCGGCATCACGCAGCTGGCGCGCATGAGCGTGAGCGACATTCGCGTGTGGTTCGAAGGCTTGCAGCTTGCGGGGCGTGAAGCGGAGATCGCGCGCGATCTGGTGCCTGAGATTCGCAGCCGCCTTGAATTCCTCGAAGAGGTGGGGCTCGGGTATCTGACGCTCGATCGCGGTGCGCCGACTTTGAGCGGCGGCGAGGCGCAGCGCATCCGGCTCGCGGCGCAGCTTGGCAGCAATCTGCAGGGTGTCTGCTACGTGCTCGACGAGCCGACGATCGGCCTGCATGCGCGCGACAACCAGATCCTGCTGGATGCGCTGCACAAGCTGGGCGACAAGGGCAACACGCTGGTGGTGGTGGAGCACGACGAGGACACGATCCGTCGCGCCGATCACATCATCGACATCGGTCCGAGCGCCGGCAAGCGCGGTGGACGACTGGTGGCCGAAGGCACGGTGGCCGAGATCCAGGCGGCGAACGATTCGCAGACGGGGCGCTACTTGCGCGATGCGATCAAGCATCCGTTGCAGGCACGGCGGCCTGTACCGTCGCCGGAGCCGGGTGCGCCAGACTGGCTGACGGTGCGTGGTGCCGATATGCACAACCTTCAGGATGTGACGGTGTCGCTGCCGCTGAAGCGACTGGTGGCCGTCACGGGCGTGAGCGGTTCGGGCAAGTCGACGCTGGCGCGCGACGTGTTGCTGGCGAATGTGCACGCGGTGGTGGTGCAACGCATGACGAAGGCGGGGCGCGATTCGGATGCGGCGGGCAAGCGGCCGGCGTGGGCCGGCTGCAGGGCAGTGGAGGGCTACGAGACGATCGATCGCGTGCTCGAGGTCGACCAGACGCCGATCGGGAAGACGCCGCGCAGTTGCCCGGCGACCTACATCGGGTTCTGGGACACGATCCGCAAGCTGTTCGCGGACACGCTGGAGGCGAAGGCGCGCGGGTATGGGCCGGCACGCTTCAGTTTCAACACGGGTGAGGGGCGTTGTCCGGGTTGTGATGGCGCAGGCGTTCGCACGATCGAGATGAGTTTCCTGCCTGATGTGAAGGTACCGTGCGAGGTATGCCATGGGGCGCGCTTCAATCCTGAAACGCTGGCGGTGAGCTGGCGTGGCAAGAGCATCGGTGATGTGTTGCAGATGGAGGTGGACGAGGCGGTGGAATTCTTTGCCTCGATGCCGAACATCAGTCACCCTTTGCAGTTGCTGAAGGATGTGGGGCTGGGGTATCTGACGCTGGGGCAGCCTTCGCCGACGTTGTCGGGCGGGGAGGCGCAGCGGATCAAGCTGGTGACGGAGTTGAGCAAGGTGCGCGACGACGTGACGCGGCGGGGGAACAAGACGCCGCATACGCTCTATGTGCTCGACGAGCCCACTGTGGGGTTGCACATGGCGGACGTTGAGAAGCTTATTCATGTGCTGCATCGGCTGGTGAATGGCGGGCACAGCGTGGTGGTGATCGAGCACGATCTCGATGTGATCGCGGAGGCGGATTGGCTGATCGATCTCGGGCCCGAGGGCGGGAGTGCGGGTGGGCGGATCGTGGCTGCTGCGCCGCCTGAAGAGGTTGTGGCGCTGGGGACGCATACCGGTGTGGCTCTCGCGCCTGTGTTGGCTCGGGCGGCGCGGTCTTCCGGCGTTGTTGTGTCGTTGCCTGTTCAGGATCTGGCCGCTGAAGGGTTGCGCAAGGAGGCCTGAGTCCGCTTTCTTTGGGGCGTCGGGGTCTTTTGCGGGTACTGCCTTTGTTGGCGGAGTACGCTTGGGGATGCTTACCGTCTTCAATGACCTCCATACCGTTCATCACGGCAAGGTGGAGATGTTTCGCGGGCAGTTGGTGCCATGTTTTGAAGTGCCGGCTCGTGCGGACTATGTGCTGCGGGAACTGCAGGAGCGCAATCTGGGGCCGATCGAGTCGCCCGTGGCGTTCGAGGATGCGGTGTTGGCGCGGGTTCATTCGCAGCGCTATCTCGACTTTCTCTCGACCGCATGGGACGAGTGGGTTGCACTCGATCCCGCCAATGTGGATCGCGATGCACTGCCTTCGTATTGGCCGATTCGTACTTTCCGCTCCGATGTGCTGCCTGCGAGTTTTCCTGCGCGTATGGGGTTGTTCTCGTATGACGCTGGTACGCCGCTGACTGCTGGCACATGGCAGGCCGCGCGAGCGGGCGCCTTCTGCGCATTGACGGCCGCGGCGCGGGTGCTGCGCGGAGAGCGCGCCGCTTTCGCGCTGACACGGCCTCCCGGCCACCATGCGGGTGCGGATTTCTTCGGGGGCTATTGCTTTCTCAACAACGCTGCGATCGCCGCGCAGGCACTGCGCGACGCGGACGTGGAGCGCGTTGCGGTGCTCGATATCGACTATCACCATGGCAACGGCACGCAAGCGATCTTCTATGACCGCGCCGATGTGCAGTTCACCAGCATTCATGGCGATCCGCACACCGAATATCCGTACTACCTGGGCTATGCCGATGAGCGTGGCGAGGGTGATGGCCTGGGCTTCAACCGCAACATTCCACTGCCGCGCGGCACGGGCTTCGAGAAGTGGCGCGAGGCGCTGAGGGATGCCCTGCGCGGGATCGCCGGGTTCAAGCCCGGGGCGCTTGTCGTGTCGCTTGGTCTCGACACGTTCGAGGGCGATCCGATCGCTGGGTTCACGTTGGCCACACCCGACTATCTGCGCCTCGGTGAAGACCTCGCGCGGGCCGGGCTGCCGACCGTGTTCGTCTTCGAGGGCGGGTATGCGGTGGCCGAGGTCGGAGCGAATGCGGTGAACGTGCTCGACGGGTTCATGCAGCATGCCGGCTGAATGAAAGCCCAATGAAGAAAGCCCCGCATCGCGGGGCTTTTGCCTGGGTGAGCGGGCGTGTTATTTCGAGCGCGCTGCGATGGCCTGCTCGGCCTTGGTCACGAGGTCGTTGCCGACAGTCGGCTTCCACTTGTTGTAGACGGGGCGTGTGGCCTTGATGAACGCGTCGCGCTCTGCCGGCGTCAGGTTGGTCACGGTCACGCCCATGGCGGCGATGTCCTTGAGGACGGGCTTGTCGGCTTCGACGAGTCCCTTGCGGGCAAGTGCGATGTTCTGCTTGCCTGCGTCGATGGCGGCCTGGCGAACGATGGCCTGGTCGGCCGGGGTCCAGGAGGACCACACTTCCTTGTTGACGACGAACACGAGCGGGTCGCAGACGTAGCCCCAGGTGGTGACGAACTTCTGGCCGACGGTGTGCATCTTGAGCACGGTGAAGAGGAAGAGCGGGTTCTCCTGGCCGTCGACTGCGCCGCTGGCGAGTGCGGGCTGTGCGTCGGCCCAGCTCATCTGGGTTGGGTTGGCCCCGAGGGCGGTGAAGGTGTCGGAGAAGATGGGCGAGCCGACGACTCGGATCTTCATGCCCTTGAGGTCGTCGGGCGACTTGATGGGCTTCTTGGAGTTGGTGATTTCGCGGAAGCCGTTTTCGCCCCACGCGAGGGGCACGACGCCGGCCTTCTCCAGGGTGGCGAACATTTCCTTGCCGACTGCCCCTTGGGTGAGGGTGTCGACGGCGGTGTAGTCGGGCATCAGGAAGGGCATCGAGAACAGGTTCAACTGCTTGACCTGCGGCGACCAGTTGATGGTGGAGCCGACGGCCATGTCGATGACGCCTTGGCGCAGTGCGCTGAATTCGCGGGTCTGGTCGCCCTGGATGAGCGAGACGCCAGGGTAGAGCTTGATGTTGATGCGGCCTTGCGTGCGTTCCTTGACGAGGTCGGCCCAGATGCGGCCTGCTTCACCCCACGGGGTCGGGGGGCCGAGCACGAGGGACATCTTGTATTCGGCCTTGTAGTTCTGGGCGGTGGCGCTGACGGAGAAGCCGCCCATAGCGGCTGCTACGGCCAGGAGGCCGATGAGGGAACGACGGAACTTCATGGGTTGGGTCTCCTTGGGTTAGCTGGGTTGGCTTTGGTGTTGGGTGTTGGTGGGGGGCCGCCCGGGTTGCGGTGCGGCGCTGCGGGCTTCACTACGCCGGCCGCTTCGCGGCTGCCCTGCGGTGCTCGGCTTTCGCGGGGTCTCGCGCAAACTCGCTTCGCTCAAACATGCGCGAGCCCTGATCCGCGAAAGCCTGCGCTCCTCGGCGGCGTAGAGGCGCCCGCAGCGCCGCACCGCAACCCGGGCTCCGCTGTGCACGAGGGGTCTGCTCGTCTTCGACTTCGCGGGTTGCTTTGCCATCAGTAGCCCAGGGCGTGGGGGAGCCAAAGCGCCAACCCCGGCCAGATGATCACAGCCACCATCACGAGGAACATCGCGAACAGCATCCATCCGACCCACCGCACGGTTTCTTCCATCCGCACGTTGGCAATGCGGCAGGAGACCATCAGGTTCACGGCCAGCGGCGGAGTGAACTGCCCGAGCGCGACCTTGAGCGTGAGGATCACGCCGAACCACACCGGGTCCCACTTGTAGTGCTGCACGATCGGCCACAGCAGCGGCACGAAGATCAGGAAGATCGACACGCCGTCGAGGAACATGCCGACGGTGATGAGCAGGAGGATCAGCAGCGACAGCACGCCGTACTCGCCGAGCCCCGAATTGACGATTGCGCGGGTGACCGGGTCGATCACGCCCAGCGTCGAGAGCGAATACGCAAAGATGCCCGCGAGCGACACCACCAGCAGGATCACCGCCGAGAGTTCGCCTGATTCGCGCAGGATCGCGAAGAGGTCGCGGACCTTGATCGTGCGATGGATCGCCATGCCGACGAAGAGACCGTAGAACACCGCCACCACAGCGGCTTCGGTCGGCGTGAAGAGGCCGGCGCGCATGCCGCCGAGGATGAGCACCGGCGCGGCGAGCCCCCATGTTGCTTCGCGGAAGCTCTTCCAGAAAGGCGGCCGCGGCAGGCTGGATTCGAGTGCGCCCATCTTGTGCTTGCGCGCGAGCCACACGGCCGGAACGATCAGCGCGATGCCCGCGAGGATGCCGGGCACCATGCCGGCAGCAAAGAGTGCCGGCACCGATGCGCCCGGCACGAGCACCGAATACACGATGAACGCCACCGAGGGCGGGATCAGGATGTCCGTCGCGGCTGCTGCACCGACCACACTGGCCGAATAGGCGTCGGGATAGCCCGCGCGCGACATCGCCGCGATCATCACCGCGCCGACCGCCGCCGCGTTGGCCGGACCGGAGCCCGAAATGCCGCCGAGGAACATCGCGACCACGATCGCCACCAGCGGCAGCATGCCGGGCCCGCGCCCGACGATCGCGATCGCGAAATTGACCAGCCGAAGCGCAACGCCGGAGCGATCGAAGATCGAGCCCACGAGCACGAACATCGGGATCGCGAGCAGCGGGTACTTGCCAAGGCCGGCATAGAAGTTCTGCGGCACCGCCAGCAGGCCGAACCATTGCGCATCGCCATTCGCCAGTGCGATGCAGGCCGCGCCCGCGAGGCCGAGCGCCGCGCCGATCGGCACGCCGACCAGCATCATCACGATGAAGGCGACAAAGAGGAGCGTCGGGATCATTGCTTCGCGCTTCCGTCGTTCGCGTCGTTCGTCTTCCGTCCGCGGCGGATGAACAGGCCCACGGCACGCAAGGCGATCGCGAGCGACACGATCGGCAGCCAGATCGAATACCACCACTGCGGCACACCGATGCCGGGGGAGGTTTCTTCAAAACGGTAGTCGTCCCACACCACGCGCACGCTCAGCGCGGCGATCAGGAAGAAGAGCAGCGCCACCATCGCCGCGCCGAACTGCGCGAGGCGCTTGCGGCGGGCCATCGAGCCGCTTTCGGCGAAGTATTCGATGCGGATGTGGCGATCACGCGCCACGGCGGCGGAGCCGGCCACGAGGGCGAGCAGGATCATGAGGAACACCGAGAACTCTTCCGTCCACGCGAAGGAGGAGTCGGTGAAGTAGCGCACCACGACGTTGGCGAAGGTGATGCACGCCAGCAGGCCCATGATGACCACCGTCGCCCAGTCCTCGATGGCGAGCGGCGCGCGAGTCTGTTCGTCGGCGGCTTCTATTTCAGGAGGGAGGGGGCTGGCGGCGTCCAGCACAGGGCCGGACTCGTTGGGGGTGGTCATCGGGCTGAGGAATGCGCCGTGTCGCCGGGCGGTCGCCGGGACGCGATCCGTACACCTCGACAGGGAAGCAGTGATCGATCGTAACGATCGATGACCTTTCATTCATCGGGGGATTTCCTTAGCCTCGCGCCCGATGCCCGCCTGCCCGATGCCGGTCAGTCGAAGTAGCTTCGGGCCCGGTCGAGGTGCTCGCGGCACTCGCGAACCATGCGATCGAGCAGCTCTGCGCAGGTCGGCACGTCGTCGATGAGCCCGATGCACTGGCCGGCCGACACGACGCCGCCGTTGACTTCGCCGGATGCCAGCGCCGCCCGACCGCGCACGCCGGCGACCAGCGGGCGGATGTCCTCGAACTGGCAGCCGCCGGGGCGGTTCTCGGTCGCGACCACTTCCTCGGAGATCGCATTCCTGAACACGCGCGCGGTGTTCTTCATGGTGCGGAACATCAGCTTGGTGTCACGCTCCGAGGCTGCGACCAGCGCCTGCTTGATGTTGAAGTGGATCGGCGCCTCCTGCGTCACGCAGAAGCGCGTGCCCATGTTGACGCCTTCGGCACCGAGCGACAGGGCCGCCGCCATGCCGCGCCCGTCCGCGATGCCGCCGGAGGCAATGATCGGGATGCTGAGCGCGCGTGCCGCGATCGGCAGCAGCACGAGGCCCGGCACGTCGTCCTCGCCCGGATGGCCCGCGCACTCGAAGCCGTCGACCGACACCGCATCGACACCATTGCGCTCCGCCGAGAGCGCATGGCGCACGGAGGTGCACTTGTGGACGATCTTGATGCCGTGCGCCTTGAACTGCGCGATGAAGTCCCGCGGGCTGTTGCCAGCCGTCTCGACGATCTTCACGCCGCTGTCGATGATCGCCTGCACGTATTCGGCATACGGCGGCGGCTTCATCGCGGGGAGGATCGTGAGGTTCACCCCGAACGGCTTGTCGGTCATCGTGCGCGTGCGCTCGATCTCGCGGCGCAGGTCGTCGGGCGTCTGCTGCGTGAGCGCCGTGATGATGCCCAGGCCGCCGGCGTTGGAGACCGCCGAAGCCAGCTCCGCCAGCCCGACCCATTGCATGCCACCCTGGATGATCGGGTAGCGGATGCCGAGCAGTTCGGTCACGCGGGTCTTCATGATCAGAGCGCCTTGACGAGTTCCGGCACGGCCGTGAAGAGGTCGGCCACGAGGCCGTAGTCGGCCACCGAGAAGATCGGGGCTTCTTCGTCCTTGTTGATCGCGACGATGACCTTGGA
>JAGIAI010000004.1 GCA_017744935.1 Variovorax sp.
ATGCGACGGTGGCGCGCATTTCCAACAGCAACGGGGCCGCGCAGGCGCTCAGCGGCTCGACGACTTCGCCGAACCACGACTCGACCGGGACCGAGTTCGGCATGCGCCACGCGTTCTAGGCGCCGCCTGTCGGCCCGGCCGGAACCGAGTGCTGCTTGAGACATACTCCCTGGTTCCGCCTCAACATTTGGCCGCAGCCGCCGATAACACGAGCAAGCCTTGCTGCGCGTGCAACGTCGGACGTTCGGCAAGGCGCGTGCAACTCGCGCGAACGTTCCATGAACCTGCGAAAACTCCAGATCACCGGTCCCTCCGGCTTGCCCTATCGCCTGGGCGGGATCATGAACGTCCATGACGGCGAACTCCTGCTCGGCACGCTCGACCCGGTGCCGGTGAGCAGCGACGGCAGCGAGGTTCATCTCGAGCACTTCCGCCCGGCGAACGTGGTGCGCGATGCGCAGATCCATATCGGCCGGCTGATCTTTCTCGAGATCTGCCAGTTCCTGGCCGAAGGCTTCCACCAGGTGCAGACCGTGAGCTTTGCCTTCACGCGCCGCGTGGACATCCTCGGTGGCGGTTCGCAGCAGGCCGCGGTGCGCGCCGAGACCATGGAGCGCATCGGTGCGGTCAACGTCACCATCACGCCCAATGCCATGGCCGGCCATTTCGTGGTGTCCGGGTGCTGGCACTACAACCGGGAGAACCTGCGGGCACTCGGCGTCGTCCTGGTCGAGGAACGCCTGCGCTACACGAAGTGGGCCTCGCAGGCGCGGCCGGCGCCGGGCGTCTTGAAGGGGTTGCGCAGCCTGCTGGTGCGCTAGGGCTGTTCCAGCACCTGCCGGATCCGCTCTCTGAGCGCCGGAACCACCTCTTCGTCGAACCACGGATTGCGGCGCAGCCAGATGTTGTTGCGCGGGCTCGGGTGGGGCAGGGGGAGCATTGCAGGCCAATGGGCGCGCCATGCACGGACCGCCTCGGTCACCGCGCCGCTGGAACCTCCATCGAGATGCCAGGCCTGGGCGTATTGGCCGATCGCCAGCCTCAGCTCGATGTTCGGCAGGCGGGCCAGCACCCGTTCTCGCCACGTCGTTGCGCATTCCGGCCGGGGCGGCAAGTCGCCCGAGGTGCCGGTTCCGGGGTAGCAGAAACCCATCGGCACGATGGCGACCCGGGTGGGGTCGTAGAACGTCTCGCTGTCGATGCCCATCCAGAGTCGCAGACGGTCGCCGCTCGCGTCGTCGAACGGGATGCCGCTCTGGTCCACCTTCCTTCCGGGCGCCTGACCCGCGATGAGGATGCGCGCGGCCGGATGCGCCTGCAGGACGGGCCTCGGCGGCTGCGGCAGTTGCGGCGCACACAAGGTGCACGCGCGGATGTCGCGCAGCAAGGGGCCGAGGCTGCGGGCTGTCACGGCCTGAACAACCGGTAGATCCGGTCGTAGAAGTCCGAAGGAAAGCGCCAGTAGCGTGCGCCGCCGGGCGTGACCTGTTCGTCGAGCCCACGCCGGGGTGGCGGCGCGTTCAGCACGAACTGCGCGAGCATGTCGCCGCTGACCCAGGGGTCGTCGTACCAGAAGGCATGCGAGTTCTCGGGCAGGTTGGGGATGTCTTTCGGATCGACGCGGATCAGGTCGAAGCGCAGCTTTCGCGATGCGTCCACAAGGAAGCGGGTCTGCTCCTCGTTAAGTTCGGTCACGTCGGGCCGCCCCGCGCGTGAAGCCCGGCCGACGATGGCGGCAAAGCGCAGCACCGAATCGTTGAGGTTCGCCGCGATGCTCACGCGCTCGATGATGTCGAAGTAGCTGCCCAGCTCGTTGACGAAGCGGCGGGTGTCGATGTCGGGCGCGGTGAAGTAGATCTGCCCGAGCCGCAGCCGCTTCTGGAGCTGCTCGCGCGACTCGCCGGGGCGAGGCGTGCCCAGGCGCACCAGCGCGGGGCTCAGGACTTGCGCGCCGGCGCTGTAGGCCAGCACGTCGATCTTCGAGGCATTGGTGTTCTCGGCCAGCAGCTCGACCATGCGCGCGAAGGGCTCCACCGTGGCCTCGGCGTTGCTGACGTCGGTGAGATAGCGCAGGATCGATCCGGCCGACGGCCACATGAACACCAGCACCACCATGCGCCGGCCCGTGAAGTGCCGGAACTGCGCTGCCTGCGCGGCTGCGCGCGGCACGGTGTTGTTGGAGCCGTGCACGTAGATCAGCAACTCGCTGTTCGGGCTCGCGGCCAGTGCCTGGTTCACCATCTTGAAGAAGGCCTGGGCATCGGGCGAGTTCTTCACCGCCTCGCCGGACCGCAGCTTGGCCATCTGCTCCAGGCGGTCGAGGTGGACGATCGGTCGTTCGTCCGGATCCGCGCTGGTGGAAAGCCGGTGCAGGGTTTCCCAGTCGAGCGCTTCGTCGCCGACGCGGACGTGCGCCACGCCCATGCGCAGATCGTCGCTCGGCACGATGGTGTGGATCGGGTCCGGGTGCTCGATCAGCGCCAACCGGTTGGTGGCATAGAACACCGGCACCTCGGTGGTCTGGAGCTTGGCGCCGATCTTCTCGAAGGGATCCACGTCGCCGTTGCTGAAGGATGCGGGCGTCGGCATGAGCCGCACTGGCGCATGGCACGCTGCGAGCAGCCCGGCCAGAAGTACCGCGCAGACGATTCTTGCCGTGGCTCCGAGACGTCCCCTGTTGCGTTGTGCCGTGGCGGTCGAATCGGGGGCGTGCGTAGCGGTCATTCGTGAACGGATGGCAGGGCGTGGATGGCTGATGGCGGAGGCCTGCCACGGGCAGGCTCCGGACCCGTTCGCGAGTATAGGGAGCGGCCCCCGCCCCGCGCTTCAGCCGACGAAGGCGCCTTGTGCGTTCAGGAGGGTCTGGCTGACGAAGCTGCTTGCGCGCCCACCGTCCGCGTAGTCGATGCGCCAGCCATCGACGTCGACCGACCGGCGGCGCTGGAACTCCGCGAGCACCTTCGCGCGCGAGGGGTTCGCGCCCGTGCTCGCGATCACCTGCGCCGCATAGCGGCCGGCAAGGTAGCCGGCGAGGCTCACCGGCGTCGGCGCCTCGTCGAACAGGCGCTGGAGCGCATCGCGATACGCCCGCACGACCGGCACCTTGCTGGAACGCGGGTTGGGCACGACCTGCGTGAAGATGATCGGCACCGACTTGCCCGGATTGAGCTGCAGGAAGGTGTTGGTGTCGACATCGGCGAGGCACACCACGTAGCGCTGCGTGCCGCGCCTGCTCAGGCCTTGCGTGAACTGCGCGAGTTCGATGCCCGCGCCCATGAAGACCAGGAAGAAGGGCGCGTCGGGGCGCAGTTGCGATGCGTAGGTCGCCGGATCCTGCCCGGCCGGGACGGCCAGCGTGCGCAGCTTGATCTTCAGCCGGCCGCCGATCGCTTCGGTGCTCGCGCGCAGGGCTTCGGCGCGCGCCGGGTTCGGGTACACGATGCCGAGTTCGGAAACGCCCATCTCGGCGAGGTTCTTGAGCACGTAGCGGATCTGGTCTTCGCGCGAGGCGAAGAGGCTGAACACATGCGGGTCGCTGTCGAACTGCGAGTCGGCCAGCCATGGCGCGACGTGCGCGATGTCCAGCTTGGCCGCGGCCGTTTCCTTCAGGCTCGACAGCGCCAGCGCCTCACCCACGGTGCCGAGCAAGGCCACCTGGGCCGGGTCGTTCTTGACGAGCTGGATGGCATTGCGCGCCGCCACGGCCGTGCCGTCGGTTTCCACCGTGGAGAGCTGCGGCGCGGCGCTGTTGGCCTTGCGCAGTTCGGCAAAGGCGAGCCGGATGCCGGTCGCATAGTCCCGGGAAAATTCCTGCTGGTCCGGCGACATGTCGAGCAACTGCGTGACGCGTGGACCTGCGTTGTCGGCGGCGCGTGACTGGGCCAATGCGAGCATCGGCATGCCGGCGACGGCGCACGCGGCGGTTGCCGTCGTGGCCTGGAGCAGGCGGCGGCGCTGAAGAAAGTTCTGTGAATCCATGCGCCGCGAGGCTACGAACTTAATATTTCAAAAATACGTCTGGTTACTAATCCGATGTGAACTAGGTCACGGATCCAAGCGCAAGTCGTCAAGGGAAATATTTCTTTTGTGCTGCTCTTTCGGTGGGCATCGCAATGGAAGCCAAGCGGGATGCGCCTCGGGCGAGATGTCCAGCGCGTTATCCACAAGGTTTTCCACTGGCCGCGGGGAAAAGCGCCACTTGACTTTCGCGTTTTGCCATTCGCGATCGTCCAACTGTCCCTTGGGAGTGACGCACATTCGCGGCTTCGCGGCATGCGTGCCGGGCCGCCAGGCGGTTGTTGCGCATTCGGACTTTTCCACATCCGATGCGAGCGGCTACTACCCTTCGAGCAATCGCTTCAGTCCGCGTACACGCCCGCCGCCTTGATGATCGGGCTCCACTTGGCGATCTCCGCCGCCACGAACTTCTTGTGGCCTTCGGGTTCGATGCGGCCGTCGTTCGCGACCACGGCGCCGAGGTCTTCCTGCTTGCGGATGAACTCGGGGTCCTTCAGCGCGACCTTCAGCGCGTCGTTGAGCTTCTTGGTGATCGCCGGCGGCGTGCCCTTCGGCGCGTAGAGGCCGTGCCAGATCGTGACCTGGAAGTCCTTCAGACCGGCCTCCTGCAGGGTGGGCAGATCCTTCAGCAACGGTGTAGTGAGTCGCTTGGAAGTGGTCACCGCGAAGGCCCTGACCTTCTTGCCTTCAATCTGTGGCGATGTATTGGTGGTCTGATCGCACAGCAAGTCGATCTGCCCGCCGATCAGGTCGGTGATGGCCGGTGCGGTGCCCTTGTATGGCACGGGTGTCATCTCGGTCTTGGTGGCACTCTGGAACAGCAACCCGCACAGGTGCGAAGCCGAACCCACGCCCGCGTTTCCGAGGTTGATCTTGCCTTTGTTGGCCGTGATCCAGGTGGCGAGTTCCTTGTAGTTGTTGGCCGGGATGCTCGGCCTGGAGATCAGCGTCATCGGCACGTCGTTCACGATCCCGAGGTATTCGAAGTCGGTCTCGACCTTGAACCCCGGCTTGCGCACCAGCGTCGGGATGGTCGCCATGCCGATGTGGTTGAGCAGCAGCGTGGTGCCGTCCGGTGCGGCGCGTGCCACCTTGGCCGCACCGATCGAACTGCCGGCGCCCGGCACGTTGTCGACCACGATGGTCGTGCCCAACGGCTTGCGCAGCGCTTCGGCGAGGTCGCGTGCCACGCGGTCGGTTGGGCCGCCGGCGGCGAATGGCACCACGATGTTGATCGTCTTTCCGCCCGGATAGTCCTGGGCGTGGGCAACAGTAGCGGTGGCGAATGCGAGGGCGGCGAAGGCAATGAATCTCATCAGAAAAAGCTCCGGGAAGAAAGAAGGAGAAAGGGAAGGGCGCTCAGGGCTGCCGCATCGGCACACGGCTCTCGAGCGGAGCCGGATGCCAGCCTGCCTGGATGTGGCAGTCGTTCTTGCCGTCCGGGCGATAGCGCGGCATCACGGCCTTGCACAGCAGGGCGATGCTCTCCGGCGTGGGCTTCTCGCCCTTGTCGATCCAGTCGAGCAGCGCGGTAAAGAGCGCCGGATATTCCGAGTCGCTCAGGTAGCTGTGTTCGCGCTCATCGCTGAAGGTCTGCACCAGCTTGTCGTCGGTCCCGGCCGATTCGCGGATGCGGCGGTAGAGGTCTTCGAGTTCGACGAAGGCCGTCGGGTCGTTGATCGCGTGCAGCGTCACCGTCGGCAGCGAGGTGCGGCCGGAGGGCAGGCTGTCGGCCGCCAGTTCGCCCTGTGCCTGCGGATCGGCCGCATAGCGCGCGACGCCTGCGTTCAGTGCCGCGTCATCGTTCGAGCCGTGATAGGTCACACCGATGTTGCCGAAGGGGTTGCGCCCGTCCAGCCGCAACTGAACCAGATCCTGGAACAGCCAGGTCGCCCACGTCAGATGACCCACCAGCGAGCGTTCCTCGATCTTGGTGGCGGTGAGGATCGACTTCAGCCGCGCAGCCTGCTCGGGTGTGCGCTGCGCTGCTGGCATGCCCACGCCGGTGCACTCCTTTGCGCGTGCGGCGAGGTCGGCGCGTGTGAGCTTCGAGTCCTTTGGCAGGCCCATCCAGAGCGGGTACTGCGGCTCGTCGGGCCGGGGGTGGTTGCGGCAGACGTATTGGTAGACCGCGCGCAGGTCGAGGCGGAAGTCGTAGGCGTTGTTGCCGCCGCCGAGGACGCCGCTCGTCAGCAGCAGGCCGTCGTACGGGCTCTTCGCGCCCGGCGGCGCATACAGCTCCGCAGCTTTCGAGGCCACGCCCCCGCCATAGCTTTGTCCGTGCAACAGCGTGCGGCGCGGTGTGCCGAAATGACTCACGAAGATCTGCCGCAGCCGCTCGGTGTCCTCCGCCGCCATCGTCACGCCGTAGCCGCCGCGACGATACGTGGACCCCGCCCAGGCATAGCCTGCCCGCACGGTGACGGCCCAGCGCTTGAGGTCTTCCTCGCTGCGCTCCAGCTTCGGCGGCCCGGTCTCGGGGCCGCCATGCGCGTGCATCACGAGCACCCGGTTCCAGTCCTTCGGGATCGCGATCCAGTAGAAGGCGCCTGCGCTGTCTTCACCGGTGAAGCATCGAGCCGACTCGGGAACGGGCGCGGGGCAGTGCGTGATGTGCGGGCCCCGGTTCACTGAGGCGGGCGCGGGGGCAGGGCCGGCGCCCGCGGAGCAGAAAGCCCCGCCGATGATTGCCGCGCACGCAAGCTTCAGGTACATGGGTCGATGGAGCGATGAGTTCAATGTCTTAGTCCCAATTGCAGAGCCGCGCCGGTGTTGCCGCTGGCCGAGATGAACCCGAGCAGCCCGCCGCTGAAGATGAAGTTGCCCGGCGCTGCGCCGCTGCCTTGCGCCACTCCGAGCACTGGCGTGTCGTAGGTCAGCGTGTCCACGCTGCTGCCAAGCGACAGGCTGGTGGCGTTCACGACGGCCGCGCTTGTCTGCCCGGTGTTGTCCGCGACCGCGAACTGGCCATCGGCCGTGCCCGAAGCCAACGTGGTCTGCGGCGCAAACACACGCATGCCATAGCTGCTGGCCGACTCGCGCACCAGGAAGAGCGGCACCGTCACCGCGCCGACCTGCCCGAAGATCGCCGAGCCCGAAAGCGTGCCGCCGGTGGTGACGGCGCTGCCGGTGGGCGAAGTGGTGAAGACATCGAAGGCATTGCGCGACTGGTTGTAGCTCAGGTAGCCCTTGGCTGTCGATGTGCAGGCGGCGTCATAGACCATGAAGCTGCCGCTCGTCGGATCCTGGCAATGCTGGAAGGTGCCGGCATTGCGCACGCGTGATGCGGCGCCGTAGGCTGTGGCGCTGCCGTTGGCGGCGTACTGCACGCCGACCACGTTGAAGATGTTCGCCACCGGATTGAACACCGCGGGCGAGCTGGCGTTGTTGAACGTGTTCTGGAACACGAGCAGCGGCACGAAGCCCGAACCCGTGGGCGCCGACACGCCCCCTTGCACGGCGCCACCGGCCCCGAAGGTGAAGCTCGCGCCGTTTTCGCTGCTCGTGTAGGTGCAGTTGCCACCGGCCACCAGCGTGCCGCTGCGCTGCGTGCCTGCCGTGCGTTGCAGGCTGGCGTCGACCGTCACGGTGTAGGCGAGCGTGGAAGGGTTCAGCGTGAAGCTCAACTCTTCACCCAGCGCGTCGCCGCCCTTGTAGGTGGTTGCGCTGGTCGGAAGGTTGGCGCATGCCAGCGGGTCGCCCGCTTCCTGAACGCAGCTGTAGTTGATGGCCGCGTCGGCGCTGCCGCTGCCGTTGAACTTGGGCCATGCCGGGAAGAGGCACAGCGGGCGTGTCCGCCCGTAGGTGCCCGCTACCGTGTCCATCGCCACGCCAGTCGCGGGGGCCAATCCGTTCTGCACCCAGTTGTCGAGTGCGCTCAGCGAGTCCCATGCGGGAATGAAGACGCCGGTGCCGTGGCCCATGCCTGGGACGGTGTAGAAGCGGATGCCCTTGTCCACAGTGGACTGTCCCAGCGCCGACACCACCTGCTTGTAGTAGTTGATGGTGGAGTTGTTGCTGATCACCTCGTCGGCCAGGCCATGCAGCAGGATCAGCTTGCCGCCGTGCGCGAGGAAGGGCGACAGGTCGGGATTGGTGGCGTCGGTCATGGCCGACACCTGCTGCACCCGCGCGGTGTAGCTGCCGGGGTTGAGTGGATCGAAGGTCAGCGTGTCGAGCGTCGGGACGCGGGTGACGAAGTACTTGGCCCACTGGTCGCCGGTGACATACATGTTGGCGTCGGCGGTGGTGGCCGGATTGCCGGGTACCGGCCGCGTACCGAGATCACGCGTGGTGTAGGGACCGGCGACCTGAGCGCCTTCCAGAAGGTTGTAGCCGCCGGCGACCGCCACGCCATTGGCCAGCGCGTAGGTGCTGAAGGTCAGTGGCGATTCGATGGTTTGGACAGTGGCGAGTTGTGCGTCCGACAGGCAGGTGTTCCCGGTATCGATGCCACCAGGGCAGCGCAGCGAGGCGAGGATGTATGCATTGAGCTGGCGGCAACTCTCGACGTTGCTGACGATGTTGTCCAAGACGCCATCCAGCTTGTCGCAGGCGTCCTTGACGGTCTTCTGCACCAGCAGTGTCTTGGTGAGGTTGAGCCAGCCGGCAGCACCGTTGTTGTACAGCGCGCGACCCACCGCGATGTTCGACAGCCGCGTTCCGCTGTAGTTGAGCGCCGGCTCGTTGGCGATCACGCCGTCGTAGTCATTCGGCCAGCGCTGGATGTGCAGCAGTGCGTCGCGTCCTCCGGTCGAAGTCCCGAGGAAGTAGGCCTTGCCCGGCAGGCGGCCATAGCGCGCCTTGATCAGCAGGAAGGCGATGTCGTGCGTTTTCTTGAGTGCATTGCCGCCATAGTTGCCCAGCGACTCGTCGTTCATGGCGAAGGTGCCGTCGGTGATGCTGCCGCTCTGGTGGCCGGCGTCGTCCCCGTACGTGGCGTACCCCATCGCGAGCGGAGCCTGCTGGCCAGGCGGCCCGAAGCGTACGGGCTCGGTGCCGTCGATGAGCACGCCATCGAAGCCGCCACCACCGAAGTGAATGGCCTTCGTGTTCCATGTGTCCGGCAGGTTGACCGCGAAGTTGATCACCGGCGCGCTCGAGTCCAGGGGCTGGATGGTGCCGCGCACCTTGCAATAGCTGCCCAGGCTGTTGCCCGCGTCTCCTGCCGCGACGGCGGTGGCGCTGACGACGCTCGCGCTGCCGCTCGGCAGGCCGATCTGATTGGCCGCGATGCTCATGCCGGCGAGCGAACCGCAAGCGGCCACGGTCGGCGCACCGGTGCCGACGTTGTCCGATGCATCGGTGCTGCTGCCGATCTCGCTGTTGGCCGAAGCGGCCGTGGCGCCGCCGCCGCTGGGGCTTGTAGAGGCCGATGGCAAGGCCGCGAAGCCGCTGCTGCCGCCACCGCCCCCGCAGGCGGACAGGAAGGCAAGGCTGAAGCCGCCGAGGAGGGAAAGCGCGTTTGCGCGATGGTGCAAGGGCATCCAGTTGTCTCCGTTGCGGCCTGGAAATCGACCGCTTTGTCTCTTGGAAGGCGCGACGATAGAGACGGCCCGATATAGGGTCAAATAAAATAATCGACCCTTCTCCAGACGAAAAAAATATGGACATCCGTGCGCTGCGCTACTTCGTCGCCGTGGCCGAGACCGGCCACATGACGCGTGCGGCCGAGCAACTGGGCATCCAACAGCCACCGCTGAGTCAGCAGATCAAGCAGCTGGAGCGCGAGCTGGGCGTGCTCTTGTTCCGGCGCCATCCGCGCGGTGTCGCGCTCACCGATGCCGGGCGCCACTTCCAGGCCGAAGCGTTGCGCATGCTGGAGCAGATGCAGGCCCTGCGCGAACGCATGGTGCGCGTGGCGAAAGGGCAGGAGGGGAGCCTGTCGGTGGGCTTCACCAGTTCGGCCGCATCACACCGTTTCGTGCCCGAGGCGCTGCGCAGCTTTCGGAGCCAGCACCCCGGCGTCGAACTGCAGGTGCGCGAGGCCAACGCGGCCGACCTCATCGAGGCGCTCGCTGCGGGGCGCCTGCATTGCGCATTGCTGCGCGCACCGGTGGCGCATCCTGAAGGCCTGCGCTTCGACACCCTGCTGCGCGAACCCATGATTGCCGCGCTGCCGATCGATCATCGTCTGGTGCAGAGACGGGCACGCCAGTCGTCGCCCCGGCCGCTGACGCTCGCACAGTTGTGCGAGGACGGATTGATCCTGGTCCGCCGTCCGGGCGCGCCAGGCATGTACGCGGAGCTGCTGGCGCTGTGCCACACGCGCGGCCTGCGCCCCCGGGTGGTCGCCGAAGTGGATCGCATGATGACCAACCTGAATCTGGTGGCGGCCGGCGTCGGTCTGTCGGTGGTGCCGGCTTCCATGAGCGGGGTGCACGCTCATGCAATCGCCTATGCGCCGTTGGCCGGTTGCCGCTCTCTGGACGCACCGCTCACGCTCGCCTCGCGCATCGGCGAAGACAGTCTGCCGGCGCTGAACTTCGCGGCGCAGTTGCGCGCCAGTGTCAAGGCATGAAGGACAGGCTCTCGACACACCTGCCCCGCCGCGCCGTGTTGCGACTGGGGATGGCTGCTTCGATCGGCATGGCCGGCTGCTTTCCGTACCGGACGCATGCGCAGGCCTTGCCTTCGAACTGGCCGCAACGCCCGATGCGGCTGATCGTGGTCTACCCGCCTGGCGGCGTGAGCGACCTGATGGCACGCGCCTTGGCCGAACCGCTGTCGCACGCGCTCGGCGTGCCGGTGCTGGTCGACAACCGCCCCGGCGCGGGCGGCAGCGTCGGCCTCGACATCCTGTCTCGCGCCGCACCCGACGGCCACACGCTAGCGCTTTCCGCCATCAGCCCGCTGACGCTGATGCCGCTGATCGCGCACACGCCCTACGACCCGATGCGCGCCTTCGTGCCGGTGGCGGGTGTGATGCGCACGCCGGTGCTGGTCGTCGGCACACCGGCCTTCACGGGCCGCGACTTCGGTGCCGTGATCGCGCAGGCCCGCGAGCGACCGGGCGCGTTGCGGTGGGCGACTTCCGGCGTGGCGACGATCGGGCATCTGGTGCTCGCGCAGGTGCGGCTGCAAAGCGGCGCGGCCATCACGCACATCCCGTATCAGGGCGGCGGGCCTCAGCTCAACGACGCGCTCAGCGGGCAGTTCGAGGTGCTTTCCACCAACCTGGCGGCGCAGCAGCTGCAGTACATCGCAGCAGGCCGCCTGCGGGCGCTGGCCGTGGGGTCGCCGACGCGCGTGGATGCGCTGCCTGAGGTACCGACATTGGCAGAGCTCGGATTCGCGAGCGCGAACCGCGACTCGCTGTTCGGCCTGTTCGCACCCGCACGTACGCCGGCCGCGCTGGTGCAACGACTGAATGCCGAAGTCGAGGCCGTGTTGCAGGACGAGACGCTGCGCCAGCGCCTGCGCGATGCGTACAACCTGCCTTTCACCGGCAGCAGTGACGACTTTGCGCGCGAGATCGCCCGAGACCGGCAACGCAACCGGGCACTGATCGGAAAAGGTCGCGCGCAGTTCGAGTGAGGTTCGATGCGGTCGCGGCCTTGGTCCGGAACGCTATCGACGCGGAACGACGATCACCTGCAGTGCGCTGCGCAGGCCGCTTTCATAGGCCTCGTCGGAAGGAATCGCTGCGCCCGGCCGCGTGACCGCGCCAGCTTGCGGAGCAACAGCCGCTTTGGCGATCTGGCTGCTGTCTGGGAGGGCCTCCGCCCAGCGTGAGGCGGACAGCATCATCGGCTCGTCGCGCCCCGGCAGCACCATGCCGGCAAGACGTCCGGCCGCGTCGAGCACAGGCCCACCATGTGTCGTCCCGGCGACGCCGATGCCAAGCATGCGCGGCGCATCGCCACTCCGCAGCGTTCCGAAGAAGCCCTGGCTCAGCCACGGCCACGCAGGCGTGGCGTCCTGCTGCGCGGCATATTCGAATGCGAAGCCCGCGCTTCCCGCGAACGGATCGCGCGGCGCGAGTGCGGGGAGGCCTTCAGCGGGCAGTGGCGGATCGAGCCGCAGCACCGTCACCGCATACGACGCCAGCGGCTGCGTCGAAGGGTCGGCATGCGCGCGCGTGGTCCGGCCCAGTCCGTCTCGCACCCAGATGGCCCGCGTCCCATCGGCCTGCAGCGCGGCGCTTGGCACCAAGGCCATCGTCCCGTTGGCGATCAGCACGCCGCCCGACACCACGCGAGCCGCCTCCGTGATCGGTGGCTGGTCGCCCATCAGTAGAGGCTGTGGCGCCATGCGCTGCGGTGTCTGCAGCATCGCTCCGGTCGCGACTGGCGTGGGCGATGCGAAGGCCCGGCGCACTTCCAGCGCGACCGGGTCTTGCGGCAATCGAGCGAGCGTCTCGCGCAGTACGCGGTCGGCGAAATCGTTCTGTCCGCCCGCGCGCAGCAACCATGCGTAGAGGCCGCCCGCCGGCCCGGATTCGAGATGCGCGCCCGCGACGTGCGCGCAGAACGCGAGCGCCTTGCGGTATTGCCCGGCCTGCATGTAGGTGCGTACCAGGCCCATCTCGGTATCGGGCGCGTGCAGCATCATGGCCGCGCGCTCGAAGGTGTCGTTGGCCGCCGAAACCTCCCCGCGCGCGAGTTCGCCTTCGGCGCGCGCCAGCAGCTTGGCGCGCGCGTCCATCTGCGCCGGATCGTTCACGCGGAAGTCGGTGATGGCGGCGGCGGAGCGGGGCTCCTGCGCCCCGGCATGCACCGACAGTGCCCCTGCGAGCACCGCCATCAGCAGAAGACCGACTCTGGTTTCCAATTGCCAGTCCTTCAGGGGAGCGCCGTGATGCGCGGAATCGCCATCGCCGGAAGCGTCGGGTCGTAGGCTGCCTTCGGCGCCTTGTAGCCACCGACCAGGTATGCAGTCAGCGCATCGATGTCCTGGGCGCCGCCGAGCGAGTTGGTGCCGCCCAGCAACACGGTGAACCCGTCGCCACCCGTCGCCATGAAGTTGTTGACCGTCACGCGGTAGGTCTTGGTCGGGTTCTGCACTACGCCGTTGACGACGATGTTGTCGGCCGGACCGGTCACCACCGGCGGGGTCATGGTCACGTCGGTCGGCGTGAGCGTCACGTTCGTGATCTTCGAGCAGGCCGGCGCCGAGGCGCTCCAGGAGTACTTGAGACCATTCGACACCTGCATTACGCGCTGCGCCGTCTGGCCCATGCACCCGGTGAACTGTTGCTCGAGGAAGTCCTTGAGCTGCTGGGCGGTCAGGGTCATCGTCACCAGGCTGTTGCCGAAGGGCTGCACGGTGAAGGCGTTGCCGTAGGTCACGTTGTACGGATAGATGCCGGCCGCGTTGACGAAGCCCGGGTTGCGAACGCCACCCGCGTTCATGAAGGCCATCACCGCCCCGCCGAGTGATGCCGGCTGCGTGGCCTGCAGTTGCGCATCGGCGATCAGGCTGCCGGCAGGCATCTCGCCCGCGGTGTTGGCGCTGTTCGGCAGGCCGGTGGTGATGGTGCCGATCACCTTGTTCGCGAGCGGCGAAACCAGCGCGTTGTAGCCGTCGACCACGTTCTTCACGCTCGGGTCGGCCCCGATCATGTTGTTGATCGCGACATCGGTGCGGTCCACCAGGCGGTTCGTCGGCGACACCGACAGCACCTTGTGCGAACGCGGATGCAGCGTGATGTCGATGTCGGTGAGGAGGCGGCCGAAGGCGCTCGCGCTCGTGACCGGCACCAGCCGGCCGGCTCGATTGGGCAAGCCGGTCGGGCGCGGCGTGCTCACCGCGGTGCCGTTCACGTTCTTCACGTCGACTGTGTTCGCCGAGCAGTTGTAGGCCGCGTGCGTGTGGCCGCTGATGACGAGGTCCACCGCATCGTCGAGATTCTTCACGATGTTGGCGATGTCGGAATCGGAGCCGTCCGCGTTCTTGAGATTGCCGTCGCAGCCGTTGATGTCGCCGACGTTGGGGCTGGTCTGGAAGCCGCCCTGGTGCACCAGCACCACGTTCGCATCGACGCCCTGTGCGCGGAGGCGCGGCACCAGCGCATTGACGGTCTGCGCTTCGTCGCGGAACTCCAGGCCCGCAACGCCCGTGGGCGTGACGATGCCTGGCGTGCCCTTGAGCGTCATGCCGATGAATGCGACCTTGGCACCCTGGAAGCTCTTGATGCCATAGGCGGGCAGCAGCGTGCGCCCGGTCGCGGTCTCGAAGACGTTGGCCGACAGCCACTTGAAGCGCGCGCCGTCGAAGGTGCCTGCCGCGTTCGATCCCAGCCCCTTGCAGCTGTTGGGGTCTGGCACGCCGTTGGTGGTCTTGCAGCCGCCGTTCTGCAGGCGGCGCAGTTCGGCCGAGCCCTTGTCGAACTCGTGATTGCCGACCGCGTTGAATTCGACGCCGATCTTGTTGAGCGTCTCGACAGCGGGTTCGTCGAAGAAGAGCGCCGAGATCAGCGGCGACGCGCCGATGAAGTCGCCCGCACCCACGACGACGTTGTTGACGTTCTGGGCCTTCAGCCGCGCGACATACGCGGCGAGGTATTCGGCGCCGCCGACTGCAGGCCGCTGCGCTGCCGGGACGACCGTGTTGACGCCGAAGGTTCCCGGCGTCTGCAGGTTCCCGTGGTAGTCGTTGAAGCCGATGATCTTGACCTTGATCGGCTCGGGGCGGCCGTGATGGTCGTGATCGTTGTCGCGTCCATGGCCCTTGTCGTCGTCACGGCCGCGATCACGAGCGTCATCGCGTCCCCGGTCCTTGTCCGCGTTGTCCGAGCGGCGTGGCGCGGAATCGTTCTGCGCGTGTGCGGGGGTGTACATCGGTCCGATACCTGCGGCGACCATCGTCAGCGCGCAAAGGAGCGAGAAACGGTGTTTCGACATGAGTTGCCCTCCGGGTCATTGAATGGAATGCGGGACGGGAGTCGTGAGCAAGTGAGTGCGCTCACGAGCGGGGCAACTATCGAGTTCGACGGTGACGATGTAGTGACGCCCCAGGGCGCGTCGCGGACGCTACGATGGGGTCATGTTTCTGTCATGTGCGCTTCCCAGAATGGCTCGCTGCTTCTGACGGCGCTTTCATCGATGCAACGCTTTCTTACACCTGCCGCGATGGGCGCGGCCCTGATTGCTCTAGGCAGCTCGGCGCCGACCTGGAGTGCGGAGAGCGACATCAGCATGGCGCCGATGCCTTCGGATTCGGAGCAATCGAGTGCGCCCGCGCAGCCACAGGCATGGACGCCTCCGCCGCGTCCCGCAACGAACGCGGCGGAGGACGCGGGGCCGGGGTCGGCTACGGCAGCAAATGAGGGAGGCGCGGTGTTCACTCCCTTCTCGAACGCGTCGGCGTCCTCAGGGAACGTGCCGGCTCCTCACAGCGCGACGCCCAAGGCGTCGCAGAGCACCGATCCCGCCGATCTCGTGCTGACCCTCGTTGCAGTTCTGGCGGGTGTCGGCGCAGTCGCATGGCTCCTGCGCAAGGCCTGAGCCTGCGCTGCTACGGCGGCGCCGCGCCGAGTGAGCCGGTCGCGAAGGCCAGCGTCGCTGCCGACGACAGCGCCTGGCTGTAGGCATCGGCCGCCGCATTGCGGGCCAGCAGCCATTGCGTATCGGCAAGGGCCACTTCCGTGACCGTGCCGACACCGTGGCGATAGGCATCCAGGCGCGCCTCGTAGGTGATGCGCGCCGCGGCCTCCAGCGCGGCGGCTGCCTCGTGGGCCGACAGACTCGTCTGCAGCGCGGACTGTGCCTGCACGATCTGCAGCACCGCATCGGAGCGTGCCTTGTCCAGCGTCGCCGCCGCCTTGTTCACGTCGGCACGCGCCTGCTCGACCGTGGCGTTGCGGAGGCCCCCGTCATAGATCGGCACCGCCACGCCGAACAGCACCGACCCGCCGGCACCGCGGCTCGTGACGTTGTTGGTGATCGACTGCTGGTCGAATGAGGGCAGGGCAGTCACGCCCAGCCGACCGGTGCCGTAGGTGCCGACAGCCGACATGAACACCTTGGGCTTGAAGGCCGCCTCGGCCGCGGCTTGCTTGGCGATGCTCGCCTTCTGAGCTGCATAGGCGGCCAGCATGTCGGGGCGCCTTGCGAGGGACTCGGAGACGATCTTCTCCACCGGTTCCGCCATCGACGCGGAGAGCTTGCGACCCGACACATCCGCCACCTTGATCCGCGTGAGCGGCGAGACGCCCATCGCCGAGATCAGCGCCAGGTAGGTGGTCTGCACCGCGCCCTGCGCTTGCACGCGTGCGAGCTGCGCCTGCGCCGTCGCCTGATGCGTCTGCGCGACGTCGATGACGGTTCCGACGCCGTGTTTGTAGCGGTCCTGCGCGGCGGCTTCGATCTCGCGGGCGTTCACCAGCGCCTTCTCCGCGTTGTCGACATGGGTTCGTGCCGAGGCATGTGCGTAGAAGGCGAGGCTGACGTCGTGGATCACACGCTGGTGCGCAAAGGTGAACGCGATGTTCGTCGCCGACGAGAGCTGCTCGGTCGCGTCGACCACCGCGTCGCGCTCGCCGAAGTCGAAGAGCAGCCATTGCAGCGCCAGCGCACCGACCGCCCCACTGCCCGAGACGTTGTTGTCCACGCCGATGCCGAGCGTCGAGTTGCGTGCATCGAATCGCTGGTAGCCCCCGACGGCGCTCGCGGACAGGTGTGGAAGATAGGTCGCGCGCGCAATCCCCACTGCGGATGCCGCCGCGCGCGCGGTGGCCCAGGCGGAGCGCGTCTGTGGGCTGTTGGACTGCGCGATGTCGATGAGCTCGGGCAGCGTGTAGGCGTGGTCCGCATCGATGGAGGGCAGCGCGGGCGGCAAGGCACCGAGCGCGGGGTTGGAGGGCAGCACATGCGAAGCGGCGGTGCCACCTGCATCGCTGGCCGTCTTTGGAGGGCGAATGTTCCCGGCAGCATCGACCGAGGGACTCCAGGGCCGGTCAGGTGCGGATGGCGCGAGATCGGCGGGTGGCGAAGCGCACGCGACGAGCGCGCAGGCCGAAGCCGAGAAGATCGACACGCTACGCCGCCGCATGAGGCCGCTCCGGCGAAGTCTCGACTGCAGACGCATCGAGCGGGTCCGACGCTGCAAGCCTGGCCTCCAATTCGTGAAGGCGCTCGTCGACCAGCGCTGAGAGTGGGTCGCGCGTGTCCGGCGTGGGCGACGCTTCCGCGTCAGCAGCCGCTGCGTTTGCAAGACGGTCCAGTCGCGGCTGGAAGGCGGAGGCGGCGCCTTCACGTGTCAGCATCGCGAGCGGCTCCTGCAGGCCGCCAATCTGCCGCACGATCTCGCGCCGTTGCGCTAGCCATTCGTCGGTGGGGCGAACCGAATCCGGTTCGTAGCGCGCGATGTCGAGGTCGGACTCGATGGCGCCCAGGCTGCCGAGCCAGTCTGCGGCGGCCTCGGGTGGCCGCGCACCGGCGCGCGACTCGGACGCCAGGCGCGCGAGAAGTCTGGCGATGGACGATTCGATCCGCGCAGCGACGCCAAGCGGCCAGAAGTGCGCCGATGCCACGTAGGCCACGAGGTTGCCGATCAGCACGCCAATGATCCGATCGCGGATCGTCAGCATGTCGAACGATGGGCCGGGCCCCTGCACAGCACACAGCAGGAACGCGAAGCCGATCTGGAAGCCCGCGTAGGAAATGCGCGGACTGCCGGCTGCGACCCATGCTGCGATCAGCGTACCGACGAAGACTGCCGCCATCAGCCCGCCGATCGAGGTGAGCGCGGGTACCACGTAGAGCAGGGTGAGGAGTCCGAGCACTGCACCCACGAGGCATCCGGCGATGCGGAGGGTGAGTTTCTCGACGCTCTCCGCTACCGTGCCGAGCGACACGATGAAGACGGTGATGAAGCAGGTGTGGATCGTCGGCCAGCTGAGCAGCGAATAGAGCAGGTAGCAGAACATCGCCGCGCCGGTGGTCTTGAGCGCGAAGCGGACATGGTCGCTGTTGGTGAAGGCGTCGGGGTGGAAGAAGCCCCCGGCTGGTTTTGCTCCTGCATGCGTGGCCTCGGGCGGTGGAGCGGGTGTCGCAAGGCGTGCGAGCAGTGATGCGAAGGCGCGCTGCAGTCGGGCCGCGAGCGTGGCACCCGATCCGCTGCCCATCGTGTCCGTTGTCGCATCAGGAGAGGACGTAACAAGGCGACCCGTCGTGACTTCCTGTGCCCTCGCTTCGGCGGAGCGCGCAAGTGCCTCTCGCGCTTTCTCTGGCAGTTGCGCCTGTGGCGTCTGCAGCGTGAAGGCGGTGAGAGACATCAGTTCGGAAGTGCCGCCCGCAGCCTGTCGCAGCGCAATCATTTCTGCCGCCGGCGTGCTGCGCTCAACGCCTGCGAGCTTCAGCCACGTGCGGATCTCGCCATCGCCCTCTCGCGCGCTCTCGGCGAACGCGTGCGCGGCTTGTGGATCGGCTCCGCGCAGCATCGCGGCCACGAGCCGCAGGCGATGTGCGAGGGCACGCTGGACGAGTTGTCGCGGCGAGGGCGCGATCAGCAATGCGACCACCGCGCCCACAGCGGCTGGAATGCCGACGAACAGCCACGCGTACAGCAGCCCCCGGGTCGCGAGTTCGCCGATCGGCATCCGGCCGAGCACGTCCAGCGCATAGGCTACGATCAGCGCCACGATCCCGCCGGCCGACCCGAGCTTGCTCGCCGAGACGAGAAACAGCAGTCCGAAGGCGATGACCGTCATGCTCGCGACGCGCAAGGGCGGCCGCTCCAGAGTGGCGTTCGCGACGAAGAGCACAAAGCCGATCAGCAGCGTGATCAGCACCGCGGCACCCACGCTCAGGAGCACGCTGGTCGCCCGATCGCGCTTGACGAGGAAGAAGGCCACGTAGGCCGTGAGAGCCGGTTCGGGCGTGCCATAGAGCGTGGTGACCATTACCACCAGGGTGCAGATCAGCGCGAGCCGCGCGGCGAATTCGAGCCGGCCCGGTTCCGGCGCGAGCAGCCGCAGCCAATCCGTTGAGGCTGTGGCCTCCGACGGGGCCGCCTCAGCGGCAGGCGGCGCCATGCCCCACCTCGACCACGGCACTGGCGCCGACGCGCGTGAGCGCCGGCGGAGGCTCTTCGAGCCGCACCCGCACCGGGAAGCGCCGCGCCACCCGCACCCAGTTCAGCGAACTCTGCACATATGGCAGCGAACGCGGCAGGTTGACGCGATCGTCGGCGAGCACGCCCCAGCCGATGCCGTCGACCGCGCCCCGGATCGGCTGGCGGCGATCCACCATCGAATAGACCGTCGCGCACTGGCCTTCCTGAACCTGAGGCAACTCGGTCTCGCGCAGATTGGCGATGGCGAACCATTCCTCGGTGTTGATGAGGGTGAACAACGACTGCGACGGCACGACCATCTCGCCCGGCGAGGCCGTGAGCCCGACGACGCGTCCGTCGTGCGGTGCGCGCACGGAGGTGTCGTCCAGCGCGCGCTTCGCGATGGCCAACGCCGCTTCAGCCGCTGCCACTGCGGCAACGCCGCCCGCATCGTCGGCGATTGCGCGTTCGGCTGCCGCTGCCTGCTCCTTGGCTTGCCGCATCGAGGTGGCGGCGTCCTGCCGCGCGGTCTGCGCCTGATCGAGTTGCTGCTGCGGCACGTAGCCCTTCTGCACGAGCGGGCGCAGCCGCTCCTCGGTGCGTTCGGTCAGGCTCAGGTTCGTCGTGGCGCGGCGCGTCTGGTCGGCCGCGGTCACCGCCGCCGAGCGCTGGGTGGAGACGAGGCGCCGCTGCGAATCGAGCGCCGCGCGTGCCACGTCGACGTTGGCTTGCGCCTGCGTCACCGCCAGCTTGTAGGGAAGGGGATCGATCTGGAACAGCAGGTCGCCTTTGCGCACCTGCTGGTTCTCGCGCACCGGCAGTTCGATGATGCGGCCGCCGACGGCCGACGCCACGTGCACGATGTCGGCGTCGATGGTGGCGTCGTCGGTCGAAGGCCGGCTCGCCACGTTGACGCCAACAGCCACCACGGTGCAGACCGCGATGATCGCCAGCGAAAGGGCCAGGCGCCGTCCCCACGATGAGCGACTGGCGTTCTTCGTCACAGGCCCACCCAGACCCACCAGAGCAGCGCCGCGATGGCGGCACCGATGGCCGTGCATACGAAAAGCTGCAGCGGCAGCAATTGCGCCACGCCGCTCGTGACGAACAGGGCGCGCGCGACAGCGGCGCCAACCACGCCGACCAGCGCGCAGAGCAGCCACGCGGGAAAGTACGCACCGGCGAGCGGGATCGACGGCGCGCCAGCGCACCCCCAGAGGCCCGAGGCGGCCACGAAAATCAGCGCGAAACGGGCAGCAACACGTGCCTGAAGCATGACCCTCCCCCGTGCATGAAACGAAGCCCGGCGCCTGTCCATCGTGTGCACGGGCTGCCGAGCACGGCGGACATATCTTCCCAAAGGAACACGCGAAAGCCAAGTCCACGCGCGTTAGACTGCGCGAACTCGCCAACTGCGGTGCCTCCATGTTCGTACCGGCTCATTGGGTCAATGCCTTGCCTCCGGGGCTCTGGATGGTCATGAACATGACCTTCGCACTGCTGCTCGGGTGGGTGGTCGGCTACGAGCGTTTCTTCAGCGGACGCGCGGCGGGCAGCCAGGTCTACTGCCTGGTGAGCACTACGTCCTGCGCGGTCGCCTTGCTGGCCGGCTTTCCGACGCTCTGGTACTGGGGCACGGCGCATGACTCGAGTGGCGGGGATCCGACACGCGTCATCGGTGCGGTGCTGACGGGCATCGGCTTCCTGGGCGCTGGCCTCATCGTCAAGAGCGGAGTCAATGTGCGTGGGCTGACCACCGCGGCTTCCATCTGGGGGTCGTCGGCCATCGGCATCCTCGTTGGCATCGGCTTCTATGGCCCCGCGATCGGCCTCACGGTCCTGTTCGTGGTGAGTACCGCGATCGTCCCGGTGATCGAGCACCGCCTCCCCGCGCATTCGGCCATCGCGACCACGCTGCGCTTCCGGCGCGGGCACCGACCGGACCCCGACCGCATCCATCGCTTTCTGGTGGAGCGTGGCTTCAGCATTCCGTCCGACAGCCTGTCGATCGACTATGACGGGGATGGCTTCGAGTTGCATTGCCTTGTGTTTGCCAACTCCATTGCGCATACGCGCGTGATGAGCCAGATCGTCAACGACCTGACGGACCTGCCAGAGGTGGAGCGCTTCAACGTCGCTCCCTCCAGCCGCGGCTGAAGAAAGGTGAACACATGACCCCCGAGCATTGGGATGCGCTGGTCGTCGGTGCCGGCCAGGCCGGACCGGCACTGGCCGTGCGACTCGCGCAGGCAGGCCTCCGGACCGCCCTCATCGAACGCGACCGCCTCGGCGGCACTTGCGTCAACACCGGATGCACACCGACGAAGACGCTGGTCGCCAGTGCGCGCGTAGCGGCGCTTGCGCGCCGGGCGGCGGATTTCGGCGTCGGCATCGGTGGCGAAGTCTCCATCGACTTCGCGCGGGTGATGGAACGCATGCGCGACGTCGTCGGTCGGTCGTCGAACGGCCTTGAAGAGTGGCTGACGCAGACCAAGGGCCTCGAACTCGTTCGGGGCCATGCGCGCTTCTCCGCGCCCGACACGCTGGTCGTGGGCGAACGCGTGCTCCAGGCGCCGAAGATTTTCCTGAATGTCGGCTGCCGCCCGGTGGTGCCGGACTGGGCGCGCGATTCGGGCGTTGCCTTCCTCACGAGCGACACGCTGCTCTCGCTGGCAGTGCTGCCGCCCCATCTCGCGATCGTGGGAGGCGGCGCGATCGGCCTGGAGTTCGCGCAGATCTTCCGGCGCCTGGGCAGCCAAGTGACCCTTTTCGAGATGGGTGATCGACTCCTTCCCCGCGAAGATGTGGAAGCCGCCGTTGAGGTCCGTGCCGCACTCGAAGGCGACGGCGTCCGCTTCGAGCTCGGTTCGAGTTGCTTCGGGCTCGAACACGGCGAGAAGGACGAGCCGGTCGTGGTGAGCTTCGCATGCGGGCCGCTTCGCGAACGCAGGGCCGCGACGCATGTGCTGGTGGCCGTGGGCCGTCAGCCCAACACCGAAGACCTCGGGCTCGATCTTGCAGGCGTCGCGACAGACGCGCGGGGCTTCATCCGTGTGGACGGCCAACTGTGCACCAGCGTCCCAGGCATCTGGGCGTTGGGCGACGTGAACGGCCGCGGCGCGTTCACGCATACCTCGTGGAACGACCACGAGGTCGTGGCCGCGAACCTGCTGGATGGCGAGCCGCGCAGCATCGACGAGCGCGTGGCGCGCTATGCGCTCTACGTCGACCCGCCACTCGCACGGATCGGCGATTCGGAGCAGCAGGCGCACGAACGCGGCGGGCGTGTCCTCGTCGGGCGCATGCCCATGGAGAGCGTGGGTCGTGCCCGCGAACGCTCCGAGACGCGCGGCTTCATGAAGGTGCTCGTCGATGCCGATTCGATGCGGCTCCTGGGTGCCACCTTCGTCTGCATCGAGGCTGACGAGGTGATCCATTCGCTGATCGCGATCATGAACGCCGATGTCGACGTGCGCAGCATTGCGACGAGCGTGCCGATCCACCCCACCGTCAGCGAGCTGATTCCGACCATGCTGCAACGGCTCCAGCCGCTCTGATCCAGATCAAGGAATCGATTGCAGAGAGTTGGCACGCGGGGCGGGAAATCCTATGCTCACACGCTCGCCGCCGCAACCAGGAGGATCTCGATGAACGCCATCAAGACTGCACGACAGCGGATCGAGCGCGACCCGGGGAGCGAATCCTCGCGCGCGCTCGTGCGCCTCGTCCTTGCCCTTCAGAACGAGACCTCGTTCGAGGTGGCATGCCTCTACAAGCTGGACTACGACACCTTCCAGCTCGCGTTGTCCATCCTGGAGGAATGGCGGCTCGACCATTACTACGCCAGCAAGCTGAAGCTGCTCGACATCTCCCTTCAGGCACGCGCGCTGGGCCAGGAACCCGCCGGCGCCTGACGCGCCGCTCAGTGCGCCGCCCCGCTGCGCTTCTGCAACTCGCTGCGCACGTCCTTCTTGAGGACCTTGCCGACTTTCGAGCGCGGCAGATCGGGCCATATCTCGACCTGCTTGGGCGCCTTCACGCTGCCGATGCGTGCCTTGACGAAAGCCTGGATCTCGGCCGGATCGACGCTCTTGCCTGCGCGTAGCTGGAGCACCGCGACCACGCGCTCGCCCCACTTGTCGTCGGGCAGCCCGATCACCGCACTGTCCTGTACGTCGGGGTGCTGCATCAGCGCCTGTTCGACCTCGACCGAATAGACGTTGAAGCCACCGCTGATGATCATGTCCTTCGCACGGTCGACGATGTGGAGGAAGTTGTCCGCGTCGAGGTAGCCGATGTCGCCCGTGTGATGCCAGCCGTGCCGCGATGCTTCGGCAGTGGCTTCGACGTCCTTGTAGTAGCCGGCCATCACGAGGGAGCTGCGCACCACGATCTCGCCGGTTTCTCCACGCGGCAGCAGGCGGCCGTCGCCGTCCATCATCGCGACCTGCACCAGCGGACCAGGGCGGCCTGCGGACGAGAGCCTTTCGCGCGCGACCGTTCCGTCGGCCTTGAAGTGATCTCGCGGATGCATCATGGAGATCATCATCGGCGCCTCGGTCTGGCCGAATAGCTGCGCCATCACAGGCCCGATCTTCGTGAGTGCCTCTTCGAGCCGCGCGGCCGAGATCGGCGCGGCGCCATACCAGAAGCACTGCAGCGAATCGAGCTTTGTCTCGCTGAGCTTTTCGTGCGCGAGCAGCATGTAGATGAGCGTCGGCGGCAGGAAGGTGTGCGTGACGCCATGGCGCTCGATTGCAGCGAGGAAGTCGCCGATATCGGGCTTCGGAAGGATCACGATCTGGCCGCCGAGCGTCATCACCGGCAGGCACAGAACACCGGCCGCGTGCGTCAGCGGTGCGAGCGCGAGATACACCGGCCGGCCTTCGAACGGATAGCCCATCAGCGTCAGCGCCGACATGGTCTCCAGATTGCGGCCGGTCAGCATGACGCCCTTGGGGCGGCCGGTCGTCCCGCCCGTACCGGCGATCATCGCGACGTCGTCGGGCGGCTCGACCTGCAGGGGCTCGTCGGAGACGCCTTCGAGCCAGTCGGCGCACGACGGAGCGAAGTCGCAAGCGCGGTCGAGGCAGACCCATGTCTTCAGCTTGGGAAGCTGAGAGCGCATCTGCTCGACCATCGGCATGAAGGCGCTGTGGAAGACCAGTGCCGCGCAATCGAAGGCATCGAGCACGTAGCTGTTCTCCGCCGCCTCGTTGCGCGGGTTGATCGGGCACCACACCGCGCCGGCACGAGAGATGCCGAACACACACGCGAAGGCGTGCGCATCGTTGCCCGACAGCACGGCGACCTTGTCGCCGGGCGCGATACCCGAGCGCTGCAAGGCGCGCGCGACCCGGTGGCTGAAGCGCTGCACCTGCGCGTAGCTCAGGTCCTGCACGTTCATCGTCAGGCAAGGCGCATCGGCGCCGAGCTGCGCGCCTTTGTCGAGGTAGTCGGTCAACCGCATGATGGGCTCAGGATCGTGTCAGCACCGGGTCCATCACCAGGCCGAAGGTCTTCAACGCACCGAGCAGTTCGCGATGTCCGAAAGCCTGGCAGCCCGAAGCGAAGCCCGCGCGACGCGGTGGCTGCTGCAACAGCGAGTACGCCGCGAACGCCTGCATCAGTCCGGTCTGCTTGTAGTTGCAGTGGCCGTGGATCACGCAATGCGCCCGCCCCATCGGGCCAGATGCAAAGACCGAATCGAGCGAACGGTTGAGCCGCGGGTTCTCGCGCGGCGGCATGGTGTTCATCACGCTGGCGGCCGTCTGTGCCAGCGCGGCATAGCGATCGTCTTCGTTCATGCCTTCGGTGGCCTTCAAGGCCGCGGCCACGATCTGCGGCACGCCCAGCATCAGCGGGCGATTGAACACGCCACCCAGCACCTTCACGTTGGCCACGCGCGGATCGCGCTTGAACCACACGGGGTGCGAGGTGCCGCCCCACGGCAGTGCCAGCGCGAGTTCATGCTGGCCCGGGATGGCGACCTGGTAGAGGCCGGCATCGGCGGGCCATTCGACGTACTGCTTCTGCTCGAGGTAATAGGCCTTCGAGGTCGCCGCGTTCACGAGGATCGTCTGCGTGGAAGCGATCGTCGGGCTGCCGCCCCAGAAGACCGCGATGTCGAGCGTGTCGAGCCCCGGCTCTTCGAGGCACAACTGCGCGGCGATCTCGCCTGTGGTGTACATCTGCGCGAGCCCGGGCGAGAGTAGCAAGCCTGCGGACGCGAACTTCGCGCCGTACTCACGTTCGAGCGTGATCAGCCAGTCCTGCTCGCCGGTAGTGTCGGTGTAGTGACATTTCGCTGCGAGGCAGGCCTGCACCACCTCATGACCGAACTTGGCGAACGGCCCGACGGTGTTCAAGACGACCGATGCGCCGCTGAAGAGCTTGGTCAGCGCGTCGGTCGTGTGCTGCACCTCGACCACCTCGAAGCTCGCGGTCTCGATGCCGGGCACGTTGCTCTTCATCGCGTCGTTGAGCTTCTCCGCGCTGCGACCGGCGGCTACGAAGGGGATACCGTACTCGCGCAGGTATTCGCACACCAGGCGTCCGGTGTAGCCGGATGCGCCGTAGACGACGACGGGTTTCTTGCTGCTCATGCGTGTCTCCTGGGTGATGTGGAAGATGTGGCTACATGCCCATGCCGCCGTCGACCGGAAGGCCGATGCCGGTGATGAAGCGAGCGGCGTCGGAACTCAGGAACACGACCGCGTCGGCCATATCGCCGACCTCGCCGAGACGACCCAGCGGCGTCTGCCCGATCACATCGGCCACGGCGGCATCGACGCTCGGTGCAAGACCTGCTGCCACGATGTCGTTCGCGAGCTTCATGCCCATCTCGGTCGGTACCAGCCCGGGGTAGACGCAGTTCACGCGAACGCCGTAGCCCAGCTTGCCCGACTCGTTCGCGGCGATGCGAGTCATGCGGTCCACGGCGGACTTCGTGGCCGAATAGCCGGCGATGGCCGGGAAGGCGATGGTCGCGGCCACCGATGCGATGTTGACGATCGAGCCGCCATGGCCCGCCGAACCGCCGGGCTTCATCGCCCGGAAGGCATGCTTGATGCCGAGCAGCGTGCCGACGGCATTGACGTCGAACATGCGGCGAAGATCCTCGGCCTTCACGTCGATCACCAGTGAGGTGATCTCGATGCCGGCGTTGTTGACGAGGAGGTCGAAGGAGCCGAGTTCCTTCACCGTGGCGGCGACGGCGGCTTCCCAGTCGCTGTCGCTCGTGACGTCGAGCTTGACGAAACGGGCGGTGGCGCCGCCCGCGCTGAGTGTCTGCGCCGTTTCCTTTCCAAGATCGGCGAGCACGTCGCCGATCATCACCGACGCGCCCGCATCGGTCAGGGCCTTGGCAATCGCTGCACCGATGCCGCGCGCGGCACCAGTGACCAGGGCCTTCCGGCCGCTCAGGTCGATCTTCGTCATGTCTTGTCTCCGGTTGTGATTTGTGGATCGGGAAAACGAAGCGGAGGCCATGCTAGGAGTGGCCTTGACAGGTGTCAAGAAAAAACTGGGCATGTGTCAAATGGCCGCTCTGTGCTATCTTTTCGCGCGTCATGCCCCGGGAAAACACCGAGGCTCAACTCGATTCCCAACTGCCGATGGACCGCATCTCCCGCACTCAGGTCGACAAGTTTTCGCAGCGCAGAGCTGAACTCGGCGAAGCGACATTGCAGACACTCGCATCGCTCGGCTACGCACGCACGAGCCTGCGCGAGATCGCACAGAACTCCGAGTACTCGCACGGCGTTCTGCACTATTACTTCAAGGACAAGGTCGACTTGATCCTGTGCAGCGTGCGCCAATACAAGGCGGTGTGCGTCAAGCGCTATGACGAGGTGATCGAGGAGTCGACCCGCTTCGAGGAACTCATGGAGGGCTTCCTCGATGCACTCGGCGCCACGGTGCGCGACGAGGCACCGCTGCATCGCCTCTGGTATGACTTGCGCTCGCAGTCGCTCTTCGAAGATGCCTTCCGCGCCGATGTGGCGGAGATCGACAAGAGCCTCGAACGGATGATCTGGCGCATCATGGTTCGCTTCTCCGAGCTCGGCAGCCGCGCGTTGACGGTACCGCCGAGCGTCGCGTACGCAGTGTTCGACGGCCTGTTCCAGCAGTGCCTGCTCAGGCACCTCAACGGCGACAAGCGCGCGGTCTCGACGATGCAGAAGCATGTGCGCGTCGCGATTCTCCAGTTGCTTGGCGAGCCGCAACTGACGCACTAGCGAGCGTTGCAATCGATCGTCGATTCGCAACCCGCGGTTGCGACTGCCTTCACAATGGTCGCTTTCCAAGAGTGGAAAGGGACCTCCAATGGACGAATTCAAGGCGCTGGCCAGCTTCGCCGGCGTTGTCGAAGCGGGCAGTTTCCGGCGGGCCGCGGTTCAGCAAGGCCTTGCACCCCAGGCCGTTAGCAAGACGGTCCGCCAGCTGGAAGACCGGCTCGGCGTTCGCCTGCTGCATCGCACGACCCGCAAGCTCAGCATGACGGAAGAGGGCGCCCGTCTCTTCGCGCAGGTTCAGCCCGGGATCGCGGCGCTCCGGCAGGCGGTCGAATCGACGAAGGAAGCCCGAACAGGCGTCGAAGGTGTGCTCCGCGTGACCGCCTCGCGCTCGATCGGGCTGCGCATCGTCGTGCCGCTGATCGAACCATTCATGGCGCAGCATCCCGACGTGCGCGTCGAACTGGAACTCGAAGACCGGATCACGGATCTCGTCGCACAGCGCATCGACGTGGGGTTCCGGGTCGGCGCGCAACTCGACCGCAACTACGTGGCACGGCGCCTTGCCGACATCCGGCATTGCATCTGCGCATCTCCGGGCTACATCAAGCGCTTCGGCCGGCCGCGCACCTGGGCGGACCTGGCGAGGCATCGTTGCACCGGCTTTCGCCACGTCAACACCGGAAAGCTGATGCCCTGGGAATATCTGGACGGTGCGGAGACGGCCTTTCGCGACGTGCCGGCGGTCTTTTCGACCAATGACGTGGATGCGGAAGTGCAAGCGGTGCTCACGGGTGTCGGCATCGGCCAGTTGCCCGGCTACGCGGCGATGCCTCTGATTGAGGCGGGTCTGCTGGTGCAGGTCCTGCCGCGCCACACGAGCGAGCGAATCGGGCTCTACGTCTACTACCTGCAGGGCGCCCGGCTGCCGGCCCGGGCGCGGGCTTTCATCGACTTCGCTTCGGCGCGACTCAAGGACAGCGACCACTTCACGGTCGGGCGAGCGCGAGGGGTAGCAACCAAGCTCTTGAGATAAACGGACTTCAATTGACAACGATAAGTTGTCAATCAAACAGTGATTCATCTTCTAGTGCGGAACGATCGGCGGACCTAGATTCACGTCCATGCCAACCCTTTTCCACCACCACTGAAAGGAATCGCCATGTCCACCACTCCCTCCTTCTCCAAAGTCTGGTTCATCACCGGCGGCTCGCGCGGCTTCGGTGCCGAGATCGCCCGCGCCGCGCTGGCCCGTGGGGATCGCGTCGTTGCCACGGCACGCAAGCCTGAATCGATCGAGGCCGAGCTCGGCCGCCATGACAACCTGCTGGCCGTCGCGCTCGACGTGAGCGACGAAGCCCTGGCGTCAGCAGCGGTCGATGCCGCGATCACGCGCTTCGGCCGCATCGACGTGCTGGTCAACAACGCCGGATACGGCCTGCTGGGTGCGGTCGAGGAGGCCAGCGCGACGGAGGTCGAACGGCAGTTCGCCACCAACGTCTTCGGCCTGCTGAAGGTGACACGCGCCGTACTTCCGCACATGCGCCGCGAGCGCAGGGGCCACGTGATCAACATCTCGTCGGTCGGTGGCTATGCCGCCTATCCGGGCTGGGGCGTGTACGGAGCGACCAAGTTCGCTGTCGAAGGACTGTCGGAAGCCATGTCGCGTGAACTCGAACCGCTTGGCGTGCATGCGACGGTCGTCGAGCCGGGCTTCTTCCGCACCGACTTCCTCGACCCGACGTCGCTCGCCAAGGTCGCGCACGAGATCGCGGACTACGCACCGACCGTCGGCGAGACGCGCAGCCGCATGGCGGGCGCCAACCACCAGCAGCCGGGCGACCCGAAGAAGCTGGCGCAGGCGCTTCTGGTGCTGGCGGATGCGAAGCAGCCGCCGGTGCGCCTGCCGCTCGGCAGCGACACCGTCGCGAGAATCCTCGAAAAGAACCGGTTCGTCGAAGGCGAACTGGAGGCCTGGCGGGCGGTCGCCGTCTCCACCAACCACGAGGACGTCGCTGTCTGATCGCTGCGGCGGGCGGGTACGAAGCCTGGTGTGATCGGCTCGCCCTCCGCGGCATCTACCCGGGCCGTTTGCCAGCCTCTCAGTTGAGCCGTTTGCCCAGCGAGATCGCGTAGGCCGGAGCGCGTGCCGCGAAGATCTCGTCCTTCGGCAGTCCAATGCCGTCAGCCAATCTGGCCGGATTGAAGATGTCGCCATCGCAGCTTCCATCCGGCGCCAGGTCGATGATCGACAGCGTGCCCAGCCGCACGGTCTCCCGTTTGTCCTCATCGGTCCAACGTTGCGTCGTGTCCATCACCTGGTCACCCGGTTGGTCGAGGATCGCCAGAACGTCAAATCGTACGGAGCCTGAGGACAGGCGCTGCGCCAGGTCCGCTCGCAGGAAGTCGTTCGGGTGGGTCTTGGCTTCCTCCTCGTTCAAGGTGATTTCGCCGGCCAGGGGCACCACCTTGAATTTGATGAAGCGAATTTCTCCCTTGTTGTTGGTCGCCGGGAAAGCGTGGACGCCCCAGTAGAACGTTCCCGCCCAGCTCCCCGGTAGTTGTCGCGCGCCGACGAAGTGCGCCTGGTTCAATGCCTCGGGATTGGCCGCGCCAAAGTCCTTGAACACTTGCGGATCGAGCTTGCCATCCGGGCCCGCAGTCCGGGCTTTCAACGAGGCCAGCATCTGCGCGAGGTCTCGCGCAAAGTGCACCGGCGCGTTCTCCAGCAGCAGATCCGAGCGATTGCTCTCGGTGCCCAGGTGCAAGGACAGGCCGCGCAATGCGCCTTTGTTCGTGTCCGCAACATGCGGATTGCCGCTACTGACCGAAAAGCGTGCCAGCACATCGGACGCCTGGGTAAAACTCTTCGAGCGTGTCACGCGTCCAGCAGTGGCTGCGGGCACGTAACGACCGCGCACGCATGTGCCTTTGGCGAAGTTGGCGCGGGCGTGCGGTGGGTTGCCGGCCATTGTCTTGAGCGCGTCGACCAGATCGGCAGGGCTCGGCTTGGGTGACGTGTCCTGCGACTGCACTGGCGAACTGACGATGGCTGCGAGCACGGCGCAGAAGGATGCCGTACGACGGAACATGGCGGTGCGCTGACTGACGGACTTCATGTGGATTCTCCTTGGAGCCTTGCTACGTTGGGATGGGGAACGGAAGGATTCGATGGCGGCCGGCTCAGACAGCGCGGAGGCGATGCGCCGCGAGAATGAACTCGGCTGCCTTCTCACCGATGACCACGCAAGGGGCCATGGTGTTGCCGCTGGTGACTTCGGGCATCACCGACGAATCGGCCACCCGGAGCCTTTCGATGCCATGCACGCGAAGTCGTCCATCGACGACAGACATGGAGTCATGGCCCATGCGCGCGGTGCCGCACTGATGCCAATAGGTCACCGCCGCATTGCGCGCGAAGTCCTCCATGGACTTCCGGTCGCGAAGACCTGGCAACACCTCCCGCTTGACCAGGGAGCCCATGGCGGAATGGGCGCCGAGTTCCCGGCACAGCTCGATGTTGGCAAGTGCCGTCTTCATGTCGTCGGGATGTGAAAGCGTCCTGGCATCGATCAGCATGGGATCGAAAGGGCCCGGCCCGGAGAGCTTGACCTTGCCTCTGCTCTGGGGGTGTGCGATGCCGGCGAACATGGTCCAACCATGCTCCGGGATGCCCAGCGCAGTGGTTTCGGCGCTCGGCACCGGAAACTCGACCTGGCAGTGGAACATGTCCGGCAGGTCCAGCGACGGATCGCTCGACCAGTAGAGCGTCGCCTCCGAGCCGCCATGTCCTATCGGCTGGGCCTGCCTGTATTCAGAGATGCAGCCGAAGGAAACGTGGTCCTGGTGGTTCTCGCCAACGCCGGGCAGGTCCTGCACGACGGTGATCCCGTGGCGTTGAAGTTCGTTGGCAGGACCGATGCCCGACTGCATCAGTACTTTGGGCGTATGCACGGCACCGAGCGACAGAATGACCTCGCGATCAGCCATGTAGCGCTGCGTCTGCCCGTTGCGTCGTACCTCGACGCCCACGGCCGTGCCGCCTAGCAGCAACAGACGGCACACATGCGTCTGCGTGAGCACCACCAGATTGTCCTGACCGATCTTTGGATGAACGTAGGCCCGGTAGATGGAGTGGCGGCGGCCGTCGCGAATGATCAGTTCGTTGATCGCCGCTCCACCCCGGCCTTCCATCATTTCGCCGTTGGGGCTCGGGTAGCCCGGAATGCCAAGCCGACCGGCCGCGTCGATCATCGCGACGGCGATGGGGTTGGGGTTGGCGGCAGACGCCACATGCACCGGACCGCCCTTGCCGCGACGCTTCGGATCGGGCTCGCCCTGCCAGTTCTCGATTCGGCGATAGACGTCGAGCACCGACGCATAGCTCCAGCTTGCATCGTCCGCGGTGCGCGCGAAGCCTTCCCAGTCGTTGCGGTGGCCGCGAGCCCAGAGCATCACGTTGATGCTGGAGCCGCCGCCCAGCACCCGACCCATGTTCAGAGGAATCGAGCGGCCGTTCAGATGCGCGTTCGGCTCGGCGCGGAAGTCCCAGTCTCGGCTGCTGCCCAGGTTCGACGGCCACTGGCCCGGCGTCATGACCTCGGGGACATCGTCGTCACCGCCGGCTTCGATCAGGAGCACGCGGACGGACGAAACCTCGGCCAGGCGGCCGGCCAGCGCGGAACCAGCCGAACCGGCCCCGCACACGATGAAGTCGAAGCGCTCGCCGTCGCCGACGTTGATGCCGGGTTGGATGGAATCGGAATGGGTCGACATGGCGTGATCCCTGGTTGGGTGCATGGAAGTTGGAGGCGTGACTGCGGTCTCGGCTGACACCGGTTGCTCCGGTGCAAACAGGTCCCATCCAAGTCCGGCAAGGCCCAGAGCCAAGGCGCACGCGCCGAGCAGTTCCATGACTTGCCGGACGCGCGAGGACGAACGGGCATCCACTGTCGCGCTCCTCTACGCGCTCTGGATCTCGCGAGTGCGCCTGGCTAACGAGATCTGGTACGCAGCGTGCCGCGCAGCAAAGATCTCGTCGGGCGGCTCGCCAATGCCTTCGGCAAGATTCGCCGGATCGAATATCGCGCCGTCGCACGACTGACTCTGATCGATCACAGTGATATCGATCGTGCCCAGCCGGACACCGCGGCGCTCATCTTCATCAGGCCAGCGCGCAGTGACATCCATGGTGGGATCGCCGGGGCGATCAAGGATGGCCAGCAAGTGGAATTTCACGCCACCATTGGCGATCCGGTTGGTCAGGTCGTCGAGTAGAAAGTCCGCTTGCAGGTTGTTTGCTTCATCCTCCGAGAAAGTGATCTCCTCGCCGACCGGGATCACTTTGAACTTGATAAATCGCACCTTGCCATCCACGTTCGTCGCGGGGAACGAGTGGACGGCCCAGTACGTGGTGCCGGCGAAGCTGCCGGGCAGGGGCCTTGCAGCGATGAATCTGGCCTGATTGAGCGTCTCAGGATTTGCCTCCGAGAACGCCCTGAGTTTGTCTGTGTCCGGCTTGCCATCCGCTGCCGGAATGCGCGCCTGGATGAATGCCAGCATCTGCTCGAGCGTCCTGGCGAAATGCACTGGCGCACTCTCGGTCAGCAGGTCGGAACTTTCGCCGTTGACTTCAAGCCGGAAGCTGAAACCGCGCAGGACCAGCTTGTTGCTGTCGGGCACGAGCGGATTGCCGCCACCCACCGAGAAGCGCCCCACAACGCTGCAGGGTTGTGTGAAGGTGTGGGAACGCGTCACCTGCGGAGCCTCTCCCGAGGGCGTGTACGTGCCGCGCACGCAGTACCCCTTGGCAAAGCTGGCGCGCACACCCCGAGGATTTCCAGCAACGGCCTTGAGCGCGTTGACGATCGCCAGGGGCATCGCAGGTCCTCGCGAGCCGAGATCGACCGGTTCCTTCCTTGGACTCTGGACTTCAAGAGTTGAAGCGGACATTGCAGCTCTCCAGTTGAACGGGTCATGCGTCTTTGGGCTTACGAGGCCACGCCGTCAGTTTGGTGCGCAGTGCGATTCGCCGATTGAATGCATCAGCGAGGTTTGGCGTCTTCTTGCGGACGTCTTCGCGATGAGATGCATGAGGAGGGAATCTCTCGAAAGCGGTGGCGCTTGCGGGGCAAACGGCAGGAGGTCATGGCACTGGAGAAACATCCGTCGTGGGCGCTGCCCAGCACACTGCAGGCGTGCAAAGGCTCGCTTCCTTCTCGTCAGGAAGAGAAGTAGAGTGATCCGGCAAGACCGGCTACCAGTCACCGGAGCGGGACTCCCATGGACAAGCTCTTGAACGCGCTTCTTTTCTGTTGCCTCGCCGCCCTGTGCGGCTGCACCGCCCCACAGCCCCGGAACTCCCGGGACTATGGGGTCTGCTCGTCAGACCCCGGCGGCTACGCCTGCCAGATCGAGCGCTACCAGAACGTCGATTGAGCGATCCGCCGCGCCTCACTGCGGCGTGATGTTCGCCACCTTCATCATCTGCTCGGTCAACGAAATCTCCGAAGCGAGATTGCGCGCGTATTCATCCGGCTTGCTCGCTACGACTTCGCCTCCGTTGGCCTCCAGCTTGGCGCGTACCGCGGGGTCGGCCAACGCCTGCTGAAGCGCCTGCTGCACGCGCTGCACGACGGGTTGCGGCGTGCCGGCCGGCAGCGACAGCCCGCCGAAGGACACCAGCGTGACGCCCGCGATGCCCGCTTCGGCGAGTGTCGGCACGTCGGGCAGGCGTGGATTGCGCGTCGGCGCGGTCACGGCCAGCGCCTTGAGCTTGCCGGCATTGATGTGCGGCAGTGACACGGAGCTGATGGTGAGCGCGAAATCCACCTGCTTGCCCAGCACCGCATTCGCCGATTCGGAAGCGCCCTTGTAAGGCACGTGCAGCGCTTGCGCTCCCGCGCTCTTGAGGATGAGTTCGGCCCCCATGTGGGCTGGCGTGCCCACGCCGCCGGAGGCGTACGACAGCTTGCCCGGCTGCTGGCGCATGCGATCGACCAGCGCCTTCGCGCTGTCGATGTCGGAGTCGCCCGACACCACCAGAACCACATCCGAGCGCGTGATGCCGCCGACGTGGATGAAGTCCTTCATCACGTCGTAGCCGGGCTTGCGGTACATGCGCATGTTGGTCGCCATGGGCGTTGCGGAATACACCCAGGTGTAGCCGTCGGCCGGTGCGCGCGCTGCGATTTGTGCGCCGAGATTGCCAGCGGCGCCTCCCCGGTTCTCGACCACCACTGGCTGCTTGAGGACCGACGACATCGCCTCGGCGGCGATGCGCACCGTGATGTCCGGCGCGGTGCCTGCGAGGTAGGGGACGATCCACTTGATCGGCCGCGAAGGGAAGTCCTGTGCCCATCCGGTGCCAGCGAGTGCAAGGCCTGCCACCGTCAGAAGCAGGTTGCGTCGGTTGAATGTCTGCATGCTTTGTCTCCTGCTTGTGTCTTGTTGTCGGACTTTCAGCGCACCGCCTGACCCAGCAGCTCGCGCGCGATCGTGTTGCGCTGGATCTCGCTGGTGCCGGTCAGCACGCGGTACATGCGCAGCAGCCGGAAGAGGAATTCGACGCGGCTGCCTTGCACGATGCCTTCACCGCCGTGCACCTGTACCGCGCGGTCGGCGATGCGGAAGGCGGTCTCGGAACAGAACAGCTTGGCCATCGAGGCCTCGGCGCGTGCGTCGTCACCGGCATCGAGGCTGCGCGCCACGCTGAGCATCAACGCACGTGCCGCCGCCAATTCGGTCGCCATGTCGGCCAGCAGATGCTGCACGGCCTGGAACGCGCCAATCGGCTGCCCGAACTGCCGGCGCCTGGTGGCATGAGCGAGTGAATCCTCCAGCGCCAGCCGCGCGAGCCCGAGCATCGCCGGGCAATGCAGCAGGCGGTTGACCGTGATGCGACCCAGCGCCAGCGCGAGGCCGCGTCCACGTTCCCCAATCTGGTTGGCAGCCGGGATGCGACAGCCGCTCAGCACGATGTTGCCGGTGTGCGACTGGCCCGCCATCGTCTTGTAGCCGGCCTCCACGCGGAAGCCCGGGCGGTCGCGCTCCACGAAGAAGGCGGTGGTTTCGCGCACTGCGGGATCGTCACTGGTCGAGCAGATGATCACTGCAAAGTCGCAGAAGGGCGATCCGGAGATGAAGCGCTTGGTGCCGTCGAGCACGAATTCATCGCCATCGCGTACTGCGCGCGTCTGCAGTGCACCGGCATCGGAGCCGGCCTCCGGCTCGGTGATCGCGAAGCAGATGGCCTTCTCGGCGCGGGCCACCGGCAGGATGAAGCGCTCCATCTGGTCGGGCGTCGCCTGCTTCGCGAGCGCACCGACGCGCGGAGGTCCGGTCAGTTCACCCAGCACGTGCGGCGCGAATGGCGATCCGCTCGCATAGATGAATTCCTTGATGAGCGCGTGGTCGACGACGCTGAAGCCCGCACCCCCGAGGGCCTTGGGCAGGGTCACGCCATAGAAGCCGAGCTCGTGCGAGCGCTTCCACACCTGTTCCAGCAATGCGCGTGGCGCGCCGTTCTCGGAGGTGATGCCGTGCTTCTCGGCCAGCGGGTGCAGTTCGTCACGGATGAAGGTGTCGAGACGGCCGATGAAAACGCGTGCGGCGTCGGAGCCCTCGAAGGGCGGCATCGGCGCGCGCAGCGTCGGGAGGGTGGTGGTCGTGGCATCCATTGCAGGGCTCCTCAGTTCACGCGCCGCTCGCGGCCGCGCCAGTAGTGCTCGCGCACGTCCTTGCGCGAGAGCTTGCCGTTCGCGTTCTTTGGCAGTTGCGGAACGAAGTCCACCGAACGCGGGCGCTTGAAGTCTGCGAGCCGGCCGCGGCAGAAATCCATGATCTGACTGGTGTCCGCTTCTGCGCCGTCACGCAGCACAACCACGGCCTTCACCGTCTCGCCCCAGTGATCGTCGGGCACGCCCACTACGCACACCTCGTAGATCGCAGGATGCTGGGCCAGCACCGACTCCACCTCGCTCGGGTAGATGTTGAAGCCGCCCGATACCAGCATCTCCTTCTTGCGATCGACGATGTAGATGTAGCCGCGGTCGTCCACACGCGCGAGGTCGCCGGTGTGCAGCCATCCGTTGGTGTCGAGCGCCTGTGCGGTCTGGTCGGGCGCGCGCCAGTAGCCTGCGAACACATCGGGGCCGCGCACGCAGATCTCGCCGATGGCATCGCCGCTGACAGGTCGGCCTGTGTCGTCGAGCACCTGCACGTCGGATTCGCAGAACGGCCGTCCGCAAGCGGAGAGCAGCGCCTCGTGGCCGCCTTCGATGGCCGCCGCATGGTCGGCGATGCCGAGCCCGACGACGCCACCGGTGGTCTCGCCCGCGCCATAGCCTTGCGCAAGCACCGGTCCGAACGCGGCCCAGGCTTCACGGATGCGTGCCGGAGACATCGGCGCGGCGCCGTAACTCAGCAGCCGGAGGCTGGAGAGGTCGCGTCCCTTCAGGCTTGGCTCCGCCAGCAGTGCGTAGATCATCGCGGGCACCAGGAAGGCCATGGTGACGCGATGCTTCTCGATCGCATCGAGGTATTCGGCAGGGCGGAAGCCTTCCATCAGAAGGATGGTCGCGCCCTGGTAGAGCATCGGCTGGATGAACATGCCGCTGGCGTGTGTGATCGGGCCGGAGAGCATCAACACATCGTCGGGCTCCGCGTGCATGCGGCCCATCACGTTCTTCCGCAGAGACGCAAAGCGGTTGCCTACGGTCTGCATCGCAGCCTTGAGCTTGCCCGTGGAGCCCGAGGTGTAGTGCAGCACCGCAAGTTCATCAGACTTCATCTCCTCGTGCATGTGGACGTCGGACACGCCGGCGAGCAGGGCTTCGTACTGGAGCCAGCCGCCTTTGGCGCTCTCGGGCGTGGGGTCGAACGCGATCCGGTGCCGCAGCGAAGTCACGCCGGCCGAAGCTTCGTCGACCATGCCGCGATGCTCGGGTCCGGCAAGGCATGCAACGGGCTCGGCATTGGCGAGCGCATCCGCCAGCTCCTGGGGCGCAAGGCGCGAGTTGAGCGCCACTTTCACGAGGCCAGCCTTGTAGAGCGCGCATTCGAGCTCCACGATCTCGGGCCGGTTGGGCGAGACCACCGCGACGCGATCGCCGCGCTGGAGGCCCAGGGCCTTCAGCGCATGGGCAAGCCGGTTGGAGCGCAGTTCCAGATCGCGATAGCTGAGCGAGCGGTCCCGGAACAGCACAGCGGCGCGGTCGCCCCACTGGCGCGCGCCGCGCGCAAGGTACATGCCGAGATTCATGGACGGACCTCCGGTCGGTCGGGGCGGTGCTGCATTGCGTGTCTCCTGAAGTAGATGGGGGAAAGTCTAGGAATCGATCGCCCGTCTGCGGATAATCCAGCGGCGTTTTCCGATAACGCGGCGTTATCGGAGCCGCGATGCGCTCACTCGACGGGAATCTTCACGGAGACACCATGGCACTGCGCCTCGACGACATCGACTACTTCCTCGCGGTGGCCGGGCACGGCCAGGTGCGCCGCGCTGCCGCGGCACTCGGCCTGTCGCAGCCGGCGCTGACCAAGGGCCTGCAGCGGCTGGAAAAGGAACTCGGCTTTCCGCTGTTCGAGCGCGGCGCGCGCGGCATGACACTCACACCGGTCGCCGAGCAGTTCCGCCAGCGCACGCAGACCTTGCGCACCAGCCTTGGCGATGCGATCAAGGAGGCCTCGGACCTGCACCTCGGTGCGATGGGGCTGCTGCGCGTCGGCGTGTCACCGCTCTATGCGGAACGGCTCTTCGTGCCCGCGTGCCTCCAGCTGCACCAGCAGCGGCCGGCCGCGCGACTGCGGGTGATGGTCAACCTGAACGATGCGCTCCTCGGAGCACTGCGGCTGGGCGATCTGGACCTGAGCATCAACGCGATTCCGCGCGTGCCATCCGAGGATCTCGAAGCGGTGCCCCTGATGAACGACGACCTGTGCATGGTGGTGCGTGAGGACCATCCGCTGCTTCGGCGGCGGCGCGTACGCCTGCAGGATCTGGTGGATGCGCACTGGATGCTGCCGGGCCCCGGCGTTGCAGGCCGGCGCGGCGTCGAAGCGCGACTCGCGGAAGCGGGCATGCCGCCGCCGCGCGTCGCGGTCGAAGTGAGCAACACCGCATCTCAACTCAGCCGGCTTGTGATCCGCAGCGATCTCGTGGCCCTGATGAGCCAGGCCATGCTGGCGGGCCCGGCCGGCGAAGGACTCGCTCCGCTGCCGTTCGCGGAGGCCCGCTTTGCGCGCGAGATCGGGGCGCTGATGCGCAAGGACCACGTGCTCTCGCCACTCGCGAAGCGCTTCCTGGAGATCCTGCGCGAAACCGCCGCCCCACGCGCGTGAAGTCCGGTCAGACCGAACGCATCAGCCCGCCGTCGACCCGGATGTTCTGGCCGGTGATGTAGGCCGCGCCTTCGGATGCGAGGAACGCGATCGTCGCCGCCACCTCTTCGCTCTTGCCGTAGCGCTTCATCGGCACGGAATCGCGGCGGACATCGGTCTGGGGAAGGCTGTCGATCCAGCCCGGCAGCACGTTGTTCATGCGAACGTTGTCTGCGGCATAGGTGTCCGCAAAGATCTTGGTGAACGACGCCAGCCCGGCGCGGAACACCGCGGAGGTCGGGAAGAGGGCGCTTGGTTCGAAGGTCCACGCGGTCGAGATGTTGATGATCGCGCCTGCCTTCTGCTGCTGCATCACGGGTGCGATGAGGCGGGTCGGTCGGATGACGTTCATCAGGTAGACGTCCATGCCGCGATGCCAATCTTCGTCCGTGATGTCGAGGATTTGCGCGCGCGGACCATGCCCCGCGCTGTTGACCAGCACGTCGATGCGGCCCCACTGGTTCATTGCGAGATCGACGAACTTGCGCAGGTCATCGACGGACTGGTTCGAGCCCGTGAAGCCGATGCCGCCGAGGCGCTGGGCCAGCGCTTCGCCCTTGCCCGACGACGAAAGGATCGCGACCTTGAAGCCGTCCGCCGCGAGGCGTTCGGCGGCGGCCGCGCCCATGCCGCTGCCGCCGGCCGTGATGAGTGCCACTTTGTCGGAAGTCATTGCTGAGTCTTTCTCGTGATGGATGCGATGCGCCGCATGCTAGACCAAGGCTGCGAGGAGGCTTGCAATGCCGATCCCGACGGCAGCCAGAGCGTCGCCGGCGATCAGGCCGCCGCCGAACAGCGACGCGCTGCCCATGTCCTGCGGCAAGTCCTTGCGCCTGGAAGTGCGCGCACCGAGCAGACTGCCCACCACGCCGCCCGCACCAAGCCAGAGCGATGTCGGCAGGTTGACGAAGCCGCCGAACGACAACGCGTAGGGCGAAGGCAGGAGGATCGCGTCAAGCACGAAGCTGCGCGGGCGCAGCCACTTGCGCAGCACCTCGATGACCGCACCGGCTGCGACGCCGATCGCGATGGCGGTGCGCTGGAAGGGCATCGCATCGGTCAGCCCGCGCAGCACGCCCACGAGCTTGTAGGTCATGGCCGATGCCCATTCGGCGGGCTGCTGGTCGGCCTTCATCACGGTCTGGTCCAGCAGCAGCACCGGATACGCGGACATGAAGAGCCGTGCGAAGACCACCGCCATCGTTGCGCCCATCAGGATGCCCAGCACCTGATAGCGGAACTGCAGGACGCGCGGCGTGCCCAGCCGCCAACCGGTGGAGCGGTCCTGCTGCATGTCGCAGGCGACGCTGGTCGCGACCAGCAGAACCGCACCGGCCATGAGGCCCACGCCGGGGTCGCGCAAGCCCAGCGCGGCCAGGATGATCACCGTGACCACGAAGGCCGACGAAATCGGATTCGAATCGCTGATGCCCACCGAGATGCCGTTCACCAGCGCAAAGAGGAACACCAGCGCGACGGCCACCGCGAGATAGAACACCGGCTGCCCCAGCAGCATGTGGCCGCAGACGATGGTGGCGATCGCCCAGAACAGTACCCACAGCACGAGGCGAACGATGTTCACTCGCTTCCAGTCATCGACCGCGGGCGCCGGCGCACTGGCTGCCGCTTCGCGCCGCGCATGCGGCAAGGCCCGGGCAAAGATCAACGCGAGGTCGATCAGCGCCGCGCCCATGATCGCGCCGAGTGCAATGAGGAACATGATCTTGCGCGGCGGGTCGCCCGGCTGCAGCCAGCCGATGCTCACGAAGTGGGGCTTGAGCGCGACGCCGATCAATCCACCCACCACCGCCGGGATGCCGATGCGCGCGCCGATCACCAACCCCGCGCCGAACGTGGATGCCGAGAGCTCGATCGCCCCGAGCAGCGGTAGGCGCGTCGTCGCGAGCCCCGAGACCATCCCGACGACAGCGCCGCCGCCGAGTTGCCTGACCGAGCGGCGCAGCAGATCCGGATCGGTCAGCGCCCGGAGGATGTTCGCGACGGCCAGCCCCGATGGAAAGGTCAGCCGCATGCGATCCACCAGCACAGGCGTGTAGAGCATGCCCACGCCGACACCGAACATGCCAACGCAGGTGAGATACAGCACCATCTGCCAGGCCGGTGGCTGCGGCAGTCCCATCCAGGCCATGGCCTGCAGCAGTACGCCGAGTCCGCTCATGCTTGCGACGGAGGCCGCGGCCGTCTGGATGTAGTTGGCGCCGTGTCGACCCGCCGCGCCGTAGCCCGCAGTGACCGCGGACCCCAGCAGTCCCGCAAGCACCTGCCCGCCGACGAAGAAGCCGAGCGAGAAGTTCATGTAAGCCGCGGTGACGCCTGCCAGTGGGCCGAGGACGAACATGCCCGCCACCGCGAGCAGGAGGTGGTATCGCCAGCTGCCTTCTACGGGCAACCAGCGCCAGCGCAGGGTCGGGTTCGGGTCCATGGTGCGTTAGCTCACCGGCGCATCCCACCACTGCATCAGTGCTGCCACGCTTTCCACCACCGATCCATCGTTTGCCAGCGTGAAGTCGGCCGGCACGAGCGCCGTTCGTGCCAGGCGGTGCTCGATCGCCTTCGGATCCTCGCGTCCGCGGGCCCGCAGACGCTGTGCCAGCACCGCTGCGCTGGCCGTGATCTGGACCACGCGGCAGCGGGGCGCACTCCCGCGAATGGCCGGCAGTGCTGCCCGCGATCCGTTGAGCAGGACGGTTCCTGCCACCAACGCCTGCAATTCGCGCATCCGGACGCCGTACGCGAGACCGTTGGCGCGCCAATGCAGTGCGAAGGCGCCGTCATCGCATTCGGCTTGCCAGTGCTCATGGGAAAGGGCCTCGTGCGCCTCGCCTCCGGCGTGCGCGGGGCGCGTGATGGCACGTTGGGCGATGTGCAGGTGCTTGCCCAGTTCGGTGGCTCGCTGGCGCCACGCGGTCATCACCGTGTCCTTGCCGGCGCCGGAAGGGCCGACGATCACGAGCAGGCGTTCGCTGTGCGGCACCTCGGCGTGGGTGCCCTTCATGCCGCGCCCTCCAGAGGCAGCCGTTCGATCAGGCGAAACGGCGCGCCGGCCGCGGGCTCTTGGAAGATGCACAGCGCGGTGCATTGCAGCGGTTGCGCCAGGCTGCGCGAGAACCAGGCGCATGCTTCGCGTTCGAAGTGCTTCGCCGCATCGGAGTCTCGATCCTCGAAGCGGTCGCTCAACGTCATGTGAAAGCGCCAGCCGTCGAACACATGCGCGTAGCCCCAGCGGGCGAGCAGCGCGAGGGCGAACGCATCTCCGTCGGCGGCTTCCGCCGCGCGCCGCGCCGTTTCGTCGGCCGGTGCGGGCGCACGAAATTCGTCGAGTTCGCCGACACAGGCGTCTGCGAGTTGCCTCAAAGGATGTGCTGCGTTCAGCGGCGCCACAGGGCGCAGGGCGACGAAGTCCTGCAGCCACGCGACGTGGAGCGCCGGCATCTCGAACACGTGGTGCCGCCTTGCCAGTGCGGCGGCAGCACGCCGCAGATCGTCGAAGGACCTCCCGGCCGCCAGGCGAATGGGCGCTTTCAGGGTGGCATGAAAGCCGTAGCGTGCAGGCGCCGCGACGTTCGGGCGCCGCGGCATGAGGCCTGTCTCGGTCGCCAGCGATGGATCGCGTCCGAGCCAGTCGCATCCGGCGGCCCACAGGGGATGGGCGGGATCGGGCGCCCAGTAGATGGCGTAGCGTTCGTTGTCCGGTGTCATGCCTTCGAGCCTTCGTCAGGACGCACGGTCAGTTGCACGGCGTCCGCAGCAAAGAGCGTGATGCCCGACCGAATGGGCGTGCCTTGCGCATCGACGTCGACGGAGTTGACCACCAGCACCGGCTGGCCTGCGGATCTCGCCAGTCGATCCGCCTCCTGCGTAGTGGGCAGGCGGGCCGACACGACGCTCTTCGCACGCGTGTAGTCGCGCACGCCCAGTGCCTCGAGTGCCGGCGTGAAGCTCCCGAGCTCGGCCACCCGTTCGGCCAGTCCCTCGAAACGGGGCAGTGGATAGGCGCCGATGCTCAGGCCGACCGGCCTGCCGCGCACGGAGGCGAGCGTGGTGAGCACGATCACCCGGCTCTTCGAAGGCACGCGCAACTCTTTGGACCAGGGCGCTGCTTCTGCCTCTTGATGCTCGAGGATTTCGCGCGCTGCCCGTTCGCCGGCATCGGCCACGCTCTCGGTCAGCCGGGTGCGCCGTTGCAGGGCGTAGTCCAGGACCAGCTCGCGCACGAAGGTGCCTGCGCCATGGCGCACCTGCACGAAGCCTTCTCGCATGAGGGCCTGCATGGCTTGCCGCAGGGTGTGCCTGTTGACGTCGAAGCGCTGGGCGAGCAACTGTTCGTTCGGCAGGCGCTGGCCTGGTGCAAGGCGTCCTGCGGTGATGTCGGCGCGCAGGGCGTCGGCGATGAGCTCCCAGCGACGGAGGTCGGAGGAGGCGGCGGCGAGAGCGGGGCCGGAGATGTCGCTCGATGGCGTCGGTGTGGTCATTTCGGTCGAGATTTTCGTCGGGTCAACAAACTGTCACGTCGGTCTGTCAAAGTGCGTAGTATCTTGAGTCATCTAGATGACATCCGCATGACCCCTACTCACTCCACACCCCACACGCCATCGGCTCGCGCCAGATGGCTGGCCGTGCTGGCGCATGCGCCGCGCGACCTGCTGAAGCGCCACGTCGAATCCTTGCCTTCGCTTCACTTCGAAGTATTGCGCGCCCCGGAAATCGGGCTGGCCATGCTCCGCGGCCGCATCGGCAACAAGGGCGACCGCTTCAACGTCGGCGAGGCCACCATTACACGCTGTGTCGTGCGTCACCGCGACGGCGAGACGGCCAGCATCGGCATCGGCTATGTCCTGGGCCGCGATCCCGAGCGCGTGGACTGGATCGCGCGCATGGACGCGCTGCTGCAGCACCCCCGCTGGCACGACGCGTTGCAAGCCGACGTCATCGCGCCGCTGGCGGCTGAATCGGCCCGCCTGCGCGCCAGCGAGCAGCGCGAGACGGCCACCAGCCGCGTGCACTTCTTCAACCTGCAACCGGAGGCCTCGTCGTGAGCGCAGTTCTGTCGGACCTGGGCCTGGCCTGGGAACGCCCCGTTCACGGCGCGCAGCAGACCTTCCGGGTGCTGCTTGCCGCGATGTCGCACCCGGGGCGTGTCTATTCCTTGCCGCCGGCGGCCATCGCGGGCGTTCAGCCGCCCAGCGCGAGCGACGGACACGCGATGTCGATTGCGGCCGCAGTGAGCCTGCTGACGTTGCTCGATGCCGAGAGCAGCGTGCATTTCGCCGGCCCGCAGGATGCGTCCGCCCTGGCTGGCTACTTCCGCTTCCACTGCGGCGTGCGGACGGTGTCGCTCGATCAATGCCAGTTCGCGTATGCGCGCGGCGGCGATGTCGAGGGCGAGTCGTGCGAGCGCATGCAGCAAGGCAGCGACACGGCGCCGCAGGACGGCGCCACGCTCGTCCTCGATGTCGACGGCCTTGCGATGCACGCCCAGAAGGGCGAGGTGCAGGTCTTGCGCGCGCGGGGCCCCGGCGTGCAGACGCAATCCGTGCTGAGCGTGCGCGGCAGTCTGCCTTCGCTGTGGCGCTGGCGTGCCCAGCAGGGCGATGCATTTCCGCGTGGAATCGACCTGCTGCTGTGCAGCGGCGACCAGGTTGCCGCCATTCCACGTTCTACCTTGCTCGCATTGGAGACCCCGCCATGTATATAGCCGTCAAAGGAGGCGAGCGCGCCATTGCCGCCTCACGCGCCCTCGTAGCTGCTGCCCGCCGTGGCGACCCGGCGCGGCCGCCGCTGCTGGTGGCGCAGGTGCAGTCGCAGATGGGCCTCGCGGTGAGCCGCGTCATGGCCGAGGCCTCGCTCTACGACCCCGAACTCGCCGCGCTGGCGTTGGTGCAGGCGCAGGGGGATGCTGTCGAAGCCGCGTTCCTGCTGCGCGCCTACCGCACCACGCTGCCCCGGGTGGCCTATACCGAGCCGGTCGATACCGATGCCATGCGTGTGAAACGCCGGGTGTCTGCCATCTTCAAGGACTTGCCGGGCGGCCAGGTGCTTGGCCCGAGCTACGACTACACGCAGCGCCTGCTGGACTTCTCGCTGCTGCGGCCATCGAACCCGGAAGCTGTCCAGTCGACCGCCAAGCCGCAGGGCCCGGACGCCGAGGCCGAAGAGATCCCCAACGCACTCGACACGCTCTCCGCACAGAACCTCGTCGAACCTGCGATCCCATCGGACGGCGATCCGGTGCCTCCGGACATCACGCGCGATCCGCCGTGCTACCCGCTGTCGCGCGCCGGCCGCCTGCAGATGCTGGCGCGTGCGGACGAAGGCTGGGTGCTGGGCATGGGCTATTCGACCCAGCGTGGCTATGCGCACAGCCATCCCTTTGTCGGTGACGTGCGCTTCGGCGCGGTGACCGTCAGCCTGGTGCCGGACGAGCTCGACTTTCCGATCGAGATCGGCGAGGTGGAGCTGACCGAGTGCCAGATGGTCAACCAGTTCGCGGGTAACGACGGCGCGCCGCCGCAGTTCACGCGCGGCTATGGGCTGGTGTTCGGCCATGGGGAGCGCAAGGCGATGGCAGTGTCGCTGGTCGACCGTGCGTTGCGTACCGACGAGTTCGACGAACTGGCCGAGGCCCCGGCGCAAGACCAGGAGTTCGTGCTCGCGCAAGGCGACAGCGTCGAAGCCTCGGGGTTCGTGCAGCACCTGAAGTTGCCGCACTACGTGACCTTCGAATCCGAATTGCAATTGATCCGGCAACTTCGAGCCGAGCGCGAAGCGCGCCTCGATGGCGCTGCAGCCGAGGAGGCCCTCTGATGGACATGACAACCGCATCCGATCGCGTCGAGGCCGCACAGGCCGACATGCCGGTCGAAGGCTACAACTACGCGTATCTCGACGAGCGAACCAAGCGCATGCTGCGCCGCGCGTTGCTCAAGGCAGTCGCGATTCCGGGTCATCAGGTGCCCTTCGGTTCGCGCGAAATGCCGCTGGCCTATGGATGGGGCACCGGCGGCATCCAGGTGACGGCCGCGGTCATCGGCCAGGGCGACGTGCTCAAGGTGATCGACCAGGGTTCTGACGACACGACCAACGCCGTGAACATTCGCGAGTTCTTCGCGCGGGTGACCAACGTGGAGACCACCACGCAGACCGCGCGTGCCACCGTCATCCAGACGCGCCACCGCATTCCCGAGACGCCGCTGCGCGAAGGGCAGATCATGGTCTACCAGGTGCCGCAGCCGGAGCCGCTCTACAAGCTGGAACCGCGACGCGCCGAAACGCTCGCACTCCACGCGGTCGAGGAATACGGGCTGATGAACGTCAAGCTCTACGAAGACATTGCACAGTGGGGCCATGTCGAGACCACGTCCGACTACCCGGTGCGCGTGAATGGCCGCTACATCACGTCGCCGTCGCCCATTCCCGCTTTCGACAACCCGAAGATGGATCAGATGCCCGCGCTGCAGTTGTTCGGCGCCGGACGCGAAAAGCGTCTGTACGCCATCCCGCCCTATACCTCGGTGCAGAGCCTGGACTTCGAGGACCATCCCTTCAGCGTCAAGACGCAGGGTCATACGTGCGCACTGTGCGGCTGCACCACGAGCTATCTCGATGAGATCGCCCATGAGGACGGAAGCGCCTTGTGGACCTGCTCGGACACCGACTGGTGCGAGCAGCAGCGGGCCGGAGCGCAACCATGAACGCCGGCCAGGACAAATCCACACCGCTTCTGCGTGTCGACTCGCTGAGCTTCCGGTTTCCGAGCGACGGGCTCGGGCGCGACGCCGTGAGCCAGGCCACGCTGGAGTTGTTTCCGGGCGAAGTGCTCGCCGTGGTCGGTGAATCCGGATCGGGCAAGACCACCTTGCTCAATTGCATGGCCGGCCGATTGACACCGCGCGCAGGCAGCGTCCGGTATCGCGATGCACAGGGCGAATGGCTCGACGTGCACGCCATGCCCGAACGCCGGCGCCGCCTGCTGGCTCGCACCGAATGGGGCTTCGTGGAGCAACAGGCGACCGCGGGCCTGCGCATGGGCGTCAGCGCGGGCGCCAACATCGGCGAACGGCTCATGGGCCTGGGCGACCGGCACTACGGCAAGCTGCGCGAGACGGCGGCAAGCTGGATGTCGCGTGTAGAGCTCGACGCCGGTCGCATCGACGAGTCGCCGCGCGACTTCTCCGGTGGCATGCGCCAGCGCCTGCAGATCGCCCGCAACCTCGTGACCCGGCCGCGACTCGTGCTGATGGATGAGCCCACCACCGGGCTCGACGTGTCCGTCCAGGCCAAGCTGCTCGACCTGATCCGCCTGCTGGTGGCGCGCATGCATGTGTCCGCTGTCGTGGTTACGCACGACCTCGGCGTGGCGCGGCTGCTGGCGCATCGCACGCTCGTGATGCGGGAGGGCCACATCGTCGAGCATGGTCTGACCGACCGCGTGCTCGACGACCCTCGCCATCCCTACACCCAATTGCTCGTTTCCTCCGTCGTGACGCCATGAACCACGAATCAGACCCAGCCGATCTGCCGACGCTGCGCGTGCGCGGCGTGCGCAAACACTTCACCCTTCACCTGCGTGACGGCCGCGACCTGCCGGTGCTGCACGGCGTCGACCTCGATGCCGCGCCCGGCGAATGCGTGGCACTCGTCGGCGCGTCGGGGCAAGGCAAATCGACGCTCATCAAGTGCCTGTACGGAAACTACGGCGTCGACAGCGGTTCGATCCTGCTGCGCACCGACGGCGGCGAGATCGACATGGCACGCGCCACCCCGCAGCAGATCATCCGCCTGCGCGAACGCGCCATCGCCTACGTGAGCCAGTTCCTGCGCGCCGTGCCGCGCGTGCCGGCCATCGACGTGGTGGCCGAGCGACTGCTGCAGGCGCATCCCGTCACCGCCGACCTGGGACAAACCGACGCCTGGCAGGCCGCGCAGGAAGCGGCCCGCGAGGAAGTCGCCGCGCTATTCGAGCGCCTCAATCTGCCGCGCGCACTGTGGCAACTTCCGCCCGCGACTTTCTCGGGTGGCGAGCAACAGCGCGTGAACATCGCGCGGGGGTTCATCCTCCCGTCCGATCTGCTGCTGCTCGATGAGCCGACCGCGTCGCTCGACGCCGCGAATCGCCGCGTGGTGATCCAGCTGATCCACGAAGCCAAGGCACGCGGTGCCGCGGTGATTGGTATCTTTCACGACGAAGAAGTGCGCGACGCCGTCGCGAGCCGCTGCGTCACGCTGCCCGCGGCATCCGCCGAACTGGAAACCACTCGATGACAGAAACCGTGATCCACAACGCCCGCATCGTGCTCGATGACGAAGTCATCTCGGGCCACATCTGCATCAACGAGGGGCGCATCACCGCCGTCGGCCATGGCGCCAGCACGCAACCCGGCGCGCTCGACTGGGATGGCGACTGGCTGCTGCCCGGCCTGGTCGAGGTGCACACCGACAACCTCGAGCGGCACGTGATGCCGCGCCCCAAGGTGAGGTTCCCGATGCAGTCCGCGGTGCAGGCGCACGATGCAGAGATGGCCGCGAACGGCATCACCACGGTGCTCGATGCGATCGGTGTCGGCGACCCCTACGGCGACGGCTTCCGCTCGCACGACCAGAGCGACCTGCTGCGCGTGCTCGACACGCTGGACGAAGCCGGCACGTTGCGCGCCGATCACTTCATTCACATCCGCTGCGAGCTGCCCGCTGGCAATGCGCGCGAACTGTTCGAGCCCTTTTCCCGGCATCGCCGGCTGCGGCTCATCTCGCTGATGGACCACACGCCGGGCCAGCGCCAATGGCACAACCTGGAGCACGCCCGCATCTACTACACAGGCAAGAAGGGATGGAGCGACGCCAAGTTTGACGAGGAGGTGCGCATCGCGCCCGAGCGGCAGGCGCTCTACGCCGAACCCAATCGCCGCTGGTTTGCCGACTTCGCGCGCACGCAGGAGATCTCGCTCGCGACACACGACGACACCACTGCCGAGCACGTGGAAGAGGCGCATCGCATGGGCGCGTCGATGAGCGAGTTTCCGACCACCCTCGAAGCGGCCCGTCGCGCTCGTGCGTTGGGGCTGTCGACCGTCATGGGCGCGCCGAACGTGGTGCGCGGCGCCTCGCACTCGGGCAACGCGGCGGCGATGGACCTGGCGCGCGAAGGCCTGGTCGACAGTCTCTCGTCGGACTACGTGCCCGCGAGCCTCCTGCAGGCCGCATGGCGCCTCGCGGAAGAGGGCGCGTGCACGATGCCGCAGGCCGTGGCCATCGTCAGCAAGGGCCCTGCGCTTGCCAGTGGCTTGCATGATCGAGGCCGCATCGCGCAGGGCCTGCGCGCCGACCTGCTTCGCGTGCGGCAGGTCGGCAGTTCGCCGGCGGTGCGCGAGGTCTGGTCGCGCGGCAGGCGAGTCGCATGAACGAGTCGCACCTGATCACCAGCCTGGAGGCCCTGCGCGAGGTCTATCCCGACTTGCCCGGCGATACTTCGCTGGCCAAGGAGGTGGACCACATCCATCCGCTGTATCGCCCGTTCATCGAAGCATCGCCCTTCGTCGTTCTCGGCACGCGCAGCCCTGACGGGCTGGACAGTTCGCCGCGTGGCGATGCGCCCGGCTTCGTGCAGATTGCCGACGAACGCACGTTGCTGCTGCCCGACCGGCGCGGCAACAACCGCATCGACAGCCTGCGCAACGTGGTGGCGCATCCGGACGTGAGCCTGCTGTTTCTCATTCCCGGTTGCAACGAAACGCTGCGGGTCATGGGCCGTGCCCGCATCAGCGTGGCGCCTGAGTTGCTCGCGCGTTGCGCGCACGACGGCAATGAACCGCGTTCGGTGCTGGTCATCGCGGTGGACAAGGTGTTCTTCCAGTGCGGCCGGGCCGTGATCCGGTCAGGCCTCTGGGGAGCGGCGGGCAAGGTGGAGCGCGCTTCGCTGCCGAGCATCGGCAGCATCCTGCAGACGCTGAGTGGCGAGCGCATCGATGGCCCCGCCTACGACCGCGAGTTGCCCGAGCGACAGCGACGAACGCTCTACTGATTGGGCTCCGATGCATACGGCTGTCACGTGTTTGCCTTGTAACGTTTCTACAGTCGCTGTAGTTGAATCAAAGTGACCGCCAATGTTGACGATGACCGGTGTCAGTTGCCGTTTCGGTGAAAAGACCGCTGTGGCTGACGTAAATCTCACCGTGGAGCCAGGCAGCTTCGTCGGTGTCATTGGGCGCTCGGGCGCCGGCAAGTCCACGCTGCTGCGCATGATCAACCGCCTGCAGGCGACGACGTCGGGGCGCATCACTTTCGACGGCCGCGACGTCACCGCGCTCAAGGGCAAGGCCCTGCGCGGATGGCGCTCCGAGTGCGCAATGGTGTTCCAGCAGTTCAATCTCGTGGGCCGGCTCGATGTGCTGACCAACGTGATGATGGGCCGCCTGAATCGCGCCGGCACGATGGCGACGCTGGTTGGCCTGTGGCCGGAGCGCGATCGCGCCGTCGCCTTCTCGGTGCTGGAGCAATTCGAGATAGGCAACCTCGCCGCACGCCGCGCGGAGAACCTGTCGGGCGGGCAGCAGCAACGGGTGGCCATCGCCCGCGCGCTGGTGCAGGAGCCGCGCATCATCCTGGCCGATGAGCCCACGGCATCGCTCGATCCTCGCAACGCCGTGGTGGTGATGGAAACGCTGCAACGCATCAACCAGCAGTACGGCATCTCCATCATCTGCAACCTGCATTCGCTCGACCTGGCTCGCACCTATTGCCACCGCCTGGTCGGCATGGCCGCCGGTCGCGTCGTGTTCGACGGCACGCCGCAGCAACTGACCCACGCAGCCGCGAGCGAGCTGTATGGCATCGAAGCCAATGAAGCCGTGAGCGTTCCCCGGCACGAATTGGCGAGCAAGTCGATGGGCACCCTGCTGCCGCAAGCGCAGGTGGCCTGAGTCTTCATTTCTCCCTTTTTCGTTTTCCTGTTCATTTGAGGAGCTGAATCGTGGTTACACGTCGTACTTTTGTCACGGGCGCAGCCGCGCTCGCGGGCGCTACCGCTGCGCCTTTCGTGCTGGCGCAAGGCACGCCGAAGGAACTGACCTTCGCAGTGATTCCGATCGAGAACGCGTCGTTGACGACCGATCGCTTCGGCCCGCTCGCCAAGTACCTGACCGACGCCGTCGGCATCCCGGTGACGCTGCGCATCGCCAACGACTACGCTGCCGTGATCGAAGCACAGCGCGCCGGCAACGCCCAGATCGCGTTCTACGGCCCGGCCTCGTACGCACGCGCCGTGATGACCGGCGTGAAGACCGAACCCCTGGTCAACCAGCGCCATGAGACGGGCATCAACGGCTACTACTCGGTGCTGTGGGTGCGTGCCGACAGCCCGTACAAGACCGTGCAGGACCTGAAGGGCAAGACCCTCGCACTGGTGGACCCCAACTCCACGTCGGGCAACAACGCGCCGCGCTACTTCCTCTCGAAGAACGAAGGCATCGCAAGCCTGGACAGCTTCTTCGGCAAAGTCTTCTTTGCCGGCGGCCACCAGAACGCGCTCCTGGCGCTGGCACAAGGCACTGCCGATGCCGCTGCGAACGAATACTTCTCGCCCACGGACAACATGCCGACTCGCCTCGCCGAGAAGGGCCTGCTGAAGGACGCCAACGGCAAGGCGCTCAGCCCGAGCGACTTCCGTGTCGTGTTCAAGTCGGACCTGCTGCCCGAAGGCCCGTTCTCGGTGCTCGAATCGGTACCGGCCGAGACGCGCCAGAAGATCAAGCAGGCCCTGCTCGATCTGCCCAAGAAGGACAGGAAGGTCTTCGATGGCCTCTCCGGTGGCAAGGACCAGGAACTGGTGGCAATCGACGCGAAGGCCTACGAGCCGGTCGTCGGCATGCTCCAGTACAACGACTCGCAACGCAAGAAGCAGCAGTAGGAGGCTTCGCCTGCGCCGGCCCGGCCTCAGTGCCGGGCCTTTTGCTGTTCGCTCCTCTGCAATCACGCATCAATGAGTACTTCGCCCCAGGCCACTGCGCCCGAACCCTACAGCTGGGCGGATGCCTATGCGTTGGAGTCCGCTCGCCGACGTCGCAACTGGTGGATCGGGCTGGCGGTGTTCGTCGTGCTGGCTGCCATCGCCGGACCCATTGCGGAAGTCCGGCCGCAAGTCTTCGTCCAGCAGCTGGGCGGCTTCATGAGCTACCTGCAGCGCATCACGCCGGACATCTCCGCCGCGCACCCGATCCAGGACGTGCAGGAGTGGTACTGGGGGCTGGGGCGCTGGCTGGTGCTGCTCGGCGAGACGCTGCTCATTGCCTATCTCGGCACGCTGTTCGGCGCGCTCGGCGGCTTCGTGCTGAGCTTCGTCGCATCGTCGAACCTCACGCCGTCGCCGTGGATGCGCTTCGTGGCCCGCCGGCTCGCGGAGTTCTGCCGCACCGTGCCGGACATGGTGTTCGCGCTGCTCTTCGTGGTGGCCTTCGGCATCGGTCCGATGGCCGGCGTGCTGGCGCTGGCAGTGCACACGGCGGGCGCCTTGTGCAAGCTGTTCGCCGAAGTTGTCGAGAACATCGACATGAAGCCGGTGGACGGCATCGTGGCGGCCGGTGGCTCGTGGCGCCAGACGATGCGCTACGCCGTGCTGCCACAGGTGGCGCCCAACTTCGCGTCCTATGCCATGCTGCGGTTCGACATCAACGTGCGGGCTGCTTCGATCATGGGCTTTGTCGGCGCGGGCGGCATTGGCGAGCAGTTGATGGTGGCGATCCGCCAGTTCTATTACACCGACGTGAGCGCGATCCTGCTGCTCATCATCGCCACCGTGATGCTGATCGACTTTGCCAGCGAGCGCCTGCGTCATGCCTTGGCGGGCAGCATGCACCGGGAGCGAAGCGCATGAGTTCCGACATGAATGCCAACACGCCTTCCGGGCGCGCAGTCATCGACGTGGACATGGTCCGCCTGCGGCGCGAGCAGCCGGGACTGTTCCCCGGCTGGCTGGCCGCACGCGAGCTGTTTGCCTGGAGCGCCGCTGCCGTAGTGTTGGCGGTGTTTGCGATGTGGGTGCTGGACTTTTCGTTCGCCCGCATCCTTGGCGGATTGAGCCGCCTGCTCGACTTCACGCAGATCATGTTTCCGCCGACCACGGACGGCAAGGCCGGGGTGTTTCTCGAAGCCATGGCCGAGACCCTGGCCATGGCCTTTCTGGGCACCGCCATGGCCGCGCTGATCGCATTCCCGCTCGGCTTTCTGGCTGCGCGCAACGTCATCCCGAATGTCTTCGCGCACTTCGCGGTGCGGCGTTCCATCGACGTGATACGCGGTGTCGACATCCTGATCTGGGCTCTGCTGTGGGTCAACGTCGTCGGCCTGGGGCCGTTTGCCGGCGTGCTGGCCATCGCCTGCTCGGACGTGGGCTCGTTCGGCAAGCTGTTTTCCGAAGCCATCGAGAACATCGACCGCCGTCCGGTGGAGGGCGTGACGTCCGCCGGTGGCAGCGCGCTGCACGTTCAGCGCTATGCCGTCCTGCCGCAGGTGCTGCCTGTCATCGGCAGCCAGGTGCTCTACTTCTTCGAGAGCAACACGCGGTCGGCGAGCATCCTGGGCATCGTCGGGGCGGGCGGCATCGGCATCTACCTGACCGACAACATCCGTGTGCTCAATCTTTCGGTCGTCACCTTCATCGTCATCCTGATTCTGGTGGCCGTGGTGGTGATCGACTTCGTCTCCGAGAAGCTGCGGCTGGCGCTGATCGGCCGCGCCGGACGGCAGCGGTAGTCACTTCCTGCAGTCCCCGCCCATCGATACCGAACCGTCCTTGCATTCGGTGAGGATGCCGTCATTGCCGCGCCGTGGGGCGGGGGGTGAACCTGGCGAGGAGGAGGGCGTCTCCGCTTCGTAGACGATCTTCTTGCTGCCCCGCTCGCAGGTGCCGACGGTCTTGCCGTTGACCGTGGCATCGGCATCGACTGTGGTGAGCGTGAAGCGCGTGACGCCCGCGCTGCGAATCTTGGCGTCGATCTGGCCCAGGATGTCGTCGCAGTTGCTGGCGGCGTTGGCGGACCCGGCAAACGCCAACACGACGAAGGAGAGGTGGGATAGCTTCAGCATTGGATGCTTGCCTCGAAGGAGCTTGGCCGCCCAGGAAGGGCAGTGTAGCGCTGCCCCTCGCCAGCAGGGGGCCTCAATTTTCTCGTCGACCTGCCGATATCCACGAGACGGTCGGATGAGCCGGCCAAGAGGAACTGCCGTGAAGAACTGGAAGATCGGTGCCCGGCTGGGCATGGGATTCGGCCTTGTGCTGGCGTTGATGCTGTTGATGACGACGCTCGGAATATGGCGCCTGCACGAGACGGCCGTGGCCGCCGAAGAGATCACCAATCAGCCGCTTGCAAAGGAACGCATCATCAGCGACTGGTATCGGCTGGTGGAGATCGGCGTTCGCCGAACGACCGCCATCGCCAAGAGTTCGGACCCGTCGCTCGGGCCTTACTTCGCAGAGGAAAGCGCGAACTCCACGAAGGCGGCCCAGGCGATGCAAAAGCAACTCGAGCCTCTGTTGTCCAGCGATGAGGAAAAGGCGCTGTGGAAGGACTTCCAGGAGATCCGGACCAAGTACCTCGAAGCACGCGACGCCGTGGTGAAGACGAAGGGCGAGGGCAAGCTGGAAGAGGCCAACGCCGTCCTCGAGAAGCAGTTCATCCCTGTTGCCAATACCTACTTGGGCAATGTGCAGCGTCTGCTCGAGATGCAGCGGCGGGCAATCGACGGGACCGTGGTCCAGATCGGCGCCGGCTACAGAGCCAGCCGTGATCTGCTGTTGGCCCTCGGCGCATTCGTGCTCTGCCTCGGCGCCTTCTGTGCATGGCGACTGTCCGTTGGCATCACGCGGCCGTTGCGAAAGGCTGTCGAGGCTGCGCAAACAGTGGCGGCCGGTGACCTCTCCAGCAGGATCGAGGCGGGTGGTCGCGATGAAACCGGACAACTGCTCGCTGCACTCAGCGAGATGAATGCAAGCCTGATCCAGATCGTCGGGGAAGTGCGCACGGGTACGGACACGATCGCAACGGCATCCGGCCAGATTGCGATGGGCAATCAGGACTTGTCGTCGCGCACCGAACAGCAGGCGAGCTCGCTGGAAGAAACCGCAGCGTCGATGGAAGAGCTCACCAGCACCGTGAAACAGAACGCGGACAACGCGCGCCAGGCCAACCAGCTCGCGGTGTCGGCTTCTGAAGTGGCCGTGCGCGGTGGCAGCGTGGTGAATCAGGTCGTGGACACGATGGGCTCGATCAATGCCTCGTCGCGCAAGATCGTCGACATCATCGGCGTAATCGATGGCATCGCGTTCCAGACCAACATCCTTGCGCTCAATGCCGCCGTTGAGGCCGCACGCGCCGGTGAGCAGGGGCGCGGCTTCGCAGTGGTCGCATCCGAAGTGCGCAACCTCGCACAGCGCTCGGCAGCGGCAGCCAAGGAGATCAAGACCCTCATCGACGACTCGGTCGGCAAGGTCGAGGAAGGCGGCAAGCAGGTCGCAGAAGCGGGCCGCACGATGGATGAGATCGTCGAGAGCGTCAAGCGCGTTACCGACATCATGGGCGAGATCACCGCGGCGAGCCAGGAGCAGACCTCGGGCATCGAGCAGATCAATCAGGCGATCACACAGATGGACCAGGTGACGCAGCAGAACGCTGCGCTGGTCGAACAGGCGTCCGCCGCGGCTGGATCGCTTCAGGACCAGGCCAGCCAGCTGTCGCGCGCGGTTGGTGTCTTCAAGCTGCAGCGTTCGATCGGATAGGGCTCAGCGCCTGTGCCCAACGCTGAAATCGTTGCCCCCGCAGCGGTCCACGCCGCGCACCAGCCAGAGTGGGCGGCGCGCGAAATCAACGGGTACGCCGCTCTTGCCGTCCACCGGCCGCAGCGAACGGTCGAACAGCGAAGTCGACGGCATGTAGCGCAATGCCACGCCGGTGCGCCTGCGATTGGACGTGTTGGGGCGCGCGCCGTGGATCATGTGAACGTCGTGCAGTGACATCTCGCCGGCCGCGAGTTCGACATCCACGGCTGTGTCTTCGTCGAAGGTGCCGGGCGCGAGCCGCTGCGCCAGCGTCAAGTCCGTCCGGTCTTCGTGCAGGTGGTCGTGCAGTCGCTTCTCCTTGTGCGAACCGGGGATCACGCGCAGGCAGCCATTGCCGGCGTCGGAGTCCTCCAGGGCCACCCACACGGTGCATGTCGCGAGCGGGCGGATCGGCCAGTAGTGGCCGTCCTGGTGCCACGGCGTTTCGTAGCCGTTGCCCGCGGGCTTGCAGAACACGTGGCAGCCCCACAGGATGACGTCGTCCCCGATGACGCTCGACACCAACTCCACCAGCTCCGGATCGCGCGCCAGTTCCAGGAAGGCCGCACTGCCGCGGACGCCTTCGCCGTTGTCACCCTCGATATGCGCCGACACCAGCTTTTCGGGTCGCACGCCGGGGTTGTTTCGGATCAGATCGTCCAGCGCCTCGCGCATGAACGTCGTTCGCTCGTGAGGCAGGCGGTACGCGGGCCGGACCCAGCCTTCTTCCTGGTAGCGGATGAACTCATCTGCAGTGAGTTGCGCCATGTCGTGTCTCGATTTCGTTCGTGGAAAGGCGTTGATATATACCGTTTCGCCGCCCGTCGCACCATCAGGTGACAGCCGCAGGGCGGCACACCTTGAGCACCATGCCGCGCAGCCATCGATGCGCAGGATCGCGGTCCAGACGTGGATGCCACATCTGCGAGACGGTGATCGGCTCGGTCGGCATCGGCAGAGGGAACGAGCACAGTGCGCCGCGTACGCGCAGATGCTCGAAGTACGAAGACGGGATCAGGGCCACCATGTCGGTCGCGGCCGCGATCGACAAAGCGGTGCTGAAGCTGGGCACGACGACGGCGGTGTTTCGCGCCAGGCCCATCGACTCCAGGGCGTCGTCCACTGGCCCCGCAGACCGGCCGTGGCGCGAGGTGATGACGTGGTCGCACGCAGCGTAGCGCTCGGGCGTGACATCGGTTTCGGCAAGCAGAGGATGCCCTTCGCGCACGACTGCGACAAAGCTGTCTCGATAGAGGGCTTGAATGCGTACCTCCGGCCCCGACTCGCCGAGGACGCCGACGTCGAGATCGATCAATCCTTCCCGTAGCGGAAGCACGGCTTTGTCAGGCTTGGGTGCGAATCGCAGGCGGACACCGGGTGCGTCTTCTGCGATGCGAGCCACCAGACGGTGCGCGAAGGCCTCGATGAAGCCGTCGTTGGCTCGTATCGTGAACAAGCGCTCCAGCGTGCGGGGATTCATGCTCGCGGCGGCGGGCTGAAGCACGGCGCTCGATTCACGCACCAATTCCCTGACGCGGTCGCGCAGTGCCAGCGCATGCGGCGTGGGAACCATCCCGCGACCGGCGCGTACGAGCAGTTGGTCCCCGGTCGCCTCTCGCAAGCGCGCCAGCGTGCGACTCATGGCCGATTCGCTCAGGCCCATGCGCTCGGCGGCCTTTGCCACGTTGCCTTCGGAAAGCAACGCGTTCAGCGCAGGCAGCAGGTTGAGATCGATGTCCGGCATGCGCGCAAAGCTAGCACAGCCGCGCGAATTCCGTCTGGCGCCGCATGCAGGAACAACTTGCGCGTGGCGCTCTGGGCAAGCCCTCGGCGGCTCCCTATTCTGAATTGACGCAATCCAGCGTGCCTTCCGTGCCATCCACCATGCTGCTCTCACCTGCCATTCGCTCCCGATCCACAGTCAGGCCCGACACGACCGCGACCGCGAACGAGGTCGACGGCCTGCCGTTGCCGCAACGCCTGTTCGCCATTGCGGCCATCCTCGGCGCCGGCGCTCTGGTGGTGCTCGACGGCGCCATTGCCAATGTCGCCTTGCCGAGCATCGCTCAGCAGTTGCGCGCGTCGCCGGCGGATGCCGTCTGGGTCATCACTGCGTATCAGCTTGCTGTCGTCATGTTCCTGCTGCCTGCTTCGGCCATCGGGGCGAGGTTCGGCTATCGCCGGGTGTTTGCCGCGGGTGTGGCGCTGTTCACCCTGGCGTCGGTGTTGTGCGCGCTGTCTCCCACGCTGCCATGGCTGCTTGGCGCGAGATGCCTCCAGGGGTTGGGTGCCGCCGCGGTCATGCCACTCGGACTGGCGTTGCTGCGCTTTACCTATCCGCGTCGATTGCTGGCGCGCGCGATCTCCTGGAATGCACTGATGGTCGCCGGGGCTACCGCGGCAGGGCCCGCCGTTGGCGCGTTCATCCTCTCCGAGGCAAGCTGGCCGTGGCTGTTTGCGGTGAATCTGCCGATCGGCGTGCTCGTGCTTGCCGCATGTGTGAACCTGCCAGTGACGGCGCCAACCAAGGACCGCATCGATCTCTGGAGCATTGCGCTCAACGCGACCATGTTTGCTTCGTTCGTACTCGGGAGTGACCGGTTGCCGACGAACCCGCTGCATGGCGGCGGGTTGCTTGGCTTGGCGGCCGTCTGCATGGTCTTGCTGGTCAGGCGCGAGATGCCTAAGTCGGCGCCGTTGGTCCCGCTCGATCTGCTGCGCGTGCATTCGTTTCGAATCTCGATCCTCGCCTCCGTCTGCTGCTTCACGGGCCAGATGGCGAGCTATGTGGCGCTGCCTTTCTTCATCCAGCACGAGCTCGGCCAAAGCACGGCCGCCACGGGCCTCTTGATGACGCCCTGGCCATTGGCCGTGATGCTTGCCGCACCGTTGTCGGCGCGCCTGGCGCAACGCGTGCCGACCGCGTGGCTCTGCGCCGCCGGGGCCGCATGTCTCGCGAGTGGCCTGGCACTTTGCGCCCTGTGGCCAGTGCATGGCAGCCCTGCGTTGCCCATCGTGCTGTTCACCAGCCTCGCGGGCTTCGGCTTCGGACTCTTTCAGACGCCGAACAATCAGAACATGCTGCTGTCTGCACCCAAGGAGCGCAGCGGTGCCGCCGGAGGTGCCCAAGGGACCGCCCGACTCACGGGGCTGACGCTGGGAAGCCTGTTGATGAGCCTGCTGTTCGGGCTGCTGCCGTCGCACAGCGCGGTGCATTGGGGGCTGACGATGGCGGCCGTGGCTGCATTGGCGGGAAGCGTGTTCAGCCTGTTGAGAACCCGGGCGTAGTGCCGATGGGCCTAGGAGGGAGAGAGCTCGCGGGAAGCGCCGGGCAGGTGGTCGCTGGGACGCTTCCTCGAGACGAGGAGGAACAACACAAGCCCCGCAAGCGTCAGCGCGAACCCTGCCCACACTGCCGAGAGCAGTCCGAGCCCATGTGCGATCGTTTGGCCGCCCGCCCATGCGCCGATGGCGTTCGCGACGTTGAGGGCGGCCAGGTTCATCGCGCCCATCAATGTCGGTGCGTCCGGCGCCGCCTGAGTGAGCCGCACCTGGATCGTGGGGATGGCAACCATCATCGTGCCGCCGACGAGGAACAAGCCGATCATGAGGATCCACGCGTTGCCGCCACCGACCGCCAGCAGTGCCAGTGCAACCAGCGCGCTGCCGAAGCCGGTGATCAGGCCACGTGAGGGATAGCGGTCTGCCAGCCGCCCGCCGACGACATTGCCCACTGTCATGCCGACGCCGAACACACCCAGCGCGAGGGGAATCCAAGTCTCCGACAGCGAGGCCTCTTCGGTGACGAAGTGCCCGATGAATGTGTAGACGGCGAAGATGCTTGCCACGCCCAGCGCCGCGACAGCCACCATCGCCCAGACGGATGGCCGGTTCAAGGCCTGCAGTTCCTGTAGCACGGGGCCACCGTTCAGTGCGTCCGAGCGCGGCACCCACATCCAGAGCGCGAGGAATGCCACCGTACCGAGCGCCGACACGGCCAGGTAGGCGTTACGCCACCCGAGGTTCTGTCCGAGGAGCGTGGCAAGGGGTGAGCCGACGATGGTGGCGACCGTCAAACCCGTCATCACCATGGCAAAGGCGCGGCCGCCCTGTCCTGGCCCGACGATGTACGAGGCCACCACCGCGCCCGCGCCGAAATAGGCGCCCTGGGGAATGCCGCTCACGAAGCGGGCGAGCGTGAACATGCCCAGGCCCGTGGCCATGGCCGACAGGACGTTGCCAAGAACGAAGACCGCCATCAGTGCCAGCAGCAAGTGCCTGCGGTTCAGCCTCGCGGCCAGGACGGTCACCACCGGTCCTCCGATCACGACGCCGAAGGCATAGGCCTCGATGGCATGCGTGGCGGTGGCGACGTCCAGATCCAGGCCGGCGGCAAACAGCTGAAGAATGCCCATGCTTGCGAACTCGGACGTCCCGATGCAAAAGGTGCCGAATGCGAGCGCCAGCAGGGTCAGCGTGCGACGGCTTGCTTGCCGCGTGTCGGAGCAATGCACCTTCACCGAGGCGCACTGCGGTTCGTAGGCTTCGTTCAGCATGCCTGTCTTCCTTGCATGCGGTTCAGATGCCGTGCGGCAACGGTGCATCCGCTTGCACGAGAGCGGCCTCGCGCAGCTCGCGCCAGAAGGCATCCGGCACCACCGCCTCGAGTGCGGCGCGATCTTCTGCAATCCGCGAAGGCTTGCTGGCCCCGGGAATGACGGCGGCTACTGCGGGGTGTGCCAGCGAGAACTGCAGCCCTGCCGCCTTCATCGTCACGCCGTGGCGATCGGCAATGGCCTTGATGGCTTGCACCTTCGCCAGGATTTCCGGCGTGGCAGGCGCGTATTCGAAGTTCGGTCCGCCGACCAGCGCGCCCGAGCTGTAGGGGCCGCCGACGACGATCCCGAGGCCTCGCGCCACCACTTGCGGCATCACGCGCTGCAGTGCCCGTGCGTGGTCCAGCAGCGTGTAACGGCCGGCAAGCAGGAAGCCATCCGGACGCGGCTCTTCAAGCCCCAGCAGCAGTTCGATCGGCTCGACACGGTTCACGCCCAGGCCCCAGGCACCGATGACGCCTTCGTCGCGCAAGCGGTCCAGCGCCTTGAAGGCACCCTTGCGCGCCGTCTCGAACACGCCCAGCCACTCGTCGCCATGGAAGTCCTGCGCGACATCGTGCACCCAGGCAATGTCGATGCGGTCCGTCTTCAGGCGTTTCAGGCTGTCTTCGATCGAACGCAGGGTCGCGTCTTCCGAGTAGTCGTTCACGATGCGGTTGGCGCGGCCGTGCCTGAAGACGTCGCCTTTCTCGCCGAGGTCGCGGGCGCTGACGTCTTCCAGCTCGTCGAGGATCAGGCGGCCGACCTTCGTGCTGATGACGTAGTCGTCGCGCTTGCGGGCGCCCAGCGCCTCGCCGAGGCGGGCTTCCGCCAGGCCCGCGCCGTAGAAGGGCGCGGTGTCGAAGAAGCGGATGCCGTCGTTCCACGCGGCGTCCACGGTGGCCCGGGCTTCCTCCTCGGGAATTGCGCGAAACATGTTGCCCAGAGGGGCGGTGCCGAACCCCAGCTTGCCGGGGAGAAGGTTCTTCAATTGCATGGTGATCTCCTGTGAATGGCCCAATGATGGGTATCCACAAGACATTCATCCAATGTATTTCCTCCATTTCAGATTTATCGTCAACAATACTTCTGAATGAGATACGACCTCAACCTGCTGCCGATCTTCGTAGCCTTGCTCGAAGAGCGCAGCGTGACCCGCGCGGCTGATCGCCTGGGCATGACCCAGTCGGCGCTGTCAAATGCGCTGGCGCGCCTGCGCGACATGCTGCAGGACCCGCTGTTCATCCGCGAGCGCTACGGCATGCGGCCCACGCCGAAGGCTGAGTTGCTGGCCCCGGCGCTGACATCGGCGCTGGCTGCGCTCGACACGGTGGTGCTCGGCCAGCAGGCCTTCGATCCGTCACGGGCCGATCAGCTGATCACGATCGCGCCCAACAGCTACGTGGAATTCGTATTCGTGCCCGCCCTGACGGCGCGGCTGCGCGAACTGGCGCCGGGAATCCGCTTGCGTACATTGCCCTTCGGCATGGATCTCGCCGCAACGGGCGTCACATCCGGTGCCACGGCGATGGTGCTCGGTCGCATCACCGATGCGCCGGACAACCTCGTCGTTCAGCACCTGGCGGATGACGGCCTGGCCTGCGTGGTGCGTGCCGACCATCCGAAGGTGGGCACCCGGATCACCAAGGCGCAGTACGAGCGCATGAAGCACGTGAACCTGCTGCCGGCGGGCGGGCGCCTGCGCGCAGGGCTTTTCCAGGCGCTGGAGCGGGGAGGGCTCAAGAGGGACGTCGCGGTGACGGTCACCCACTTCATGTCCATCCCCGAGATCGTGGCAGCCACGGACTACTGTGCGACGTTGCCCAAGCTCATCTGTCGCCGCCTGGCCGGCGATGCGAGGCTGAAGGTGTTGCCTACGCCAGTCGACCTGGGCACTTTTCCGATGCAGATGGCTTGGCACGTGCGCTATCGCAACGACCCGGCGCATGTCTGGTTGCGCACGCTGGTCGCGGAAGTCGCCGCATCTCTGTGAGCACTCGATGTAGATGCCCTTGGCCTTGATCAACCGGCGCATCGCCGAACACCAACTTGCACGCCGGCGAATCGATCGAAATCAACATCAATGCGACGTCCGGCGGGCCGCCTGAAGGGCGGCCCCTTCGGGCTTGTGGCTATTTCGGGGGGCGAGCGAACGACGGATAGGGTTTTCCCTAGAATCGGGCTTTTCCGATTCCCAAGGTTCACATGCTCACCCTCGCACTTGTACTCGCCGCTGCCGCTGGCCTCGTTGTCCACGGTGTTAGCACGTCCGAAGGTGACCAGCAGCTCTGACCTGATCGACCGAATGTCTCCTCGGGTCCGACAAGGACCCGATCTCGGCCCCGCGCAGTGATGCTCGGGGCCTTTTTCTTTGGGGCGGCGAAGTCCTCAGGCTTCGAGTACGTCGGATTGGTGGACTCGCCGGTTCGCAACGCGCGCGCGCAGCAGGGCTGTCGCCCACCAAAGAAATGCCACGTTCGCGAACAGGCCCAGGCAGACGACCAGCCCGGCGCGATCTGCGAAGCCCGTGCTGAGATCCAGCAGTAGCAAGGCAAGCGTCCAGGGCAGTGCACACAGGATCGCGACGGCCAGCAGAACACTCTGTTCGGAGGGCTTCAGCGTCGCCGCGACCAGCGGCACGGAGAGGGCGGTGCCGAAGGAAGGAATCCACCATGCGTGGCGATACCAAAAGGGCGACCTGTCTGTGTTCATGCAGATCATTGTGCGGGCCGTCCGGCGTCGCCGCGTGTGGAATCCGCCACGAAGACGCGAGAGTTTGCTGTCGCGTTGCGCAGCCCTGACGGTCAGTGCCGCAGCACATCTCCCAGGAACGCACGCGTGCGCTCATGCCGCGGCGCGGCGAAGAACTCTGTCGGCGTTGCGACCTCGAGGACCTGTCCCTCGTCCATGAACACGATGCGGTCGGCCACCTCGCGGGCAAAGCCCATTTCGTGCGTCACGCACACCATGGACATGCCTTCGGCGGCCAGTCCGACCATGGTGTCGAGCACCTCCTTCACCATCTCCGGATCCAACGCGGAGGTGGGCTCGTCGAAGAGCATCAGTCGCGGGCGCATGCACAAGGCGCGCGCGATGGCGACGCGCTGCTGCTGGCCGCCCGACAGCTGCGCCGGGTACTTGTGCGCATGTTCGGCCACACGCACCCGGGCGAGCAGGTGCATGGTCGCCTCGTGTGCATCGCGCGCGCTCATGCGGCGGGTGGAGACTGGCGCGAGCGTGCAGTTCTCGAGCACCGTCATGTGCGGGAAGAGGTTGAACTGCTGGAACACCATGCCCACCTGCTGGCGCACCGAAGCGAGGCCCCCCGCGGACGCGCCGAGATCGATGCCGCACACCTGCAGCGCGCCAGTGTCGAAGCCTTCGAGCCCGTTGAAGCAGCGGATCAGGGACGACTTGCCGGAGCCCGACGGCCCGCACACCACGATGCGCTCGCGCTCGCCCACCTGGAGATGGATGTCGCGCAGCGCGTGATAGTCGCCGTACCACTTGTTCAGCGCCTCGGCGCGCACGATGGGGGAGTGGGGAGGCAGCGTTGCTGACATGGAAGGTTCAGCCGCGACGGCCCGTGTCCAGCGAGGCGTGCAGCCGGGCGCTGTAGCGGGACATGGCGAAGCAGAAGATGAAGTAGATGGCGGCCACGAACAGGTAGATCTCGGTGCCGAACCCCTGCCATTGCGCATCCGCGATGGCCCGCTTGGCGGCCGTCATCAGATCGAAGATGCCCACGATCACCACGATCGAGGTGGCCTTGAAGAAGGCGATGAATACGTTCACCACTGCGGGTAGCACGGCGGTGAGGGCCTGCGGCAGTACGACCCGCAACGTGGTCACGCGCGGACTCAGTCCCAGTGCGGCCGCGGCTTCGTACTGACCGCGCGGCACGACCTGCAGGCCTCCTCGGATCACCTCGGCGAGATACGCGGCGGTAAAGAGTGCGAAGGCCAGGAACACGCGAAGCAGCTTGGACAGGTCCACGCCCTGCGGCAGGAAGAGCGGGATCATCACGCTCGCCAGGAACAGCACCGCCAGGAGCGGCACGCTGCGCGCGATCTCGATGTAGGCCACGGCCAGCGCCTTGCCCACGCCCGGACGGCTGGAATGGCGAAGCAGCGCGAGCGCGACCGCCAGCGGAAAGCCGGCCGCCAGGCCAAGCGTGGCGAGTATGAGCGTGACCGGCAACCCGCCCCACTGGTCGTCCGGCACGAAGGGCAGGCCCATGACGCCGCCCCACATCAGCGCACCGAAGGCGGCCAGCGCCACGATCCATGCGATGGCCAGTCGACGGTTCCACCAGCTGCGGCGGGTGGAGAGCACGTACATCGCGAGCAATATCGCCATGCCCAGCGCGGCGCGCCACTGCTGCGCGTACGGGTAGATGCCGAAGACGATGAGTCGAGACTTTTCGCTGATCACGGCCCAGCACGCACCTGCGCCCGCGACGCGGCAGGCGTCTGGTCCCTGACCATGGGTGTTGAAGACCGCGTGTAGCACACCCCAGTCCAGCAGCTTCCAGCCCAAGGCGAGGAGCAGCAAGGCCAGCACCAGCGTCGTAGCGCCCGTAGCTGGTGTCGCGAAGAAGTCGGACCGCAGCCGATGCAGCCAGAAGCGGCGAGTCATCGGTGGCGGCGACGCCTCGATGCGAGTGGTTGCGACGTAGTGCGTCAAGCGAGCTCCCAGCGCCGGTGCCGCTGCTCGAAGGCGTGCATCGCGGCGCTCACAGCGAGGCTCACGCAGGCGTAGAAGAGCATCACGATGGCCATGATTTCCACCGCCTGGCCGGTGTCGGTGAGCATGGTGTCGCTTACCGCCATGAAGTCCTGGTAGCCGATCGCCACGGCCAGCGTGCTGTTCTTGAAGATGCCGATGTACTCGCTGGCCAGCGGCGGCAGGCCCACGCGCAGCGCCTGCGGCCCGAGCACCCGCCGCAGCGTCGCCGAACGCGACAGGCCAAGCGCCGAGGCAGCCTCCATCTGGCCGCGAGGCAGGGCGCCGACGGATGCCCGCACGATCTCGGCGATGAAGGCTGCGGTGTAGAGCGAGATGCCGATCAGGAGCGCCGCGAACTCCGGCGACATGGAGACCACGCCATGGACATCCAGTCCGTCGACGATCGGGAACAGAAAGATGCCGCGATTGCTCGCCAGCAGCAGCGAGCCCGCGCTGTCGGAAGCCGGCGGCAGCTCGAGCAAGAGGCCATACCAGAAGGCCACGTGAAGCAGGACCGGCACATTGCGCATCAGCTCCACATAGACGCGGGCCAGCGAGCGCGCGAGCGGGTTGCGCGCCAGAGCGCCCAGTCCGACCAGCAGGCCGAGGACCGATGCCAGCACGATCGACGCCGCGGTCAGCTTGAGCGTGTTGAGAGCGCCTGCCAGCAAGGCCATGGCAAAGGTGTCGACGCCGGGTTGGAACTCGAGCGGCGAATTGAACACCGGCGTGATCGCCGGCTTGCTCAGGAAATCAAAGCCGGTGTGCACACCTCGCGCGTGCAGATTCGCTCCCGTCACCCGGAACATCAGCACCAGCAGGGCCGCCAGCAGTGCGAAGGCCGCGGCCTGCCTCAGTGCGGCGCTCCAGTTCCAGCGAGCTGGCGGTGCGGGACGGTTCATGCGCGCGGCGTCAGCGCATGGGCACCGCCCAGAGCAGGCCGCCCTTCTCGGCAAGGCGGTTCTGCGCGCGGGGCATGCCGCTTGCGGCGAAGGCGCGGTCGAAAGTCTCGCCGTAGTTGCCGACCTGCGCGATCACGTTGGTGGCCCATTCCTTGTCCAGGCCCATGGAAGGGCCCAGGTCGCCTTCCGTGCCCAGCAGACGCTTGATGTCGGGGTCGGTGGAGCTGGCGAAGGTCTTCAGGTTCTGCGAGGTCACGCCCAGCTCTTCGGCATTGATCATGGCATTCAGCGTGTAGCGCACGATGTCGAACCAGCGGTCGTCGCCCTTGCGCACGACGCCGGCCAGCGGCTCGCGTGCATGCGTCTCGGGCAACAGCGCGTAGTCGGCCGCCTGCGCGCCCAGCGTGCCCTTGAAGGTGGCCAAGGCGGACAGGCTGTGGAAGATCGCGTCGCAACGCTTGGCCAGGAACGCCTTGCGCATCTGCTCGCCCTCCGAGAAGGGCACAGGCTTGTAGCGCACCTTGATCTTGCCGAAGTACTCGGCGGCGTTGGTCTCGCCCGGGCCGGTGATCATGCAGATGCTCGCGCCATTGAGCTTGCTGGTGCTGTTCACCTTCAGCGCGTTCGGCACCATCACGCCATAGGTATCGAAGAAATAGGTGCCGGTGAACTGCACGCCCGACTTGGATTCGCGCGCCAATGTCCAGGTGATCTGCGAGAAAGACAGATCCACCTCGCCTGACTGCACCGCTACGAGCCGTTGTGCCGGCGTGAGATTGATGAACTTCACCTTGTTCGCATCGCCCAGCACGGCGGCCGCTGTCGCGCGGCACAGGTCGGCATCGAGGCCGCGCATCACGCCGGTGCTGTCAGGCAGCGAGAAATTGGGCGAGCTGCCGATCACGCCGCAGTTGAGGACACCACGCGCCTTCACCGCTGCCAGCGTGGGGGAAGACGCCGGCGCTGCTGCGGGTGCGGACGGAGCTTGCGCGAAGGCTGTGTGGCCAGTGGTGGCGACGAGCAGGGTGACCAGTGCCAGTCGGCGGATGCTCGTTTGCTGCATGGTGTGGTTCTCCTCGGGAAGCGATGCGGGTTGTTCAGGTCGTCGCAAGCACATCGGCCAGCGCTGTTGCGCAGTGCTCGACGTCCTGGGCACTGTTGTAGAAGTGGGGCGAGACACGCACGCCTTCGCCACGTGCCGACACACTGATGTTGCGTTCGGCCAGTCGCACGCGCGTGGCTTCGCCATCCGATGCGCGGAACACGAAGATGCCGGCGTGCTGGTCGCGCGGCGTGACGAGGTCGAGGCCCAGCCGGTCGGATTGCGCGATGAGCTGTTCGCCCAATGCACGGACGCGCGCATGGATGGTGTCCCATCCGATGCCCTCGAGCAGGTCCAGCGTGCTGTCCAACCCGTACAGCCCTGGTGTGTTGACATGCGCGTACTGCAACTGGTGGGCGTCGTCCATGTTGGCGTAGCCCTGCCACGCCGGTGCCATGGCCTTGCGGGCACGCTCGGAGGTTACGAGCATGCCGATGCCGAATCCCGAGAGCATCCATTTGAAGAAGGAGGAGGCGTAGATGTCGACTTCGTCCAGCCGCGTCGGCACCGCTCCCAGTGCCTGGATGCCATCGACCATGAGGAGCGTGCCGCGCTCCCGGCAATGCCGGCCGAGCGCGCCCAGGTCCAGTGTGGTGCCGGTGCCAGAGTGCGTGTGCGATACGACGAGAACGCGCGCGCCCGCGTCCGTTGCCTCCATGAGGCGCGCTTGCCGCTCGCTCTCGTGCGCGATGGGCACGGCCATGAGCTCGGCGCCCTGCCTTTCGGCCTTGTTCCAGATGCGGATGACGGAGGGGAACTCGTCCTGGGCGCAAACGATGCGGTCGCCGCTGCGGAATTCGATGCTGTTCGCCGCGAGGTTGAGGCCCTCGGTGGTATTGGAGACGAAGGTGATGTCCTGCGCCGTCACGCCCAGCCACTGCGCGAGCCGCGAGCGCACCTTGGCGATCATGGCCCACCACTCGGGCCGTGCGTCGTAGCCGCGGTTCTTCACTTCGTCATAGAAGCGCGCCACCGCGGCGCCATGCCCCTTCCAGCACAACCCCGCAGCGGCGGTGTCGAGGTAGACGCGCTCATCGAGATGGGGGAAGAGCTCGCGCAACTGCGCGGTCCTTTCGACGGCTACCAATGAGGCCATGGCGACGTTGATATTTAGTTGAAACTATTCAACAAGCTGTTTAACATCGATTAGAGCGGCGCACGCCAGGGGTGTCAAGCCGACTCAGGGAAAGAAAGGACTGCATGGAGAAGAAGAAGCGCGCGCCAAGACTGTCGCCCGAGGTGCAGCGCGAGCGGGAGCTGATCCTCTCTGCGCTCGACGCGATCGTGCCGATGCTCGGCGCCATGGTGGGCGACCACATCGAGGTGGTGCTGCACGACCTGACCCGCCCCGAGAGTTCGGTGCTGTGCATCGCCAATGGACATGTCACCGGTCGTCGGCCCGGCAGCCCGGTGCTCGCGGGACCCGGCAACGACAAGGCGCTCGCGATCCTCGCGGAGGGCAAGCTGTCGGCAAGGTCGCACGAGCACATCTCGGTGTTTCCCTATCCCACCTTCGCGCGCGACGGGCGCTCTCTGGTCTCGGCCACGGCGATGTTCCGCGACTCGTTGGGCCATACCTTCGCGGCGCTGTGCCTGAACGCGGATTTCCACAGCATCGAGGCCGCGCAGGCTCTTCTGGCGCGAATGCTGCCCGCGCGCAATGGCGCGACGCAGGAAGCGCCCAAGGTCGAGGTGCTGGACACGGAGGCGCTGATGCTCGACATCATCTCCAGCGCCGTGCGCCGCTACGGCAAGCCGGTGCAGAAGATGGGCAAGGAAGAGAAGACCTCGGCCGTCGAGATGATGCTCGACCGGGGCCTCTTCATGGTCCGCGGCGGTGTCGAGCGCGCCGCCGGTGCGCTGGGGGTGACGCGCTTCACCATCTACAACTATCTCGACGATGTGAAGGGCCGCCGCGGTGAAGCAGCAGCATCACTCAACGGAACGAGGGCGAGGGGCTAGCCCTCTCGTCGACTACCCGGTTTCGCAACACGCCGACGCCCTGCGCCTCGGCCTCCACGATGTCGCCCGGCTTCAGCGACTTGTCCGGCCGCTGCTTGTGAAGTGCCACACTGAGCGCGATGAATACTGTCCATCGCTTCAATGTGTTCGGCCGCATTTATTCCATCGAGCGCAAGGCGTCCCGGTGGGTTGCCTACCTCCACGGCTCGGACGGCAAGCGCAGCCCCGCGGGCTTCGTCGTGCCCGATTTCGTCCCCGACGAAGAGCTGGAGCAGTATCTGTACGACCTGTTCCACGAAAGTGCCACGCCGACGAACGGAGATGTGTACCGTCTCACCTGAGCGAGGCGGTATTTCGCCAGCGCCATCAAGGAGACGAACATGGACTATCCACCGTCAGGGCTTTCGCGTCGTGGCTTCATGGGTGGCGTTGGTGCCGGAGGCATGGCCCTTGGAGCCAGTCTGATGGGGCACACCGGAAGGGCAGCCGCCGCATCCGCGATCGACGTGAGCAAGGTCACCACGCCGGTGACCAGCGTGCCGACTCTGCCGAACGCCTACTACCTGACCAACGTCCGCTTCGAGACCGGCTTTGTCGAGGAAAAGAAGCCCTGGCTCGATGCGCCAGTCATCTCCCACACCAATACCGAACTGAAAACGGTGCGCATCGCCAATGGCGCGATCGCCGAAATCCTGGAAACGAAGTCGGCTGTACCTGCAGACGCAGCGGTCTACGACGCGCAAGGTCAGTTGATGTTGCCGACCTTCCGGGACATGCACATCCATCTGGACAAGAGCTTCTACGGCGGGCCGTGGGAAGCGACGCTTCCCACGCAGCATGGCCGGGCAGACCGCGTCGCCCAGGAGCAGGAGCTTCTGCCCAAACTTCTCCCGATGGCCGAAGAGCGCACGGCTGCAATGATTCGTCTCATGCACTCGCAAGGCACGACGGTGTGCCGAAGCCACTGCAACGTCGATCCCGTCAGCAAGCTGGGCAATCTCGAACATCTCAAGGCATCGCTCGGGCGCTTCAAAGATGCGCTCGATTCAAAGATCATCATCTTTCCGCAGCACGGCCTGTTGGCCTCGGACAGCGTGGGATTGATGCGCGAGGCGCTGAAGTCGGGTGGCGTCAGCTTTGTCGGCGGAGTCGATCCCACTTCTTTCGATCATGCGATGGAAAAGTCGGTCGACACGACCGTTCAGCTCGCGATCGATTTCAACGCCGGCATCGACATCCACATCCATGAGCCGCGCGCAACCGCCATTCCCGCATTCAATCGCTTCATGGATCACGTGGAGAAGAACAAGCAGTTGCAAGGCAACGTGACCTTCAGCCACGCTTATTCATTGGCCGAACTCTCCAAGGAAGAACTCAAGGACATTGCGGCCCGCATGAAGGCGCTGGACATCACCCTTGCCAGTGCGGTTCCGTTGGGCAAGGGCGCCATGCCACTGCGCGAACTGCATGAGGCGGGCGTCAAGGTGATCTGCGGCACTGACAGCGTCATGGACTGGTGGAATTCGTTTGGCAACTGCGACATCCTGCAAAAGGCGCAGGAGATTGCCCGGCTCCAGTACGCCAGCACCGAGTACGAGATCAGTCGAGCGCTGGGCTATGCGACCGGATTCGTCACGCCACTCAATGACAAAGGTGGGCAGGCGTGGCCGAAGGCGGGTGACGAGGCGAGCTTCAATCTTCTGCCCGCGAGTTGCTCGGCCGAGGCGGTTGCTCGACTACCCGTGCGCAATGCCGTGTTTCACAAGGGAAGACTCGTCTACGGTGCGGTGCCGAAGGCCGTCTGACCGAGAGGCGAATTGCACGCCGGGACCGATCCTCTTGCGCCACTACCGTCATCGCCCCCACACTTGCTCGCATGCCCGCCATCCCAACCCAGTCCCTTGCGGCGAGCGCCTGCCTACGGCGCTGGTCGACAGACGCCGTCGCGCCCGGACAGCGGCTGGACTATTGGGTGGGTGCAATCTGCGAAGGCTTCCTGGAAATGGATGCCACCAGTCCCTCGGCGACGGCCTTTGATTCAAGCCTGGAGTCGGTTTCGTGGGGCAACGTGGCCGTCAACCGGGTGCGCGGCAGCGCGCAGGACGTCTACCGCACGCGCGCGGCCATCGCGCGCAGCCGCGACAACTACCTCTACCTGCTCTGCAAGAGCGACTCGGCCTGGACGGCGGTCCAGGAGCAACGAAGCGCCCGGTTGTTGCCTGGCGACCTGGTCCTCGTGGACTCCACGCAGCGCTATGAGTTTCACTTTCCGACCTCGGCAAACACGGTGTCGCTGCAACTGCATCCCGATTGGCTGGCCGCCTGGCTTCCCGACGTTCAGGCCGCGCTGTGCCAGCGGATCGACGGCAGCACCGGCTGGGGTGCAGTGTTGAGCGCATTCGCGCGCGAACTCACGCCGGAGATGGCGGCGGCGCCGCCGCTGCCATCGAGCGTGCTCATGGATCAGTTGGGAGCGCTGATGGCGCTCGCGATGGGTGGTGGGCCAACGCCAGACGCACGGGGCAATGTTCTTGGGTCGCTGCGACAGCGCATCCTTGACCGCGTCCGGGAGCAGCACGCGCAGCCCGGGTTGACGGCCAGCGCCGTCGCGACATTCCTCGGCATTTCGCCGCGAACCTTGCACCGCTGCCTGGCCCAGGACGGCATGACATTCGCAAAGCACCTGATGGCGTGCCGGATGACCGTCGCAGCGCGCCTGCTGTCCGACCCGCGATTCGACCGGCTCACCGTGGCCGAGATCGGCCGGCGCGTGGGTCTGCTCGACGCCTCGCACTTCGTGCGCGCATGTCGACTACACCTGGGTGCAACGCCCGCACAGATCCGCCGCAAGGCTCAGGAGTGACCAGCGCGTGGCGCGAAGCGGCCACGGGCGTGGCACACGGCGGCCACGCGGTCGCCGGATGCCCTTCTAGATTGCAGTCTTTCATTTCCAACGAAGGAGACTGAGATGTCCGACACCTATGTCCTTGTCCACGGCGCCTGGCACACAGGCAATGAACTGGAAGCCACGGCGGCCCACCTGCGTGAGGCGGGCCACACCGTGCACTGTCCCACCCTGGCTGGCAACAGGCCCGGAGATGACCGCGCCGCATCGGACCTGTCGGGCGCCATCGACTCGCTGGTGAGCTTCTTGCAGCAGCGCGACCTGCGCGACGTGCGACTGGTCGGGCATAGCTATGGCGGCATGGTGATCTCGGGTGCCGCGGATCGCGCGCCTGAACGCCTTCGGCGCCTCATCTATGTGAACGCGTTCGTCCCGCTCGATGGTCAATGCCTGAATGACCTTGTGCCGCCGCACTACGTGACTTTGTTCGACGCTGTGGCCGAAGCGAACGGCAACGCTGTGACCCTGCCCTTCGAAGTCTGGCGGGAAGCTTTCATCAACGACGCGGACCTGGCGTTGGCCAAAAGCAGCTACAGCAAGCTCAACCCGCATCCCTATCGCACGTTCACGGAAAAGATCCGCCTGCGCGCGCCACTGGCAGCGCTGGCGCTGGGCAAGTCCTATGTGAACTGCCGGCAGGACACCGCGATGCCGCATGGGCTGCCGTGGCATCCCAGGCTGTCGGAACGGCTGGGGCTTTTTCGGCTGGTTGAATGCGACGGGAGCCACGAGATGTGGTTCAGCAATCCGCCGGTGCTGGCCCAGGCGATTCTGGCGGCCGGGCGAGATTGAGCGCAGCGCGTGGGCCGAGAAGGCCTTGATAGGGGGCGACGGCGGAGCCCACGCCAGCTGCGAACGCTTGCGGTATCGACCCAACGAGCGCACATTTGCGCGTCTGGCGCTCCCCGTTGCGCCGGCTGAGCTCATCAGAAAGGACCGTTCATGCGCTATTCCGCGACCACCCTGGGCATTGCTGTTGTCGTTGCGTTCACCGCGGGCGTCGCCATGTCGCCATTGACGCGCCTTGCGATGTCCGAGGCGCACGCGCAGTCGGCGCCACTGGCACCTGCCGTCATCGACCTGATGGCGCTGAAGCATGGCGATCTGCCCACGACGTCAAACCCGGAGATGAACTCCAAGGGCCTCGTGATCACGGACAACGCCACGATTGGCATCCAGTCCGGCAATGTCGCAAAGCACATGCATCCGAAGACCGACGAGATTCAATACATCATCGAAGGCAGCGGGGCGATGTGGCTGGGTGGCGAGCGCAAGGACTTCAAGCCGGGAACCTTGATCGTGATTCCAAAGGGAACGGCACACGGTGGCAGCGTGGTGACCAGCGGTCCGGTCAAGGCCATCGCCATCAAGATCCCGCCTCAGCCAGCGGACGACACCGTGTTTCTCAACTGAGAAGGCTCATGGCGAACGGTGAAGCCGCGGCGCCGAGAGCGCCTGCAGGCTTTCGCCGATGGCCGCATCGACGTTGCTCCACTTTCCTGACAGTTGCGCCGCGGCGAGCGCTTTCTCCAGGGCGCGGAGATCGCGAACGCTGGGGGCTACCCTGATTTGGGCGATGGCCGCGGTTGGGTTGCCGGCGCGTAGTAGCGCCACGATCTTGACGGGCCAGGCTGAGGAGTGACTCACGGAGTTTCTTGGTATTGCGGTGAAAGCTGCATTGTCCGCACAGGGTCTGTAGGCATCAAGCCTACAGACCGATCGGCAAGGTCGCCTTACAACCGTGGAATATCGCGACGCGAGAGATTCGTAGACCCATGAACAACGATCTTGTCTTCCTCCTCGACGTCGACAACACCCTGCTCGACAACGATCGGATCATTGCGGACTTGCGCGACCATCTCGAGCGCGAGATCGGTGTCGCCGGCTTCGATCGCTACTGGGCGATCTTCGAGGCGCTGCGCGACCGGCTCGGCTACACGGACTACCTCGGTGCGTTGCAGAGCTACCGCGTCGACGTCGAGGAAAACGACGCCACGGCCTATCGGCTGCTGTCGCTGTCGACCTTCCTGATCGACTACCCGTTTCGCGAGCGCCTGTACCCGCGGGCCCTTGAAGTCATCGCGCGGCTCGGCCGCCTGGGAACGACGGTGATCCTCTCGGACGGCGACGTCGTCTTCCAGCCGCGAAAGGTCAAGTGCTCCGGCCTCTGGGACGCAGTCGAGGGGCGGGTGCTGATCTATGTCCACAAGGAGCGGAAGCTCGATGCCGTCCAGCGCTGCTACCCGGCGCGCCGCTACGTCATGGTCGATGACAAGCAGCGAATTCTGACGGCGATGAAGGAGGTGCTTGGCCGGCGCCTCATCACTGTCTTTCCGCGCCAGGGCCACTACGCGCTTGACCCGGCGAACCTGGCCCGCTACCCAGCGGCCGACATGAGCGTCGAGCAGATCAGCGAGCTGCTCGAACCCGACTTCGAATCGCGGCTCAAAGCCATCCTGGAGAACAAATGAATGCTCCTGCCACGCTAGATCAGCAATGCATCGACACGCTGCGCTTCCTCTCTGTGGACATGGTGCAGCAGGCCAACAGCGGCCACCCTGGGTTGCCGCTCGGTGCCGCGCCGATGGCCTACGTGCTGTGGACGCGCTACTTGAAGCACCATCCCTCGAGCCCGCTGTGGTCCGACCGCGATCGCTTCGTGCTTTCGGCCGGACACGGCTCGGCGCTGCTATATGCCCTGCTGCATGTGACCGGCTACGACCTGTCGATGGAAGACATCAAGCACTTTCGGCAGTGGGGCAGCAAGGCGCCGGGGCACCCGGAGCGCGGGCATACGGCGGGCGTCGAAGTCACCACCGGCCCGCTCGGCCAGGGCTTCGCCAACGCTGTCGGCATGGCCATCGCCGAGGCGCAACTTGCAGCGCGCTACAACCGCGACGGCCACCAGATCGTCGACCACCGCACGTGGGTGATCGCCAGCGACGGGGACCTGATGGAAGGTGTCGCTTCTGAAGCCGCATCGCTGGCGGGCCACCTGAAACTCGGCAAGCTGGTCTGCCTCTACGACAACAACTCGGTCACGCTTTCTGCTGGCACCGACATGACCTTCACCGAGGATCGCGCCAGGCGCTTCGAGGCCTACGGCTGGCAGGTTTTGAACATCGATGACGGCAACGATGTAGCGGCGATCGATGCCGCGCTCGCCACGGCCCGTGCCGACACGAGCAGGCCGTCGCTGATCCTCGTTCGCACCCACCTGGGCTTCGGCTCGCCCGAGCAGGACAGCTTCAAGGCGCATGGATCGCCCCTTGGTGCGGCCAACGTCAAGAAGACCAAGGAAACGCTCGGCTGGCCAGTCGAGCCGTCGTTTCTATTGCCCGAAACTGCGCTGGCCCGGTTCCGCGAAGCGCTCGCGTCCGGCATGGCTGCGGAGGCCGACTGGAACCAGCGCATGGCGGCGTATGGGGAGGCCTTTCCCGAACTTGCGCGCGAGTTGCAGGGCCGCTTGCACGGTGAACTGCCAAGCGGCTGGGATGCCGACGTGCCGGTATTCGCTACTGATGCCAAAGGCATGGCAACGCGCGTGGCCGGTGGCAAGGTGCTCAACGCCCTGGCGCCGAAGTTGCCGGCGCTCACGGGCGGCTCGGCCGACCTCGATCCATCGACGCACACTGCGATGAAAGGGCAGGGCGACTTCAACCCGTCGCTTGCACCGAAGCAAGGCAGCGAGGGCTCCGACGGTGGCGGCTGGAGCTACGCCGGCCGCAACATCCACTTCGGTGTTCGCGAGCACGCGATGGGAGCGATCGTCAACGGCTTGGCGGCGCATGGTGGGTTCATCGGCTACGGCTCGACCTTCCTGATCTTCTCCGACTACATGCGGCCACCGATCCGGCTGGCTGCGCTCATGGGCCTGCACATCGTCCACGTCTTCACGCACGACAGCCTTGCGTTGGGTGAGGACGGGCCGACGCACCAGCCGATCGAGCAACTCGCCAGCCTGCGCGCGATCCCTCGCCTGACGCTGCTGCGCCCGGGCGATGCCAACGAGACTGCTATCGCTTGGAAGATCGCAGTCGAGACGCGCGACCGGCCCGTGCTGCTGGCGCTGACGCGGCAGGATGTCGCTACGGTCGATCGCAGTCGATACGCGAGTGCCGAAGGCGTGCGACGAGGCGCCTACGTCCTCAGTGATGCAGGGCCATCGCTGCCATCGCTCATCCTGATGGCAAGCGGCTCCGAAGTCGGCCTCATCCTCGCTGCCGTCGAGCGGCTCGGCGCCGAAGGCGTGGCGGTCCGCTGCGTGTCGATGCCAAGCTGGGACCTGTTCGAAATGCAGTCGCAGAGCTATCGCGACGAAGTGCTTCCGCCGCAGGTCACAGCGCGCCTCGCGGTGGAGCTTGGCGTTCGCCAGGGCTGGGATCGCTATATCGGACCACGCGGCGACATGGTTGGCATCGACCAATATGGCGCGTCAGCGCCGGCAGAGGTGCTCCTCGAGAAATACGGCTTCACAGTCGACCACGTTGTCGCGCGAGCGAAGAAGCTTCTCGCTGGCTGAAGTCAGTCGGGAGCGATTGCGGTTGCGCTTGCTTCCCGCTACGCTCCCCACGCGCGATGGCGCGCACGCCGGCTGCGATTGCAATTGCGCGCGAGGAGGGGAAAGCATGCTCAAGCGCACGCTGTTGCTCGGTGCCCTGTGCTGCGGGGCTGGATCCGTGCACGCCCAAAGCGATGCGCAGAAGCGACAGAAGGTCCATCGCATCGGCTACATCTCGGCAGCGGCCGACCTGGAGCATTTCCAGGACGCGATGCGGAAGCTGGGCTATGTCGAGGGGGTCAATACGGTCCTGGTGGTCAGGATGGCAAGGGGTCAGCTTGGCCTCTTGCCATCCATGGCTACCGAGCTTGTGAGGCTGCAGGTGGAGGTCATCGTGGCCGCCAGTCCACCGGCGATTCAAGCGGCTAGAAACGCGACGTCAACGATCCCGATCGTGATGGCCATGACATCGGTTGATCCGGTTCGATCCGGGTTTGTCGCCAGTTTTGCGCACCCCGGCGGCAACATCACCGGCGTCGCCATGATCTCGGATGTCGTCGCCGGAAAGCGGCTCGAACTGCTGAGTGAAGTCCTGCCGAGATCGAAGGCCATTGCCGTCCTGACGCAGACCGGGCACACGGCAGGCCCGGGTCAAGTCGAAGCGGCGCATGTGGCAGCCCGGTCGCTTGGAAAGGAGTTGGTCGTATTCGAGGTCCGCGACGCCAGGGACTACGAGTCCGCCATTGCGCAAGCTGCCCGGCAATCGGCGGGAATGTTTGTGGTGTCGAACCCGACCTTCTTTGACGATCGCGACGCCATCGCGGGACTTGCCTTGCGAAATGGCCTACCGACACTTTGTGAGTGGCAAGAGATGGCGGCGGCCGGATGCCTGATGGCTTACGGCCCCAGCGTGGAGGTGCTCCATCATCACGTTGCGACCTTCGTCGACCGGATCTTGCGGGGCGCGCGTGCAAGCGATCTACCGGTGGAGATGCCCATGAAGTTCGACCTCACGATCAACCTGGCGACCGCGAAGGCCCTCGGAATCGACATCGACAAATCGCTGCTGGTACGGGCACAACTGATCCGTTGAGACCTTGCAGCGCCAGCTCAAGCCCCTTCGACGATGCGAATCTCCCGGTCGGCGCCGTCGCCCAGCGCGGCCAGTGCTTCCTTGTAGGCCGGGCTGTCATGCGCGGCGATTGCCTGTTCGACACTGTCGAACTCGATCAGCACGGTGCGTTGCATCACGCCAAGCTCATAGACCTTGGACGGCATGCCACGCGCCAGGAAGCGCGCGCCATTGTTTGTGAGTGCCGGGCCGGCGAGCTTTGCATACGCGGCGAGCTTGTCTGGGTCTTTGACTGCGCGATACGTGGATATCCAATAGGCTTTTGGCATCTGATTCCTTCTTCGATGTAATCGGTCGTGAAAAGGTGCAACTGTGCCGCGTGTCCTGATTCGCGGCAAGCTTCGACCACAACCCCTTGACAGCCCGAAGCCCGCCTAGAACACTGCCTGATCCCCCCCGTTCCATCGTCAGCCCCATGACTCCTGACGCCTTGCTGCAAGCCTATGACGAAGCGACGCTGTGGGCCCGCGACGTCGCCAACCCTGCACCGACCGACCTCGATGCTGCTTACCAGCAAGCCCTGAAGGTGCGCGCCTTGCGCATCGCGCGCGGCGAACGCCCGGTCGGCTACAAGATCGGCTTCACGAACCGGACCATCTGGGAGCGCTACGGCGTCTATGCGCCGATCTGGGGGCCGGTGTGGGACACGACGGTCACGCACTGCGACGGGCACGGCTTCGTGGATGTGGCGCGCACTTGCCAGCCGCGGCTCGAGCCGGAGATCGTCTTCGGCATCGCGGCGACGCCGCCCTCCGATGCCAGTCTCGAAAGCCTGTTTGCCTGCGTCGATTGGGTCGCACCCGGCTTCGAGATCGTCCAGTCGCATTGCGCCTACTGGAAGTTCACCGCAGCGGAGACGGTGATGGACGGCGCCCTTCATGCACGGCTCCTGGTCGGCCGGCGTACGCCGGCCCGGGCGTTTGCCGAGTCCGGCGATGCGCTCGACCATCTGCTTGCGCGCACGCGCGTGCGGCTCCATCGCGGCGATGAGTTGAAAGAAGAGGGGACCGGCGTCAACGTGCTCGACGGCCCGCTCCACGCGCTGCTTCACTTCGTGCGCGAATTGCAGCGCTGCCCCGGCGCACCCGTGCTGCGGGCAGGCGACGTGGTGACGACCGGCACCTGGACCGATGCCTGGCCGATCGAGCCGGGGCAGGTATGGCGCGCCGAATTCGACGCGCCTTTCAGGCCGATCGTGATCCAGACCTGACAGCGTCAGCGCGCGGGCATGGCGTCGAAGATCGCGTCAGTCCTGGCTCGGCGCGCGACTCAGGTCGTTGTTGGCCTTGACGATCTCACGCAGCATGCGCATGAACGTCTGCTGCTCCTTCCTGGGCAGCGGTTCGAGCATGCGCGTCTGGGCGCGCAGCACGGCTGGCTCGACCTCGCCCAGCAGGGCCTGTCCTTCGTCCGTCAGGCTCAGCAGACGGACCCGCCGGTCGTCCGGCGAGGCGCTGCGCACCATCAGGCCGCGCGATTCCAGCCGGTCGATCACGCCCGCCATCGTCGAGGTATCGAGCCCGATGGAGCGGGCGAGCGAGCGTTGGTCGATTCCCGGCGTGCGTCGGATCGCCTGAAGGCTGGCGTACTGCACTGGCGTCACACCGAAGGGCTCTGTCTCCTGCAGGAACACCGCGACAGCGATTTGCTGTAGCCGTCGGATGAAGTGGCCGGGAAGGGCTTCGAGATCGAGGTCCGCTGAATCGGTCGGGGGCATGGGATGAATGAAGAACTAGGGTTAACCCTTGATTGATGAAGATCAATTCTATCCTTACACTAATCATCAGCACACTGATTATCAGCATTAGGTCCAATCTCTCCCTCTCACTTCATTCGGAGCACAGTCATGCAGTTCTATCGCGACGGATACCGCCCTGGCGACCCTGATATCCACCCGGCCTCGCCTCAGGCGCTCGCGCGGACGGCGGAGCTTCCCGCCGAAGTCGACGTGTTGATCGTGGGCACGGGCCCGGCCGGCACGGTGCTAGGCGCCCAGTTGTCGGTGTTCCCGGGCATCAACACCCGCATCGTCGAGCGCCGCGCCGGGCCTCTGCAAGTGGGGCATGCTGACGGCGTCGCGTCGCGCACGGTCGAAACCTTCCAGACCTTCGGGCTCGCGGATGCGCTGATGCGCGAGGCGTTCTGGATCAACGAGGTGCGGTTCTGGGGTCCGTCCGATCAGGACCGATCGAAGATCGTGCGAACCGGATGGGTGCCGGACGCCCCCGAGGGCCTGAGCGAATTCCCGCACGTCATCGTGAATCAGGCGCGCATGCAGGAGTACCTGCTGGACTACATGGCCAAGTCACCGAGCCGGCTGGCCACCAACTACGGCATCGAGTGCGCCGCCATCGAGGTCGGCGAAGGCGAGTACCCCGCGAAGGTCACGCTGCGGCACGTCAGCGGCCCCGATGAGGGCAAAGAGTTCACGGTGCACGCCAAGTATGTCGTTGGCTGCGACGGCGCGCGCAGCAATGTGCGCCGCGCGATTGGGCGCGAACTCCACGGCGATGCCGCAAACCATGCCTGGGGCGTGATGGACGTGCTCGCGAACACCGACTTTCCCGACTGGCGTACCAAGAACGTGATTCAGTCCGCGGGCAAGGGCAGCCTGCTGATGATCCCGCGCGAGGGCGGCACCATGGTGCGTCTGTATGTCGATCTCGGCGAGGTGCCCGCGGGCGATTCGGAAATCCGCAAGACCACGGTGGAGCAGATCACGGCGGTCGCAAACTCGATCCTGCATCCGTATTCGATCGACGTGAAGTCGGTCGCGTGGTCGTCGGTGTACGAAGTGGGCCAGCGGGTGACGGACCGGTTCGATGACGTGCCCATCGGCGACACCACCGGGCGCCTGCCGCGCGTGTTCATCGCCGGCGACGCCTGCCACACGCACTCGGCAAAGGCCGGTCAGGGCATGAACGTGTCGATCCAGGACACCTTCAACCTTGGCTGGAAGCTTGCCGCGGTGCTCGAAGGGCGCTCCCCCGCGTCGCTGCTTCACAGCTACTCGGCCGAGCGCCAGTCGGTCGCGCAGGATCTGATCAACTTCGACCGCCACTGGTCGGCCTTCATCGCCCAACCCACGGTCGACCCGGAGCATCCCGAACGCGGCGGCGTGACTTCCGAGCAGATGAAGGCGGAGTACGGGCGGCAGCTGCGCTACGTGGCAGGCCAGGCGACGAAGTACAAGCCGTCGCTGCTGACCGGGAACGACACCTACCAGAACCTGGCGACAGGCTTCGAGATCGGCACCCGCTTCCACTCCTCGCCGGTGATCCGGGTCGCCGACGGCAGGCGCATGCATCTCGGCCACGTGCACGTCGCCGACGGGCGCTGGCGCATCTACGCCTTCGGCGACACCGCTCGCGGCCTGCGCGACTTCGCGCGCTGGTTCACCGAATCGCCTGCTTCGCCCGCTCAGCGCTTCGCCCCTGCGGGTGCGGACCTGGACGCGATCGTCGATGTGCATGGCATCTTCCGCAGCGGCCATCACGAAGTCGATATCGGCACGGTCCCCGCGATCCTGCGTCCCTGCTCGGGGCCGCTGGGCTTGCAGGATTGGGAGAAGGTGTGGGCGGTCGACCCGCGCGACGACATCTTCTCCGCGCGTGGGATCGACGGCGCCGGCGCGATCGTCGTGGTCCGGCCCGACCAGTACGTCGCACACGTGCTGCCGCTGTCCGCGCGCGATGAACTGAGCGACTTCTTCGCCGGATTCCTCGTCGAGCCGGCAAGAGGCGCTTGACGCGGCGGGGCCCGCCTCTCGAAGCCGTCCTCCGTGTTCTGCTCCGCAGGTGGCTGCTGACAAGGAATTGAGGCGTGATCGACTATTCGTCGCGGCCCCGGCCCATATCTTGATATAGCGCCGTCGCGCGACCGGAAAAACAGGTCCGGAATACTTCAGGAGCAGTCATGACCGAGGATCTCAAGAGCCCAGAGCTGGACTCCGAGCACATTTCTCTCAACGGGTTGCATGAACTGGAGTACTGGAAGGAGACGCTCGATTGCGACGAGCTCACACTTCGAAAGGCGGTGGCTGCGGTTGGCAACGCTCCCGAGAAAGTCCGCGCATACCTTGTCGAGCGCAGGTAGCCGGAGTGCCCAGGCCCAGTGGGCTAATAGTGCACGGACAGATGGACCTGCCGGCTGCCGCGCTGGTTTTCGATGAAGGCCACCACGCGCTGCTCCACCCGCTGGAAGCCCAGGTCCACCAACTGATCGCCCACCTTCATGTGCCGCACCTGCAGGCGATCGATGTCGTGCGGCAGGCGCGGCTGACTCACGTGCAGCGCCATCCGCGCAGTGTCGACGTGGAGGCCCAGGGTGGCCTGCAACAGCATGAAGACCGATCCCGCGGCCCATGCCTGGGGAAGACAGGCCACCGGGTAGGCGATCGGAGGCTCGCCAGCGTCGCGCCTGAAGCCGCAGAACAGTTCGGGCAGGCGCATTCCGAAGAAAGCGGCCGCCTCGAACATGCCGCTCATCAGGTGCACGATGCCGTCGCGCTCGCCGTACCGCGCCATGCCCGCCGCGCACAGCACCACGTCATGCGGCCATACCGAACCGTTGTGATAGGACATCGGGTTGTAGCGCGCCGCCTCCGGCGGCAGGGTGCGGATGCCCCATCCTGAGTCGAAGGCGCCCGTCAGCAGCTGGCGGATGACGGCCTGCGCACGCTTGGGCGATGGCAGGCCGCAGTACAGCAGGTGACCCACGTTGGAAGAGCGAACTCTGCAAGGCTGCCCCGCGCCGTCGAGCGCGAGCGCGTAGAACTGCAGATCGTCGAGCCAGAAGCGCTGCTCGACCGCGCGTCGCAAAGCTTCGGCGCGGCTCTTCCAATGCGCCGCTGCGTCATCGTCTTCGCGCGCGGCGGCGAGTTCGGCCATGGTGAGATAGGCCCGGTAGGCGTAGCCCTGAACTTCGATGAGCGCGATCGGTCCCTCAGGCGAACTGCCGTCTTCGTGGAACACCGAATCGTCGCTGTCCTTCCACCCCTGGTTGGCCAGGCCACTGGCTTCGCCGCGCGCGTAGGTGAGGAATCCATCCGCATTGCCCGCGCTGCTGCGCTCGATCCATCGGGCCGCATTGTTCAGTGCGGGCCAGAAGCCATCCACTGCGTCTGCGCCGCCCATGCGAGTCGCATACGCGCCTGCGAGCACGATGAACAGCGGCGTGGTGTCGACCCCGCCGTAGTACTTGGCGAAGGGCAGCTCGTCCACCGCCGCCATCTCGCCCTTGCGTGTCTCGTGCATGATCTTCCCGGGCTCCGAGTCGCGGAAAGTGGACGTCTGCACCGCCTGGTTGCGCGCGAGAAACGACAGCACACCATGCGCGAGCGAGGTGTCGAGCCAAAGTGTCTGCAACGCGGTCACGATCGCATCGCGCCCGAAGGGCGTGGAGAACCACGGAATGCCCGCGTACGGGTACGGTCCCGTCGGTAGCTCGGTGGTCAGCAGCGCGAGGTCGGCGCGCGACTTGTCCATCCAGTGCTGGAACAGGCGGGCCGATGAATAGGTGCGCGCGCCGCGGCGCTGCCGCTTGCGCATGCTGCGCCGTGCAGACGCGGCAGCGGCGCGATGACGCATGCGGCCGGGCACTTCGCCGGGCGAGGGCCCGACCTCGATATAGAGCACCCAGGGCTCGCGATCGGGCACATCGACGAGAAACTCTGCATGCGATTCGTCCAGGTTCGCCGGCTGCTCCGAGAACTTGATGTTCACGCTTCGAAGGACCTTGTCCAGCCCTTCATAGCTGAGCTGCGCGGTGCGTTCTTCCACCACCGTGGGCCGCGACACGCCGCGCTGCGAGCGTTGCTGTCCGCGCACCTCGAACATGTCGCGGAAATCGGCGCCGAATTGGATCGTCAGCGGCGCCCTGACCGGTGCGTGCCCGTAGTTGAAGAGACTGATGCGCTCGAAGATGTGGCCGCACCACAGAAGGCGCTCCCGTTCCACATGCACCACCCCTTCGGGCGTGGCCGACTCGCCCAGCGGCGGCAGGGGTTGGTTCGTCATGTGGGCCGCAAAGAACACGTTGTCCTGGCTCACCCCGCCCGAGAGCAGCGAAGGCCGGCGGCCGCCGAAGCGAAGTCGGAAAGTCGAAAGCAGACGCGTGTCGTTCACGAAGAGGCCATCGGCGGCGCCGGTCACATCGCCGTAGACGTCGGCGACCAGGAAGGTGTCGCCTTCCTTGAGCACGAAAAGTCGCTGCGGACTGCGTTCGATGAGTTCCTGCGTGTCGATTCCCTGGAGCGCGGGCTCCTGGGTCATACCTTGTCCCTGGCTCATCGCAGCACCTTTCATCACGCAACTGCGGGCAGGCTCATGGCCAGCAGCCGGTGATAGAGCTCGACATACGCGGTCGCCATCGCACGGGCGGAAAACCGGCGTTCGAAGGCCGCGCGTACGCGGCGGCGGTCAAACTGCACCGCGCGCTTCACCGCCGCCACGGCTTCCTCTTCGTTGTCGACGATGAGGCCGCTCACGCCCGGTTCGAGAACTTCGGGCACCGACCCGCAGCGCCATGCGATGACCGGCGTGCCGCATGCCATCGCCTCGATCATCACAAGCCCGAAAGGCTCCGGCCAGTCGATGGGAAACAGGAGCGCGCGCGCGTTGCCGAGAAAGGCGGGCTTTTCGGCTTCGCTCAACTCGCCCAGGTACTCCACGAGCGGATGCTGAAGCAGGGGACGAATGCAGGTCTCGAAATAGGCGCGGTCGACGGGATCGACCTTCGCCGCGATCTTGAGAGGCAGGCCCGCACGGACCGCGATGTCGATCGCCCGGTCCGGCCGTTTCTCGGGCGCGATGCGGCCGAGAAATGCGAGGTATCCGCCCGTCGACCTCGTCGGCAGGCGCAAGAGCGACTCGTCGACACCGTTGTAGACGGTACCGAACCAGTTGGCGGAAGGTATGGGCTTGCGCTGCTGCTGCGAGATCGACACCAACGGAAACTCGTTCCACCGTCCGTAGACCTCGGCCAGATCCGTCAGATCCAGCCGTCCATGGATCGTGGTGAGTGTGCGTTCGGGCATGTCCTCGAAGAAGGGAAAGTGCAGCAGGTCCATGTGAAAGTGCACCACATCGAACTCGTCGGCGCGTTGCCTTACCTCGCTCATGAGCAGCAGGTGCGCGGCGAGGTCCGACTTGAGCGGCGCCGGATCGAGCCGCAGCGGCTGCTTTCGCATCGGGACCAGGTTCGCGCGCGTGCGCGAGCCGCCGGCAGCGAAGAGTGTGACTTCATGGCCTTGGTCGACCAAGGCGTTGGTGAGGTTGGCGACTACGCGCTCGGTGCCGCCATAGAACGTCGGTGGCACTGCCTCGCAAAGTGGCGAGACCTGGGCGATCTTCATCTTTGTCTCCGCGAAATGACGAGCTAGGGATGTCTAAAAAATAGGCCCACTCCTTGCGGAAAAGCAAGAGGAAGACACGCCGTCTCAGCCGTCTGTGCGACATCACACAGCCGTTCGGCGCGAGCGGGATGCCTGTGTACCTCAGGGCGCCGGGCTTCCCGCGTGGGGCGTGCCGTTGTCGCGGCTGTCCGTGCCGGCTTTGGACCAGGTGGCTGATCCGGGCCGCGTGAGATCGTGCGCGGGCTTTACCTCGGGCGGCCAGGGCGCCGCGGCGTCCGATGATTTCGCGAGCCGCTTGCGCAGGTCGGCCACCTGGTCGGTGGTGACCGGGGACGCCTGGTTGTCCCAGCTGTTGCGCACGAAGGTTGCGACTGCCGCGATCTCCGCGTCGTCGAGCTTCCATGCAAAGGCGGGCATCGCGAATGCGGTGGGCGCGGCGTCGGTTGGGCGGTGTTGTGCGCCAGCGAGGATGTAGTGAAGTACCGTGGTCGGATCGCGTTGCTGGAGATTGGCGCTCGATGCGAGCGGCGGGAACGCGCGCTGCACGCCCTTCGCATCTTCGCGATGGCAGGCGGCGCAGTTGTCCGTCCAGACCGCCTCGCCCTGCGCCATCTTCGCGTTTGCCGGAATGGCGATGGTGCCCATTGGAGAAGGCCGCAGGCTGGCGAGGTAGGTGGCGACGGCATGGATGTCGGCGTCGGTCATGCGCGATGTGGAGAACGACACCACTTCCGCCATTTCACCTGATGCGCCGCTGTGCACATTGCGGCCCGAGCGCAGGAACTCGAGGACCGCCTCGCGCCCCCAGGCACCGATGCCGGTGCGCCGGTTGGGCGTGATGTCCGGCGCAAACCAGTCGGCGAAGCGGCCACCCCGGAATGCCTCGTCCTTTTCCGGGCCGCCCAGGCGATTGCGGGGCGTATGGCACGCCTGGCAATGCCCCAGGCCTTCGACGAGATACGCGCCGCGATTCCACTCCGCGGATTGCGCCTTGTCCTGCTCGAAAGTGCCCTTGTCGAGGTACAGCAGGTTCCAACCCGCCATCAACGCCCGGATGTTGAATGGAAAGTGCAGCTGGTTTCGATCGACCGCGTGGTTCACCGGCGGCAGCGAGCGCAGGTAGGCGAGCAGCGAATCGCTGTCTTCGCGCGTCACGCGCGTGTAGTACGGGTACGGGAAAGCGGGATAGAGGTGATGGCCGTTGCGATCGATGCCTTCGTGCAGCGCGCGATAGAAAGTGTCGTTGTCGTAGCGGCCGATGCCGGTGTCTGCGTCGGGCGTCAGGTTGGCCGACAGGACGACGCCGAAGGGCGTCTCCACCGGTCGGCCGCCGCTGAAGGGCGTTGCGCGTGGCAGGGTGTGACACGCCACGCAATCGCCCGCTGCGGCGAGATAGCGGCCGCGCTCGATCTGTTGCAGGTTCGCGCCCGCTGCGGGTACGGCGAGTGGCGGCTGGTTCGCGGAGCCGCTCGGTTGGCCCGCGGCCCGAAGCGCAAGCAGCGATGCGGCCCCCGCGAGCGCGATTCCCGTGATCAGCGCGAGCTGCCGCGGTCGCGCACGAGTGGTGGTCATGCGCGTCATGCCAGTGGCCCGGGTGACTTCAGATAGCGCGTGCGGATCGCCTCCGCCGCGAAGTAGGCCAGTGCGGCGACGGTGCCGGTCGGGTTGTAGCCCGGGTTCTGCGGAAACGCGCTCGCGCCCAGCACGAACAGGTTGCTCACATCCCAGCTCTGCAGGTATTTGTTGACCGCGCTGGTGGCCGGATCGCTGCCCATGATCGCGCCGCCGGTGTTGTGGGTGGTCTGGTACGGCTCGACATCCCAGCTCCCGGTTCGACGGGAGACCTTGATGCTCGCGGGCTTCATGGCCTTCGCAAGCTCGCTCGCGCGATCCGTCAGGTAGTCGGACATGCGATGCTCGTTGTCGCTGAAGTCGAAGGTCATCCGCATCAGCGGTCGGCCGTAGATGTCGCGATAGGTCGGGTCCAGATCGAGGTAGTTGGTGCGGTGGCTCATCACCGCGCCGTGCGTCGCGATGCTGGTCGAGCGCAGGTAGCTGTGCGCGATCGCCTTCTTCCAGCCGCTGCCCCAGGTGGGCGTGCCCTCGGGCGTGGCATGCGACTCGATCGGGCGCGCGCCCGTCTGCACGATGCCCATGAAGCCGCCGCCGATGAAGCCGAGCCCCGCGTGGTCGAAGTTGTCGCCGTTGAATTCGTCGATCAGCATGCCGTGGGCGCCCGCGCCGATGAACGGGTTCATGAGCTTGTCGTCGTAGAACACGTTCACCGACGAGGTGATCTGGTAGGCGTAGTTCTTGCCGATCACGCCTTCGCCGGTCGTGGGGTCGTAGGGCCGGCCGATCTTCGACAGCAACAGAAGCCGCACGTTGTGCAGGATGTACGCGGACAGGATGATCAGCTCCGCGGGCTGCTCGAACTCCTGGCCGGCGGCATCGATGAAGGTGACGCTCACCGCGCGTTTGCCCGTGGAGTCGAGGTTGATCTTCGTCACCTCCGCTTCGGTGCGGAGCGTGAAGTTCGGCTTGCGCATGAGCACCGGCAGGATGGTGGTCTGCGCAGTCGCCTTCGAATAGTTGCCACAGCCGAACTTCTCGCAGAAGCCGCAGTAGGTGCACGGCGCGAGCTGCACGCCCAGCGGGTTCGTGTAGGCCTGCGACATGTTGGCGCTCGGCTGAGGGAAGGGCTTGTAGCCGAGCTCGCGCGCGGCCTCGGCAAAGAGCGTCGGCGGATAGCTCATCTTCATCGGCGGCGTCGGGTATTCGCGCTGGCGCGGCCCTTCGAACGGATTGCCGCCATCGACGATCGAGCCCTTCAGGTTGCCTGCCTTTCCGGCGATGCCACACAGGTATTCGAAGCGGTCGTAGTGGGGCTCCAGTTCGTCATAGGTAATGCCCCAGTCCTGAATCGTCATGCCGTCGACCAACTGTTTCGCGCCGTAGCGTGCGAGGTTGTGGGTTTTCGCGACAAAGTCGCTCGGCAGGAAGCGCCACACCTGGCCGTTCCAGTGCACGCCGGAGCCGCCGACATTGGTGCCCGGCAGGAAGGAGCCGAGACGGCGCATCGGCAGCGCGAGCTGCGAAGGGTTGTTGCGGATCGTCAGCGTCTCGTGCGCGAGCGGCTCGAACAGGGCGTGCCGCCAGTAGTAGCGCAGCTCGTCCTGCGCGAAGGTGGTTGCGAAGTCGGTTGGCGTGTCGCGCCAGGTGCCGCGCTCCAGCGCGAGGACGTTGAGCCCCGCGTCGGTGAGCTCCTGGCCCATGATCGCGCCGGTCCAGCCGAATCCGATCAGCAGTGCGTCGACGGAGGAAAGTCGGGTGGCCGCCATTGCGATCGAACCCCCTTCAACCCTGGTGCCATGCCGGGCGACCGCGCAGGCTCACCGGTGGCAGGGGATAGGGCTTTCCGTGCTGCTCGACATAGGCGCTCATGTCGTAGTGCGCGCCCGGGAAGCCGATCAGCTTCCAGCCCGCCATGTCGACGTTGCCGCCGTAGACCGGATCGGACCAGAAGCCCTCCAGCGTGTTCTGCCAGAGGAGCTTGAAGAAGCCCTTGGCGTCGACACTGCCGAGGTCGAGCTTGCCGTCTTCCATGCGATGCAGCCAACTCTCCTGGTCGGACGTGTTCAGCTTCGCAAAAACCACCTTCGCTTCGCGGTTGGTGGCCGCGTCGATCCCTCGCGCCGCGGCACGGTACATCGCTGCAGGACCCATGCGCGTCTGCCAGCCTTGCGTGGGCTCGCCCTTGGACCAGGGGCCCTGCATGTACCAGCGCTCGCCGCGTCCATAGTCGCCGGCGAGCTGGCGGTCGATGAACAGCGGTACGCCCGCCTGCAACGCACCGGGCCCGAGGTCGTCGTCGGGAATCAGCCGCGCGACCGCGGCTTCGATGAATGCGGCCTCCGCGGGGTTGAAGAAGGTGTAGCCGGAGCCGCGCTCGCGTTCGGGCCTGATCGCCTGCTCCGGCGGCGTGGCACGGCCTTCGCTCCAGGGCATGCCTTCGCGGATGACGGCCGCATCGCCCGCGGCTGCAATCGGGAGCACCGCACCCACCGTGAGCAGCCTCCGGCGCGTCATCGTGTCTCTCGTGCGGGTCATCGTTGCATCCTCTTGATGTGTTGTCGTGCATTCGGTCCGTGATGTCTCTGTCGTCGGATCGACCCGCAAGCATGGTCGCGCGCCCCCACGTCGCTTGCGTAGGACGGTGGCCCAACGTGGGGCCGGCTGCACTTGATGGCGCTATCGGCGCCCCTCCGGCGTCCGTGCCCTGATGCCCTCGTGCTGCGTAACGGACAGGCTGTTGCGCGCCCACACGGTCAGAAGGAAATCGGCGTCCTCGTAGCGCGCGATCCGGGAGAGCGCAAGGCTTCCGAGAATCTCGTGCACGCGTTCTGCCGAGAGCGTTCGCCCCTCGAATGCTGGTCGCCAATCGCAGGCGACCAGCGTGCCGTTGGGATCCAGTGTTTCGCCGCAATGTCGGGCGACAGCCGTCATCTCTTCTTCATCCAGGAAGTAGCCGACTTCGCTGATCACGATCAGGTCGAACCCGCCTGGCGATCGCGGCCAATCCTGTGGCAGCACCTGTCGCTCGAACCGCACGTGCGCGAAATCGCGATTGCGTTCTGCCGCCATGCAAAGGGCTTGCGACGAGAAGTCGCTGGCGACCAGTTCGTCGCATCGGGCTGCGAGTGCGTTCGTGAGCTCGCCGATGCCGCATGCGGGTTCGAAGGCGCGGGCATACCGGGGATTGGGTAGCGTGGCGAGAAGAATCGCGCGCTTGCGCGCCTCGTACCAGCGGGTTTTCAGTTGGTAGGGGTCGTCCTGCTTCTCGTAGAGCTGTTCGAAGCGGTCCTGTCGCGTGTCCATGCGTTGCCTCAAAGCATCCAGGGGTTCGCAGGCAACGGCGTCAGGAGCTTGCCGAGCGCTTCCAGATCGTGCTCGGCGTGACTCTGACGCAGATAGATCGGAAGGTCTGCCACCGCGCGCGACAGGCCCGCAACGCGGCACAGCGGACCGGCACCGAGAGCGCGCTCGGCATGCGTCACAACTGCGCTCGCCGCGTTTTCCACCGAAAGGCGAAGCGTCAGTGCGAGGGCGTGCGCATCGGCTGATGGATGCGCGTCGATCCAGCGGGCGCTTTCGCGGAGCAGCGCGGCGGATGCGGCAAGCGCCGCCTCGATCGCACCGAGGTGTGCATGGAAGTGGGGATCGCGCGACCCGACGTTGCGCTCCCGAACGGTTCGCGCGATGCCGGCGGCACCGCCGAACCAGCACGCGGCGATGCCCGCGCCACCGTGCCAGAAGCCGGGCCGGTTCACGTAGTCGCGCGGCGCACCGACTGCCACTGCTTTCGCTCCGTCGAAAAGCACTTCGACGCTTCCGCTTGCGGCCATGCCGACGGAAGGCCAGCCGTCTCCCGTCACATCGACACCGGCCTGCTGCAATGCCACGGCGGCGAGCCATGGTCGGCCGTCGTCGGCCCATCCACTGACCAGCGCGTGGGTCACCTCGGCAGCGCCGGAGCACCACGCCTTGCGGCCCGACAGGCTGACATGACTGCCCCCCGCGCCGATGATCTGCAGGCGTGCGTCAGGTGGCTCCGCGCACCATGTGCCCCAGAGACTGCCTTTGGAAGGCGCGGGCCCCTCGAGCTCTTGAAGGATTGCGAGCGCGTCCGTGTGGCCCTCGAACAGCTTGGCCAGCGAGAGATCGAGCGCCGCGACTTCGGCAAGCATCCGCCAGCGATCCAGCGTGGCGCCGGATGCGGGCAAGGGCAAGCAGTCGATGCCGGCGTCGACGAGTTGGCGAAGCGTCGGATCGCCATCGCTGCGCCGGGCAAGTTCGTGCAGTGCGAGCAGAGGATCGCGGTGCGTGTTTGCGTCGGTCATGGCGAAGAGGCTGGGCGGGAGCCGACCGCCTCTGCGAGCGTGCTTCCAAAGCCACCCTTCGCCCGCACGTCGCGTCGCGCGCTGGTGAGGACGCGGGGCCGCGCACTCCATGCAATATGGGCCCCGGTCGCGGCGAGGTCGTGCACCAGATGCCTGTCTTCGCCGCAATGCAGATGGCGAAAGCCGCCAGCTCGCCGATACGCCGCTGCCGAAACACCGAGGTTGGCGCCGTGCACATGGCAGTGCCCGTCGGTGTCGCGGTAGGTCGCATGGAAATGCGACGCCAGCCACGAAGCTGCATCACCGTGGCAGGACCAGTCGTCGATGCTGACGGTCCCGCACACGGCATCCGCTTCGAGCGAAAGCTGTTCCGCGACCCAGGTGCCCGACACTTCGCTGTCGGCGTCCGTAAAGGAGAGCCAACGTGCGCCCAGGGCCAGAAGTGCGGCCGCGCCCGCGGCGCGTGCAAAGCCGACGTTGCGTCCGCCAAGGGGCAACGTGCGTGCGCCATGCTGCGCCGCGAGGATGCCGGTCGCATCGTGGCAACTGTCGAGCACCACGAGCACTTCTGCGGCCTCGCCCCTCAATCGGTCGTGTCGTGCTGCCTTCATGGCGGCATCGACCGCAGCCGTGATCAGTTGTTCTTCGTTGTGGGCCGGGATGACGATGCCGATCATGTGTCCGCTCCGTTCCTTCAAGTCCGACACAAACTACGGGCCGTCCGGGGCGTCATCTGTCGGCGGCACCCGTCTGGCGAAGTAGGAAGCGGTGTATGCCGTGCTGACAGTCCGAGGCCCCACAGGCCTGTCAAAGCCGCTGTCACGACATGGAGCGCGCCAGGTCCTCCCCGGAAAAGATCACCTCGAAGGGCCGCGCCGCGCGCTGCAGCATGACGGCGTCGAGCACGGGTCCGGCACCGGTGGAGTGGTCGGGGACGATCTGGCTCTCGTAGGCCTGCATCGCAAAGCATTTGCGCCGCCTGGCATCGGCGTCGAGCGTCAGTCGGAAGGCGTCGCGCCAAGGCAGGCGGGGATCGCCCGGCCTGGCCCAGTTCCATGCCCAGACCGGAACTTCGACAAGGCGCGCGCAGCGCCGCCGTGTCGCGCTCACGCACGCGCGTGCGGTGGCTTCGTGATCCGGGTGTCCGTCGCGGCGCCAGGTGGTGAACACGATGTCGCGCCGGTCGATGAGCCCGCAGAGTCGTTCGGCGAGTCGCCCGTGCTGCTTTGCAAGTCCGCCGTCGTCCAGCCTGAGCCGCAGCGGCGGCTCGGTGATACCGAGACAGCGCAGTGCGGCACGGCTCTCCTGGGGCCTCAGCTGCTGAAGACGCCTGGGCGTCCATGCGGAGGAGCCGCGATGACTCGCGGTGCCATCGGTCACGGCGATCACGCGCACGGGGATGCCCTTGCGCGCGAGTTGCACGAGAAGGCCGCCAATCATCAGGACTTCGTCATCGGGATGGGGTGCAACGACGACCACGCGTGAATCGTCGGGCACCAGTGCATCGGTGTCCACGAGTCGCAGCCGCGCCAGGCCGCCCCACCCGGTCCAGGTTTCCTCGGAAGTACCTTCGGGGCGGATGAGGGGCTCGGCCAGGCGGAGCGCTTTCATGCAGACACTCGTGCCCACGAGCGGGGGTCAGAGGCCGTAGTACTTGTCGACGTTCGAACGGTAGGCGTCGTCGTAGTCGGGCACGGCGTTGTCGGCGTAGCGCGGCGCTCCTTCGAGCTGGGCCTTGTCCAGGGGCACGACGTAGCCGTCCAACGCCGTGTCGTACCTGAGCATGCTCCACGGAACGGGGTAGCGGTCGGTGCCAATGCCCAAAAAGCCGCCGAACTCCAGTGCCGCATAGCGCACCTGGCCGGACAGTTTGTCGATCATCAGATCGTCGATGCTGCCGAGCTTGTCGCCCGAAACGTTGTAGACGTTGGTCCCTTCGACCCGCTCGGAAGAAATGACATCAGAAGCCATGAGAGTCTCCACGCCGGCCTGGCTGGGACTACCGGCTCGACTGCAAAGCCCAGCGATTCATGCTGGTTTGGGCAACGTCGAGTCTGCATAGGTGTCGTGTCCATCCTGATGTAGGCGATTCGCCGACGGCGGTACTTGCCAGCCCGATGTAGGCGATCGCTGATTGCGCGGCATGCGGCTGAGGTGATCATGATCAGACAAGTGACCGGAGACTTCCATGAGCCACCTCACCGTCGACCTCTATCAAAGCGCGACCAACCCCGAAAAATTTCTCGCGCTGCCTGCCGGGACCGACCCGACCGAACTCACCGGGCCGATGGTCTTCGATCGGGACTACGGGGAAGTCGTGAGGTACCGCGAGGGATTCGAGTTTGACGCGGAGCAGACCTACGCCGGCGTCGATGCGGCCAAGATCGCGGCGGACATCCTGACGGTGCGCTGGTCGATGTACAGGCGCGGCCACTGACTCAAACGCTTGCTTCTACTTCTCCCGCCCTGGCGTACCTGGCGAAGAGCCTTGCCCGTCGTTGCGGATCCTGGTCGATGTTGACGCGCGCCAGATCGCCGTTGACATGCGGCAGTGCCAGCAGCCGTGGGTCCATCACGCGGAACCACAGCGCGGGAACATACGAAAGCGGGAACATGCCGAAGTAGCCGCTCGGCAGTTGCGGAAGATCTTCGAAATGCCGCAGCGACTGGTAGCGGCGCAGTGGGTAGGCGTGGTGGTCCGAATGTCGCTGCAGGTGGAACAGCGCAAGGTTGGTGATCAGGTGGTTGGTGTTCCATGAGTGATGCGGCTTCGGCGTTTCGTACTTGCCATTCGGCAGTCGCTCGCGCAGCAGGCCATAGTGCTCGACATAGTTCGCCGATGTGAGCTGCCACCACGCCACCATGTTGTGCACGGCCAGGAAGGGCACCATCACCCACCCGAAGGCGATGATCAGCGACACCTGCAATACGGCCGTCACCGCATAGCTCTGGAGCATGGTGTTGTGCACGCTCCAGACCGACTTCCGCTGTTGCGCGAGGCGCTCGGCTTCCAGTGACCATGCGCGGCGGATGCCGCCCGGCAGTTCCCGAAGCGCGAAGCGATAGATGCTCTCGCCCATGCGCGCGCTCGCGTGGTCTTCGGGCGTCGATACCGAGCGATGGTGCCCGCGCCCGTGTTCGACGGTGAAGTGCCCGTAGGCCGGCACCGCCAGGACGAAGCGCGCCAGCCATTGTTCGACCGCGGTGTTCTTGTGTCCCAGTTCATGCCCCGTGTTGATGCCCAGCCCCGAGTCCGTGCCGGCCACGTAAGCGAGGATCAGGACCGCCCACCACGAGAGGTTCTGCGTCCCCACCCACCAGGCGCAACCGATGAGCGCAACGAAGTGGAGCGGCACCGTGAGCCAGGTGAGCCAGCGGTAGTAGCGCTCTTGTTCGAGCTGCGGCACGACGGCCTCGGGTGGATTGTTCTGGTCCTCGCCGATCAGCAGGTCCAGCAGCGGCATCAGGCCGTAGCTGATCAGCAAGGGCAGGCCCAGGGCGATCTGGTAGCCGGTGGCGGCGTGCAATGCGATGCCGGTGAACGGCAACAGCGGGTAGACCACGGACAGGAGCCACCACCAGCGCTTCCTGTCGCGGTACTCGACGCGCTGGTCGTCGGGACCGACGGAAAGATACAGCTTCGTCATGCGGAGGCCCCCGAGAAACCTCGACATTCTTCGCCGAAGCGCCCCTTGTGGCAATCCTTCGCCCTGGGAGCTTTCAACGGCCCCTGATTCGATGCGAAATCACCGCATCAATAGGTGCCGAGGACCACGTTCGTCGGGGTGCCGGAGACGAAGTTTTCGACGTTGTCTATCAATTGATCGGAAAGTGCCTGCTGTGCTTCGTCCGACGCCCATGCCACGTGGGGTGTGAGGATCACGTTGTGGCGCGATGCGGCACGCATCAACGGGTTGTCGGGCGATGGCGGCTCACCGTCGACGACGTCGAATCCGGCGCCGCTGATGAGCCCCGCGTCCAGTGCGCGCACCAGATCGGCTTCGTCGACAAGTCCGCCTCGGGCGGTGTTGACGATCAGCGGGCGACGCTGCATGGCTTCGAACTCGGGCATCGCGATCATGCCGCGCGTGTCCTTCGTCAGCGGGGAATGCAGCGTGATGACGTCGCTCGTCTCCAGCACCTCTTGCCAGGGCGTGTAGAGCGGCCCCAGACCACTCTTGCCCTTGTGGGCGGCGAAGAGCGGAATCATGCCGAAGGCACGCGCGAGTTCTGCGACACGCTGGCCAAGCACGCCTTCTCCGATGATGCCCAGCCTCGCGCCCGCGAGGTCGCGGATGGGGTGGTCGAAGAAGCAGAACTGACCGGACTCCTGCCAACGACCGGCGAGCACCGATTCGCGATAGGCGACGAGATTGCGCCGCAGCGCGAGGATGAGCGCGAACGCGTGCTCGGGCACCGTGTTGACGGCGTAGGAACGGATGTTGACGACCGCTACCCCGCGCGCCTGACAGGCGGCCTTGTCGACGCAGTCGGTACCGGTGGCCGCCACCGCGACGAGGCGCAATGCGGGCAGGCGTTCCAGCGTGGCCGCAGTGATCGGCACCTTGTTGGTGATGGCGATGCTCGCACCCGCCAGTCGCTCGGCGACCTGCTCGGGCGCCGTGAACGCATGCTCTTCGTACTGGTGCTCGAAGTTCGGGCGACGCAACCGGATCTGCGGTGCGATGGTCGCGCGGTCCAGGAAGACGATTCTTTCCATGTGGGTGTCTCTTCAGTTTCCAGATTGCAGCAATCGCTTTGCCTCATCGGCCACCGCCGAGGGCACGATGCCGAAGTGTTCGTAGAGTTCATCGGCGGGCCCGGATGCGCCGAAGCCGCTCATGCCGATGAATCCGCCGCGCTCGCCGAGGTAGCGGTCCCATCCGAAGCGCACAGCGGCTTCGACAGCCACGCGGACGCCGCCCTGTGGCAGCACAGAGGCCCGGTAGGCCGCGTCCTGGGCGTCGAATAGCTCGCAGCAGGGCATCGAGACAACCGCGGTGGGAATGCCCTGTGCCTGCAGGCGGTCACGCGCCTGCAGCGCGATCGCCACCTCGGAGCCCGTGGACATCAGGGTCACCTGCCGGGTGCCGCCTTCGGCCTCGGCCAGCACGTAGCCACCGCGGCGCGAGAGGTTGTCGGCCTGGTACGTGGGCCGAACCAAGGGCAGCGCCTGTCGAGCGAAAACCATCGTGACGGGGCCGCTGCGATGTTCCAGAGCGATCTCCCAGCATTCGGCCGCTTCGACCGCATCCGCGGGGCGTAGTACCAGCATGTTGGGCATGGCGCGCAGCGACGCGAGGATCTCCACCGGCTGGTGGGTGGGGCCGTTCTTGCCGACGCCGATGGAGTCGTGGCTGAAGACGAACTTCACAGGCAGGCCCATCAAGGCTGCCATGCGCATGGCTGGCCGCTCGTAGTCCGAGAAGGCGAGGTAGGTTACGGCCAGCGGGATGACGCCGCCATGCGCCGCCATGCCGTTGGCCATGGCGCCCATCAGGTGCTCGCGCACGCCGCAGTGCACATACGCGCCAGCGCGGTCGGCAGCGGTGAAGGCTGCGAGGCGGCGCTTGTGGCTGGTCGGCGCCTCGAGGTCGGCGCAGCCCACCATGCGCTCGGGCAATACGTCCGTGAGCAGGTCGTTGATCTCCGCCGAGATCATGATGCCGCCGGGCGATTCGCTTCGCTCCGCGGCTTGCCGCTTGTAGGCGAGCAGTGTCTCGCGCCAGCCGTCGGGCAATTCGCCGGCGATGACGCGGTCGAACTCGGCGCGCTCCGCAGGCGCAAGCGCAGCGAGCCGGGCCCGCCAGGCCGCATGCTTCTCCGCGCTCCGGCGGCCCGCATCGCGCCAGGCTTCGAGCACGGGTGCCGGCACCTCGAAAGGTGCATGCGGCCAGTCGAGTTCCTTGCGCGCGATGTCCGCATCTTCGGGATAGAGGCGTCCGCTGTGACCGCCGCGCTGGCCCTGCAGGCGGGCGAGGCCGCGCGCGATCACGGTGCGGCACGCGATCATCGACGGACGGGGGTCGAGCTTCGCGGCAGCCAATGCCGCCGATACCGCTTCGAGATCGTGCCCATCGACCTCGATGACGTGCCAGTCGGCGACGCGAAAACGCTCCGCCACGTTCTCGCTGATCGACAGCGAGGTGCTGCCGTCATCGGTGATGCGGTTGTCGTCCCAGAGCAGCACCAGCTTGCCCAGGCGCAGATGGCCCGCCAGCGAAATCATTTCCTGGCCGATGCCCTCCTGCAGGCAGCCGTCGCCGACGAAGGCGTAGGTGTGGTGGTCCACCAGCCCGCTGCCGAAGCGCGCGTTGAGATAGGCCTCCGCTACCGCCATTCCGAAGGCGTTCGCGATGCCCTGGCCCAGGGGCCCGGTGGTCACCTCGATGCCATGCCCGGGCGCGATCTCGGGATGGCCTTCGCAGCGCGAACCCATCTCGCGGAAGCGCTGGACCTGGTCGATCGAGATGGCCTCGTAGCCCGTCAGGTGCAGCAGCGCGTAGAGCAGCATCGACCCATGGCCGTTCGACAGCACGACACGGTCCCGATCGGGCCAGGTCGGGTCGGCCGGCAGGAACTTCAGGTGGCGCGTATAGAGCGCGGTGGCGATCTCGGCCATGCCGAGGGGGACGCCCTGATGCCCCTCGCCCGCACGCACGATCGCATCGATCGCGAGAAAGCGGATCGCGTTGGCGAGCTTCGACAACGCGGGCCGGGTCGCTGCGCCGGTGCTCGGAGCAAGCACTGCACTCATGCCAGCGACCCTGCACTTTCTTCGAGCAGCTTCCAGGCGTCCTCGCCGAACTTGCCGCGCCAATCCTTGTAGAAGGAGCTCTTGGCAAGCGTGGCCTTGAACGCCTTCTTGTCGGGCTCGACGAACTGGAGGCCCTTGGCCTGCAGATCGCCGCGCAGCGACTTGCTGAGTGCAGCGATGTCGGCGCGCTCGTCGTCGGCGGACTTGTCGAATTCGCGGAAGACGATCTCCTGGATGTCCTTGGGCAGGCGGTCCACGGCCTTGCGATTGCCGAGGATCCAGTACGCGTCCCACACATGGTTGGTCAGGCTGCAGTACTTCTGCACTTCGTACAGACGCGCCGTGGCGATGATCGCCAGCGGGTTCTCCTGGCCTTCGACCAGCTTGGTCTGGAGCGCCGAATACACCTCGTTGAAGTTGATGGGCGTCGGGCTTGCGCCCAGGGCGGTGAACAGCGTCGACAGCATCGGCGCCGAAGGCACGCGCAGCTTCAGCCCCTTCAGGTCGTCGGGCGTATTGATGGGCTTGGTGGATGTCGTGATCTGTCGGAAGCCGTTGTCCCAGGGCTTGGACATGGTGAGCAGCCCGACCTTCTCGATCTGGCCGCGCACGTACTTGCCGAGCGGCCCGTCCATCGCTTTCCAGACCTGGTCGTAGTCGGTGAAGGCGAACCCGGTGTTGACGATGCCCGCCGCCGGCACCAGCGTCGACAGGACCGAGCTGGCCTGGTTGAAGAACTCCACGCCGCCGTTGCGCACCTGCGCCAGGAGGTCCGTGTCCGAGCCCAACTGGTTGGCTGGGAACAGCCGGATCTCCAGACGCCCCTTGGTCGCTTCCTTGATGCGCTCGATGGCTTCCTGCGCCCGCTTGTTGACGGGGTGGCTGGGGTCCTGTCCGGTCGCGAGCTTGTAGGTGAACTCGGCGGCGTGGGCGCGTCGCGGCAGCAAGCCGATGAGAGGAAGTGCCGCGGCACCGGCCAGGCACTGGCGACGGGTCAGGCTCGCACGAGCAGTTTCGAGCTGGGTCATCTTTGTCTCCTTTGTGTGATTGCGAGGCGGCCGGTCAGTGGATCAACATGCCGCCGTTGACGTCCAGGGTGACGCCGGTGCAGTACTTGGCGAGGGGGCTGGCAAGGAAGACGACGCATCCCGCGACGTCGGTCGGTTCGCCGATGCGGTTCAAGGGGATCTGGTCCAGGATGCCCTGCATGCGGTCATCGGGAATCAGCCCCTTGTTGATGTCGGTGGCGATGAGGCCCGGCGTCACGCAGTTGACGCGGATGCCGTCGATGCCGAATTCGCGGGCCATCGCACGCGCCAGGCCCAGCACGCCGGCCTTGGCCGCCGAGTAGTGCGGGCCGCCCAGGATGCCGCCGCCCCGCTGCGCCGAGACCGACGAGATGCAGACGATCGAGCCTGACTTGGCTTCGCGCATCGCGGGCAGCACGGCCTGCGACATGTAGAGCGTGCCGCGGAGGCTCACGTCGAGCACCGCGTCGTAGTCCGCGCCGGTGATGTCGGCCGTCTTGCGCGGCTGCGTGATGCCGGCGTTGTTGACGAGGATGTCGATGCGCCCGCACTGTTCAAGGGCCGCCTTGGCGGCGCGTTCGCAAGAGGCTTTGTCAGTGACATCCGCCACCAGGCCCACATGCTGCGGACCGAGCTTGGCGGCTGCGCCTGCCGGGTCGGCGCGTTCGAGGTCGAGGATCACGACGCGGGCGCCTTGCGCCGCCAGCATTCGCGCGGTGGCGAAGCCGAGTCCGTTGAGGCCGGCGCCGCCGGTGATGAGGGCTACTTTGTCCGTGAGAAGCATGCTGATCTCCAATGAGGGGTTGTGTTGCGTTGAATGAAAGGGCGGGCCCGGGTTTCAGCCCAGCCACTGGCGGATGCGGGCGGCCAGCGCCTCGCGGCTGATGCCGTAGCGCTCGTGCAGCGTGGGCAATGCGCCTGCGTCGAGAAAGGCGTCGGGCAATCCGGCAAGCTCGAAGCCGGCGGGCTGCACGCGATGCCGCAGCAGCGCGCTCGCGACGGATTCGCCCAGTCCGCCGATGACGGAGTGGTTCTCCGCGACAACCACGAGGCGGTGCTTGTAGCGAACGGCTTCGACGATGGCCGCCTCGTCGAGCGGCTTGATGGTGGGGCAGTGCAGCACGGCGACGCCGACGTTGTCTGCCGCCAGGTCCTGCGCGACTTCGAGCGCACGCATCGTCATGAAGCCGCTGGAGATGACCAGCACGTCGTTGCCGTCGCGCAGCATCTTTGCCTTGCCGAGCTCGAACTTGTAGTCGTACTCGTCGAGCACCAGGGGCACGTTGCCGCGCAGCAGGCGCATGTAGACCGGCCCCTTGTGCGCCGCGATCTGCGGCACGGCCTGCTCGATGTCGAGTGCATCGCACGGATCGACGATCGTCAGGCCGGGAATGCCGCGCATCATCGCGATGTCCTCCGTCGCCTGGTGGCTGGGGCCGTAGCCGGTCGTCAGGCCCGGCAACGCGAAGCACATCTTGACGTTGAGGTTCTCCTCGGCGATGACCTGGTGGATGAGGTCATACGCGCGCCGCGTTCCGAACACCGCATAAGTCGTGGCAAAGGGCACCAGGCCTTCCTTGGCCATGCCGCCTGCTGCGGCGAGCAACAGTTGCTCGGCCATGCCCATCTGGTGAAAGCGTTCGGGGTAGGCCTGCGCGAACAGGTGCAGGTCGGTGTACTTGGCCAGGTCGGCCGTCATGCCGACGACTTCCGGACGTTGCGCGCCCAGCTCGACCAGTGCCTTGCCGAATGGCGCAGCCTTGACGCGCTGCCCTTCGGCCGCGATCGAGGCGATCATTGCCGAGGTCGTCAGGCGCGGCTTCTTCTTTTCAGCGACAGCGGTGTTCATGCGAGTGCTCCTTCGGTTTGCTTGGCGGCCGACCAGCTGTCGTCCAGGATCTGCAGCGCCTGCTGCCATTCGGGCGGGTCGACGCGGATGAAGTGGTTCTTCTCGCGCTGTTCGAGAAAGGGCACGCCCTTGCCCATCAAGGTGTCGAACAGGATCACGCGCGGCTTCGCCTCGGCGAGGTCGCGTGCATGGCCGAAGGCCTTCAGCACGGCCGGCAAGTCGTTGCCGTCCACGCGCTGCACATCCCATCCGAAGGCTGCCCATTTGTCGGCCAGCGGCTCGAAGCCAAGCACCTTGCTCGACGGGCCGTCGGCCTGCTGGTTGTTGATGTCGACCAGGCAGACCAGGTTGGACAGCCGATGGTGCGCAGCGCCCATGGCTGCTTCCCACACCGAGCCCTCGTCGAGTTCGCCGTCGGACATCGACACATAGACGAAGGCCGGGTTCTTCTTCTGGCGCAGGCCGAGCGCCATGCCCACCGCGATCGGCAGGCCCTGGCCGAGCGAGCCGCCCGACATCTCCATGCCCGGCGTGTAGGTGGCCATGCCCGACATCGGCAGGCGGCTGTCGTCGCTGCCGTAGGTTTCGAGTTCGCTCTCCTGGATGATGCCGCCCTCGATCAGCGCGGCGTAGAAGGCGATGGCGTAGTGGCCGTGCGAGAGCAGGAAGCGATCGCGGCCTTCCCACTCGGGCTCGGCGGGGCGGTAGTTGAGCGCGTGGCCGTAGGCCACGGCAAGCACATCCGCCCAGCCCAGGGCCTGGCCGATATAGCCCTGGCCCTGCACCTCGCCCATGCGCAGGGCAAAGCGGCGGATGCGGTAGGCCCGCTCGCGGAGATTCGTCGTCAGATCAGACATGGAAGTCCTTGGTTGAGAAGTCGGTGAAGGGAACGGCTCAGAGCAGGCCGATGGAGAACCAGGGCACAAAGGCCACGATGAGCAGGCCTACGAGCAGGGCGCCCAGATACGGCCAGATGCGGCGTAGGGCGACGTCGGGGTTGGCGCGGCCGATGGTGCAGGCGGCGTAGTAGCCCAGGCCGAAGGGCGGGGCGAACAGGCCGATGCCCATGGCCAGGATGATCACCATCGCGTAGTGCACCTCATGCACGCCGATGGCCTTGGCCACCGGGAACAGCAGCGGCGCGAAGAGGACCATCGCAGGGATGCCTTCGAGCACGCTGCCCAGCACGATGAAGGCCGCGATCGACACCAGCAGGAAGCCGTACTTGCCGCCCGGCACGCTGGTCATCAGTTCGGCCAGGCTGTGCGAGAAGCCCGACTGCGTCAGCGCCCAGGACATGCCGGTGGCCGTGCCGATGATGAAGAGGATCGCGCCCGACAGGGCCGCCGTGTCGACCAGCATCGGATAGAGACGGCGCCAGTCGAAGCGGCGATAGATGAAGAGGCCCGCGACGACTGCGTAGGCAATGCCGATGGTCGACACCTCGGTGGCCGTCGCCACGCCTTCGACCACGGCGGTGCGGATCAGTACCGGCAGCAGGAGCGCCGGCAGCGAGATCAGCAGCGTGCGGCCGATGACGCTGATGGGCGCGCGCTTCAGGCCGTGGGCAACCTCGGCGCTGCGATAGCGGGCCAGGAATGCCAGCATCACCGCCAGCACGACACCCGGCAGCAGGCCGCCGGTGAACAGTGCGCCGATCGAGATGCCCGCGACCGAGCCGATCGTGATCAGCACCAGCGAGGGCGGAACGGTCTCGGCCATGGCGCCGGACGCAGCCAGCAGCGAGATCAGCTCGCCTTCGTCGTTGCCGCGCTTCTTCATCTCCGGCAGCAGCACCGGCGCCACGGCGGCCATGTCGGCGGTCTTGGCGCCGGAGATGCCGGACACCAGCAGCATCGCTCCGAGCAGCACGTAGTTCAGGCCGCCCCGCACATGGCCCAGCAGCGATGCCAGGAAGTCGACCATCGCCTTGGCCATGCCCGTCATTTCCACCAGATGCCCCAGCAGGATGAACAGGGGGACGGCCAGCAGGATCAGCGAGCTCATGCCTTCGTCGATGCGACCGCTGACCACCGCGAGCGGCGTGGACGTGACGCAAAGCAGGAAGGCCACCGTCGCCATGCCGAAGCAGAACGCGATCGGCACGCCGAGCAGGACGCCGGCGCCCAGCAGCAACGCGAAGAAGATGACGAGATTCCAGTTGCCGACCGACTGCAGCCAGCCCGAGCCGAGATAGAGCGTGCCAGCCAGCGCTGCGATCGCGAGGGCCACACCGACGAGATCGGCGATGCCGACGCGGGCCAGGCGCAGCAGGCCGAGCGCGATCATCAGCGCCGCGCCCGCAGGCACCGCCGCGGCGCGGATCGTGTTCGGCCACGACAGGGCCGGGGTCTGCACGATCCATTCGTCGGCCGCGTATTCGGTCATCGGACCGATCAGGATCACGAGCATCAGGCAGGGCACCGCGATCGCCAGGGCTTCGGCCCAGGCCCTCGCGCGAGGACCCCAGCGCGACACGAGCGCAGTGGTGCGCATGTGCGAGCCGCGACGCAGCGCCACGGCGGCGCCCAGGTTGGCGAGCCAGAGAAACAGGATCGACGCGAGTTCATCGGCCCAGGGAATCGGGCTGTTGAAGATGAAGCGCATGACCACACCCGCCAGCAGCACGCCCACTTCGCCCACGACCAGCGCGGCGGCGGGAATCTCGATGGCGTGGCCGAGCCACGACTCGGCACGCGCCAGGAGCGAGCCGTCCGATTGCACGGGGTGTGCTTCCAGCAGCGCGCTGCTCACTTCAGGCTCCCCATGTTCGCTTGCGGCATCGCCCGGCCTCGGGCCCCATGGTTGTCAGAGTTCGGCATCTCGGTTGTCTCCTTGAACTGGTGGATCGATGGATCGAACGGCGGAGATGCCGATGCGTTCGGCGAGGCCTTGATGGCTGGCGCACTTGCGTGATCGCCTTGTCTCCTGAGTTCCTGGAAACGGATGTTCCGCGCCTGGTGACTTGACGACAAGCGAAGAGTTATCAGCCTAAGATGACAGGACTTCATCTGACGTCAGGGTTCCCCCATGGCCTCCATCCCGCCTTTCGTGAACCTCCAGGCCTTCGAGGCTGTGGCCCGCCGCCGCAGCTTTGCGCTGGCCGCCGCCGAGCTGCATCTCACGGCATCGGCAATCAGCCACCAGGTGGCGCGGCTCGAGGCGCACCTTGGCGTGCGCCTGTTCGAACGCAGCGCGCATGGCGTGCGCCTGAGTGCCGCGGGCGAGCAGTACCTCACGCGCGTCAGCGGCGCGCTGCAGGCCATCGGCGCGGCGAGCGACGACCTGCGCCAGGGGGTGCGCAACAGCCTCTACGTGCACTCCACGCCCAGCTTTGCGAGCTTGTGGCTGCTACCGCGCCTGGCCGCTTTTGCGCAGGCCTATCCCGACATCTCGCTCAATCTGTCGGCCGCGCACACCCACAGTGACTTCAGGCTCGGGCAGGCGGACATCGACATCCGCTATGGCGTGCCGCATTGGCCCGACCTCGTGATCGAACCGCTCTTCGAAGAGAAGATCGTGCCGCTGGCGAGTCCTGCTTTCATTCGCCAGCACCGCCTGAAGCGGCCGGAGCAGTTGCTGGATGTGCCGCTGATCCAGAGCAACGTCAGCGTGGTGCAGTGGTCGGACTGGTTCAAGGCCCATACCAACCAGCGTGCGCCCGAGCGATTCGTCCTTCGCTTCGACCGCGCGATGATGTCGCTCGATGCCGCCGCACTGGGCCTGGGCGTGGCCCTGGAGAGCTCCACTATTGCCGGACGGCACATGGCAGAGGGAAAGGTCAAGCCGATCCTGAGCCTGGACAAGGCCGTACGCATCAAGGCGCACTTCGTGGTGTATCCGGCGCGCCACGGGAAGCGCGCGCCGGTCGAGGCTTTCCTGTCATGGCTCCACGGCGAGGCAGCGAAGAATGGCTAAAGCTTCTGTTCCGGCTCTCGTGGTCCCCACTGAAATCAAAGGATTCATCCTCACTCGCCACTGGCGTGACATCACAGCGGGTACCGAAATCGAGTACTGGCTGGCAACCGATGCGGGACCGAGGAAGGTGGTCCTGACCTCCCAGACATCTGTCGCATTCGTCGAAACGAAGTACAGGGAGTCGGTCGAAGCACACCTCGCCGCGATGCCGGGGTTGGAGGTGCGCGAACTCGAACTGAAGTCCTTTCACCAGGAACCGGTCGTCGGCGTCTACTCGAGGCATTTCCGCCAACTGGGTCGTTTGGCACGTGCCCTCCGGACACAGGGCATCCCGCTGTTCGAAGCCGACGTGCGCCCGCACGACCGCTTCCTGATGGAGCGGTTCATCACCGCCGGTGTGCTGGCGGAAGGAGGGAGCGCGGACCGCTCCACCATCGTCGACTGCAAGCTGAGGCCGGCGCCCGACTACCGGCCGGTGTTGAAAGTGGTGTCCCTGGACATCGAGACCAGCCAGGACGAAGAGCTCTATTCCATTGCGCTGGATGGGGCGGTAGACCGCGTTGTCTTCATGCTGGGCGAGCGGCCATCCGGGTCGAACGATCCCGCTGGCTTCTCCCTCATCTATTGCCCGACTCGCAAGGCCTTGCTCGAGAAGCTCAACGATTGGTTCGAGAGGAACGACCCGGACGTCATCATCGGATGGAGCGTCATCCAGTTCGATCTGCGCGTTCTGCAGAAGGGTGCAGACGCATGCGGGGCGCAACTTCTCCTGGGCCGCGAGCGTCGGCCCATCGATTGGCGGACCCATCCGGGCAAGCAGGGCTACCTGTTCGCGGCCGTGCCCGGTCGGGTGGTCATCGACGGCATCGAGGCACTCAGAGCCGCGTCGAAGAGCTTTCCCTCCTTCAGCCTGGAGGCTGTCTCGCAGGCGTTGCTGGGGGAGGGCAAGGCCATCGGTGACGAGTACGACAAGATGGCCGAGATCGAGCGGCGCTACCAGGAGGACAAACCGGCGCTCGCCCTCTACAACATCCGTGACTGCGAGCTGGTCTTGCGCATCTTCGACAAGACGACGTTGCTGCAGTTCATGATGGAGCGCGCCCACACTACCGGGCTTCAGATGGACCACTTCGGTGGCTCCATTGCCGCCTTCAGCCACCACTATCTGCCCCGGATGCATCGCCTGGGCTACGTCGCTCCGAACGTGGGCGAGGTTGCGAGCAAGGCCTTCCCCGGCGGGTACGTGATGGACTCGAAGCCAGGGTTCTATGACTCGGTCGTCGTGCTGGATTACAAGAGTCTGTATCCCTCGATCATTCGAACGTTTCTGGTCGACCCGGTCGGCTTTGTCGAAGGTGCGAAAGCGGGCGATCCGGCAAAGGTGGTCAAGGGGCCGAAGGGCACCATGTTCTCGCGGGATATGCATTGCCTGCCTGCCATCGTGACCACCCTCTGGCGGGCACGCGACGAGGCCAAGCTCGCCAGGAACGAGTCGCTGTCGCAGGCCCTGAAGCTGCTCATGAATTCCTTTGCCGGTGTGCTGGGTGCGGCCGACTGCCGCTTCTTCAATCCCCAGGTCGTCTCCGCCATCACGCTGCGGGGGCACGAGATGATGAAGCTCACGCGCGCCTTCGTGGAGAAGCGGGGCTACGAGGCCATCTACGGCGACACCGATTCGATCTTCATCTGGCTCAAGCGAACCCACACCAACGAGGAAGCGCACGCCATCGCGGCCAACCTGGTGAGCGACATCAACGACTGGTGGACGCGTACTCTGCGCGAGGAGCACGACCTGGCGAACCACCTTGAAATCGAGTTCGACACCCACTACAAGAAGTTCTTCATGCCGACCATTCGTGGGTCGGACGTAGGCAGCAAGAAGCGCTACGCGGGCCTCAGTGTGGATGCCGCGGGCAAGGAAGAGATGGTCTATCGCGGCCTGGAGATGGCCCGCAGCGACTGGACTCCGCTGGCGCGCCAGTTCCAGGAAGGTCTGCTCTCACGCATCTTCCACGGCGACCCTTTCAAGGAGTTCGTGGCCGACTACGCGCGCTCGACGTTGGCCGGGCAGAAGGATGACCTTCTCGTCTACCGGAAGCGGCTGCGCCATCGTCTCGATGCCTACCAGGTCAATGTGCCGCCGCAGGTCCGTGCCGCGCGCATTGCCGACGAATACAACGGCCGGATCAACCGACCCCTGCAGTACCAGAAGGGCGGCTGGATTCAATACGTCATGACGCAGAACGGCCCGGAGCCGCTGGAGACGCGGCATTCCCGCATCGACTACGACCACTATCTGATCAAGCAGCTCCAGCCGATTGCCGATGCCATCCTCCAGCCCATGGGAGAGAATTTCATGGCACTGACAAGCGCGCAGCAAGGTCTTTTCTGAACGAGCGCGCCCTGCAAGACTCTCCATGAGTGGGGAGTCGCCGTGCATTCATTTCTGGAGAAGCTTGATGACGCTGAGTTTTACGAGCGAAGAGGTTCAGTCCGCCCGCGCGATCGTGCGCGCGACGGTGCCGCCCACACCGCAGTACGCGTGGCCCCTGCTGCGCGAGCGTCTTGGGTTCACGGTGTGGGTCAAGCACGAGAACCACACGCCCGCCGGCGCCTTCAAGGTGCGCGGAGGCCTCACGTACTTCGATGCGCTCGCGCGCAACGAGCCCGGCATCGCCGGCGTCGTCTCGGCTACGCGTGGCAATCACGGGCAATCGGTGGGATGGGCGGCGCGTCGCTTCGGTATCCCGGCGATCGTCGTCGTTCCCCACGGCAATTCGGTGGAGAAGAATGCGGCGATGCGGGCACTCGGCGTCACGCTGCTGGAGCACGGCGATGAGTTCCAGGCCGCGCGCGAACACGCGATTGCATTGGCCGCCGAACGCGGCTTGCACATGGTGCCCTCGTATCACCGCGAGCTGGTGCGAGGCGTGATGACGTACTGGCTCGAGTTCTTCGAGAACTTTGCGCGTGGCGAGGAGCCGGATGTGGTCTACATCCCGATCGGGCTCGGCTCCGGCTTCTGCGCAGCGGCGGCCGCACGGGCCTTCGTGGGTGCCCGCAGCAAGCTGGTCGGTGTGGTCTCCGCGCATGCGACGAGTTTTCTCGACTCGTTCCGCGCCGGACACGTCGTTGCCTCGCCCGTCAGCACCCAACTGGCTGATGGCATGGCCTGCCGCATTGCCGAGGACGAGGCCCTGCAGGTCATGCTGCGCGAAGCGGACGACATCGTCGCCGTCACGGACGACGAGGTGGCCGAGGCGATGCGCGTGCTCTTCGCCGACACCCACAACGTCGCCGAGGGTGCGGGCGCTGCAGCGCTGGCAGCGGCCATGCAGCAGCGCGAGCGACTGCGAGGGAAATCGGTGGGCGTTGCGCTCACCGGCGGGAATGTGGACAGTGACGTTTTTGCTCGAGTACTCGGTGGGCGCGGTTCGTGACTCGGGCAAGCTCACTCGGTGTTGGTCACCAAGGCGTAGTGCCGGCTAAACCTCGGTCAGGTGCGCCGCAAAGCGCTCGAACACGCGCCGGTATGCCGCATGCCGGAACGGAACGGCAGCGGCAAGCAATTGTGCCGGCGTCATCCATTGCCAGCCGCTGAACTCGGAGCCATCGGGACGAATGTCGCTGTCCGTGCCGGAAAACCGGAAAAGAAACCACTTCTGGACCTGTCCGCGCTCGGTCTTCGCCGACCGATAGGCCTCGGGGAGTTCGTACCCGATCCATTCCTCTATTTCGTCGACAAGCTCCAGTTTCGTCTCGGGAATCGAGGTCTCTTCCGCGACCTCGCGGAACACGGCCTTGGCGGGCTCCTCCGCGTGGAGCACGCCACCCTGCGGCAACTGCCATTCGCTCACGCTGCCCTTGCTTCGCCGGAAGGCGAGTACCCGGCCATTCGCATCTATTACCAGCGCGCCGACACCGGCCCGGAAGTACTCAGATTCGCTATCCATCAAAACCTCGCTTTGCTAAGTCTCGTTGCTGAACCCTACCTCGTTTCGCCCGCCCTCTTGTCATCTGGGGCAGCGGACGTAACGGTCTTGAGGAACCACCGCTCGCTGAATCCTGCAAAAAAACACAGAAAAAGCACCCCCCAGGTTTGAGAGAGCCCTGGAGCGCCCACAGCGATCAGGCCGCTCCTGGCGAGGACATATACGGGAATCGAAGTCGCTGCGCCTAGAGCGCCGCGTGCCAATGCAGCGTAAAAACCGACCTCCATCTCAGGAACCCGCATCTTGCGATCCGCCGTCCGTTGGGTAATAGCTGAGCTGATAAAGCCCCCGAGCAATCCTAGGTAGATACAGACCGCCAGCAGATTCACGCCATTCAGGTCGTCCGCCAAGTGCTGCTTGAAAGCAAACCCCAACGCCATCAGTACGAGCACCAGAACGATGAACCCAAGCCAAGCCAGTTGCCAGCGCATCTTGTCCGTCTTGCGATGTTCGTTCCTGACGAGCGTGTTTTGATGCGCAACCGCCTCTGCGAGTGCCTCGGGCAATATGTCGTCACGACTGCAGAAAGGGAATCGCTTGGGCGATTCCGTGCGGCCCATTTCGAGCAGACTCAATATCGCCCGGCTGCGCCACGAGGTCCCAAACTTGTCGGCGCTTCTTGCTTCCGCCTCTAGCGACTGTGCCCGCACCTTGCGCTCAGCCCGTGTCATCAGAAAGACAGCTTCGCGATCAGCGATGTGCAGGTATTCGTACCCCGAGGCTACATCGTGCGCCCTGGCGGCGTCACACGCCAGGGTCAGGTAGCGTAGGCCAATCTCGCGATGGAGCTTGGTACGGGGATCATCCACGCACACGCGCGCATGCACCGACGCCCTGAGGCTTGCGATGTCTGTGAGCAACCGAAGGGGGTCCGGCTGGTGCTGCGCCAGCCCAAGGCGCATGAGCAGGCGCCTGACGCGCCCGATGTTCTTCATGTCGGAAGGCTCCGAAGAGCCGCCGCAGTTGCAGGTGGTCGAAGCTGAGTTCATGGCTCTCCTCCTCATCCTTATGCGGCGAGCAAATGCCGCCACTGAAAGGCTAGCCGCTGGCTGAGCGTATGCCAACCCCAAGGAGGGGGGCTTGGAACTTGCGCCTGGCGAGCCTCCGCCGAGGCAAAGGCTGCACTCGCTCTCACCAGCACACCGGCTTGCAAGTCATTCCGGCCCTCCATATACTTATCCAAATGGCTAACCAATGCGCCGAACCCGAGAGTCTGACGGACATCTTCTATGCCCTGGCCGATCCCACGCGCCGGGACATCGTGAGCATGCTGGTCCGCGGGCCGGAAACGGTCTCGGTGCTCGCGGCGCCGTTCGACATGGCGCTGCCTTCGTTCATGAAGCATCTGTCGGTGCTGGAGCGAAGTGGGGTCATCCGCTCGGACAAGGTTGGCCGCGTGCGCACCTGCGAACTCCTGCCTGCGTCGCTGAATCACGCGGAGCGCTGGCTGGCAGAGGAGCGTGCGACATGGGAAGCGCGCACCGATCGCATGGTCGCCTTCGTAGAGAGACTTCACCAGGAGAACACCCGTGCCCAAGGAAAACTCAGACGCCGCCAGTGATCAGGACCTCGTCATCTCGCGCATCGTCCGTGCGCCACGCAAGCTGCTGTGGCAGGCGTGGTCCGACCCGCGACTGCTCAAGGAATGGTGGTGCCCACGGCCGTGGACCACGGAGGTGCGCGCCTTCGACATGCGTCCCGGCGGCAATTTCCACACCTTCATGCGGGGGCCGGACGGCGGAACCAGCGACAACCCCGGCTGCTTCCTCGAGGTGGTGCCTGAATCGCGCATCGCGTTCACGTCGATGCTGACGGGCGGATGGCGCCCGGCCACGCCATGGATGGCCTTCTCGGCCGTCATCACCATGGCCGACGAGGCCGAAGGCACCCGTTATGTCGCTACCGTCATGCACCCCGACAAGGCCACGCGCGACCGCCACGAGGAGATGGGCTTCTACGACGGCTGGGACACCTGCATCACGCAGCTCGATGAGTTCGCTCTGACGCTGCGCTGAATCAGAGTCGCGCTTCTGCGCGCCCGATGCCCGGGAATTCGACCACCACGGTGTCACCCCTCTGAACAGGCAGCACGCCGACCCAAGAGCCTGTGGTGACCACGGTGCCCGCTGGCACGCTCGCGCCATCCCGCGTGACGTGCCGCAGCCAGATCGGCAGCAGCCATGCAGGGTCGCCCAACGAATGCGCGCCCTTGCGCAGATCGGGTGCGTTGCTGCCGATGCGCGTCTCGCAGACCTGTGCGGCCCAGTCGCGTGCTGCATAAGGCACCCAGGCGCCCAGCACCAAGGCACCGTGCGATTGCAGGTCTGCCAGCTTCAACAGAGCCGCTGTCCGTGCCGGGTTTTCCCAGCGCGAATCGACGATTTCGATCGAGACGGTCATCGCGTCGATCAAGGTCGCGGCGCTCTCCGGCGTGAGGTTCGCGGCGCGTTCGGGCGTCACGGCCTCGCCGAGGCGCAGTGCGATTTCGGATTCGATGCCTGGCGTATTGAAGTGCATGTCGCCGTAGTTCGCGGGGCTGGCGCGCACGCCCGCCAGTGGCAAGGGGGCGTGTGTCAGCACGGCGTCGCGCGAAGGGCCGCCGGATTTCCAGTGGCCGGGCACGGCCGCGCCGAACCAGCCCATCGCCTGCGCCACGCGGTCCTGCACGGCATAGGCTTGCGCCGCATCGCCAACGCTGTCCGTCCACGATGCAGAGGTCAGAGTGCGGCGCTCGCGCCACGCCGATGCGAGGGCTGTTGCGAGGTCCGTCATGCGTCCACCTTCACCTTGCCGTCCTTGACGACCTTGGCCCACTTCTCGATCTCGGTAGAAATGAACTTGGCGAATTTTTCGCGCGAGCCGCCGCCGTCTTCGGCGCCGTAGGCATCGAGCCGCTCCTGCACATCGGGCATGGCCAGCACCGTGTTGACGTCGCGATTGATCTTGTCCGCGATGCTGGACGGCAGCTTGCCGGGGCCTGCGAGTCCGTACCAGGTGGTGGCTTCGAAACCGTCGAAGCCCTGTTCCTGCATGGTCGGAATAGTCGGGTGGCCCTTGGCGCGCTTGGTTCGCGTCTGGGCCACGCCGATCACCTTGCCGCTCTTCACGTGCGGCGTGGCTGCCGTCATCGTCTCGAAGCTGTACTGGATCTGGCTGCCCATGAGGTCGGTCAGCAGAGGCCCGCTGCCTTTGTACGGCACGTGCATCGCATCGACCTTCGCCTGCAGCTTGAACATCTCCAGCGCCAGATGTTGCGCAGAGCCGGAGCCGGCCGAGCCGAAGCTCACCTTGCCGGGTTCGGCAGCGCAAAGGGAAACGATGTCCTTGACCGTCACGGCCTTCTGCGTGGGGCTGGCGATCAACAGGTTGGGTGTCACGCCAACCAGCACGATCGGCACGAAGTCGCGCTCCACGTTGTAGCGCAGCTTGGGTTGCAGGCTCGGCGCGAGGGCGTGGCTGTTGATGTGCGCCATCAGCAGCGTGCTGCCATCGCTCGGCTGGGTTGCCACGTACTCGGCTGCCAGCACGCCCGCGACGCCGCCCTTGTTCTCGACGATGACCGTCTGGTTCCACATGATGGAGAGCTTCTGCGCGACCACGCGGGCCAGCGCATCGGTGCCGCCGCCCGGCGGAAAACCCACCACGATGCGCACGGGGCCGGAGGGCCAGTCCTGCGCGAACACGCTGGGCATGCCGAGAGTGGCCGCCGCCGCGCCTGCGGCCTGGATGAAGGAACGTCGCTGCATGTTGTCTCCGTTTTTCGAATGAATGCTTGGATGTTCAGGCGGCCTTCTGAAGCGCGGCCGGCGCGGCATGGGCGGCGAAGTAGTCCATCGTGGCTTGCACGCCGCTGCCGGTCAGCTTCACGCCGGCGAGCTTCAGACCCATCTCGACACCGGCCACCATCGCGACGAGCGTGAGGTCGTTGCTGTCGCCGAGGTGGCCCATGCGGAACATGCGGCCCTTGAGCTTGCCCAGTCCCGTGCCCAGCGACAGGTCGAAGCGCTGGTGAATCAGCCGGCGCAGCGCATCCGCATCGACGCCTTCGGGCGTGATGACGCCCGTGAGCACCGGTGAATACACGGCCGGGTCCGCGCACTGGATCGGCAGGCCCCATGCATTCACCGCGGCGCGCACGCCGGCACCCCAGCGCTGGTGGCGTGCGAAGACGTTGTCCAGGCCCTCGCCGAGGATCATGTCCAGCGACTCCGAGAGGCCGTAAAGCAGATTGGTGTTGGGTGTGTAGGGCCAGTAGCCGTCCTTGTTCATCTCGACGATCTCGTCCCAGGCCCAGAACGAGCGCGGCAGTTTGGCGCTCTTCGATGCCTCGAGCGCACGCGGCGAGATGGCGTTGAAGCTGATGCCCGGCGGCAGCATCAACCCCTTTTGCGAGCCGCTGATGGTGACGTCCACGCCCCATTCGTCGTGACGGAAGTCGGCGCTCGCGAGGCCGGAGATGCTGTCGACCATCAGCAGGGCAGGGTGGCCGGCAGAATCGATGGCGCGGCGCACCGAAGCGATGTCGGAGGTCACCCCTGTGGAGGTCTCGTTGTGCACCACGCACACGGCCTTGATCTTCTTCTCGGTGTCCTTGCGCAGGCGCGCTTCGATCTGATCCGCCTGCACACCGCGGCGCCAGCCCGGCGCGTTCGGCAAATGCTCGTCGGTGCCATTGAAGGCGAGGAACTCGGTCGAGATCCCCAGCCGCGTCGCCATCTTCTGCCAGAGCGATGCGAAGTGGCCGGTCTCGTACATCAGCACGTGGTCGCCGGGGCTCAGCGTGTTGGACAACGCGGCCTCCCAGGCGCCTGTGCCCGAGGCCGGGTAGATGACGACGGGGTGTTGCGTCTTGAAGATCTTCCGGATGCCCGTCAGCACCTGCCGGCCGAGCGCGCCGAACTCGGGTCCGCGATGGTCGATGGTGGGCAGGCTCATCGCGCGCAGGATGCGGTCGGGCACCGGGCTCGGCCCGGGGATCTGTAGGAAGTGCCTGCCGGTGGGATGGGAGTCGAGTTGAAGCATGGAGCCGTCCTTTCTTTTTCAGTTTTGCATTCAAAACACAAAACGCGATGATGGTTATCACCTAGATGCTGTGCTTGAGACGGGCTGAATTTGCATTCAAAATGCAAATCAAGGAAATGAACCCATGGCGGAAGTAATCGAAATCTCGCGTCTCGCGCTGCATGACCAGGTGGCGGCCCGGCTGCGCACGATGCTCATCGAAGGGCAGATCGCACCCGGGGCCAAGCTCAACGAGCGCGAGTTGTGCGAGCAGTTGCGCGTTTCGCGGACCCCGCTGCGCGAGGCCATCAAGCTGCTGGCGGCGGAGGGGTTGGTCGACCTGCTGCCCAACCGGGGCGCGGTGGCCGTCAAGCTGACGGAGGCCGATGTGGTCAACACCTTCGAGCTGTTGTCGATGCTCGAAGCCATGTCCGGCGAATTGGCGGCGCAACGCATCACCGATGAAGAACTGGCCGAGCTGCGTGCGCTGCACTACGAAATGCTGGCCTGCTTCGCGCGGCGCGACCTCTCCGGCTACTACCGCATCAACGCGCGGATCCACGCGGCGATCAACGATGCGGCGAAGAACCCGCTGCTGACGAGCACCTATCGGTCGATCAACGCGCGTGTGCAGTCGCTGCGTTTTCGCACCAACCAGAACGAGACGAAGTGGGCGGATGCGGTCGCCGAACATGAAAGGATGATCGCGGCGCTCAGTGCGCGCGACCCGGCCGCGATGCGTCAGGTGCTGATCGAGCACCTCAACCGCAAGCGCGACACCGTGCTGGAGCTGCTGCGCGCCGGCGAAATCTATCCACGGCCCAACGCGGCCAAGATCTGAAGCCCCACCCATGCGCATCGAGCCCGCGAGCCATCTCCAGCCAGCCGGTACCGTCCTTCCCCCCAACGAAACCTGCGAGGCCCTTGCAAGGCGCCTGGCGGTCGAAACGCAGGGCGAAGTGCTCTTCGACGATGCATCGCGCGGCCGCTATGCGACCGATGCGTCGATCTACCAGATCATGCCGGTCGGCGTGCTGGTGCCCAAGACCGTGCACGACATCGCGACCGCCATCGACATCGCGCGCGACCTCAAGGTCCCGGTGTTAGCGCGCGGCGGCGGCACCAGCCAGTGCGGCCAGACCACGGGTGCGGCGCTGGTGATTGACAACAGCAAGCACTTCCGGCGCGTGCTGGACCTCGATGTCGAACGCCGCACCGTCACCGTCGAGCCGGGCATCGTGCTCGACCATCTCAACGCGCAACTCAAGCCGCACGGGCTCTGGTATCCGGTCGACGTGTCCACCAGTGCGCAGGCCACGCTCGGCGGCATGGCGGGCAACAACTCCTGCGGCTCGCGCTCCATCGCCTACGGCAACATGGTGCACAACGTGGTTGGCGCGAGCGCGTGGCTGTCGGATGGCGAACTGGTCGACTTCGGACCGGTGTCAGGATTGAACGCGCGGGCGAGCGACATCGCGCTGCATGTGAAGCAACTGGCGGTGCAGCATCGCAGCGAGATCCACGCCCGCTGGCCCAAGGTGATGCGCCGTGTTGCCGGATACAACCTCGACATCTTCGACAACCAGAGCGAGAAGCCGTACACCAGCGACGGCAGCGTCAACCTCGCGCACCTGCTGATCGGCTCGGAAGGCACGCTGGCCTACACGCGCGACCTCACGCTGAAGCTGTCCGAACTGCCGCGCGCCAAGGTGCTCGGCATCGTCAACTTCCCGAGCTTCCATGCGGCGATGGATTCGGCGCAGCACATCGTCAAGCTGGGCCCCACGGCGGTCGAACTGGTCGACCGCACGATGATCGAGCTGAGCCTCGCCAACCCGGCTTTCAAGCCGACGGTCGAGACCGCGCTGATCGGGCGGCCCGCTGCGATCCTGCTGGTCGAGTTCTCGGGCAGCGACAAGGCATCGCTGCTGCCAAGGCTGAAGGACCTTGTCGACCTGATGGGCGAACTCGGCCTCCCGGGCAGCGTGGTCGAGATGCGCGACGACGCACCGCAGAAGAACCTCTGGGAAGTGCGCAAGGCCGGCCTCAACATCATGATGAGCCTCAAGGGCGACGGCAAGCCGGTGAGCTTCATCGAGGATTGCGCGGTGCCGCTGGAGCATCTGGCGGAGTACACCGACGGTCTCACCGAAGTGTTCGCCAAGCACGGCAGCCGGGGCACCTGGTACGCGCATGCGTCCGTGGGCACGCTGCACGTGCGGCCGATCCTGGACATGCGCACCGACGGCGCGGCCAAGATGCGCGCCATTGCCGAGGAAGCTGGTGCACTGGTGCGCAAGTACAAGGGCGCTTTCAGTGGCGAGCACGGCGATGGCCTGTGTCGTGGCGAGTGGATCGAATGGCAGTTCGGCCCGGCGATCAACGAGGCTTTCCGTTCCATCAAGCAGAAGCTCGATCCGATCAATCTCTTCAACCCCGGCAAGATCATCGATCCGCCGAAGATGGACGACGGCTCGCTGTTTCGCTTCGCGCCCGCGACTGCGCCCAAGCCGTACCGGCGCATCCCGCTCACGCCCGTGCTCGACTGGTCCGCATGGAATGTGCAGGCCGATCCGGTGACAGAGGTGACCACCTCGCCGGGCACCGGTGGCGACATCACGGGTGGCTTCGCCAAGGCCGTAGAGATGTGCAACAACAACGGCCACTGCCGCAAGTTCGATGCCGGCACGATGTGCCCGAGCTACCGCGTGACGCGCGACGAGCAGCACCTCACGCGTGGCCGCGCCAACACGTTGCGGCTCGCGATCTCCGGCCAGCTCGGTCCCGACGCCTTCACCAGCGAGGCGTTGCACGAGACGATGGACCTGTGCGTCGGCTGCAAGGGCTGCAAGCGCGACTGCCCGACCGGCGTCGACATGGCGAAGATGAAGATCGAGTTCCTGTCGCACTACAAGCAGAAGCACGGGCACACGCTCAAGGACAAGCTCATCGCCCGGCTGCCGGACTACGCGCAAGCCGCAAGCCGAATGCCGTGGCTGCTCAATCTGCGCAACACGGTGCCGGGTGCGCGCTGGCTCGGTGAAAAGATGCTGGGCCTTTCAGCGAAGCGCTCGCTGCCCGAGTGGCGCAGCGACACCTTCTGGCGCTCCAGCGATGCATCGATGTTCGCGAGCCGCGAGCAGGCCATCGCCGCGGCGGGTGAAGGCCGCAAGGTGGCGGTTCTCTTCGTCGACACCTTCAATGGCAACTTCGAGAGTGAGAACGCGCTGGCGGCGGTGCGTGTGCTCAAGGCCGCAGGCTATGCGCTGCACACGGTGCACAAGGATGGCGGCCATCACTGCTGCGGCCGCACTTATCTTGCCAGCGGCATGGTGAGCGAAGCCAAGGCCAAGGCGGGTGCGTTGATCGACGCGCTGCTGCCGCTGGCCGAGGCTGGCATCGCGATCGTGGGGCTCGAACCCTCGTGCCTGCTGACACTGCGCGACGAAGCGCTGGTCATGGGGCTGGGTGCGAAAGCGGAGACGGTTGCCGGCCAGGCGCTGCTGTTCGAGGAGTTCATCGCGCGCGAGGTGAAGGCGGGCCGCTTCCAGCTCGCGCTCACGCCGGTCGAGAAGCCGATCCTGCTTCACGGCCATTGCCACCAGAAGGCCTTCGGCGCCGTCAGTCCGATCCTTGATGTCCTCAAGCTCATCCCGGGCGCCAAGCCGGAACTGATCGAGAGTTCATGCTGCGGCATGGCGGGCAGCTTCGGCTACGAGGCCTCCCACTACGAGGTCTCGATGCAGATGGCGGAGGCCAGCCTGCTGCCCGCCGTGCGCAAGAACCCCGACGCCATCGTCGTGGCCGACGGCACGAGCTGCCGCCACCAGATCGCCGACGGCGCACAGCGCGATGCGATCCACGTGGCGCGGCTGCTCGCGGCCCAACTCGACTGACGAACCAAGGCTCCTGTACACTGCGGCCCCATGTCGTGCCTTCCACTCCAGACCGTCATCAGCGCCGCCCCCATGGGCCGCATGATGCCGTCCGCCTTCGCGCGGGCAGTGCGGGCAATGGATGCACGAATGATTACCACCATTACCACCGCGGCCACCTGAGCACGCGCAGGTGGCCGTTCCGGCAGCCACCTGGTGTCTCTCTTCTCCCCCGAATGAATGAAACCCAGCTCTGGCAGCTGGGTTTTTTCGTTTCACGTCCGGAGAAGTCCATGTATCGCGATCCCGTCCAGTCTCTCGAACCGTTGCGCAGCCCTTGCGCGTCCATCCGTCCCCTACGCGTGGGCATGATCGGCATCGGCACCGTGGGCGCAGGCACCTTTCGCGTGCTTGCCCGCAACCAGGCCGACATTGCCGGCCGCGCGGGACGGTCGATCGAGATGGTGATCGTCGCGGCCCGCAACCTCGCGCGTGCCGCCGACATCGTGGGCGAGCACGTCGCGCTGACGGATGACCCTCTGCGTGTTGCGAGCCATCCCGACGTGGACGTGGTGGTCGAGGTGGCCGGTGGCACCGGCCCGGCGCGCGACTGGGTGCTGGCCGCGATTGCGCATGGCAAACATGTGGTCACTGCCAACAAGGCACTGCTGGCCGTGCACGGCACGGAGATCTTCGCCGCCGCGCGGCAACAGGGCGTCGCGGTCGCCTACGAGGGCGCGGTGGCGGTGAGCATCCCCATCATCAAGGCCCTGCGCGAAGGCCTCGCGGCCAATCGCATCGAATGGGTGGCCGGCATCATCAACGGCACCACCAACTTCATCCTGAGCAAGATGCGCGACGATGGCCTGGACTTCGGCGCCGCGCTGGCACAGGCCCAGGCGCTCGGTTACGCGGAAAGCGACCCGAGCTTCGACGTCGAAGGCGTCGATGCCGCCCACAAGCTCACGCTGCTGGCCGCCAATGCCTTCGGCATGCCATTGCGCTTTGCGGATGCGCAGGTGACGGGCATTGACGCACTGCAAGGTGTGGACGTGGCCTGTGCCGAACAGCTCGGCTTTCGCGTGAAGCTGCTGGGCGTGGCCCGCCGGACGCAAGAGGGCGTCGAGTTGCGCGTGCAGCCCGCACTGGTGCCGGCTGCGCACCTGATGGCCAACGTCAACGGATCGATGAACGCCGTCATGGTCAAGAGCGACGCGGCAGGCCTGACGATGTACTACGGCGCGGGAGCGGGTTCGGAGCAGACCGCATCCGCGGTGATTGCCGACCTCGTGGACGTGGCGCGCCTCGAGGGCACGCATGCGGCGCAGCGGGTGCCGCACCTGGGTTTCCAAGCCCACGCGATGAACACCTGGCCTGTGTTGCCTGGCGGCTCGGTCTGCACGCCGCATTACATGCGGGTGCCTGTGCAGTCCGCGGCGGATGTCGAAACGGTGGCTGCCTGGCTGGCAGTGCAGAAGCTCCCGGTACGACAAGTGGTGCTCGCGGTCGAGCGGCCCGGGATGGGCGCCCAGGTTCTCGTGCTGACGGAGCCTGTCGTGCAGGGATCGCTGGACCTGATCGTTCGCATGCTGGCCGCGCATCCCGTCACGGCTGGCGCGGTGACGACGCTGAGGGTGGAGGAGCTTGGCGCTTGAGGGAAACTCCGTCCATGCCCAGATATTTCGCCTACGGCTCCAACATGTCGCACGACCAGATCGGCGCACGTTGCCCGTCCCGGAAGTTCATCTGTGTCGCGGAGTTGCCCGGCTACCGGCTGGCATTCACCCGCTATTCGCCGAAGCGCCAGTGCGGCGTCGCCGACATCGTGCCGGCGCCTGGTGAGTCCGTGTGGGGCGCACTGTTCGAGATGAGCACAGAGGATCTTGACGCACTCGACCGACATGAGGGCGCGCATCTCAGCCCGCCCGCCTACGTGCGCGCGCAAGTGAAAGTCTCCACGCCGGATGGCGGCTGCCTTGACGCGATCACCTACGAGGTGTTCGACAAGTCGTCTGTCGAACACGTGCCGAGCACGGCATACCTCGGCCTCATGGTGGAAGGCGCCCGCAAGTGGCAGCTTCCGGATGCCTACCAGCAGGCGCTGATCGGGATTCAGGCCGAAGGCTAGAAACATCAACCCGGCTTTCTCGAGCACTGTTCAGCAGATACCCGAATACCTGCGCTTCTTCGGTTTCGACACCATCAGCGACCGTGCTCGACAACAACCGGAGACACCATGCGCAAGTACCTGAGCCTTCTGCTGGCCGCCGCCGGCCTGACCTTGACCGCGGTAGCCGGCGCGCAGGCGCAGCAGCCCATCAGGATCGCGGCCATCGTGGAGCTGTCCGGCGCGGGCGCAACCTCGGGCACCAACTTCAAGAACGGCATGGAGATGGCCGTGAAGGAGATCAATGCATCCGGCGGCATCCTGGGCCGCCAGTTGCAGAGCACCGTGGCCGACACGCAAAGCAACCCGGGCGTGGCCAAGGGCCTGGCGACGAAGGCCGTGGATGACGGCGTGGTGGCGGTGTTCGGGCCCGTCTTCTCGGGCTCGATCCTCGTCAGCATGGCCGAGACCAAGCGGGCGGAGATTCCCAACTTCACGGGCGGCGAAGCCGCTGCGATCACCAAGCAGGGCAACCCGTACATCTTCCGGACCAGCTTCACGCAGGACACCGCGATGCCCAAGGTGGCGCGTTACATCGCCAACACGCTCAATGCAAAGACGCTCGCCCTCATCTACGTCAACAACGACTTCGGCAAGGGCGGGCGCGAGGCGCTGATGAAGGCGCTCGAGCCCCTGGGCGTGAAAGTCGTGGCCGACATTTCCACGGAACAGAACCAGCTCGACTTCTCGGCACCGGTGCTCAAGGCGAAGCAGAGCAATGCGGACGTGGTGTTCGTCTATTCGAACGAAGAAGAATCCGCTCGCGCGCTGCGCGAACTGCGCAAGCAGGGCGTTGCCAAGCCCATCGTGGGCGAGACCGTGCTCACCAGCCAGAAGGTGATCGAACTGGCCGGCGACGCAGCCAACGGCGCGGTGGCGCACGTCGGCCTGACGACCGATGCGCCGATCCCCGCGGTGCGCGCGTTCCGTGAACGCTTCGAGCGCGAATACAAGTTCATCCCGGATCACAACGGCGTGAAGGGATACACGTCCGTGTTCATCCTCAAGGCCGCTGCGGAGAAGGCCGGCAAGGTCGACCCGAAGGCCATCGCGCAGGCTCTGCACGGCCTGTCGATCAAGGCGGCGCAGAACCCGGGTGTTCTGATGGACGTGTCCTTCGATGCCAACGGCGACCTGGACCGCGAGAGCTTCATGACCGAGGTGCGCAACGGCAAGCAGGAAGTGAAGGAAATCCTGCCTGCGCTCGGTGCGAAGTGAATCCCTGCTGTGCGCCCCCTTACGGGCGCTCGAGCACCGTGGCGATCCCTTGTCCACCACCGATGCATTGCGTCGAAAGCGCGTAGCGGCCGCCCTGGCGCTGCAACAGTGCTGCGGCCTTGCCGGTGATGCGGGCACCGGTCGCGCCGAGCGGATGGCCGATCGAGAGGCCGCCGCCGTCGAGATTGACCCTGGCCATGTCCAGGCCGAGGTCGCGGATGCAGGCCAGCGCCTGGGACGAGAAGGCTTCGTTGATCTCGACGACATCGAGGTCGCCGACGCCGAGCCCGGCGCGCTTCAGCGCCTTGCGGGTGGCCGGGATCGGGCCGATGCCCATGATGGCCGGATCGACACCCACGGCGGCGAAGCTGCGGACGCGGGCCATTGGCTTCAGGCCGTGGCGCGCGGCGAAATCGTCGCTCGTGACCAGCACCGCCGCAGCGCCATCGGTGAGCGGTGACGAGGTGCCGGCCGTCACCACGCCATCGGGGCGGAAGGCCGGCTTCAGCGCGGCAAGCGCCTCCAGCGTTGTGCCGGGACGGATGCAGCCATCCGTATCGATCACCTCGCCGCTGGGTAGCGCGATCGGCACGATCTCGGCCGCCAGGCGACCTTGCTCACGGGCTGCGGCGGCCTTCTGGTGCGACTGGAGCGCCAGCAGGTCCTGGTCCGCGCGGTTGACGTTCCAGCGCTGCGCGACGTTCTCCGCGGTCTCGCCCATCGACAGATAGGCGTCGCTGTTCGCCTGCAGCTCCGGGTTGGGCGAGAAGTTGAAGCCGCCCTGCGGCACCATGGTCATCGACTCCACGCCAACGCAGAGGAACGCGTCGCCCATGCCGGCCTCGATCTGCGCGGCGGCGATGTGCACGGCCTGCATCGAGGAGCCGCAGAAGCGGTTGACGGTCATGCCGCCGACCTCTTGCGGCAGTCCGGCCAGCAGGCCGACGATGCGCGCAAGGTTGTTGCCCTGTGCGGCCTCGGGATAGGCGCAGCCGAGGATCACGTCCTCGAGGAGTGCCGGATCGAGATCGGTGCGGCGCAGCAGCCCCTGGACGACCTGCGCGGCCAGCGTGTCGGGCCGCACCTCGGCGAGGCGGCCCTTGCGGGCGAAGTGGAAGGGCGAGCGCGCATAGGCGCTGATGACGGCTTTCATGAAGTGCTCTCCAGGCGGTAGTGCAACGTGATCGACAAGGCCAAATGGTGCGGCCTGCAAGCCCATGGCGTAAAGGACGCATATAGTCATGATTCAGGACATACCCTGACGAGGGACTTTCCATGCATCGCATCGGCTATGTGCTTCCTGAAGGCTTTCAGGTCATGACCTTTAGTACCCAACCCGTCTTCGAGCTCGCCAACCTGCTCGCGCGCAGGACGGTCTATGAGGTCGAGAACTACGCGCTCGAAGGCGGGGCGGTGCGCGCGTCGTTCGGACTGACCGTCCACGCCCGGCCGCTCACGGCCCGCAGCAGTGCCGACACCTGGATGGTGGCCGGCGCCGTCGATCCGCTGGCCACGTCGGCCGCGCCCGCGCTGCTGCGGCTGGTGGACAAACTCGGCAGCAGGGCCCGCCGGATCTGCGGCCTTTGCACCGGCGCCTTCGTGATGGCGGACGCGGGGCTCCTCGATGGTCGTCGCGCGACGACGCACTGGTACTGGGCGGATGCGCTGCAGCGACGTCATCCCGAAGTCCAGGTGGAGGCCGATCGCATCTACATCACCGACGGGTCCGTGTGGACCTCGGCCGGCATGACGGCGGAGATCGACCTGGCGCTGGGACTGGTCGAGGCGGACCTTGGCCCCGAGCTTGCCCGGTCCGTCGCGCACCGGCTCGTGATGCACCAGCGCCGATCGGGAGGGCAGTCCCAGCACTCCGAGATGCTCAGGCTCGCGCCCAAGTCCGACCGCATCCAGCAGGTGCTCGAACACGCGCGGCGCCACCTGGCACAGCCGTTGAGCGTGGAGGAACTGGCCGATGTCGCGCACCTGAGCCCGCGCCAGTTCAGCCGCGTGTTTGCCGCGGAGACGGGCCAGTCGCCGGCGAAGGCGGTCGAAGGGCTGCGGATCGAAGCGGCGCGGCTCATGCTCGAAAGCAGCCGGCATCCAGTCGAAGTGGTAGCGAAGGAGACGGGCTTTCGCGACCGGCGTCACTTGCGCGAGGCGTTCATGCGGGGCTTCGGCGTACCGCCACAGGCCGTCCGGAGAGAGGCGCGCAAGACCACGTTGCCGAAGTAGACGAGCCATGCCAGCGACAGCGTATTGGCGGAGTCTCGACAATCGATTTTGTGAAAAGTACTGTGTGCGATGCGTCTCGCAGATACATAGCAATACGCAATTCAGGGCGAAACGGCTTTGGGAGCCCAACATTCACGGCGTACCGGTTCAATCCTCACTCTTGCAAAGGAGCCATCGTGAAGATCCCAAGCAGCATCCGCGTTCGTTTCACCCAAGTTCTCATTGCCGCCACGGCCGCCGCAGCCGTCGTGTGCTTTGCCGCTTCCGGCCCCGGCAGCGCTTCGGCGTCGCAGTCCCGGGCCGCGCCCGAGTTCAGGGACATCGATCACTGGATCAACTCGCCGCCGCTCAAGCTCGAAGAACTGCGCGGCAAAGTGGTGCTGGTCGATTTCTGGACGTACACCTGCATCAACTGCCTCAATCACCTTCCGTACGTGAAGGAGTGGAACGAGAAGTACAAGGACCAGGGCCTGGTGGTGGTCGGCGTGCATACCCCCGAGTTCGCTTTCGAGAAGTCGACCTCTAACGTGCAGGACCCAGTCAAGCGGTTGCAGATCAAGCACGCCGTCGCGCAGGACAACAGCTATGCGACCTGGAAATCGTTCGACAACCAGTACTGGCCGGCGGTCTACCTGATCGACAAGAACGGAAAGATCGTCTACTCGCACTTCGGCGAAGGCAGCTATGCGACGACCGAGAAGAAGATCCAGGCATTGCTCGCGGAGCCGGCGCCGTCCGGGTCATGACATGAAGAGGCTGTGGTTCGCGCTCATCTTCTTAGCGGGGGGCGTGGCGCACGAAGTACGCAACCCGTTCAACTGCTTGTGCATCACGGCCCCGCAGCACGGAAGAGCTGGAGCCGGAGCATTCCGGATTCCGATCTGAAGGTCGGCGACACGTTCACGACCGGCACCTTCGAAGTGAAGGCCGAGGACATCAAGCGCTTTGCGGGCGAGTTCGATCCGCAGCCTTTTCATCTCGACGAGGATGCGGCGCGCGACACGTTCTTCGGCGGCCTCGCCGCCAGTGGCTGGCATACCGCCGCGATCACGATGCGCTTGCTCGTCACGGGTGGTCCGCACCTCGCCAACGGCATCATCGGCGCTGGCGGCGATGTCGAGTGGAAGGCGCCGACGCGACCTGGCGACGTGCTGCATGTCGAGAGCGAGGTGATCGACCTGATTCCGTCGCGCTCGCGGCCCGACCGGGGCGTCGTCGTGCTGCGCTCGAGAACGATCACGCAGCGCGGCGACATCGTGCAGGTGTCGACGGCCAAGCTGATGGCGACGCGCCGCAGTTCTTCCTAGCGGACCGGCCGGGGCCGCCTGAGAAACTGGTGGCTCTCGAAAAGCTCGACCACCCAGTCGATGAACACGCGCACCTTGGCGCTGAGATAGCGGTTGGGCGGATAGATCACGTTGACCGGGATGTGGTCGACCGTCCAATCTTCGAACAGCGTGACCAGGCCGCCTTCCGCCAGTACCGGCTCCACGCCATACGTGGGCGCCTGGATGATCCCGAGCCCCGCGACGCCCGCAGCCAGGTAGGCGCTCGTGTCGTTCACCACCAGCCGATGCGCGAGCGAGAGTTCGAGGCGCTCCTCGCCTTGCCTGAAGCGAAATGGCAGCGGCTTGCCCGCGCGTGACGAACTCAGGCCGATGGTCGGCACCGTGTAGAGGTCCTGCGGGCTCGTGGGCGTTCCATGCGCAGCGAGGAACTGCGGCGTTGCGACGGTCGTGAAGCGGAACTCGCCGACGCGGCGCGCAACGAGGAACTGGTCTGTCACCTCACCCACGCGGATCGCGCAATCGATGCCTTCCGCCACGAGATCGGCCTGACGGTTGGTGGCGCCGAGTTCGACCTGCACCTGCGGATAGCGTCGATAGAACTCATCGAGCGCGGGCACGATGACCAGTGCGGCAAGGCCTGCGGCTGTTTCGATCCGCACGCTGCCGGAGGGCGATGCGACCGACTGCTTCGCGGAAGACTCGATGTCCGCCAGTTCGGCGAGAAGGCGGACGACGCGCTCGTAGTAGGTCGCGCCTTCGGCCGTCACCGTGACGGAGCGGGTGGTACGGTGCAGCAGACGTATCTTGAGGTCTTCCTCCAGGCTCTGGATCAGCCGTGTGACGGTGGCGTTCGGGAGACTGAGCGTGTCGGCTGCCTTGGTGAAGGTGCCGGCCTCCACGACGCGCACGAAGGCTGTCATTGCGGCAATGCGGTCCATCGGTAAGACGCTCCCGGCTGAGGTGGTGGGGGATGATAGCGCCGCACCTCCGCAGCCCGGGGGCGCCTGGTGCGCGTTTCGGAATGACGTATTGCTCGGCCAGCGATGTCTGTTTGGCGCGCCTTTCCGTAGATTCGGGGCATGCCAATCGAACTGGACCCGGGTGCGCTCGGAATGCGCGAACGCCTGTCGCATGCCGACTTTCTTGTGAACGCACGCGCAAGCGCGCCAGACGGATTCAGGATGCGCACGCACGCGGATTTCGAGGGAACGCTGGAGCGGATCATGCGCAGCCACCGCCCGGGCGATCCGCTGCATGTCTTCGCCTACGGCTCCCTGATGTGGAACCCGGCGCTGGTGCATGACGCGCAATTCAGGGCGCGCATCCATGGCTGGCATCGCAGCTTCTGCATCCGCAGTTTCGTCGGCCGTGGCACACCCGAATGCCCCGGCCTCATGCTCGCGCTCGACAAGGGCGGCTCGTGCAACGGAATGCTGCTGCGCATCCCTGCATCGAACGTCAGCGAGGAAGTGGCGCTCCTGTGGCGCCGTGAGATGACCTGGGGCACCTACGACGCGCGCTGGACGACGGCGCTGGTCGACGCGGTGCCGATGCGGGCCCTTGTCTTCATCGTCGACCGGCGGCACGAGCGCTACGTCGGAAGGTTGCCGGTGCAGGAGACGGCGCGCCTCATCAACTGTGGACGCGGCGCGCTCGGAACCTCCCGCGAATACTTCGACGCGACGCTACGCAAGCTCGGGGAACTGGGTATCCGCGACGTCGCGATGGAACGCCTTCACGACGCGGTTCACATCGGGACGCTGGCGCGCTGATCGGCCTTGTAGACCACGACTTCGTGCTGCGCTTCGGTGCTTGCCCACGCATGGTGGCTCGTGGCCAGGGAGCACGCGCTGTAGATGCCCGCCGCCACCACCAGTGCATTGACGACTGCCACGAGGCAGCTTCGAAGCGTCACATGGCGCATTGCAGGATGTGACTTGGCGCTTTCATTGAGGGTGTTCATCGCGGGCCTCCGTGGTGCCGTTTGCTCATTGCATGTCAGTCACTCTAGGCGCCGCGGCCCGGGAGAAAAAGGATGGGAATGACAAAGCGCTTTTGGTCGGACGACAACAATGGAAGGTGGTGCGTCGAGCGCGATTGTTTCGATCGCGTCAACACGCTTGTTCAGTTTTACTAGGGTTTGTACCTAGCTTTTGGGCGCACACTTCGTGGCACCCCAACCACTGAAGGAAACTGAAATGAACACCTCGAAGATCCTCGTCGCCGCTGCTGTGTCGCTTCTGGCTGCTGTCGGTGCGCAAGCTGAGACCTATGAGGGCGTGCATCCCCTTGTGTCGAGCAACAGCCGCGCCGAAGTGCGTGCGGGGGCCGTGGAGGCCGCGCGCCAGGACAACCCGTATGCCGAAGCCGTCTCTTCGCGCGTCGCACCGCTGCAGACCGCATCGGCCCCTCGCGCGACGGTGCGCAATGACGCAGTCGCCGCCGCGCACAGCGCGAACCCGTATGCGGAAGGTTACGGCCAGGGCGTCGCTTCTGCGTCGGCCAGCGCCGTCGACCGCTCGGCAGTGCGTTCGCAAGCCTACGCAACAGCGCACGGTCAGAGCCTCCCGCTGTGAGAGGGTCGTTCCGTCGAAAGAGAAGCCGGGCATGCCCCGGCTTTTTTTTGAGCCGTCAAGCCCCCTTTTTCCCCTTCGCCGGTGCATGACCCTGTGGATAACCGGATGAGCATCTCGCCGGAGTGGCTTCCTGATTGGGTTCCCTTGCGATGCTCACCGAATGAGCAGGGGAGAAATATTTTTTGATCGGTCCACGGCTACGATGATTCGCCGCGACGACGCGTCGCAGAGAGAGACCATCATGCACATCGCTATCCTCACCTTCGAAGGCTTCAACGAGCTCGATTCGCTCATCGCGCTCGGCATCCTCAACCGCATCAGGAAGGCGGACTGGCGGGTGTCGATCGCCAGCCCGACGGCACGGGTGCGGTCGATGAACGGCGTGGTGCTCGAAGCCCAGGCAAGCCTGGAAGAGGCCAGTGCTGCCGATGCGGTCATCGTGGGCAGTGGCGCGCAAACGCGGGAAGTTGTCGCCGACGCGGCGCTGATGGCCCGCCTGCGGCTCGATTCGTCCCGGCAACTGCTTGGGGCGCAGTGCTCGGGCACGCTCATCCTCGCGAAGCTGGGGCTGCTGCAAGGCGTGCCAGCCTGCACGGATCTGATCACGAAGCCCTGGGTCGAAGAGGCCGGCGTCTGCGTGCTGAACCAGCCATTCGTCGCCAAGGGCAACCTCGCCACCGCGGGCGGCTGCCTGGCGTCGCAGTACCTTGCCGCGTGGATGATCGCCCGGCTGGAGGGCGTCGAAGCGGCGAAAGGCGCGATGCACTACGTCGCGCCTGTCGGGGAGAAGGACGAGTACGTCGATCGCGCGATGCGGAACATCGCGCCGTACCTCGAAGGCGCGCTCGAAGCGCTACCGTGATTTGGCTCAGACGCGATAGCGCTGCGCTGCATTGGCGTGCGAGAGATTCGGGGCAAGCACCTGGCGTGCAGCCTCGAACCGGTCCCAGTCGCCAACATCCGGCAGCGCGGGGATGGACACCAGTTCCTTCTGATCGAAGCCGACCAGCGACGCGTCGACCATGTCTTCGGCACTCATGACGATCTGTTCCGGAAGGTCGTCGACCGGCTTGCCGGAGAGTTCCCAGAAGTCGGTGCGTGTCGCGCCAGGCAGGACGGCCTGAATCTGGATCCCGTGCGGGCCGAGTTCGTGCGCCAGCGATTGGGTGAAGGCGAGCACAAAGGCCTTGCTGCCGCCGTACGTGCCGTTGAGTAGCTCCGGCCTGATCGCCACGACCGACGCGATGTTGATGATGGCGCCCTTGCCGCGGCGGATCATGCCGGGAGCGACCGCGCGCGTCAGACGCGTGAGGGCCGTCACGTTGAGCTGGATCATCTCCTCCAGCCGATCGGCGTCGGAATCGACGAGCGGGCTCGTGGCGCCGATGCCGGCGTTGTTGACGAGGATGCCGATCCGGTCGTCGGACTGCAGACGCCGCTCGACGCGCAGCACGTCTTCCTTGAGCGTCAGGTCGGCCGGAAGCACTTCGATGTTTCGGCCGGTGTCGGCGTGCAGTCTTGCTGCAAGCGTCTTGAGCTTGTCCGCGCTGCGTGCCACCAGGATGAGGTCATGGCCGCGTCGGGCCAGTCGATCGGCATAGATCGCGCCGATGCCGCTGGAAGCGCCGGTCACCAGGGCGACGGTCTTGGCGTTGTGGTTCGTGTTCATGTGAATTCCTCGGTAAGGGTTGAAGGACTCTGGCCGAGGAAGTTTGTGGCGCGGGGCCGGGAAGAAAAACCATCCGTTCAGGAGTACCGCATTGCGAAGACTGCAAAAGTCCGCGCCCTTTCCAGCTTCAGCAAAAGCGTGTTGCGCGGCCAGCTCTTTTTCCAGCGGCGTTTCGCGCAGCGACGACGGCCATCTCGACATCACGCATAGCGTGCCCGGCAACGGGGGCAGCGGCACCAACTCCGAACAACTGCTGGCCGCAGGCTGGTCCGCCTGCTGCCAGGGCGCCATGGCGCCATGGCGCTGGCCGCCGGTCAGCTCAAGGTCGCCGTGCCGGCGGACACGGCGGTCGATGCGGAGGTGGATCTCGTTTTCGGGCCGGATGGCTACGTCCTTCAGGCACGCCTGAACGTGAGCCTTCCCGGGCTGCCGCGCGATACGGCGCAAGCCCCTACTCGAAGGTCTTGAAGGGCACGTGGACGTGACCTACACGCTCGCCTGAAAGCGTCGGCGCGCAGGTGCTGTTGTCCACGGCGCCTTTACGCCGGCTTTACCGGTCGGCCATATTGGTCTGCGTGCCACGTTCTTTAATGCGAGGGTCCGGCCACCTGCCGGTGACGCGCACCAGGACCCTCTCCATGACCAGACTCGTACCACGGCTTGCGGCTGCCTTCCTTCTCATCACGCTGGCCGGCTCCGGCTTTGCGCAGTTTGGGGGTGGCATGGGTGGCGGTGGCATGGGTGGTCGTCACGGATCGGGTGGCGGTGGTGCCCCGGCTCCACGCAGCGACACGTCCAGCAGCCCCACCACGCTTGCCAGTGCGGCGAGCAGCCGTCTCTACGACTTGCGGCTGCGCCTGCGGATCACCCCGGAGCAATCGGCCCTGTGGGATACCTTCCAGGCCAAGGCCTGGGACTTGCTCGTGCACAACGCGGTGCACGCGCCGGGCAACGGCGATGTCACCGTGGCCCAGGCAGTGCGAGCGCGCGCGGACCGGCTTCAGACGAACGCGCAACAGTGGGCAGCCTTGGCGGACGCGGTCGATCGTCTCTATCAAAGTCTGTCGCCAGAGCAGCGGCAGGCGGCCGATCAGGAGCTGCTGACGGTACTGCCCGGTGGCGCAGAAGGATCGGACGGGTCTGGCGCGCTGGCCAGATCGGAGTCGAGCGGCGGCTCTGGCTTCAGAAGGGGGCGGCAGGGCGATTGAGCACGGGCCGGCAACGATCGGCCGGTCAAGAGCTGCGATGCACGGCTGCAAAGACATTCGCGCCCAGCGCCGTGCCATGCACCGCCAGATGCGATCCGAGCTGGATGGCCTGCAGCAGTTCGGCGGGTGCGACGCCTTGTGACAGCGCCACCGACAGCATCTGCTTCGTGGCACCGGGATTGAAGGCCGTGAAGCACGCGTGCAAGGCCACCTGCACCAGGCTGCGCTCACCGGGACTCAATCCCGTTCCCGGCCGCCCTTTCTCGATGAAGTCGAGCAGCGCTTCGGCATAGCCTGCATCCATCCTCGCTACGGCGGCAAGGGAAAGCGCATGCGCGGGCCCGAGCGAATCGATGCGGGCCTGAAGTGCGTCATCGATGGGAGCAGCTTGATTTGTGCCGACAAGCTCTGCGAGGACGTCCGCGGCCTGGCCCACGCTGACGGCGCCCTGCACCGCGACAAGGTGCAGCACGTCGAAGATGTCGGCCTGTGTCACGCCGACTTCGAGCGCCTTCTTCATGTGCGTCTGCAACCCCGATTCGAAGAGGTGTGAGGAGGAGCTGTCGAGCGCTACATAGATGAGCTCGATCATGCGCGGCGAGAGCGGCCCGGTGCGTGCGGGGTAGCCGGCGTAGTGTGCGTACTGCGCCACGAAGCCGGGGCACGCCCGCAGCATGGTCTCGGTCCATGGACGCCAGTAGCCGCGCTCGGCGATAAAGGTCGCCTTGATCCGCGCGAGTTCGGGATCGGTGATGTCGTCTGGTTGCGCACTCATTGCGTCTCTCCATGTGCGGTGCTACCGCAAACGAGCGTCTGTCCGGTCAGGTACTGCGCAGCGGGGCCACAGACGAAGCGAAGCAGCGGGTGCAGCGATTCCGGATCGAAGTCCTCAGGCACTTCCAGCGCATTGATGCGCAGCGCGCGGCCACCCCACTCGCAGGCGAGCGTCGAGACCAGCATGCGTGCGGCTGCGGCGTCACCGGCGTCTTGCCAGCGGGCGTTGCGGGGACGGGGCAAGAGCAACGTCAGACTGGCCTGCTGCGCATTGCGGGTATGGAAGCGGGTGGCCGCGGCGTGCACCGTCTGCAACAGACTCGGTCCTTCGCAAGACAGCGGCGACAGATCGAGGCACGCGTCATAGTGCGGACCGGTCGCAGGTTCGATCGCCACAGCCCGCCACGGAGCGCCATCGCCGCCCACGACTTCGAGTCGCACCGGCAGGTCCAAGGGCAACGGCTCCAGCGTGGCCGGCTCGAAACGCTGGCTGCCTCCGAACACGGAGGAACCGCCGTTGAACGCGAGCACTTGTCCATGCAGGGGCGCTGCTCCGGGGCTTGCAAGAAAGAAGAGTGCCTGCGCCATCTCGGCGGGGAGCGCCATGCGGCCGAGCGGAATTTTTCCAACGGCGTTCTCGGGCTTGATGCGTCCGGCCTGGATCAATCCGTCCACCAGTTCAGTTCGCACGAAGCCGGGCGCAAGCACCGTCACGCACCAGTCGGGGCGCGCCGCTGCCAGCGCGAGCGTCTGGGCGATGAGTCCTGCCTTGCTCGGGCTGTAAGCGCCCCGCCATGGAATGGCGTTCAGGCCGGCGCCGGACGACACGTTCACGATCCGCGCGCCGGGCTTGAGCAGAGGGGTGCACGCGTCGACCACGGCCGCTGGCGCAGCTAGGTTGAGCGCGAGCAACTGGGCCATCTGTGCCGGGGTCTGTTCGGCCAACGGCGTGTTCGACGCATCGGACATCCCGGCGTTGTTGAGGACGGCGTCGAGTGCCGGCGTGCCGTCGCGAAGCGATGCGACCTGTGCCGGATCGGTGAGGTCGATCGTGCGCAGCACGTGTGCGGAGGACGACAGCGGGGGCAGCGTCCGCCCCAGCGCATGCAAGGCCGCTTCATTGTGATCGACGAGCATGCATTGCCAGCCGGCGGCGGCGAATAGGCGCGCGGCGTCGCGGCCGATGCCCGAAGCGGCACCGGTGATCAGGACCGTCTGCATCAGCGCGTGTCCCCCGTGCTTCAGATGTTGGTCAGCGTGATGCCGCCGTCCACCGTCAGGCCTTGCGCGGTGATGAATCCTGCATCGTCGCTCGCCAGGAAGCAGATGGCGCGTGCGATGTCTTCCACCGTGCCGAGGCGACCCAGCGGCGTGCGGGCGATGCGATTGGCATCGCGAGCGGCGTCGCGGTTGCGCTGCGTGCCTTCGGTGGGAACGGCCGAAGGACACACCGCATTGACGCGGATGTTGCGCGCGCCGAGTTCCGCCGCTGCCGCACGCGTGATCCCCATGATCCCGGACTTGATGCCCGAATAGACCACCGAGTTGGCCGCCGAGCGCAGGGCCGCCACGGAGGCCACGTTCACGATCGAGCCGCCGCGCTGCGGATCCATCACGGCGACCGCTTCCTGGAGGCTCCAGACGACCGACTTGAAGCCGACATCCAGCATGCGGTCCATCGTCTCCGGCATGATTTCGGGGATGGCCTGGTAGCGAACCCAGGCCGCGTTGTTGACGAGGATGTCGAAGCGCCCGCCACCCTGCTCGAACGCGCTGCGGATCGCGTCGCGGATGCCTTCGCGGCTTGCGATGTTCATCGGCACCGCGAATGCCTTGCCGCCGCGGTCCTTGATGGTGTCCACCACCGGGGTGACCAGTTCTTCCTTGATGTCGTTCACGCAGACGATGGCGCCGCGGGCGGCCATCTGCAGTGCGGCTTCGCGGCCGATGCCGGCGCCCGCGCCGGTGATGAGGGCCACGCGGCCGAGCAGGTCCTGATTCATTCGAACTCCTTGATTCATGCTGCGGACTGGATGAAGTCCAGTCCGGCTTGCCCCGCGAGCGATCCCGATCCGAACGCCGCGTCGAACTTGCGCACTTCGCGCAGCGCGTAGTGCAGGGGCACTTCCCAGGTAAAGCCCATCCCGCCATGCAGGTGGATGGATTTCTCCAGCACGAACGCCGCATTCGCGAGTGCGTTGGCGAGTACCGGTCCGGTCGCGCGGACATGGCCGTATTCGTTGTTGTGCAGTACACGCTGGATACCGGCGCTGGAGGCCTCCTGCACCAGACGCATGCGCGCCAGCAGATGGCGAACCGCCTGCTTGGCCGAGAGAGGCCGTCCGAACTGCACGCGGGTCGCCATATAGCTGGCGGTGGTGGCGAGTGCACCTTCGGCCGCGCCGTTGACCAGTCCGGCGATCAGGATCTCGCCGTCGCGCTGCAGCGTCGCGAAAGCCGCCGCATCGATCTCGGCCAGCACCTTGGCCTTCCCCAGCATGAGCCACGACTGCGGATATTCCGGGTCGAGCGCGGCATCGTCCTGAATCTCGACGGAAGCGAGATCGAGCAGGGCGGCGCCTCCATTGCCGTTGGCGACCAGCACCCAGTTGCAGTGGCGTGCATGACGCGCGTGGCCTGCGAAGCCCTCCTGCAGGCTTCCATGCAGCGCCCAGGTCGCGACACGCGTGCCACCGGCAAGCTCCGCGGCCAGTGGCGAATCGCCGAGCGCCTTGGCAATCAGGAGCGTTTCGAGCAGCGGCCACTGAAGGCGCAGCTTGCCCGCCGCCGCCACGATGGGCAGCGCGAACTCGATGCCCAGCGCGAGCCCGCCGACATCTTCGCTTGCGCACACGCCGCACAGCCCTGCATTGGCCAGCACCGCGGCTGCTTCGCTGAAGTCGCGGGCTTGTGCATCGGCGATCGCATCGGCTGCGGCCTGTGCGAACTCTTCGGGTTTGAGGTCGTTGTCCATTGCGTTCACTTCAGGAGTTCCTTGGGCAAGTCCATGATGCGTTGGGCAATGATGTCCAACTGCACTTCGGTGGTGCCGGCGTAGATGGTTTCGGCCCGCGCGAAGAGGTAGGCCGTGGTGAAGTGCTTGCGGGCACGTTGTGCCAGTGCACTCGATCGCGGGGTCACTTTCGAGACGATCGACAGCGCCAGCCCCATGAAAGCCTGGTGGCATTCGGACCAGTACAGCTTTGTCAAGGAGCCGCGGGCGCCGATCTTGTCGCCGGCCATGAGCTGATCGACCGTGCGTTCGACCAGGCCCTTGAGGGCATCGATCTCGCCCATCACATCGCCGATGCGGCGCTGGTAGTAGCCATCGTCGAGCAGCTTCGACAGTTCGGGGTCGGACTTGCATGCGACGACGAGTTGGCGCAGTTCGCACTCGAAGCGCCATGCGCGGTACATGCGGTTGGTCGCACGTTCGATCGATAGCACGCGAATCGCCGCATTCCATCCTTCGTCCGGCGTGCCGAGACGCGCGCTGTCGGGCACCACCACGTTGTCGAAGAACACTTCGGCGAAAGACTCCTTGCCGTCGATCGACTTGATCGGCACCACGCGAATGCCGGGCGTGTCCATCGGCACCGCGAACATCAGCAGGCCGCGGTGCTTGTCCGCGACCGTGCCGGTGCGCGTCAGCAGCAGGCAGTAGTGCGCCTTGGCCGCGCCGCTGGTCCAGATCTTCTGGCCGTTGATGCGCCAGGTGTCGCCTTCCTGAACCGCCTTGGTCCGCAGGCGCGCGAGGTCGGAGCCGGCGTCGGGCTCGGAGAAGCCCTGGCACCAGTAGTTGCGCATCGAGAGGATGCGCGGCAGGAAGGACTGCTTCTGCTCTTCGGTGCCCACCGTCTGGATGATCGGCCCCGCCAGTTCCTTGCCGATCGAGCTCACGCTCTCGGGCATGGCGAGCGCGCCCACTTCCTTGTTGACGACGAGGTGTTCGCGCAGCGTGAGTCCGAGGCCACCATAGACCTTCGGCCATGTCATGCCGGCGAGGCCCGCGTCGTACATCGACGCTTCCCAGTCGCGGCATTCATCCACCGTGGGCGTGCGATATGCGAGGCTGTCGGCACGCATGTGCTCTGGCAGATGGGCGCGCAGCCACTCGCGCGCGTACTGTCGGTAGACGGCCGGTCCCGCCGAAGCGTCCGGGATCGCCGGGTTTTTTTCCGTGTGCATGGGAGCCTTCAATGTCCAGAGGGGGTGGAAGAGGTGGGAACCATCAGCGCGTCGAGAACGAGCACGCCTTCGCCTTCCGGCTTGACCAGGATCGGGTTCATGTCGATCTCGGCCACGTCGTCGGCATGGCGGCATGCGAATTCCGAGAGCCTCGCCACCGTGCGTGCGGCTGCGGCCACGTCGGCCTTGGCATGCCCCCGGGCGCCGTCCAGCAGCGGGAACATTCGGAGGCTGCGGATCATCCGCGCGGCCTCTTCCTCGGAGACCGGCGCGACCTGCACCGCGACGTCCTTCAGGATCTCGGCGTAGATGCCGCCCATCCCGACCATCACTACGGGGCCGAACACCGGATCGCGCGAAACGCCTGCGATCAGTTCCACGCCGCCGCGCATCATCGGTGCCACGAGAACGCCGTCGAGGCGTGCCTCGGGCGCATGCTGGCGTGCGTTGGCCATCACGCGGTCGTAGGCTTGACGCACCGCGTCGTCGTCCTTCAGGTCGAGCGCCACGCCGCCGATCTCGGTCTTGTGGGCGATGTCTTCGGATGCGATCTTGAGGACCACCGGGTAGCCCGTCGCACGCGCACTGCGCACCGCGTCATCGGCGGACGAGACCACTTCTTCGCGCGGCACGCTGATGCCGGCGGCAGCCAGCGCTTTCTTGGCGTGGAATTCGTTGCGGAATACGGCGGCGTCCACTTTCTCGACAGGGCCGCCGTACGCAGCCGCGGGAGAGAGGCTCGCGAGTTGCCCCAGCCGAACCAGACCGGCCATGCCGCTGGCAGCCGCAGGAATGCTCGGGAACACCGGAATGCCCAGCGCGTTGATCTCGGCGACCGCATCGGCCGGCCCCTTGCTGATGAGGACCATCAGGCGATCGGGATGGGTCTCGCGGATCTTCGAGAGTGCTTCCATGTACACGCCGCGCAGCCGAGGGTTGTAGAGCGACAGCGCAAGCAGTAGCACCAGCGTGCTGCCGCCAGCATCGCTCTGCAGCGCGGTGAGCATCTTGAGCAGGATGTCCGGACGGGCGGACATCTGCGCCGATGCGTCCACCGGGTTGTTGGTGCCGGCCTGCGGCACGGCCTCGCGGATCAGCGTCTTCGTGCTGTCGGCCAGTTGCGGAAGCGTCATGCCGGCTTCCACCATCGCGTCGGCCATCATGATTCCGAAGCCGCCGGATGCAGCCACCAGTGTTACGGCATCGGTAGTGGGCAGGCGGTCCGCGCCCAGGAGGGCTGCTGCGTGGCCGACGTCGAGCAGTTCCTCGAACGAGCGCACGCGCAGCACGCCATAGCGCTGGAAGACCGCATCGAACACCGCGTCGGAACCCATCAGCGCGCCGGTGTGCGAGGCGGCCGCGGCCTGGCCCTGCTCGGTGGCGCCGATCTTCAGCGCGATCACCGGCTTGCGCTGGCGGCGCGCCATGTCGAGTGCCTCGATCAACCGTCCTGCATCACGGCAGGTCTCCATGCAGCACAGGATGATGCGGGTGGCCGAATCATTCGCCAGCGCGGCGATGCCGTCGGCGACATCCACATCGGCTTCGTTGCCGGTGGCGATGAAGCGGCTCACGCCGAGGCCACGATCGGCCATGCAGCGCATGGTGAAGCTGCCGATGTTGCCGGACTGCGAGACGATGCCCACATGCCCGGCGGGCGGCATGCTTTGTTCGAGCGCGATGGAGAACGATGCGACCAGCCGGTCCACCACATTCACTGCGCCGAGGCAGTTCGGGCCCAGCAGACGCATGCCGTGGTTGCGCGCCACGCGCACCAGTTCGGCTTGCATCTCCGCACCTTCGGGGCCCGCTTCGGCGAAGCCCGTGGAGAGCACGACTACGCCGCGCACGCCGCGGCTGCCGCAATCACGCACGGCCTGCAGAGTTGCGTTCGCGGGCACCGCCACGATGGCGAGTTCGGGTGCCGTGGGCGTTTCGAGCACCGAGGCGTAGGCCTGCAGGTCTTGAATGGTCCCGCCCTTGGGATTGATGGGATAGATGGCGCCCGCGTAGCCGTACTTGCGCAGCAGCTGCACGGGGCGGCCGCCGATCTTGGTGACGTCGTCGGATGCGCCGATCACCGCAACGCTGCTTGCGTTGAAGAACGCTTCGAGCCCCGCGCCTGGCGCGGCCTGAACCTGGGTCAGCATGTTCAACGTCCCTTGAAGACCGGGGTGCGCTTCTCGAGGAAGGCCATGCGCGCTTCACGCGCGTCTTCGGTCTTCGAGAGTGCGACGGTGAATTCCTGCTCGAAGCGGTACGCGTCGCGCTGGGGCATCAGGTCGACCATGTTGGCTGCGCGCTTGGCATAGATGATGGCCAGCGGGGCCTTCGATGCGATCTCGCGTGCCAGCGTCATCGTCACCGGCAGCAGGTCCTTTTCGGAGACCACTTCCTCGATCACGTTGCGGCGGAACAGCTCTTCCGCCGTCAGACGTTGGCCCGTGAAGAACATCCGGCGCAAGGTGGAGCGACCGAACAGCGTCTTGAGCATCGAGGCGCCGCCGGCCAGCCCGACGTTGATCTCGGGCATGCCCACGGTGACGTTCTCCGACGCATACAGGATGTCGCACGATGCCGCGAGGCCGAGCCCTGCGCCGAGCGCAGTGCCATTGATCGCAGCGATCACCGGCTTGGCGCATTCGCGGATTGCGTTGCCGGTTTCGCGCGTGATGCGGTTGTGATCGAGGAAGTCGCCAGCGACCGTGCTGTCCGGCCGATCCTTCAGATCGGCACCCGCGCAGAACACGCTGCCGGTGCCGGTCAGCACGGCGCAGCGGATGTCCTCGCGCTCGGAGATGGCGTCGAACGTGGCCACCAGCTGGCGGCGCATCTCGCGGTTCAGCGCATTGACCGGCTTGCGGTCCATCGTGACGAGGGCGACGCCCTCGGAGACTTCCAAACGAACCCATTGATCACTCATACATCACCTTAAAAAAAGAGCCGCCTTGCTTACTTGGCCGCTTTGTTGTCTTCGGCCGCAACGGCCTCGAATTCCTTGAGCACGCGCGCCTGGTCGCGCCGGTAGTCCTCGACGCCGCCGGCGTACGGTTCCAGGTAGAGCTGCCGGCGCGCGGTCTTCATGGCCTCGGATGCGAGCGCTTGTTGCACGGCACGCGAGAGCTGTTCCTTGATCGGGGCCGGCGTGTCGGAGCGAACGTTCAGGCTGTAGCTGCTGCTGAACGCCATGTTGGGCAGGCCGAGTTCCTGGAAGGTCTTCACGCCGGGCAGGAAGTTGTTGGTGCCGGGCACGCCGGTGGTGGCCAGCACCTTGACCTTGGGGCTGTCCTTGACCGCCTGGGTGGTGCCGATCGTCGTGAAGTAGGCGTCGATCTGGCCCGCGAGGATTGCGGTGAGCCCTTCGGCGCCGCCTTTGAACGGAATCGCGCGGTACTGGATGCCCATGTCCCTGGCCATCCTCGTGGCCAGCATCGAATACACGCCCACGCCAAGATCGAGGCTGCCGACATCGATTTCGCGGTGCGCATTCTTGAGGTCGTCGAGCCGCTTCCAGCCGCGGTCGGCCGCCACGATGAAGGCGTAGCTGCTCTGCGCCAGCGGCGCGAGGATCTCGAAGTCGGAGAACTCGTAGGCCAGGTTGGGCGTGGCGATCTTGGCGCTGTAGAAGCCCTCGGCGCGCACCAGCAGCGTGTAGCCATCGGCCGGCTGGCCCTTCGCGGCCACGATGCCGACCGACGAGCCGCCGCCGGGACGGTTCTCGACGATCACCGGCTGGCCCATGATCTTCGCGAACTCCTGGCCGAAGGCGCGTGCGATGTTGTCGGTCGCGGCGCCCGGGGGGTAGGGCACGATGAGCTTGAGCGGCTTCGAGGGATAGTGCTGCGCCTGCGCCGCTGCCGGCAGCGAACTCGCCGCGGCACAGAGAACGGCCATGCCGAGCAGCGCGCGACGACCCATGGAGACCATGGCAGCCGGCTTCGCGCAAACCCATTCATCGCTCATACATCACCTCGGCAACGGGGCCCGCTCGATGCGGCACCCGTATGGATAAAAGGACGCTTTCGACAAACGGGCCTTCGCCTGAAGGGAATTCTGTTGTTTGTCTCTTGCGGAAAATTATAGAAATCGCACCCCAATTCGTTCTCCCTTCATCCTGAAGGAGTGTTCTGCAAAAAATGAAGGAGTGCCTCGCGAGGGGGCTGCTACGATGCGCCGGCGCAGGGGTCCGTCCATGAAAATCAATTCAATTGGAATTCGCCGTGAAATTAATTCAATTAAATGATGGGCGAATTCGAGCATCAGGAAAATCAAGTGGAAATTCAGCGCCTCGGCAATTTGAAACTGGCATTGGGTGAATGCCCGGTGTGGCACGGCGGCCGGCTTTGGCTCCTGGATTGCCGACAGGGGCTGGTCCTCGCGCTGGACGCGGAAACCGGCGAGATGACGGCGCGGCATGAAGCACCCGCGCCCCTCGGCTCCTTTGCATTCAACGGCGACGGCGGCGACTGCATCGTGCTGTCGCTGAAGGAAGAGATCGCGGCGCTGGACCTGCGCACCGGCAAGCTGCGGTCGCTGGCGCGCATCGACGCCAGCCATCCGAATCTGCGAATCAATGACGGCACGGCGCTGGCCGACGGCAGCTTCGTGACCGGGACCATGCATGTGTTTCGCGAAGACGGCGAGCCGCCGCTCGGCGGCCTTTACCGACTCGACACCGCGCTGCGCCTGCACAAGCTCGACGATGGCATCGGCATCGCCAACGGACCATGCGTGAATCCGGTCAACGGGCGCCTGCACGTGGCGGATAGCGCGGCGCGGGTGATCTATTCGTATGCGATCGCGGCGGACGGAGCGCTGCTCGACAAGCAGGTGTTCGTCCGGACGGACGCCTGCGACTCCGGCCCGGACGGTTGCACGTTCGACAGCGAAGGCGGGCTATGGACTGCGCTGGTCCGCGTCGGCGCTCTGGGGCGATTCGACATGCAGGGCCAACTCACGCACCGCATCGACCTGCCGCTGGCCTACCCGAGCGCGCTGTGCTTCGGCGGTCCCGACATGGCCGATCTGTTCGTCACCAGCATCAGCGACAGCGGACGCCTGAGCGCGTCGGGGCCGCTGGATGGCGCCGTGCTCAAGCTCACCGGCGTGGGCTTTCGGGGCCTCGCGCGCCCCGTGTGCCGCCTGCCGCTTTAGGGCGAGCCGGGCGGCGGGCGATCGAGGCCCGCCGCGTTGCCGTGGGCCGAGAATCGCAGCTCGGGTCCGGCAACATGCTCCGCCACGAAGTCCAGGAAGAGGCGGATCTTGGCGGGAATGATCGGGGTGTCGAGGATGGTGGCGTACATGCCCTCGTCGAAGCCCTTGTTGCTGATCCTGTAGTCGCTCAGAACCCGCACGAGGCGACCCTGGCGGATGTCGTTGTGCACCGTGTAGTCGTCGAGCAGCGCCAGCCCTTCGCCGAGCCGCGCGAGTTCCAGCAGCGCCATGCCGCTGTTGGTGATGTGGCGGGGCCTGAAGGCAATGTGGTCGAGCTGCCCCTGCTGCTTGAAGAGCCAGGTGTATTCCTCGCCGGGCAGTTGGTAGGCGAGGCAGTCGTGGACGAGGATGCTCGCGGGCTCGGCCAGCTCCGGCTTGCCGGCGAGGTAGGCGGGCGAGGCGACGAGGTAACGGTCGCTCTGGAACAGCATGCGACGCTTGACGCCAGCTTCGACCGGCGGCGAGATGCGGAAGTCGACATCGAACTGATTGCGCCGCAGGTCGACAGCCGCTTCGCCGAGCGTGAGTTCGATGTGGATCTCGGGGTAGCGCTTGCGAAAGCCGGCGATCAGGCCCGGCAGCACGCCCAGGCCGAACATCATCCGCGAATGCACCCGAAGCGACCCCTGTGGCGCGGTGCTGATGGCGGTGATGTTGCTTTGCAGCTCGTTGATGCGCCAGAGGATGCCCTCGAGTTGGCGCGCGTATTCCTGCCCCGATTCGGTCAGCGCGATCTGGCGCGTGGAGCGCAGCAGCAGCTTGACTTTCAGCTCTTCCTCGATGTCCGTGATCATCCGCGACACCCCTGTCGCCGAGATGCCGAAGCGACGTGCGGTCTCGGAAAAGTTCTTTGTCTGGGAGATCGACAGGAACAGTTCCATGGCGCGCAACCTATCCATGAATACTCCAGTTGATGCAGTTCTGATCTGCAGTTTCAGCCATGGCCGATCCGGTTCGTCTCCCTAGAATTTCCCGATCCGTGTGGGCGGTATTTTCCCGGAGACAAAAATGGAATTCGGCGTATTCATTCTCGCCCAGCAGCGCGGGTATCACCAGACTTCGCAGCAGGTCATCAATAACTCGATCCAGCAGACCGTGATTGCGGAACAGGCTGGATTCGACAATGCCTGGTACGCGGAGCATCATTTCAACAACTATTCGCTCTCGCCGTCGCCGCTGATGATGGTGGCCCACATGGCGGCCAAGACGCAGCGCATTCGCCTGGGCACCGCCGTCTGCATCCTGCCACTCTATCAGCCGGCCCGCTTCCTGGCGGAGGTCGGTTTTGCAGATACGGTCTCCAATGGCCGGCTCGATCTGGGCGTCGGATCGGGCTACCAGGAATTCGAATTCGAGCGCTTTGGCGTCGACATTGCCAACTCGGGCGCGATCTACAACGAATTCCTCGACATCCTTCCGAAGGGCCTGACCCAGAAGATCTTTTCGTACGAGGGCCGGTTTCTCAAGGTGCCGCCGAGCTCCATCGCGGTGCGCTGCGTGCAGGAACCGATGCCGCCGGTCTGGATCACCTCGGGCAACCCGGCGACCTTGAGCCGCGGGGTTCGCGAGAACTACAACCTCTTTGTCACCGCGCTGCTCAATGGCACCGAGGCCATTCGCGGTGTGCGCGGCAAGCTGGAGAAGGTGGCCGCAGAGAACGGCAAGGACCTCGACGGCGACGTGAAGTTCGGCTTTCTGCGCTGCGCCTACGCATCCGACAACAAGGCCGAGATCGACGCCTACCTGCAATGCGCGCTCTTCCAGCGCCGTATCTCCGAGAGCCTGAAGTACCGCCGCTCGCAGTCCGACGACGGCTACATGATCAAGGAAGTGCCGTACGAGACGGACCCGACCATCGAGCAGTTGCGCAGCAACCTGCCGGTGGGCTCGGTGAACCAGGTCATCGACCGGATGCTGGAAGAGATCAGCATCCTCAAGCCCAAGCACATCGCGATTCAGACGCAGCTGGGCGACTTCGACCAGAAGACGATGCTCAAGCAGATCGAACTCTGGGGCGAAAAGATCATCCCGGCCATCCAGAAGGAACTGGCCCCCAATCAAATCAGGAGACTTGCATGACGACCCCGACCCAACCCTCCATCAACCGACGCACCGTCCTGCTCGGCAGCATGCTGCTGGGCGCCGGCGTCAACAGTTTCGCGAACACGAATTCGAACACCGGCAACTGGCCCAACCGGCCGATCCGCATCATCGTTGCCGGCTCGTCCGGTGCGGGCGGCGACATCTTCGCGCGCCTCATTGCCGCGCCGCTGTCCGAAGTGCTCAAGCAGCCGGTGGTGGTGGACCCGAAGGCGGGCGCCAATGGCCTGATCGCCTGCGACGCTGTCGCCAAGGCGCCCGGCGACGGCTACACGCTGCTGTTCGCGCCGTCGTCCGCGATCCTCATCAACCCGGTGATCCATCCGAAGCTGCCTTACGACGCGGAGAAGGACCTGCTCCCCGTCGCGCAAGTCGGCGCGGCCGGCATCCTGCTGGTGGCCAATCCCAGCACCGGCTTCAAGAACCTTGCGGACATGGTGGCCTACGCCAAGGCGCATCCGGGCAAGCTGGCCTACGGCTCGTGGGGCACCGGTTCGTCGGGCCATCTCGCCATGGAAGGCATCAAGGCACGCTATGGCCTCGACATGCCGCATGCGCCATACAAGACGCTCACGTCGGAAGTGACCGATCTCATCGGCAACAACATCAGCGTGGGCTTCACCGACATCGCATCGCCGATTCCGCACATGAAGGCCGGCCGTCTGGTCGGGCTCGGCCAGACCGGCTCGCAGCGCTGGCCGGCGACGAAGGACTTGCCCACGCTGTCGGAGCAGGGCTACAAGTTCGAGGCCGACGGCTGGTACGGGGTGTTCGCGCCGGCAGGAACGCCGCCGGAAATCATCAACCGGCTCAACGCGGAGATCTACCGCTTGCAGCAGACCCCCGCAGTGCGCGAGAAGATCGAAGGACAGAACATGATCGTCCCTGCGAGCGCGAGTGCGCAGCAGTTCGCGGCATCGATCAAGCGGGACGCGGCCATCTGGCAGGGACTCGCGCGCACGACGGACCTCAAGGAAAAGTAAGCACGGCCGCGCGCCCACAGGGACCACAAACGGACCGGAGCCAAACGCTCCGGTCTTTTTTTTGCGCGTCCGCAACGCGCATCCCACCTTTTTTTGCAGGACTGAATCACGTTCCTTCGGTATTCACGGCCGAGGGATCGAACAAGAGAATTTCCGTCATTGCACATCACCCCTCGGAAGGCGGAACACATGGAATTCGGCGTATTCATCCTGGCCCAGCAGCGCGGGTATCACCAGACTTCGCAGCAGGTCATCAGCAACTCGATCGAGCAGACCGTGGTGGCCGAGCAGGCTGGCTTCAACACGGCCTGGTATGCGGAGCACCACTTCAACAACTACTCGCTCTCGCCGTCGCCGCTGATGATGATCGCGCACATGGCCGCCAAGACGCAGCGCATCCGCCTGGGTTCCGCGGTGTGCATCCTGCCGCTGTATCACCCTGCACGCTTCCTGGCCGAAGTGGGCTTTGTCGATACGGTGTCGAACGGCCGCCTGGAACTCGGCATCGGCTCCGGCTACCAGGAGTTCGAGTTCGAGCGCTTCGGCGTGAAGATCGAAGAGTCTGGCGCGATCTACAACGAGTTCCTCGACATCATCCCGAAGGGCCTCACGCAGAAGATCGTTTCCTACGAAGGCAAGCACCTCAAGCTGCCGCCGAGCTCGATCGCGGTGCGCCCGGTGCAGTCGCCGATGCCACCGCTCTGGATCACCTCGGGCAACCCGGTCACGCTCGGCCGCGGCGTGCGCGAAGGCCATAACCTCTTCGTGACCGCACTGCTCAATGGCAACGAAGCGATCACCTCGCTGCGCGAGCGCCTCGACAAGGTCGCGCAGGACAACGGCGCGGATCTCGACGATGACGTGAAGTTCGGCTTCCTGCGCTGCGCGTTCGCATCCGACAACCAGGCGGAGATCGACAGCTACCTCGACAACGCACGCTTCCAGCGCCGCATCTCCGAGAGCCTCAAGTTCCGCCGTGCGCAGTCCGACGACGGCTACATGGTCAAGGAAGTGCCCTCGGCCACCGACCCGACCTTCGAGCAACTGCGCAAGAACCTGCCCGTGGGTTCGGTCAACCAGGTGATCGACAAGATGCTGGAAGAAATCAGCATCCTCCGGCCCAAGCACATCGCGCTGCAAACCCAGTTGGGCGACTTCGACCAGAAAACGATGCTGCGCCAGATCGAACTGTGGGGCGAGAAGATCATCCCGGCGATCCGCAAGGAAGTCGATTCGATGAACTCCGTGTCCGCCTGAAGCACACATGTCGTCGATGCCCTTCCAGACTGCGTTCGACAGCAAGGCCCTGCAAGACAGGGTGGCGGTGGTCACCGGCGCCTCCGGCGGCCTCGGCCTCGCCATCTGCGAGCACCTGCGCGCAGCGGGCGCATCGGTGGTGCAGCTGGACATCAGCTATCCAGTCGGACCCACCGAAAGCGACGGCGTGCTGACCATGCACTGCGACATCGCCGAGCCCGCATCCGTGGCCGCCATGGCGGAACAGGTGTGTTCGCGCTTCGGTCGCTGCGATGTGCTGGTGAACAACGCCGGCATCACTGCTTCGCCGGTCGGCTTGCACGATTTCCCGATCGACCTGTGGGACCGCATCTTCCGCGTGAACCTGCGAGGCGCACTGCTGTGCGCGCAGGCGCTCGTGCCGATGATGTTCGACCAGCAGTCGGGCAGCGTCGTCAACGTGGCTTCGATCGGCGCACAGGTGCCCACACGCAATGGCGCCTATGGACCCACCAAGGCGGCACTGAGGGGATTGACCCACCAGATGGCTGTGGAGTGGGGTCCGCGCGGCATTCGCGCGAACTCGGTCAGCCCTGGAATGATCCGCACGCCGCTGTCGGAGCCGCACTACCAGAAGGAAGGCACGCTGGAGCGGCGCACCGCCGCCATCCCCGCGCGCCGCGTCGGCCGCCCGGAGGATATCGGTTCGGTCGTGGCCTTCCTGGCCAGCGACGCGTCGGCGTATGTCAATGGAGAGGACATCGTCGTCGACGGTGGCTTCCTCAAGGCATCGCTGACCAACATCTACAACAACGCAACCTGAGCGACACCAACATGGACTCGCCAAAGCGCCTTCAGAACGTATTCGTCGTCGCCGAACGGCCGGCGGAACTCCACAACTTCTACGAATCGGCTCTCGGGCTGCAGCTCAAGTTCCGCGACAAGGACCGCTGGTTCCAGTACGGCGTGGGCGGCAGCAATGTCGCGCTGGCCTGCCGCGAAGAAGCGGTTCCCGCGACATCGGGCGTGGTGATGGTGTTCGAGGTGGATGACTTCACGGCGGTCGCGGAGCGTGTCGCCGCGTCGGGCGGCGAGGTGCTCGGCATGCGCGACATGGGCACGCATGGCGCGGTCGTGTCGTTGCGCGACCCCGAGGGCAACATCGTTCAACTCTTCAAGCGTCAGGCGACGCCGGCATCATGAGCTACGAAACGCCGCAGATCGATGCGATCGAGCCCAAGCTGTTCCGCCAGCTGCTGGGTTGCTTCCCGACGGGCGTCGCCGTCGTCACCACCACCACGGCCGACGGGCGGCCCGCAGGCCTCACCTGCAATTCGTTCAGTTCCGTTTCGCTGGACCCGCCACTGGTGCTCTTCAGCCTGCGCAAGGCGAGCAGCCTGCTGCCGACTTTCGTGGAGGCTGGCACCTTCTCGATCAACATCCTGTCGCAGAGCCAGGACGTGCTCTCCGGTCGCTTCGCGTCGAGCAAGATCGCGGACAAGTTCGAAGGCGTCGCATGGCGCAAAGGGCCGCTTGGAACGCCTCTCATCGACGACTGCCTCGCCAGCTTCGAGTGCACCGTCTATGCGCGCCACGAGGCCGGTGACCATGAGATCTTCATCGGCGAAGTCAAGCACATGGCGCCGGGTTCTCCGGACCATGCACTGGTGTTCTACAAGGGCGCCTACATGATGCTGGCCGAGTCGCTGCGCAAGCTGGTGCTCGACGGCCAGCTCGGCACGAACGACATGGACGAGGCCTATCGCTCGCTATACGGAACACTGCTGCGCCTCGCTTGCGTGCGCGCATCCGAAAAGGAAGTCGACGCGATCGAACGGGCTGTGGACCAGATCGAGCAGCATCAGGGCGAGAAGGCACTCCCGCAGCGCATCGAAGCCATGGCGAGCTTTTTCTCGTCGATCGCGCTGGCTGGGCACAACGAGGCGTTGCAGCTCATGGCACGGACGATGACCGCGGTGCTTCGCGAGCGGATGGCGCTCGTCATTCCCGCGCATCCGCGGCCCGATGTGTTTCCGCTGCGCCGCAAGGTCGTGGAGCGCCTGCGTGCGCGCGACGCCGACGGTGCCGCGGCTGCGTTGGACGAATTCATCACGGTGCTCCGCGCCAACGAAACAGGGCAATGAACAGATCCATGATTCAACCGCTTTCCGGCGTGCGCGTGCTCGATCTTTCGCGCGTGCTTGCCGGCCCCATGTGTGCAATGGCGCTCGCCGATCTCGGCGCGGATGTCATCAAGGTCGAACACCCGGAGCGCGGCGACGATACCCGCGACTGGGGCCAGCGCATCGGCCGCAACAACACCTCCTACTTCAACGCCTGCAACCGCAACAAGCGATCCATCTGCGTGGACCTGCAGGATGAAGCCGGACAGCGCGTCGTGCGCGAGCTGGCTGCGCAGAGCGACGTGGTCATCCAGAACTTCAAGCACGGCGGCGCCGAGAAGCTGGGGCTGGGCTACGAAGACCTGCGCGCGGTGAATCCGAAAGTCATCTACTGCTCGATCTCGGGCTACTCGGCGCTCGGGCCCGAGAAGGACCGGCCGGGCTACGACCTCGTCATCCAGGGCGAGACCGGGCTGATGGCGATGAACGGCGAGGAAGGGCAGGGCCCGTTGAAGTTTGGCATTGCTGCCGTCGACATGTTCACCGGCATGTACTCCGCGCAGGCGATCCTTGCGGTGCTGTACGAGCGCGCACGCACCGGCGAGGGCCGGCACATTCAGATGTCGCTCTACGACAGCGGCATGATGATCACCTCCTACTACGGGCTGACGGCCTGGCTCAATCAGGCTGACCCGGCGAAGTTCGGCAACTCGCATCCCTCGATCGTTCCCTACGGCGTGTTCGATGCGAACGATGGCCCGCTGGTGATCGCGGTGGGCAACAACGGCCAGTTCCGCAAGCTCTGCGAGTCGGTCATCGACTCGCCTTCGCTCCCGGAAGATCCACGTTTTTCGACCAACACCGAGCGTTCGCGGAATCGTCAGGTGCTGCTGCCGATCCTGCACGAGCGGTTCAAGGCCTATTCGCGCGCGGAGCTTATCGAGGGCATGCGGCGCGTGGGCATTCCTTGCGGCGAGGTGCTGGGGCTCTACGACGCGATCCGCTCGGAGCGCACGGCGCAGGCGAAGGTGTGGTGCGAGTTCGAAGACTCCGAAGCGGGCATGCAGGCGGTCCACGCGCCGCCGTATGTACTCGACGGAGAGCGCGCCAGCGTGAACCGGCAACCACCGCATCTCGGCCAGCACACGGACGAAGTGCTGCGCGAGTTGCTCGGCCTTGACGACGCGCAGCTGCAGTCGCTGAGCGAAAAGCGCGTGATCGCCTGACGAGGCGCGCCACAGTGGCGCGCAATGCGGGCATTCGCGGGGGGCGGGACCCGTGCTCATCCACGCCAGATGCAAGATACTGGCGCAATGCCTGATTCCTCGAAGAGCCGATCCGGTGCGGGAGAACCCGCAGGAGAGGTGAATCCTGGCGACATCGTCACCTCGCGAGCGCCGTTGGAAATGCCGGATCAGCAGCCGAAGCGCAATACCCAGCGGCAGACGCAGCCGGAGCACGGGCCCCGCACCCTGCAGGGGTCGAAGTGGTCCGAATGGGTTTTCTCTGCCGCCCTCGCGGCGATATTCCTGGTGTTCGGTATGGCGATCCTGATGGACAAGGAGGGCCGCGAGCAGCCACGGTCCCTGGCGGCCACGCCATTGTTCATCGGTGAGCTCCATCCCAACATCAGCGACGTGATAGAGAAGGCGCCGGAGGACGGCGCACTTGAGATCACGCTTGTCGAGCCCGCGCCGATGTACCCGGCGGACGTCGTGGTCGGATTCGCCAGCGACGCACTCGTGGTCTTGCGACGGATGCGGGAGTTCTTCCCCCAGCTCGACAACCGCGTCGTTCGATTCGTGGTGAAGGCCCCTTTGCACCCGACCGATACCGGTTCGAACGGGATGGCCCCGCTGTTGTCGATCGAATTCGAGCGGGGCGAGGTGCTTGCGGAAGTCACGGCGCCTGAGTTCACCTATCAGGACCTTCTGAACGAGACATTGGTTGTCCGGTACCTGAATGACCGGAGCGGCTCGCGCTACCTGGGCGCATTCTGCCGCGACCCGTTGTCGAGGCCCGCGGCAGACTTCTGCGAGCGGCAGGTTCTGGACTGAACGCCATTCTGTCTCCCGCACGCTAGAAGCGGCCCGTTGCCCGCCGCTGGACCGCCGCCTTCGCCGGCGGCTTCTCGCCCTGTGCCGCCGCATCCTTCCGGGGTGCGCGCTTCGCGGGTTTGCGCCTTCCCTTCAGGGACTCGATCAGGGAAAGGGCACCCTTGTCGAACTTCGCGTTTTCATCGGGCATGGCGCGGCCTCCAGACGGCGAGGGCTGGATGGTACGCCGGGTCTCGCGGCTCCGAGCATTATTTGATTGGGTGATGTATCGAATCACGCCTGCCGCATTGACGGAATATTGCGTGAAATCAATGATTCGCTCCATGTCCGCAAGCTAGTGCGGCTGAACATCAAAGCCAAGGCACCCGTCAGTGGTTGCCGAGTAGCAAGGAGACCCCATGAGCGAATGCCCCGTCACGGTGTTCCCGCCCCGCATCCAGTGGGAAAGCGATGGAACGAGCCGGATTCCCTTTCAGGCGTACACCGACGAAGCGATCTACAAGAAGGAACTCGATCGCTTCTTCTACCAAAACCACTGGTGCTATGTCGGCCTCGAAGCCGAGATCCCGAATTCGGGCGACTTCAAGCGCACCGTGGTCGGTGAGCGCTCGGTCATCATGGTGCGCGACAAGGACGGCTCGATCCATGTGGTCGAGAACGTGTGTGCGCATCGCGGCATGGCCTTCTGCCGTGAGCGGCATGGCAATCGCGAGAGCTTCACCTGCCCTTATCACCAGTGGAACTACACGCTCTCGGGTGATCTGCAGGGTGTTCCATTCAGGCGCGGCGTGAAGCAGGACGGCAAGGTCCATGGCGGCATGCCCGCGGACTTCAAGCCGGCGGACCACGGGCTGACCAAGCTCAAGGTGGCGACGCGCGGCGGTGTCGTGTTCGCGTCGTTCGATCATGAGGTCGAGTCGCTGGAGGACTTCCTCGGGCCGGTGATCCTCGGCTACTTCGATCGCCTCTTCAACGGCCGCCAACTCAAGATCCTTGGCTACAACCGCCAGCGCATCCCGGGCAACTGGAAGCTGATGCAGGAGAACATCAAGGACCCATACCACCCCGGGCTGCTGCACACCTGGTTCGTGACTTTCGGGCTCTGGCGTGCGGACAACAAGTCGCAGCTCCTGATGGACGAACGACATCGCCATGCGGCAATGGTGTCGACGCGCGGCGCGGCCGGCAAGGCGGAGCAGGTGACCCAGGTGTCGAGCTTCAAGGACAGCATGCAGCTGAACGACGCACGCTTCCTCGACATCGTGCAGGAGCCCTGGTGGGGCGGGCCGACTGCGGTGATGACCACAATCTTTCCGAGCGTGATCTTCCAGCAGCAGGTCAACAGCGTGTCGACGCGGCACATCCAACCCGACGGGCATGGTGCCTTCGATTTCGTCTGGACGCACTTCGGCTTCGAGGACGATACCGAGGAGATGACCCAGCGGCGCCTCCGTCAGGCAAACCTCTTCGGCCCTGCGGGCTTTGTGTCGGCTGACGACGGCGAAGTGATCGAGTGGTCGCAGGAAGGCTTCGAGACCAAGCCCTTCCACCGCACGGTCGCAGAGCTCGGCGGCCGCGAAGTGGGCGACACGGATCACATGGTGACCGAGACGCTGATCCGCGGCATGTACGAGTACTGGCGCAAGACGATGGAGGCCTGATGATGGAATTCCAGGACTACTTCGAACTCACGCAGCTCTACGCCGCCTACGCCTCGGCGCTCGATCGGGCCGACTGGGATGCATGGCCCGAGTTCTTCACCGAAGAGTGCGTCTACAAGCTGCAGCCGCGCGAGAACCACGAGCGGGGCTTTCCGCTTTCGACGCTGGCCTTCGACAGCAAGGGCATGCTGAAGGACCGTGTCTACGGCATTCGCGAGACGCTGTTTCACGACCCTTACTACCAGCGCCATGTGGTCGGCACGCCGATCGTGCACAAGACCGATCCGGACGGGCGAATCCACTGCGAGGCCAACTACGCGGTGTTCAGGACGCGGCTCTCCAAGGAGAGCACGGTCTTCAACGTGGGACGGACGATCGACGAGATCGTGCGCACCCCCGAGGGGCTCCGGTTCGCTTCGCGCGTCGTCGTCTACGACAGCGAAATGATCCCGAACTCGATCATCTATCCGATTTGAAGAGGCACTCCATGACCACCAAATGGGTTGACGCGGCCGCGCACGACGACGTGCCGCAGGAAGACGTGATCGGTCTGGCGGTTGCCGGACGGGACATCGCGCTCTACAGCGTCGAAGGCGAGGTGTTTGCCACCGACAACATCTGCTCGCACGGCCACGCGCGCCTCTGCGACGGGTTCCTCGAAGGCCACGAGATCGAGTGCCCGCTGCACCAGGGCAAGTTCGATGTGCGTACCGGCAAGCCGAGCTGCGCGCCAGTCACCGAAGCGATCCGCAGCTATCCGGTGAAGGTCGAAGGCGGCCGGATCTGGCTCGCGATCGAATAGTCCTTCTCCACTCCCGAGGTCTCTATGGACACCATGGAAATGGGTGTCGCGGCGGGCGTTCGCCCGGACGCGACGATCGTGATCGTCGGTGCGGGACAGGCTGGCGGCTGGGCCGCGCAGACCTTGCGCAGCGAAGGCTTCGGCGGCCGCATCGTGCTGCTGGGCGACGAGGCGCATCTTCCGCACGAGCGGCCACCGCTGTCGAAGGCGGTGCTGGCGGGTGAAGCTGCTCCGGAGAGCACCTGGCTCTTCAGGGAGGCCGCCTTCGCGGCGCTCGATCTCGACTGGCGACCCGCGACGCGTGTCGCCCGCATCGATCGGGAAGCGAGGCAGGTCGAGTTGCTGGACGGCGAGCCACTGGCGTATGACAAGCTGATCCTCTGTTCCGGCGGGCGGGCGCGGGCCCTTGCGGTGCCGGGCGCAGAAACGGCCCGCATCCACACGCTGCGCACCATCGATGACGCGCAACGGCTCGGTTCAGCGCTGGACCATGCGCGCAGCCTCGTGGTGATCGGCGGCGGATGGATCGGCCTGGAAGTGGCGGCGACCGCGCGCAAGAAGGGTCTCGATGTGGTGGTGCTCGAATCGCAAAGCCGTCTTTGCGAGCGCAGCGTTCCGGCGCAGGTGTCCGAGCACCTGCTGGCGCTCCATCGCGCACATGGCACGCGCGTGGTGCTCGATGCGAAGGTCGAGGCCTTGGCGACCGATCATGAAGGCCGTTCGACCGTCCAGCTAGCCGACGGCGAGACCCTGCAAGCGGATGCGATCTTCGTCGGCGTTGGCCTGATTCCGAACGACGAGCTCGCGCGCGACGCGGGCCTGGAATGCGATGGCGGCGTCATCGTCGATACGCGCTGCGTGAGTTCTGACCCGGACATCCTTGCCGCGGGCGACGTGGCGGTGACGCCCAACCACTGGGCCGGACGGCGCCTGCGTCTCGAGTCCTGGCAGAACGCGCAGGAGCAGGGCACGGCTGCCGCACGCGCGGCGCTGGGCCAGCAGGTGGACCATCAGCCGCTGCCGTGGTTCTGGTCCGACCAGTACGGCATGAACCTGCAGATCTACGGCATGCCATCCGCGACGGATCGCGTCGTCATGCGAGGCGAGCCCGGCGCGGACAGCTTCCTGCTCTTCTATCTCGACGGCGAGGTGGTCAAGGCGGCGATCGGCGTCAATGCCGCGCGCGACCTGCGCTTCGCGCGCCGCCTGATCGAACAGCGCAAGCCGGTCGACGCCACGCGTCTGGCAGACGCCGGCGTGCCGATGGCCAAGGTCTGACAACGATTTCAAGAACCAAGACGGAGACGACTCTTCATGCGAAAGATTCATGTTCACGCGCTGGCCGACGAGGCCCGCTTCAGCGGATTCCACCTGCGGGTCCTCATCATCTGCGCGCTCATCATCATCTTCGACGGCTACGACCTCGCCGTCGTGGGTGCCGCGCTGCCTTCGATCATGAAGGACCTCCATGTCGATCCGACACACGCCGGCTTCATGGTGAGCTCGGCGCTGTTCGGAATGATGTTCGGCGCGATCGTCTTCGGTACGGTGGCCGATCGCATCGGTCGCCGCTGGACGATCGCCATCTGCATCGTGCTGTTCAGCCTGTTCACTGCCGCGGCGGGCCTGACGCGGGACCCGATGGTCTTCGGCATCGCGCGCTTCTTCGCGGGTGTCGGCATTGGCGGCGTGATGCCGAACGTGGTGGCGCAGATGACCGAGTATTCGCCCAGGCGCATGCGCGCGACGCTGGTGACATTGATGTTCAGCGGCTATGCGGTCGGCGGCATCATCGCGGCGGTGCTCGGCAAGGGCCTCATCGAAAGCTACGGATGGCAATCGGTGTTCTTCGCGGCAGCGCTGCCGGTGGTGCTGATCCCGCCGATGCTTCGGCTGATGCCCGAGTCGATGCCCTTCCTCCTCGCGAAGGGCAGGGCGGACGAACTGAAGTCGATCGCCGCGAGCCTCGACCCAAGCTACCGTGCGCAGAACGGCGACGAGTTCGTCGTGCCGCGCGAGGACAAGGCCGACAACGCGCCGATCCGTCATCTCTTCGCCGAAGGGCGTGGCTTCAGCACCGTGATGTTCTGGGTCGCGTTCTTCATGTGCCTGTTCATGGTGTATGCGCTCAGCTCCTGGCTCACCAAGCTCATGGCCAATGCGGGCTACAGCCTTGGCTCGGCGCTGACCTTCGTGCTCGTGCTGAACGTGGGCGCGATCGTCGGGTCGGTCGGCGGTGGCTGGCTCGCCGACCGCTTCCATATCAAGTACGTGCTGGCCGGCATGTATGCGCTGGCCGCGGTGTCGATCACGTTGCTCGGCTTCAAGATGTCGACCGGAGCGCTCTACGTGCTCGTCGCGTTCGCAGGTGCTTCGACGATCGGAACGCAGATCGTGGCCAATGCCTACACCGGGCAGTTCTATCCGATGGCGGTGCGCTCGACCGGGCTCGGCTGGGCACTCGGCATCGGGCGCAGCGGCGCCATCATCGCGCCGATCCTGATCGGCGTGCTGGTCGGCATGAACCTGCCGCTGCAGCAGAACTTCTTCGCCATTGCAGTACCAGCGCTGATCGGCATGGTGGCCGTGCTGCTGATCGACCACGACAAATCGGCCTCGCATCGGGCGCAGTCGGCTTCCGCATCGGCCCAGCCCGCGCCGCGCACAGCAAACATCTGAAGAAAGGACAAGCCATGAACCAACCCACGTACCTCTGGAACCCTCCGCCGGTGCCGTCGATCGCCGTGCAGGGACGCACCGAACGCTACCCGGTCAACCGGATCTTTTTCGTCGGCCGCAACTATCACGCGCATGCGATCGAGATGGGGCGACCCGTCGACAAGTCGGCCGAGGTGCCGTTCTATTTCACGAAGAGCCCGTCGACGCTGGTCGCCTCGGGTGCGACGGTCGCCTATCCTCCGGGCACGCGCGACTACCACCACGAGATGGAACTCGTCGTCGCGATCGGTGCGGCAGGGTTTCGCGTGAGCGAGGACCAGGCTGCGTCATTGATCTATGGCTATGCCTGCGGGCTCGACATGACCCGGCGCGACCTGCAACTGGTTGCGCGCGAGAAGGGTCGCCCGTGGGATCTCGGCAAGGACGTGGAAGATTCGTCCGTCATCTCCGAGATCGTTCCGGCCCCCGGGGTGGTGTGCGACAGCGGTGAACTCGTGATGACGGTGAACGGCGCGGTCCGGCAGAAGTCCGATCTGTCACGCCTCATCTGGTCGATTCCCGAACTGATCGCCGATCTCTCGAAGTACTACCACCTGCAGCCGGGCGACCTGATCTATACGGGAACGCCTGAAGGCGTCGGCCCGGTGAAGCCGGGTGACCGCATCGAAGGGCATGTCGCCGGCGTTGGATCCATCGCGCTGAACGTCGGGCCGGAGCACGCATGACTGGCGTCGACCCGACGGCTTCGGTCCCTTCCCCAGTGCGGCTCAAGGCCGTGCATGGCCCCGGGCAGCCGGAGCCGACAGAAGCGCTCGAACGCCTCTACCGCGGATTCGAGCGCGAGTTGCTGGTCCCCCTGTGGACGGAGATCGGTGACCTGATGCCGCGCCACCCGAAGTCGAAGGCCAGTCCGCATCTGTGGCGCTGGGACCGCCTCGTCGAGCTGGCCTCGGAAGCCGGCCGCATCGTGCCCGTCGGGCGCGGCGGCGAGCGACGTGCAATTGCGCTCGCGAATCCTTCGCTCGGCGGCCGGCCTTTCGCGACGCCGACGCTCTGGGCGGCGATCCAATACCTGATGCCGGGCGAGGACGCGCCTGAGCATCGCCACACGCAGCATGCCTTTCGCTTCGTCGTCGAAGGAGAGGGCGTGTGGACGGTGGTGAACGGCGATCCAGTGCGCATGTCGCGCGGCGACTTCCTGCCCCAGGCGGGCTGGAACTGGCACTCGCACCACAACGCGGCCACGCAGCCGATGGCATGGATCGACGGGCTGGACATCCCGTTCTCGTACTACACGGAAAGCCAGTTCTTCGAGGTCGGCCGCGAGCGGATCAGTGCAGGCGAAAAGAGCACGCCCGAACGCTCGCGTTCGGAGCGACTCTGGGGCCATCCCGGCTTGCGCCCGCTCTCCCAACCGGATTCGCCGTCGGCGACGCCCTTGCTTGCCTATCGTTGGGTCGACACCGACGGGGCACTTGCGGATCAGCTCGCGCTTGAACAAGAGGGCCACCAGGCCACGCTGAGTCCCGGCCACGCGGCCGTGCGCTTCACCAATCCGAGTAACGGCCGCGACGTGATGCCAACCATCCGCGCCGAGATGCATCGCTTGCGCGGCGGCGCCGAATCGCTCGTGCGGCGGGAAGTCGGCTCTTCGGTGTACCAGGTGTTCGATGGCACGGGCACTGTGACCGTCGGTGAACGCCAATGGGAAGTGGCTCGCGGCGACATGTTCGTCGTGCCCTCGTGGGCGTCCTTCACGGTACGCGCCTCCCGCGACGTGCCGAGCCTCGATCTCTTCCGGTTCGGTGATGCGCCGATCTTCGAGGCACTTCACGCGCACCGGATTCAGATCGGCGAGCCCGGCGCGTAGCAACGTAAGAGGCTTCAGGTCGAGATCGCACCGACCCGGCCGCTGTCCTGGCCGAAGAGTTCGAAGATCAGCTCCCTGAGCCATTGATGGACCGGGGAGCGATGCACCTTCGCGTGCCAGAACACGTTGATGGCCACCTCGGGCAGCGCGGCGGGATGCGGGCGATAGCTGAGCTGGAACGGCTCCACAAGGCTGGCGGCCAGCGTTTCGGTCACTGTCGCGACGAGGTCCGTCTCACGAAGGATGTGCCCGACGCTCACGAAGTGCGGCACCGAGAGGATGATGTTGCGATCGATGCCGGCTCGACGCAGCAGATCGTCGACCTTGCCATGGCCCGTTCCGGCCGAAACGATGGCGAGGTGCTCGGCCGCCTTGAAATCCGCCATCGTGATGCGCTTGCGGTCGAGGCGATGCCCGCGCCGGAACACGCACACATAGCGCTGGCGGAAGAGCTTTCGCTGAAAGAAGCCACCGCGGAGCTGTGGCAGCGGGCCGATGGAAAGGTCGACCTTGCCGGACTCCATGTCTTCGCGAAGATGGGTGACCGAATTGCGCACGGTGTTCAGTCGCACGCCGGGTGCGACTTCGCGAAGGCGCTTCAGCAGCGCGGGGAGGAACACCACCTCGCCGATGTCGGTCATCCCGATCGTAAGAAGGCGCTTCGCGCTCGCCGGGTCGAACTGCGGCTGCTGGTTCAGGCCGCTGTGGATCATGCCCAATGCCTTGCCGACCGGCTCCGCGAGCTGTTCGGCAAAGGGCGTCGGAACCATGCCGGCGCCCGTGCGGACGAAGAGGGCATCCCCGAGATGGCGCCGAAGCTTGGCGAGTGAATTGCTGACCGCGGGCTGCGACACGCCGAGCGTCTCGGCAACCCGGGAAACGCTGCGCTCCACCGTCAGTTGATGGAAGAGGACGAGGTGGTTGAGATCAAGGTCTGTGAGTTCCATGCGGCGGTGTTATCACAGATCGTGATAACGGGCAAACCGCCGCTGCACTCACGGGGTCGGCATCCGCTCGAATGCTCGCAGCGAGGAATCTATCGAATCCCACGGCAGGCCGCGGACGCTGTAGGTCAGCACCTGCGGCGTGAAGCGGCCGGGCTCGTCGAGGCTGGTCGCGGGCACCGCGATCAGGTCCGGCATCGCTACAAAGCGCAGGTACACAGGCGTTCCGCAGACCGGGCAGAAGGCGTGGATCTTCATGTTGCCGCTGTCACCCGCGACCTCCCAGTGCGTTGCTTCGCCGGTGATCGTCATCTCGGCGCGGGCCGGAAAGGTCAGATAGGAGCCGTGCCCGGTGCCACTTCTTCGCTGGCAATCGCGGCATTGGCAATGGTTCTGGAAGATCGGCGCGTGATTCGTCGAGTAGCGGATCGCGCCGCACGCGCATCCACCGGTGTAGGGCTGGGTCATGGACGACTCCCGGTTCAGGCCGACTTCGGCTTGGCGAAGACGTCGATGCCTTGCCCGGTTTCGAGCAGGGACTTGAGGCTCGAAAGAACGACCGGCCATCCCTGCGTGACCCCCTTGGCCATCCCACTACCGACCTCGAGTTCGTCGTGGGTGACGGTCAGCCGGACCATGTCGTCGTAGGGTGCGACGTCGAAAGTCACGCGGCTGTAGCTGTCCGGGTCGGCTGCCTGATCGGGGCTAGCCCAACTGATGACGAGGCGTGTCGGCGGCGAGACCTCGACGACCTTGCCGACGATGTTGACCGTGCGCTGTTCGTTGTCCCGCACGTGCTGCCAGGTCGATCCGGGCTTCCAGTCGGAGACGTTCTCGTGGCCCCAATACCGCCGCGTGACTTCCGGCTTCATGATGGCCTCGAACACCTTTTCGGGTGTCGAGCGGATGTAGGTCACGTAGATGAAGCTCGTCTTCTCTTTGCTCATCGTCACTCTCCTTCGAGTTCCTTCTTCAGGTCGTGCAGCAGACTGAGCCGTCGCCGTTCGAACTTGCGAACCCACCGCTCGTAGACCGCGTGCAGCGGCACCGGATTGATGAAATGCAACTTCTCCCGGCCGCGCCAGACGATGCTCACAAGTTGGGCATCCTCGAGGAGCCCGATGTGCTGCGTGACCGATTGCCGCGCCATGTCCAGGTGCTCGCAAAGCTCGCCCAGCGTCTGCCCGTTGCTCTCGTAGAGCAGATCGAGCAGCCTTCTGCGAGTCGGGTCACTCAGTGCCTTGAAAACCTTGTCAGCGTCCATCCGTTGCGTTCATGCGTGGGCGGATGATATGCAGGCAAATACCTGCATGTCAACTCAGGCAACGCATCAATCCAAAAAAAGAAAAAGGCCGGGGCAGCCTCATCGGCTGCGCCCGGCCCGCGCGGCTCGGTCGTGACCTCAGAAGGCTGCGGGTCTCCATTTCAGCAGGCGCTTCTCGAGCGACGTCAGCAGGAAGTCCGCTGCGAGCGCCACGACTGCCAACACGATCATCGCGGCGAACACGCCACTGGCGTTGAACGCACCTTGCGCAGTCGAGATCAGCAGGCCGATGCCTTCTTTCGCGCCGAGGAACTCACCCACGACGGCACCCACCAACGCGAAACCGAAGCTCACGTGCAGGCTCGCGAGGATCCAAGACATGGCCGACGGAATCACGACAGACATGGTGACCTGGCGCGGCGAGGCACCTAGGATTTGCGCGTTCGCGATCATGTACTTGTCTGCTTCGCGCACACCCTGGAAGGCATTGCCAAAGACGACGAAGAACACCATCACCACCGCGAGTGCGACTTTCGACGCCATGCCCAGCCCGAGCGCGATCACGAAGATCGAGCCGAGCACCACGCGCGGGATCGAGTTGGCGATCTGGATGTAGAGGCTGAACACATCCGACAGCAGCTTGTTGCGGCCGAGCAGAATGCCGCAGATCACGCCGGCGATCGAGCCGATGAGGAAGCCGATGACGGTCTCCTCCAGCGTGACGGCGACCTGCATCCACAGCGAGCCTTGCGCGGTGCCTTCGCGCATCCATTCGACGAGCTGGTCCCAGATCATCGAAGGCATCGAATAGAAGAACGGATCGATCCACTTGTGGCGCGCGGCAACTTCCCAGCCACCCAGCACGACCAGCAGCACCAGCACGCGCAACGAAATGATCATGGTGCGCCGACGGCGGATGCGCGCCTGCGCGCTTTCGGATTCGCGGGCCAGCGCTTCGTCACTGAGGACGGCCGGCAAGACGAGTTCGGTCATTGTTGAAGAGACTCCAGGAAACGGGATTCGGCAAAGGTTCAGGCAAGGACGGCTTCCTGGCGAAGGTCTTCCCAGATGCGCTTGGAGAGCTCGATGAACTGGGGTTCGTAGCGGACTTGCGAAGTCACTCGCGGGCGCGGCAGGTCGATGTCGTAGACACGCTTGAGCATGCCGGGTCGTGCCGAGAGCACGAATACGCGGTCGGCGAGCGCGATCGCTTCTTCGAGGTCGTGCGTGACGAAGACCACCGAACCACCGGTGCCCGACCAGAGCTTGAGCAGCTCGTCCTGCATCAGCGTGCGGGTCTGCATGTCGAGCGCCGAGAAGGGCTCGTCCATCAGCAGGATCTCGGGGCTGTTGATGAAGGTCTGCGCGAGCGCGACGCGCTTGCGCATGCCGCCCGACAACTGGTGCGGATAGTGGCCGCCGAACTTGCCGAGGCCCACGCGCTGGATCCAGTCGTTGGCCAGCTCGTGCGCTTCCTTTTTCGACTTGCCGCGGAAAATCGGCCCGGCCGCGACGTTCTCGAGCACGCTGCGCCACGGGAACACTGCATCGGCCTGGAACACGAAACCGATGCGCGGATCGATGCCTCGCACCGGCTGGCCCATGACCTTCACTTCGCCCACCGTGGGGCGCAGCAGGCCGGTGACCATGTTGAGCGTGGTCGACTTGCCGCAGCCGGTCGGGCCAACGATGGCGACGAACTCGCCGCGCGCCACCGACATGCTGAAGTTGCGCAGAGCGACGGTCGCGTTGCCGTCTGCCGAGATGAAGCGAAGCGAGACGTCTCGAAACTCGATGGCAGGGGTATCGGTCACTTGGCGCTCGCCGCGAGGTACGCGTTGGTGTAGGTCTTCGACAGGTCGATGTTCTTGCTCTTGATGAGCGGCTTGTAGGTGGCCAGCACCTTCAGCACGGTCTCGGGTCCGCCGGCGGGCATCTTCGCGTCGGCGGTAAACATCGGAAGCGAGGCCGCCAGAGCCTGCACGTACAGGGCCTTGTCGCTGCCGTAGTAGTCGCGCGGCATCTTCTCGGCGATTTCCTCTGCGCTGTGCGTGTGGATGTACTCCATGGTGCGTGCAAAGGCGTGAGCGAGCTTCGCGGCCTGCTCCTTGTGCGATTCGGCCCAGGCGTTCTGCACGTAGAAGCTCGCTGCCGGATAGAGGCCGCCCAGCGCCGCGGCCGTGTCCTTCTCGGTGCGCAGGTCGACCAGCACCTTGGCGTCGCCTGTCTTGAGCATTTCGGAGACGGTGGGTTCGGTGGTCATGCCGGCCTGGATGCGGTCCTGCTTCATGGCGGCGACGAAGGTGTTGCCGGCGCCGACAGGCAGCAGCGAATAGTCCTTGGTGGCAACGCCCTGGCGATCGGCCAAATAGCGCGTGAGGAATTCCGTGGACGAACCCAGGCCCGTCACGCCGAGCGTCTTGCCCTTGGCGTCGGCCATCGTCTTGAAGGTGGGCGCCGCCTTGGTCGACACCAGTTCGACTTCGCCGGGCACCTTGCAGAACACGGCGATGGCTTCGATCTCCTTGCCCTTGCTCTGAAGGTCGATGGTGTGGTCGTAGAAGCCGACCACGCCCTGCACGGCACCGGCGATCAGCTGGTTCTCGGCATCGACGCCGGCCGGCTGCGATTGCAGCTCGACGTTCAGTCCTTCGTCCTTGAAGTAGCCCAGCGAATCGGCGAGCTTGGCCGGCAGGTAGATGATCTTGTTGATGCCGCCCACCATGATGGTGATCGGTTCGGCCGCCTGGGCGAACGGGGCTGCCGCCGCCATCAGGGAACACACGGCGGTGGCGAGCAGGTTGCGGTGGAAGGCGCGCATTTGGGAATGTCTCCTGGATGTCTGAAAGGGTGAAAGCCAGTCTAGGTGGCGCGATCTTTCGGCTTCCTTTCGGCGTGCGTCGCAATTCCTGCTGGTTAACCCTCGGTTCAGCGGCCGCGTGGCGCCTTCCTAGAATCCCGCTCCGTCATGAAACTCCTGCTCGTCGAAGACAACCCGCAGCTCGCCCTGTGGCTGGCCAACCTGCTGCGCGAACAGGACTTCGTCATCGATCACGTCGAGGACGGCGACGCCGCCGATCGGCTCCTGCAGCAGACGCGCTATGACGTGGTGCTGCTCGACCTCAACATTCCGGGCCTCTCTGGCAAAGGCGTTCTCCGCCGGCTCCGGGCGCGCCGCGACGATGTGCCGGTGCTGGTCCTGACGGCCACCGCATCGCTCGACCAGAAGGTGATGTGCCTGGAGATCGGTGCCGATGACTACCTCGTCAAGCCCGTTGAAGTGCGCGAGCTGGTCGCGCGCATCAAGGCGCTGGTCCGCCGCCAGGTGCCGGGCAAGGCCAACGACATCTCGTGCGGGGATCTTCACTACGACCTGCGCACGCGGCAGTTCACGCTTGCCGGTGCCGAGCTGGCGTTGCCGCCGCGCGAACGCACGTTGCTCGAGACGTTGATGCTCAAGGTGGGCAGCACGGTCTCCAAGCAGACGCTGGTCGATGCGATCTTCGGTCTCGAAGACGAGCCCAGCATTGATGCGGTGGACCTCTACGTGCATCGCCTCCGACGCAAGCTGGAAGCGGCTCAGGCCACCATCATCACTTTGCGTGGCGTCGGCTATCTGCTGCGCACGCGCGACGAAGGCTGACTTGCTCGCAAGCCTGCGCGTTCGACTGGCCGCCTGGCTGCTGTTGCCGCTGTCGGTGTTCGTCGGCGTCTGCGGATACCTCAGCTGGCGCAACGCCGCGGCGGTGGCCGACTATGTGCAGGACCACGACCTGCTGGCTTCTGCCAAGGTCCTGTCGGAGCGCCTGATCTGGGAAGGCAACAACGTGCAGGCCAGCGTTCCGCCGTCGGCGCTGAGCCTCTTCGCTTCGCCCGATCGCGACCAGGTCTTTCTCAGCGTGACCGACGCCGCCGGCACTGTGCTTGCGGGGACGCCCGGGTTCCCGTTGCCTTCGAAGCGGCAACTCCAGGGTGTCGACCGCGCGCAGTGGTACGACGCCGAGTTCAATGGCATGCGACTACGCGCCGTCGTGACACAGCGCGCGATGTACGACGTCGGTGGGGGCGCGGAAGTCACCATCGCCGTTGGAAAGACCACCCACAGCCGCGATCACATGCTGCGCAAACTGTGGCTGCCGACCGTCGGCTTCCTGCTCATTGCGCTCATCCTGGCCATTGCCCTGACCACGCTCGCGCTGACGTGGGAACTGCGCCCGGTCCTCAAGCTGAGCCGACAGCTGGCCCGGCATGATCCGCTGCGGCTGGACTTCTCGGTCGATCCGCACGCGCTCCACGCCGAACTGCGCCCGGTGGCGGAGACCATCAACAGCTTCGTGCACGAACTGCGAGCGCATTCGGAGGCGCAGCGGCGCTTCATCGCCGACGCCGCGCATCAACTGCGCACGCCGCTCGCGTTGCAGGCCTCGCAGATCGAGTTCGCGCGCTACACGAGGCAGCATCGCGGAGAGTGGGAGACGCGCCGCGCCGACATGGACGCGATGTGGATCGCCATGCAGACCAGCAACCGGCGGCTGGTCGACGTCACCAACAAGCTCCTGCTGCTTGCCCAGGCCGAGCACCGTGATGCTTCGGCGAGCCTGGAGCGCGTCGATTTGGCGGACGCAGCCCTGCACTGCATCGAGCAACTGGCTGCGCTGGCCGATCGTCGTCGGATCGACCTGGGCATGGAGCGCCCGGAGGATGCGGAGCCCGTCTGGGTGCGGGCACAACCCGCGCTGCTCGATGCGCTGGTGAGCAACCTCGTCGACAACGCCTTGCGCTACACGCAGGAGGGCGGCCGCGTGACCGTTCGCCTGCACCGCGTCGGCGATCAGGTCGAACTCTCGGTGGAGGACAACGGCCCCGGTATTCCGGCCGAGGCACTGGCGCGTGTGTTCGAGCGCTTCTACCGCGTGTCCCAGAACACCGAGGGCACCGGGCTTGGCCTTGCCATCGTGCGCGAGATCGCGCGTGCATTCGGTGCCACGGTTTCGCTGGCTTCCAACGAAGGGGGTCGGACCGGTCTGCGCGCGTCCGTGCTGTTTCCGGCGCAGCGCTAGGCGGCGCGGTTCCAGTCCGTCAGCGACAGGTCCTTGGGCAATTCGAAGTTGGTATGCCGCGTCAGGAACCGGATGTCGCAGTCGCCGATGGCGACCACGTCTCCGTGCTGCAATACGCAGTGCTTGACCCGGCGGCCATTGACCCGCGTGCCGTTGCGGCTGGCCAGGTCGATGAGCCAGGTGGTGCCACCTTCGACGCGGATTTCGACGTGGTGCCGGCTCACCTGAGGGTGATCGATCCGGAGGTCGTTGCTTGCATCGCGACCGACAAGCATTCGTTCGGCGGACAGTTCGATTTGTTTCGGGGCACTGTTCTTTCGCATCAGGAGCAAGCGGGCCATGAGGTGAAGCTGCAGGGATGTAAGACTTTGTATTACAACAAAGTGTAACCTAAATGCCTACATCGTCGAATTAAATCGACTTCGTACCGAAGCGCACCCGATATCCCTCACGCCATAGCCGCAGGCCGTGGTACTTGAGCAGGTAGCGCAGCCCGATCGCCGCGGAGCCCAGGCCCGCGGCTGCCGCCACGCCCATCGCCCAGCGCGGCCCGAAGGAATCGGCCACCCAGCCCACCACCGGCGCCCCGATCGGCGTGCTGCCGAGCAGGGTGGCCAGCAGGATCGCAATGACACGACCGCGCAATGCCGGCTCGGTGGAAAGCTGCACCAGGCTGTTGGTCGACGTGGTGATGGTTTGCGCCGCCACGCCGGTCACGATCAGCGCGAGCCCGAAGCCGATGACATTCGGCATCAGCGCCGCTGCAAGACAGCTCAGGCCAAACACCGCCGAACCCACCATCAACAACCCGAAACGCGGTTTGGCCCGGCGTGCTGCCAGCAGCGCGCCCGTGACCGAGCCGATGGCCATGGTCGACGAAAGCAGGCCGTACTGGCTGGGCCCGCCGTGGAACGCGCCGACCGACATCGTGGAGATGAAGATGGGGAAGTTCAGGCCAAAGGTGGCCACAAGGAAAAGCATGGCGAGGAGGGCACGCAGATCGGGCCGGTTCCAGACATAGCGGAAGCCTTCCAGCAGGCCGGCCTTCTTGCGTCCCGGCGCGTCCTGCCGGCGGAACAGTTCGCTCTGGCGCAGGCAGGCGAGCGATATCAGCACCGCCACGAAAGAAAACGCGTTGAGCAGGAAGGCCTCGCCGGGGCCCGTCGCCGCGATCACCAGTCCGGCCACTGCGGGCCCCACCATGCGGGCGGCATTGAAGGACGTGGAGTTGAGCGCCACCGCGTTGGCCAGTTCGGCATCCGAGACCAGCTCGGCCACGAAAGTCTGGCGCGCAGGCGCATCGAAGGCCGCGACGCAGCCCAGTAGCAGTGCGAACACGTAGACGTGCCACAACTGCGCCATACCGCTTATCGTCAGCAGGCCCAGGCCGAGCGCGAGCAGGCCCATCGAGGCCTGCGTGGCGACCAGCAGCTTGCGACGGTTCAGCCGGTCGGCCGCGAGGCCGGTGAAGGGCAACAACGCGAGCTGCGGGCCGAACTGCAGCGCCATCACGATGCCGACGGCGGTCGCGTTGTGGTTCGTCAGATGCGTCAGCACCAGCCAGTCTTGTGCGGTGCGCTGCATCCAGGTGCCGACGTTGGACACCAGCGCGCCGGCGGCCCAAAGGCGGTAGTTGCGGATGCGAAGGGAACGGAAGGTGTTGCCCATCACGCCTCCAGCAAGCGCTGCAGCAGGCGCACGGCGCTGGCCAACTGCTTCTGTTCGGCCGCGGAGTAGCGTGCGGAGATGGTGCGCTGCAGCCAGTCTTCGCGCGCGGCGCGAACCTGCCGGAACACCTTGCGCGTCTGCGGCGTGATCGACAGCAGCGTGCGGCGGCCGTCGACGGGGTCCGGCGCGCCCTTGATCCAGCCGGCCTCCATCAGCGCGGACACCGTGGCCCCCATGGACTGCGAGCGCACCCCTTCTGCCTGTGCCAGTTCGGTCACCGTGGCGCCGTCCTGGCGCTCCAGCCGGAGGAGCACAGCGCGCTGCGACTCGGTCCAGTCCGCGAGGGAGGCTTCCTGGCGCAGGCGACGGCGCAACTGCCCCGCGAGCATGCGCAGTTCCACGGCCAAGGCGTGGGCTGTGTCGGTTTCGTGATCGGCAAGGTCTGCGGACATGCTCTTGACCGCCGGTCGGATCGGCAGCATTGGACAGGAAGACTGCGAAGTTTAGCTTCCTATCTTGTCCCTTGCTGCCGTACGGCGAAAGGCTATGGCACAGTCCGCCAGGCGTGGTCAGCCGATCCCCAGCGGCCGCGCCCCTCCAGGAGTTGCAATGAAATTGATGCCCCCCGGATCAGGACGCGCCCGGAAAACGCCGGCAGCCGCGACAGGCGCACATGCCATCGGCACCGTTGCGCTGGGCTCCATCGCGATTGCCGCCGTGGCCGTCGGTGCCCTGGCCGTCGGCGCCCTGTCGATCGGCCGGCTCTTTGTCGGCCGGGCTCGAATCAAGCGTCTGGAGATCGATGAGCTCGTTGTCCGGCGCGTTCGCATCGTGGAAGAAGTGACGATGCCGCCCACGCCGGAGCCCGCCAGCGACTACTTGTGATAGTAGGTCTGGATGCTGCGACGGTTCTTGTCGGGCGACTCGACCCACATCATCTGCGACGCGACGGACGGGTCCGCCCCGAACGCGAGGGTCGTGGCGATGGTGCCCGACGTGCTCGGCAGCGCGGATTTCTCGACGCTGTCGATCGTCACGTAGCCCGCATCCGATCGCTTCATCTGCACGTAGGCCTGCGACAGCGGATAGAGATTGCTCGCGCCGAACGAAATCGTGCCGCCCGCGGTGCCGAAGGCGTTGAATGCGCCAACGGTCGACTCGTCGATCACCGGGAACACGCCGCTCGCGCCAGCCTCCGCCAGCGTGAGCGGGCGCTTCTCGATCTTGAAGCGGTAGATGCCGTCGGATGGCGCGCTCGCCGACTTGAGCATCGTGTTGCTGCTGTCGTAGGGCGTCAGCGTGTATTGCGCGTTGTCCGGAATGGCGGCGATCTGCGCGTCGGTCATCCCTGCAGCCGTGGTGTTCGCGCAGGTGGTGGCCAGCAGGTAGGTCTCGGTGCCGATGCCGTCGATCATCCAGCGTCCACCGAGCGCCGGCGCGGAATAGCGCAATCCGTTCGGCGGCAGGCCGGGGCCCTGCACGATGACGTAGGCGATGGCGCCGCCGTCATTGGCCGTGTTCGGGTTCTCGATGTTGAACTCGAGGCCCGTTTTCACGCAGTCGGGGCTGTCTGCCAGTCCATGGTGCCGCGTGGTGACCGCGAACCACTCGAGGTTGAGCGAGCGCTGGTCGCCATGCAGTCGCCACAGTCCATCGGTCAGGCTCTTGCGGACCTTCCAGTTGTCGAGGCGGCCGAGTTCCACGCCGTTGCTCGTCTTCACGGAGAACGACAGGTGCGCGGTCACGCCGTTGGGGTTGTCGTAGTCGATCTGGCGGAACTCGACGTCGGTGAACGTGGCGCCGACGAGCGCCGTGTTCTGCGTGAACTCGACCAGCGACGTTGCGCGGTCCGCGTCGCTCCACAGGAAGCCGTTGGTCATCAGCGGCGTCAGGTCTGCGTTGGTGGGGGATCCGTTCGCGAACTTCGCGGTGAAGTCCTTGAGCACCTGCCGCACGAGTTCCTGGTCGCTCGCGCCGGAGGCGACATTGGCGTCGCTCAGTGTCGCAGGCGAGGTTTCCGCCGCGGCCTTGACCGCAAGCTGGTCCACCACCGCGATGGTATTGAGCACGTTCGAGATGGTCGCCGTGTTCGCCGTTGTGTCGTAGCTCACGCGGATCACGTCGAGCGCCTTGTCGATCGGGTCGGACAGCGGCGTGAACGAGCTGTGCAGCAGGTCGATCGCGGCATCGACGCCGAGCGCTGTCAGCACCGGCAGCAGCTTTTCCTTCAGCTTGGCGACCTCGGCATCGACCAGCGCCTTATCGGCCAGGCTGCTGTTGCCGCTTTGCTCGAAGCTGTCGAAATAGTTCTGCGCGAGCTGGCCCGCAATGTTCGAGACGATCAGGTCAGTGAGCTGCGTGATGTTGATGCGCCCGTTCAGGTCGGCCTGGGTTGCGACCGAGTGCACGACCGCGCGAACGCCGTTGGCGGTGCCCTCGGCGCGGAACACGAACGGCGCGGTCATGCCGGTCACGTCGATGGAATAGCTGCCGTTGGTGCCGATCGGCGAGGTCCGGGTTGCGCCCAGTGCGTCTTTCACGGTGACGGTGCCGACCAGCGGCGCGCCGACCGCTGCGACGCCGGTGATCGAGGTGCTTGACTGCGTGCCGGATCCGCTGCTGGACGTGCCCGTGTTGGTGCTGCTCCCGGTGCCGAGCACACCGAGGCCGCTGCTGCCGCCGCCTCCACCACATGCGGCCAGCGAGGCCGCCAGTGCGAGGACGGCACCATGAATTCCCCAACGCTTTGCTGATTTCATCGAACTCTCTTTCGGTCTTTTGAAGGATGACCCAGAGAGGCTACTGACGGGCTGTTCAGCCCACATCCCTTGTTCATGGGGTGGGGGTCCCCAAGAAATTTCTCCGGGACGTGCGAATATTCACACCCCGCCTCACACCTCGCCGCCTTTCCGCCGAAATGTCGAATCCAGCCGCCGTCAGCGTCGCCCTTGTCGAAGATGATCCGGCCATGCGCAATGCCCTGGAGCGCGTGATCCGAGCCGAGCCGAGCCTGTGCTTTGCGTTCGGTGCTTCGACCGCCGCCGAACTGCTTGCGTGGTTCGAGACCCATCCGATCGATGTCCTGCTGGTGGACCTGGGCCTGCCGGACCTGCCAGGCCTCGAAGTGATCCGGCGCTGCCGCGAGATGCAGCCGCACTGCGCGACCATGGTCCTGACGATCTTCGGCGACGAGGTCAACATGCTCAGCGCCTTCGAAGCAGGGGCGAGCGGCTATCTGCTGAAGGACGGCACCGAGGCCGACCTTGCCGCGCACATCCTGAGCCTTCATGCAGGCGGCTCGCCGATGTCACCGACCATCGCGCGGCAACTGCTCGTGCGATGGCGGGGACGCGCGCCCTCGCAGCCCACGGCAACTCCCGCAAGCGACGCGCTGTCGCCGCGCGAGACGGAAGTGCTCAGCCTGATCGCACGCGGTTTCACCTATGCAGAGGTGGCCGACCGGATGGACATCCTCCTGTCGACGGTTCAAAGCCACGTGCGCAACATCTACGGAAAGCTCGATGTGCACAACAAGGCCGAGGCCCTGTTCGAAGCACGGCAGCTCGGCATCCTGAACTGAGAGGGAATTCGAAGCGCTTCAGCAGTAATTCATAAACGCATTTAATATCCACGCGTTTATGAAATTCGACCACACGCAGCGTTTCAGCTTCCTGGTCAACCATGTGGCCAAGCTGCACGGTGGCCATTTCGACCGGCTGGCACGCGAACGACTTGGACTGTCGCTGGCCCAGTGCCGCCTGATCGGCGCCCTGGCCACGCATGAAGGCGCAGTCCCTCTTTCCCAGGCGGAGCTCGCACAGCGGCTGGAACTCAGCGCGATGGGCGTGGCCGCCCTGTGCGACCGCATGGAAACGGCGGGCTGGATACGCCGCGAAACGTCTCCCACTGATCGCCGGGCGAACTGGGTGCATCCCGAGCCGCGCGCTCTGACCGCATTCGACGAAGCCCTGAAGATCAGCGACGAGGTGCAGGCGCACGGCTTGCGCAATCTCAGCGCGGCCGAGCGCAAGCAACTTGTCGTGCTGCTTCGCAAGGCGCGCGAAGGGCTGCTGGCCTGGGAGCCTGCAGCTGCGGAAGAGGGGAAGCCATGAGTTCGCCCACCACCTTCCCTGTGCCGAATCGCGGAATGATCACGATCTCGATCATGCTCGCGACCATCATGCAGGCGCTGGACACCACCATCGCCAACGTCGCGCTGCCGCACATGCAGGGCAGCCTGCAGGCCTCGCAGGACCAGATCACCTGGGTGCTGACTTCCTACATCGTCGCTTCGGCCATCGCGCTGCCGCTCACCGGCTGGCTGTGCGGGCACTGGGGGCGCCGGCGCGTGTTCCTGGTTTCGGTGGTCGGCTTCACGATCGCGTCCGCGCTGTGCGGGCTTGCCGGCTCGATGACCGAGATCGTCGCTGCGCGCCTCTTGCAGGGCATCTTCGGGGCGGCGCTGGTGCCGCTGTCTCAAGCGGTGCTGCTGGATATCAATCCGCCGCAGAAGGTCGGCCAGGCCATGGCGATCTGGGGCGCCGGCATCATGGTCGGCCCCATCCTCGGGCCGCTGCTGGGCGGCTGGCTCACCGATCAGTTCGATTGGCGCTGGGTGTTCTTCATCAATCTGCCGGTGGGTCTTTTCGCGCTGTGGGGCATCGGGCGATACCTGCCCGAAAGCCGTCCCCGCGCGGAGAAGCTCGATGTCTTCGGCTTCGTCACGCTGAGCCTCGGCATCGGCCTTCTGCAGTTGTTTCTCGATCGCGGCGAGCAACTCGACTGGTTCGATTCCTGGGAGATCCGCCTGGAAGCGGCCGGCGCCGTGATCGCGCTCGCGTTCTTCGCGGTGCACACCTGGACGGTGCAGGGCGCGAGCTTCCTCAACCGCGAGCTGCTGAAGGACCGCAACTTTGTCACCGGGCTGCTGTTCGCCTTCATCGTCGGCATGATCCTGTTCGCCACGATGTCTCTGCTGCCGACCTTCCTGCAGGGCCTGATGGGCTATCCGGTGGTCTACACCGGCGCCGTCACCGCGCCTCGCGGCGTGGGCACGATGATCGCCATGATGGTCGTCGGACGGCTGGTTCAGCGCGTGGACGTGCGAGGGATCATGGCGGTGGGCTTCGGGCTCACGGCCTTCTCTCTGTGGCAGATGACGCGCTTCACGCCCGATATGGACAGCACGCTGATCATCACCTCGGGCTTCATCCAGGGCCTGGGCATCGGCTTCACCTTCGTGCCACTGTCGACCGCCACCTTCGCCACGCTGGCGCCGCATCTGCGGCACCAGGGCACGCCCATCTTCAGCCTTCTGCGCAACATCGGCAGCAGCGTCGGGATCTCGATCGTCCAGGCGCTGCTGACCGAAGGCTCGAGCAGCGCGCACGCCAACCTGGCGTCGCTGGTGGCGCCCGGCAATGCGGGGCTGGCCTACCTGGGAGCGGCTGCGAACATCGCAACGCCGTCCGGCCTCGCTGCGCTGAACGCGGAGGTGACGCGACAGGCGGCGATGATCGCCTACCTCGACGACTTCTGGATCATGATGGCGATGACCGCGGTGTCGATCCCGCTGCTGCTGCTGATCCGCAGGCCGCGCCGCGCTTCAAGCGGCCCGGCGGAAGTTCCGCACTAACCTCGGGGTCAGACGACGGAACTCGTCGTGACAGGGGCGCTTGCTCCGTTGCGCCAGTTTGTCGGCGGCGGTGCGGTGACGATCGAGTCCAGCGCCGGATCGGGCATGCGAAGTGCCGTCAGGTTGGGGCGCGGACGGCGCAATTCCGGGTCGGAAGAAAAAGCCTGCTCCATTGCAAGCGCGGCTGACAGCACTCGCAGGTCGCCCCGGAACGGGCCGACGACCTGAAGGCCGAAGGGCATGCCTTTGGCGTCGATGCCGCAGGGCAGCGACAACGCGGGATGGGTCGTGAGCGTGGTGACGTAGGTCAGTGCGAGCCATCGGTAGTAGTTGGCCTGCGGCTTGCCATCGACCACGTGCGCGTAGGGCTCGGTCCATGGGAACGGCGAAACCGGCGTCGTCGGCGCCAGCACCAGGTCGTAGTCGGCAAAGGTGGACTGGAATCGACCGAGGATGCGGGTTTGCTCGGCCTGGGCCCAGGCGCTGTCCAGCAGGCTCATTCGCGCGCCCATCTCATAGTTGGCTCGCGGGTTCGCGCCGAGGGTGGCGGGATCCTTCTCGTAGGCCTCGCGCATGCCGGCCACGAAAGCCTCGGCACGCAGCACGTCGAAGCATCGATGCACGTCGCCCAGGTCGAAGCGCACCTCGTCGCAGCGCGCGAACAGGTGCCGCATGGCGGCGATCCGCGAGGCGAAGGTCGCGCGAATGTCCGGGTCCACATCGCAGCAGTCGAAGTCGGCCGTGTAGGCGACGCGCAGCCGGCCAAGATCCGCCGCTTCAGGCGACAGGAAGGCGAATGGGTCCAGTGGATGGCTGAGCGGATCGCCGGCATGCATCCCGGCCGTGGCCGCGAGTTGCAGGCAGGCATCCGCGACCGTGCGGCCCATCGGTCCGACCACCGAGATGGGCGTCCAGCCCAGCAGCTTGCGAACGCTGGGCACCACGCCGGGCGATGGACGAAAGCCGACCACGCCGCATTTCGAGGCGGGGATACGAAGCGAGCCGCCGGTGTCCGAGCCGGTGCACACGGGCAGCATGTCGCAAGCCAGCGCGGCAGCGGAACCGCCCGAGGATCCCCCGGCGTTCAAGCGCGGGTCGAAGGGATTGCCTGTCGCGCCCCAGACCGGGTTGCGGGAATTGGCCCCCGCGCCCATCTCGGGCACGTTGGTCTTGGCGGTGACGATGCCGCCCGCGCGCCGCAGTCGCGCCACGAGCTCGATGTCCTGGTCAGGCACGTGCGCACGGAAGGCGGGCGAGCCGAAAGTGGTCAGCAGTCCGGCGGTCGGCTCCAGGTCCTTCACGCCCACGGGAAGACCGTGCAGAAGGCCCAGCGATTCGCCGCGCAGCACTGCCTTCTCGGCAGCACGGGCCTCGTCGCGTGCGCGATCGAAGCAGGTCGCGGTGACTGCGTTGATGTAGGGATTCACCGCCTCGATGCGTTCGATGCAGGCTTCCAGCAGTTCGACCGGAGAGACCTCGCGGCTCGCGATCATCCGGCGCAGTTCGACGGCGGTGTGCTCGACCAGAGTGGTGGAGTTCGGTGGCTGGCTCATGCTGCTCATTCCGGCTGGATGTTGGCGCGTTCCGCTACCGCACGCATCAGGGGCAGTTCGGCCTCGAGTTGCGCGGCGGCCTTTGCCGAGTCGACGAAGCTCGCCTCCACACCCTGCTCGGCGAAGCCCTTGCGCACCGCCGGATCGGCGATCGAATCGGCCAGCGCCTTCTCGAGCTTGGCATGCACCGCAGGCGGCAGTCCGCGCGGCGCCGCCACCATGCCCCAGCTGTCGAGCACCGCGGCCGGATAGCCCGACTCCGCAAAGGTGGGCACTTCGGGCAGCAACGGCGAACGTTTGGCCGTGGTGATCGCGATCGCCTTGACCTTGCCCGCCTTGATCTGCGGCAAGGCGGCGGTCACGGTGTCGAAGGAGAAGGGCACCTGTCCGCCGATCAGGTCGGTCATGGCCGGCCCGCTGCCTTTGTACGGAACGTGCATCAGCCGGATACCCATGGCCTGCAGCGCCATCTCGGCCGCGAAGTGCGAGCTCGTGCCCGCGCCGAACGATGCATAGCTGTACTTGTCGGGAGCGCCTTTCGCGGTCGCCACCAGCTCCTTCAGGTTGTTCACCGGCACCTTGGGATTCACCAGCAGAACGAGGCCGACCCGGCTGATGATGCCGATCGGCTCGAAGCTCTTGATCGGGTCATAGGGCAGCGACTTGCGGATCGCCGGGTTCAGCGTGTAGGTGGATGCGGAGCTCATCAGCAGCGTGTAGCCGTCGGGCTTGGCGTTGGCGACGAAGGCCGCACCGATGGCGGTGCCGGCGCCGGGCTTGTTGTCGACGATCACGGTCTGGCCGAGCTTTTCGCCCATCTTCTGGGCCACCAGGCGCGTCTGCACATCGCCGCCACCGCCAGGAGGGAACGGCACGACGATCGTGATCGGCCGCGAGGGGAAGCTGTCCTCGGCCAGGGCAGCGGCAGAAAATCCGAAGGAGCTGGAAGCGCCGAGGGCGACGAGCCCGAGAGTACGCAGGAGCGGGGTGTGCATGGCGACGGCGGGGTGAGTGTGTGGGGACGAGGGTTGCGGAGACGAGGCTTCATCGTAGGAAGGCTGATCGTTCCCAGCAATGACTATGAACTGAATGTTTTGTTGCGATAATCGCAATTCACATAAGGGTCAACCCGTGTCCAAGAACATCAACCGGCGTGTCCTCCAGGAGACGGCCCTGCGGCACTTCCTCGAGGTCGTACGCACCGGATCCGTCACGGCCGCGGCCGAGCGACTGAGCGTTGCGCCGTCCGCCGTCAGCCGCCATATCGCGCACCTGGAGAGCCAACTCGACACCCTGCTGTTCGAGCGCAGGGCACGCGGCATGGTGCCCAACGCGGCCGGTGAGCTGCTGGCCGCGCACGCCAAGCGCGCCTGGCAGGACATCGAGCGCGTGACGGACGACATCCAGGCGTTGCGCGGCCTGCAGACCGGCGTCGTGCGAATCGCAAGTACCGAGGGCTTTGCATCCGAGTTCCTCCCCGGCCTCATCGCCGAGTTCCAGCGCGAGTACACGGGCATCCGCTTCGCTTTGAACGTTCACATGCAGGCCGAGATTCCCCAGCTGGTGCGCGACGGCGAGGTCGATATCGGCGTCACCCTCAGCACCACCTCGGAGCGCCAGATCAACGTGGAGCTGCGGCATCCGTCGCCCATCCTGGCCATCATGGCCAAGGACCATCCGCTTGCCTCGCGCCGGCAGCTCTCGCTGGCGCAGCTGGTCGGCTATCCGATGGCATTGCCGGGGGGCGCCTACTCGACGCTGCGCCAGTTGTTCGACATCAGTTGCAGCCGCCAGGGCCTGCAGTGCGACCCTGCGTTCCTGAGCAACCGCCTCGATGCCTCGATTTCATTCGCGGCGGCCGGCGGCGGCATCGCCCTCAGCGGCGAAGCTGCCCTGCGCAATCGCCTGAAGGCCGGCCATCTTGTCGCTGTGCCGTTGCGGGACCGCGAGATGAACGAGCGCCATTTCGAGATCCAGACCATGGCCGGGCGGACATTGCCCGGCGCCTGCCGCGCATTCCTCGATCACTTGCGGGAGGCGGTGCGCGTGGAAGGGTAGGGCTGCCATTGAATTGCGATAATCGCAACGATAACTTCCATATATTGCCAAGCGGAGATCGAGGCCGCGTTCCACAATCGGGCGATCACAGCAAAGACTTCTCCCCCATGAACCAGGCACCTGCGCTCCCTTTTTCCAAGATTCGCCTCGCCAAAGGCCTGGCTTTCCTGTCTGGAGAGATGCCCTTTCTTGACGACGGGAGCATTCCCGACGGCATCGCGGCGCAGACCGCGCTGGCGCTGCGGCGCATCGGTGCCACGCTCGGCACCGCCGGCCTGACCCTCGACGACGTGGTGCAAGTGGGGGTGCATCTCGTGGATGGTGCCGACTTCGCAGCCTTCAACGCGGAGTACCGCAAGCATTTCAGCGACCCGCTCCCGGTGCGCACCACAGTGGTCGCGAGCCTGCTGGCGCCCGGGGCTCGTCTCGAGGTCACCGTGACGGCGGCGCAGCGCGACTGATCGCATGGCCGCCGACGTCATCGTTCTTGGCGCCGGTATGGTCGGCACCTGCACCGCGCTGCAACTGGCGCGACGCGGTCACGCCGTTGCACTGGTCGACCGCCGGGCACCCGGACGCGAGACTTCCTACGGCAATGCAGGGATCATCCAGCGCGAAGCGGTCGAGCCTTACGCCTTTCCGCGCGAGTGGTCGGCCGTCTTCGACGTCGCGTTCAAGCGCGGTATGGACGTCAACTATCACCTGAGCGCATTGCCGGAGGTGTTGCCGCGACTGGCGCGCTACTGGCACGCATCCGCGCCCGCGCGCTACGCACCGATCGCGCAGGCCTACAGCCGGTTGATCGCGCATTGTCTGACCGAGCACGAAGTGCTGATGGCCGAGTCCGGTGCGGACGACCTCGTGCGCAAGGAAGGTTATCGCTTCGTCTTTCGCACATCGGCCGCGATGGAAGAAGCAGCGACGCGTGCGACTCGGCTCGCGGCCGACTACGGCGTGCGGCACGCGCTACAGGACGGTGATGAACTGGCGAAGGCAGAACCCGGTCTGCGCCAACGCATGGCCGGTGCGCTGCACTGGCTGGATCCGTGGTCCGTGAGCGATCCGGGCGCGTTGGTAGCGCGTTACGCGCAACGCTTCGAGGCATTGGGCGGCCACCTGGTCGAGGGTGATGCCGCCAGCCTGCGGGCCGCAGGAAGCGGCTGGCAAGTCCGGACTCCCGCCGGGCCGATCACTGCGCGCCATGTGGTCGTGGCCCTCGGCCCCTGGGCGGATGCGTTGATCGCGTCGCTTGGCTATCGGCTGCCTCTGTTCGTCAAGCGCGGCTACCACCGTCACTATCGCGGCGGCCCCGGTCTGCAATTGCCGATGCTCGATGCCGAGCGAGGCCTTGTGCTCGCGCCCATGGCGCAGGGCATTCGCATCACGACGGGCGCGGAATTCGCGCGCATCGGCGCACCCGGTACGCCGGTGCAATTGGCCAAGGCGGAAGCAGCGGCCCGGGAGTTGATCGACCTGCCGGACCCCGTCGAAGCACAGCCGTGGATGGGCAACCGCCCCTGCACCGCGGACATGAAGCCGGTGATCGGCCCGGCGCCGAGCCATGCAGGCGTCTGGTTCAACTTCGGCCACGCTCACCAGGGGTTCACCTTGGGGCCCGCGAGTGGGCGATTGATGGCAGACATGATCGAGGGCGCAACTCCCTTCGTCGATCCGGCCCCCTATTCACCAAACCGCTTCTAGCTGACAGCCGGCGGGACTATGCCGCCTCGCTGCGAGCGCCCGAGCGTATGTACTGGCTCGGCGGCACGCCGAGCTGGCGGCGGAACATCGCCGCGAAGGCGCTCGGGCTTTCGTAGCCATGGGCGAGCGCGACTTCGAGGATCGAGGCGCCTTCGGTCAGTCGTGCAAGGCTCAGAAGCAGGCGCGCCTGCCTGTACCACGCGCCGAGGTTCATGCCGGTCTCGCGCACGAAGAGACGGGCCAGCGTGCGCGGATTCATGTGAAGCTGCTGCGCCCAGGCCTCCAGGCTCACGGGCTGCGACGGATCGGCGATCCACCGCCGCACGTGGCGCGCGAGCCGCGTGTGCCGGGGCATCGGCACATGCAGTGCCAGTGCGGGTGCGGCTTCGATCTCGTCGAGGATCAACTCCATGATCCGTGCGGACCTGCCTTCGGCCGCGTAGTCCAGCGGTAGCGCGACGCCTTCGAGGATCAACGCGCGCAGCAGCTCGCTGACCTCGATCACGCGGCAGGTGTCGGGTAGGCCGCCACGCGCGCCGGGCTCAACGAAGACCGTGCGCATGCGGACCTCGCCGGCCATGCGGATCTCGTGCGACATGCGCGGCGGCACCCACACGCCGCGGCCTGGTGGCACCACCCAGCTGCCTTGCGCGGTGCTCACCATCATCACGCCGTGGATCGCGTGAATGAGCTGCCCGCGCCGATGGCGATGCTGCGGGATGTCGCCCTCGGGGTCGGTGGCGAGCACGGCCACCGGCCGCGGCGTGCGTTCCCCGTGAACCGGCTTCAAGTCGATGGCGGCGGGCTTTTGTTTGTCCATTTCTCGACGATTCCTGTGTCTTCGTAGCGCGACGATCATGGCACGGCTTCCTACGATGGATTTTTTCCGTCAAAGAAGGGCCATCGAATGACCTGCAACGTAGGAGGCGACGCATGAACCGGGGTCGCCTCGCATTTCTCACCGGCACGCATGCCGTCAATGATCTCTACCAGGCCCTGATACCGGCACTGCTGCCGTTCATGGTGCTGCAGCGCGGCTACAGCTACACCGCAGTCAGCGGGCTGATGCTCGCTGCGACCGGGTTGTCGAGCGTGGTGCAACCGCTCTTCGGCTTGTATGCGGACAAGCATCCACGCGCGTGGCTGGTGCCAGTGGGGTTCATGGTCGCTGCGCTCGGAGTGGTCCTCGCCGGACTGAGCGGCGACTACTGGCTCACCTGGTGCGCGGCCGCGCTTTGCGGACTCGGCACGGCGGCCTTTCATCCACCCGCGACCGTGGCCGCGCGCGCTGCGGGCGGCGCATCGCAGCGCGCGATGAGCGTGTTCTCGGTCGGGGGAACCATCGGCGCTTCCTTCGCGCCGATGCTGGCCGCCGCGACGGTGAGCGACGGTCTTGCACGCAGCCATCTGCTCGGCCTGCCTGCACTGGCCATGGGCTTGCTGTGGCTGCTGATGGCACGTCGCACTTCAGGCGAGACGTCAGCGAACAAGACGGCGCGCCGAAGCCCCGTCATGGCCACCAACAACTGGCGCGCCTTCGCGCTGCTGGTCGCGGTCATCGTCGGCTGGTCCATTCCGTACGTGACTGCGATGTCGATGCTGTCGCTGTTCATCGGGCGCGAGCTGGGCGGCTCGTCCTTCCAGGCGGCGGCCGCATTGACATCCTTCACCGCGTCCGGCGCGGTCGGCACGCTGCTCGGTGGCTGGCTGGGCGACAGGCGAGGGCGCATGTGGCCGATCCGAGCGGGCTACCTGCTTGCGCTGCCCGCCTTCGCGGGGCTCGCGATGGCACCGAATGTGGCCACTGCAATGGCCTGCACCACGCTCGTCGGCCTGTTCATGTTCATGCCGTTCGCGCCGCAGGTGACGCTGGCGCAGGACTACCTGCCGCGCAACCCGGCGACCGCGAGCGGCATCACGCTCGGACTTGCGCTGTCTGTGGGCGGAATGGTGTCACCGCTGTTCGGGCTGCTGTCCGATGCACGTGGCCTGCGCTTCACGCTGACGGCGGTGCTTTGCGTGCTGGCGATCGCGGCGTTGATGGCGCTTCGGCTGCGCAACCGCAAGCCGCAGGGGGAGGCCGCTGCCGACGGTGTCGCGGTGGCGTCGCCGGTGCGTAGCTAGGCTTGTCCGAGAAGCTGCTTCACGTGCCGGGCGTAGTCGATGAAGAAGCGCAGGCTGTGCGGATTCGCCATCGCATCAGGGCTCGCGACCTTGTCTGGCGCGGCGCCGAGCAGCAGCTTGCGCACCGGCACTTCCATCTTCTTGCCGCTCAGCGTGCGCGGGATCTCATCGACCTGCACCACCTCGTTCGGCACGTGCCGCGCGGAGGCCTTGGTGCGGATCTGCGCGCTGATGCGCCCCTTGAGCGCATCGTCCAGCGTCTCGCCAGGCTGGAGCACGACGAACAGCGGCATGAACGAAGGGCGACCGAGGTATTCGAGGTCCACCACGAGGCTGTCGCGCACCTCCGGCAGCTCTTCGACCACGCGGTAGATCTCGGCCGTGCCCATGCGGATGCCGAAACGGTTGATGGTGCTGTCGGAGCGCCCGTAGATCACCGAACTGCGGCGCGGCGTGAAGCGGATCCAGTCCCCGTGGCGCCATACGCCGGGGAAGGTATCGAAGTAGCTCTCCAGGTAGCGTTTGTTGCCCGGGTCGTTCCAGAAGAACACGGGCATCGAAGGCATGGGCTGCGTGATCACCAGTTCGCCGACCTCATCAATGACTGGCTGGCCGGCTTCGTTGTACGCATAGGCGGCAACGCCAAGCTCGGGACACTGGATCTCGCCCGCATGCACAGGCAGCGTCGGCGCGCAGGCGACGAAGCCCGACGCAATGTCGGTGCCGCCACTGATCGAGGCCAGCCACAGGTCGGGCTTGACCGCGTCGTAGACCCAGCGATAGGCATCGATCGGCAACGGAGAGCCTGTGGCATTGATGGCGCGCAGCTTTTCGAGTCGCACCAGGTCACGCGGCCGCAGGCCGTCCTTCATGCAGTTGATGAGGTAGGCCGCGCCACAGCCGAAGAGCGTGACGCCCTGCGCATCGATGAAACGCCAGAGCGACTCGCCATCAGGCCATGCGGGATTGCCGTCGAAAAGCACGATGCTCGCGCCGGTGAGCAAGGCGCCGACCTGCAGGTTCCAGACGATCCATCCGGTGCTGCCGAGGAACATCAGCCGGTCGCCGGCGCGCAGGTCGTGCTGCAGCACCATGGTCTTCAGGTGCGTGAGCACGATGCCGCCGTGGCTGTGGACCATGGCCTTGGGCAGCCCGGTCGTGCCGGAGGAATAGACGATCCACAGCGGATGGTCGAAGGGAAGCCGCTCGTAGCGCGGCGGTGCCCGTTCGGAAAGCGCCTCGGTCCATTCCACGCAGTCGCGCCAGCCGATGGAGCGCCCGGCAGCCATCGGGCCGGGCACATGGATCACTCGCTGCACGCTCGGCAACTGGGCCAGCAACTCGTCGACCTGCGGCGCGCGGTCGTGCAGCTTGCCGTTGTAGCTGTAGCTGTCGGACGCGAGCAGCAGGCAGGGTTCGATCTGGCGCAGGCGATCGAGCACGACCGACGGCCCCATGTCCGGCGCGCAACTGGACCAGATCGCGCCGATGCTCGCGCACGCGAGAAAGGCCACGACCGTCTCCGGTCGATTGGGCAGGTAGCCCGCGACGCGATCGCCGGGCCGAACGCCCCACGCACGCATGCGCGCCGCCAGGGCCGCGGTGTCGCGCTCCAGTTCGGCCCAGCTCACCTCGCGAAGCGGTGCGTTCTCAGTGCGCGCGATGATCGCGGGGCGTTCTGTCGTGGCGTTGCGCAGCAGGTTCTCGGCGTAGTTGAGCCGCATGTTCGGAAACCAGCGCGCGCCCGGCATCTCGCGGTGGGCCAATGCAGGCTTGCGTTCGCCTTCGCCGGCTACGTCGAAGTAGTCCCAGATTGATTGCCAGAAGCCTTCGAGGTCGTCGGTCGACCAGCGCCACAGGTCTTCGTAGTTCGCGGTCTGTACGCCACGACGCGCGGCAAGCCACTCTTGATAGTGATGCAGCCGGCTGGCGCGGACCTGCTCGGGCGAGGGTGACCACAGCAGTTCGCCGTGGCCTTCTGGAAGGGACTGTTGCATAGGGGTCGTTTTTACAGCGGTTCGCAACCGAAGCGATGCAGCACGTTGCGCAGCAGACCGTCGAACACCGGATCGCTGCCGACCACCCACGCGGCTCCGGCGGCACCCGCGTGGAAAACGCGGCCGCCCTGGGGACGCTCCCAATAGATCATCTCCGCCGAAATGCCGCCCAGCGAATCGGTGAGGCGCGAATGCCAGTCCAGGTAGGTGTCCATCGCACCGGGGACGCGGCGAATGCCTTGCGCGATCACGGTCAGGCCGGCCGGCGGCTCGGGCAGTGCGGCGCCCGGCGGTGAGTCGCGCGTCATGCGCAGCAGCGTCGCGGTGCTCAGGTCCCACTCGTGGCCGATGGCGCGAGGCAGGCCGCCGCCGGGTGCATGGCCGAAGGTCCGGCCGCGTTCGAGGCCCAGCCGGTGTGGCTCGTTGAACAGCGCATGTGCGGGCTCGGCCACATGGTAGACGCCGAAATCCTCCGCGTCGGCGAAGCCCCAGCCCGCGGTTTCGAGGCCGATGATGCTTGCCGCCGATCGCCCCACCGCCCGCAACTGTCCGCCGCGCGCCCAGTCCTGGCTGTGGAACTCCTCGCCGAAGGGGCCGGCGGGCGGGCGAAGTTCGGCATCGGTGGGATCGGCGCCTCGCTCTTCGTTCTTGCGTTGTTCCATCACGCCCATCGCCTCGTCGAAGCTGACGCGCAGGTACATGGTGTTGCCCGAGAGAACCACCGCGTTTCCGCCGCGCTTGAGCATGCCGTCGAAGGCATCGACCACCGGCGTGGACCAGTATTCGCTGTGGCCGTTGATCACGACGGTTCGGTAGCGCGCGAGCAACTCCGGGTCGGCATGCACGTCGAGGTCCGCGAGAAGGTCGAACGCGTGGCCTTCGCGCTCAAGCCAGGCATGCAGGCGGCGCTCCAGCCGTGTCCATTGCGAGAAGCCGCTTCCCGCCGGATCGTAGAGCGCGGCCGGACTCGCGTTGGGCCACGGCATGCGCAACCCGGTGAAGTAGCTGGGTTGGCCGGCGTGGTGGTAGGTGTAACTGCAAAAGGCAGGCGCCTGCGGATGGCTGTTCGGCAGGCCGGTGGAGCGGCGCGGCCACACCGGGTCTTCCACCTGATTGCGCGCGAAGGGTGTTGCTGCGTAGGCCAGCCAGCTGCTCATCGCGCAAAGTACCAGCAGCGGCGCGGGTTGCGCATCGGCGGGTCGTTTGACGAGGAAGGTGATGTCGTAGATCGCCTCGCGTCCTTCCCAGTCGAAGCGCAACCGTGCCACATGCAAGCCGGGGCACGCGTCGGCGGGTAGGGTGATGCTGTGGTTCGAGTCCCATCGGCAGTCGTAGAGATCGTCGCTGGCAAGGCGCAAGCCTTGTCGCTGGGCCGGAGCGGCGAACGGATCACGCGCGTCGTCGGCCGCTTCTTCGAAAGCCGGCCCGCGGATCATCCATGCGCCGTGGTTGACGATGCGACCGTGGCGCTGGTGACCGCTGGCATCGGCCACGCCATCGCCACGTCCTTCGCGCAGAGGCCAGCAGGCGCGCACCGCCGGATCGGATGGAAGGTGTTGCGCACGCAAGGCCACGCGCGCGGCGATCTCGTCGGCCGACAGGGCGCGTTCGTAGATGGCAGGCATCGCGAGGTCGACATCGGCCAGCGCGTCCGCGCCACGGGGTTCACCGGCTGCGCCGAGGCGGAGCGGTGCCGGGCCCGGGCATACGAGATCCGTCGACGGCCACTGGCCGGCGCATGCACCGTCGATCCACAGCGCCGCCCAATGGCCGTCCCATGTCGCAGCCACGTGCTGCCAGCGCCGTGCGGTCAGCGGGCCGCCGATGTGCAGTGCCCTGTCACGTCGCGTACCGCCATCGCCGAGATACAGCGCAAGCGTGCCATCGGCCTCGATGAAAAGACCGAAGCCACAGTGCGCGGGCGCGTCGTACTGCGTGATCAGCGCCTGCCGCTCGCCGGCGCAACGCCACGGCATGACCCAGCATTCGAGCGTGAGACCGGAAAGCGGCAAGGTTGCCGGCAGGCCTCTCTCGACATGCACATAGGAGCCCGGGTGAATCGGCTGCACGCAAGCGGCCGATGCGCCGAGGTCCGCGACCATCGTGTCGTCGCGCCGGCTATCCGCATCCTGGCCCAGACGGCACACCGAGATCTCGTAGGGACGATCGCTGCTGACGTGAAAGTCGATGCGCTGGCCGGCATGCACGCTTTTCGCACTGGCGTAGCCATGCACGCCCGGCACGACCAGCGGGCGGTGCGGTGGGATCGGACGGGTCATTCCGTGGTGAAGCCCGAAGCCTTGACCACCGGTCCCCAGCGCTTGAGGTCGTCGGCGATCAGCGTCGAGAGTTCCTCAGGCGTGCTCGGGTTCGCGTCGCTGCTGAGCTTGGCGAGCCGTTCCTGCACTTCAGGCAGCGCGAGGGCCTTGCCGAGTGCCGCATGCAGTTGCGTGACAGTGGCGCGGGGCGTGCCAGCGGGCACGAAGAGACCGGTCCATTCGAGGGTGTCGAAATTCGGCTGCCCCAGTTCCTTCAGCGTCGGCACATCCGGCAGCAGCGAGGTGCGCTTGACGCCGTTCACGGCCAGGACCCTGAGCTTGCCGCTCTGCTGGTACTGAACGAGATCCGCGATCGGGGTGATGCCGGCAACCACCTGGTTGCCCAGAAGATCCTGAACCAGCGGCGCCGCGCCGCGATAGGGAACCGCAGTGAGTTCGATCTTCGCGTCGTGGCCCAGGCGATAGCCCATGAACTGCGCCACGCTGCCAGCCGCCGGCACGCCATAGCTGGCCTTCGACTTGTCGTTTCGGGCCAGCATCAGCCATTCATTCACATTGCGCACCGGCACGGCTGTCGGCACCGCAATGCCCTCGTAGAAGGTCGCGATGCGGCCGACCGCCTGGAAGTCCTTTGTCGGGTCGTAGCGCACCGACTTCGAAGTCAGCGGCAGCATGACCATCATGTGCATGTTGGCGAGCAACACCGTCAGGCCGTCGGGCTGCGCACCACGCACGAAGTCGGCAGCGATCTGGCCGCCAGCACCGGTGCGGTTCTCCACCACGACCGTCGTGCCGAGCTCCGACGAGAGCTTGTCGGCCAGCGTGCGTGCCTGCACGTCAGCCGAGCCGCCCGCCGGATACCCGACGATCAAACGCAGCGGCCCCCTGCCCGTGGGCACCTGCGCGGACGCCGCGCAGGTGAAGGCAATGCTCGTGAGGGCGAGCGAGAAGCGAAGCAGGGCGGGCAGCGTCATGGAGTCATCCTTCGGGGAGGGTCTGTGAAGTGGGAAGCGAGAGAAAGGGGGAGGTCAGATCAGCTTGAGTCGCGTCACTTCGTCGGCCAGATCGGCCAGCGCGCGTTCCAGCCGCTCGACCAGTTCATCGAGCTCGGCTTCACTGATCGTCAGAGGCGGCGTGATCATCTGGAAGTCGCCGAACTTGCCGAGATTGGCGCGGCGGTTGTAGAGCGCAATGCCGTGCCGAAGCCCGTGAACCGTGAGCTTGGCGGGCGCGTTGAATTCCGGCGGCAGCGCGCGACGCGAGCCCTTGTCCGCCACGATCTCGATGGCGCTGAGCAGGCCCAGGCCGCGCACGTCGCCCACCATCGGCGAGCGTTCGGCAAGCGCCTGCAGCCGCTTGCGCAGGCTCAGGCCGCGCTCGCGAGCGCGGGTCACGAGGTCCTGGCGTTCGACTTCGTCCATCACCGCGTTGGCGACCGCGCACGACAAAGGGTTCGTGAAGTAGGTGTGCCCATGCACGAAGCCGCCGCTGCCCGCGACCGCGTCGACGATGCGGTCAGGTGCCAGCAGACAGCCCAGCGGCGTGTAGCCGGCGGCGAGGCCCTTTGCCAGCGTCACCAGATCGGGCCGTGCGGCACGCCAATGATGGGCGGCGAGGAATTCGCCGGTGCGGCCGGCGCCGCTCATGATCTCGTCGTAGATCAGCAGCACGCCGTACTGGTCGCAGATCTGCCGCACTCGCTCGAAATAGGCATCCGGCGACACCACCGCGCCTGTCGAGAGGCCGCCGATCGGTTCGAGGATGAAGGCGAGGACAGTCTCCGGTCCCTCGCGTTCGATGGTCCGGGCCAGATCCTCGGCACAGGCCATCGCGTAGCTTTCCTCGGTGTGGCCTTCGGGCAGCCGATACGACAGCGGCGCCGGGATCTTCGGCATCGGCTTGATCATCGGCCCGTAGATCGCCTGCGTGTGTTCGTCGCCGGTGACCGAGAGCGCACCGAGCGTCGAACCGTGATAGCTCGGGTTGCGCGAGATCACCTTCCAGCGGCTTCCCTGGCCGCTCACCACTGCGTATTGGCGTGCGAGCTTGATCGCCGATTCGTTCGCTTCCGATCCACCCGAGACGAAGAAGGCGCGGTCGAAGCCGTCGCCGGCCAGCGCGCAGACACGGTCGGCCAGCGCGATGTTGTGCTCGCTCTCGAAGAAGCGCGGGTACGCGAAGCTCACCCGCGCGGCCTGTTCCTGCATGGCCGCGAGCACATGCGGATTGCCGTGGCCGATGTTGGCCACCACCGCCCCGGCGGTCGCATCCAGGTAGCGATGACCGTCCGCGTCCCACAGATAGACGCCTTCGCCGCGGCCTACGCGTGGCGGGCGCGGCGAACCCTTGGGGCTGTAGAAGGCGAGGACCGAGCCGCCGTGCGGCGTGTCGCCCAGAAGGCGTGGCGCAGCGGTGGTCGCTTGGGAACTGGCAACGGGTTGATTCATGGCCGCAACGATACGGAGATCGCGCCCGCAAAAGAAGCAGCATGGAAGGATGAAGTCCTATACGCTCGACGCATGAAGCTCGTACATGACCGCATCGACCTGCTGGCGACTTTCTTGCGTATGAACGGTGGGAATTGATCTTGTCGGGCGCGAAATAGTAGTTGTCGGGGTTTGGTGATCCTGGGTGATCATCGGCGCGCTGTTACATCTATGGCCTATCGGTCTGGGTTAAGAGCCACAGGTTGGCGTAGGGCTTGATGCGGACGCAGGGGCCGTCAGTAGGGAAAGGGCGAGCCATGACACTGTCCGACGTCGAGACAAGAATTGTGCCGTTCGAGGCCATGTCTGCTTCATTCCTACGAGGCTGGACGGAAGGAGGAGTGTCAGCCAAGCCAAGACATGCGTACTCGGACCGGACGCCGATGACTACACCGCTGTCCTCGTCTGGCTCAATCAGTGCAAGAACCCGGAAACTTTGCGCTCATATCGAAAAGAGGCTGAGCGGCTGATGCTCTGGGCGATTTTTCAAAGGAAGAAGGCAGTGTCTTCACTCGACCCACAAGACCTCCTAGCGTATGCGACCTTTCTCGACGATCCAACGCCAGAAGGGACCTGGATAGGGCCTTCGACACCGCGATCGGATCCGAGCTGGAAGCCCTTTCTGCGGAAACTCACCCCAAATTCGGTCAACCACTCTTTGACGGTTCTGGGCGTGATGTTCGACTTCCTGAAAGAACTGAGCTATCTCAGCTTCAACCCGATCCGGCTTCTTCCCGAGTTCGGCTTTTCTCCGTCGCGCACCCCCGCGCAAGATCGATCCCTGACGACCCAAGAGTGGCGCTTGGTGCGAACGTTAAGTCAGAGGCTGGAGGATTTCTACGGTTGGAGCCCCCGCGCCGCGAATCGCCTGCGGTTCATCATCAATTTTGTTCACGCGACCGGATTGAGCATTGGCGAGATGGCCGATGCCAAGCTCGGCGATCTGACAAAAGACGATCAAAACAATTGCTGGTTGGAAGTCAGAGATGGATCCTGCTCGGAAAATGTTTTCGTTCCACCACCCGCCTTGCGGGCACTTGAAAGCCATCTCCTGCAGCGCGGCATTCCGACTTCGCCCAAAAGTTGGAAGCCATCTGAGTCTCTCGTCGGTAGACTAAATGGGAGGAACCTCGTGCCTGGCGTTTCTGCCACGAGGATAGCCACGATCGTTTCACGATTCTTCAGGCTGGTTGCGGAAGTTCATTCGTCGTCGCATCCGAAGGCCGCTGAGAAGTTTAGAAGGGTCAGTCTCCATTGGCTGCGGCACACGCACGCCACATATGCCTTGGAGCAGGAGGCTTCCCCAGCCAGTGTTCGCGCGAACCTGAGACATAGGTCAATGCGGACGATGTCGCGATACTTCCCATCGAATGACCGAGCGCGTGCTATCGAGCTGAACAGAGCCTTTCCTTTAGAGAAAGTAAGCTCCGGCGAGATTTGGTCTAAATGAATCCTATAGGATGTAGACCTATTGGTGTCATTGTGCCGAAATCTCCTGCATGAAACGTGAGGCAGGAATTGGGCGGAACTCAAGCTTTGGTGAAGCTCTTAAGACGGTGCGTCTTGCACGCCAGGTCACCCAGGAGACCTTTGATACCGTCTCGAATCGCACATATGTCAGTGCTCTTGAACGTGGCTTGAAGCAACCGACTCTTCCAAAGGTGGACGAATTGGCGCGTGTGCTCGGAGTTCATCCGTTAACACTCCTGACCCTCTGCTACCTCAAGCGGCCGACAGCAGCCGGGGCGCAAAGTGCGATGCAGACGGTGCACACGGAACTTGAAGCCATCTTTCTTAAAATCCCGAAGATCTAGGCTCCCCAGCCGCGCGGTCGTTCACCGCATGATGAAGCCGTTTTGTGGCAAGCGGATTGAATCCGGCGCTTGCGTCACTCATCTTCAGAGTTGACCGCAAGCGAAGCTGCCGAACTGAGCGATCGCGTAGGTCGGCGAGGTTTGCCGTGTAGCTGAACTTGATGGAAGCGTCCAGCCCGTCATCAGAAACGTGGCGACGGAAATTGTTGAGAAGAACATCCAATAGCTTTTCAACATCCGTATCGGCGAACTGCGCGAACTCCGAGTAATGGTCGATCTCGCGGCTCCAATGGTAGTTGCAGTTCGTGATCATTTCGCCGATGTACCAATCCAGATACGCTCGGTCAGCATCTGACATGGCTTCATTTGTTTCGATATACAGATGCGCCATTGCGGCGTACATACCTATGAAACCCGGAGCCCTCGCGCTACAGCTACGGATCCAAGTGCCTCGCCGGTTGGACCGACGATGAGCGCGAAGCTCATCTCGACGTAGAGCTTGCGCCCTGACCTATGGACGCCGCGCGTCAAGGTTGGGCGGCCTCCCAGCCGTGTCTTGCCGCTCGACATCGCCGCATCAAAGCCACGCCAATGCGCTTGCCGCAAATGCTCGGGAATGATCATGTCCAAGTTCTGTCCCATGGCCTCAGTCGCGGAATAGCCAAACATCGCGACGGCCGCGGCATTCCACTTCTCAATCACGCCTTGACGATTCACATAGATCACGGCTTCTGCGGCTTGCTCAAGAATCAGTGCATTGAGCTCGTCAGCGGACGGCATTTCGTTGTTCCTCCGGACGTGATTCGGTGCGAAATGGCAGGTCCGTCAATGTGCTCCCCTTCAAGGCGTCGATGATTGGCATTTTCCCTTGCTCGAAGTGACGTAGGCTCTGATGCGCGCGCCGATGGTGCCGATCGCGCAGGCATTCAAGGGTCACGGGTGGACGATGATCGAGTCCTGGACGCGAAAATCTGCAAGGGCCACGTCTACATGGAAACTGTCCGAGCGCGACCGCTCTGGCCAGGCCCTTGCCAAGTCCTCGATGGCGCGCACCGCCACTAGCATGCGCTGCGGTGGCAGTCAGTCGTATAGCCGGCGAGTGCCCGCGTCCAAGCGCAAGACGACATGAGCGATCTTCTGGTAAACAGCAGGAACCAGCTTTTGGGACCCACCTCCAGGGCTTGCCTCAGCGTGACCGAGCGTGAGGCGGTCGCTCCCGCCTCAAACCAGGGCGCTGGCTCGCCGGCCGTTCCAACACAGGGCCGTCGTTGCCACGCGGCGCCGCTGGCGTTGAAGGCTTCGATGTCAGGTGATTGGTCGCGAAGCAGTCATCCGAGCAAGAAGTCCCCCTCGGCCGCTAGGTGCCCGAAACGGTCGTAACCTGGACAGCCAATCTCGCGACCCCAGACAGGCAATTGGGCGGGCTGGCCAGTCGATGGTACGCGGTGCCGCACCTTCTTGCGGGTGTCCAGGACATCCGGCACTCTTGGGGAAGCGTATTTCGTGCGCTTTCCGCCATCGGCTACTGCTGATGCCTCGGCGCGTCACGGAGACATGGGGCGCTATGGTGACTGCGAATCCACCTTCACGGCCCCAATTCTCTCGCGCAGGCCCGCGCGTCATGTGCGCCCTACCACATGCCTGCAACCTGATTTCGGCCGGTGGCCGCAACCTGTACCCGTTCCTAGCGCCGAAGTCGCGTCGCGCAAGTTGCGCATGCGCATAGGCGAGACGCACCGGGTGGCCGCACACGGTTAGCCGAGTTCAGTCCATTCGCGCCTTGCAGGCCGGTGCAGGACAACCGGGCGTCCGCCGAACTGCCGCTTGCACATCCAGGCTGCAAGCGCAGAGTCCAGGTAGGCAGCATGTCCGGGAAACCAGTCGGCCAAGCTCGCAAGAAACGAAGGGACCGCGGAAAAGTCGCCGGCACTCGCCAACTGCAGTACCTCCGCTGAGGACTTCAACACTGCCACGTGTTCATCGATGTGGCAGTCGCGCGGCGGGAAGTCAGTGTCGACCATCCAACGATCCTCGGTTTCGAAGTGGCTGCGCAGATGCGCGTCCAACTCTGCGAGCAGAGGTAGCCAATCTCCCGCCGTGGCGGTTCTTCCACGTCGGAGCAGCTCTTCGAACTCGGCATGAATGCTGTCCATCGGGGCATAGCCCAATTGCCCAGCGAAGTCGGCGGCGGGCGGTGCATCAGAGGCACGTCGGAGATCACTCATGTGTCGGTTCCATTAAATGCGAAGGCAAGCACTTTCTCTCAAGCAATGGCCGCGAGGCAGCAGCTCAGAAGCTCCTTCACGCGCGCTAGTGAATGCGATTGATGCCGGAGTGCAGGCCGTGTGCATCCCGATACCTTTCACTGAAGAAAGCAGATAACTCAGGACGCCTTAATCGAATCTTACAGCCACGTGCCAATGAACCTTCGCAGTAGTGCATCGATGCCGCGGGACGTCACAGTGATCGAGCAAAGCCCCGGACTTCTGGGGTCTGACTCATCTCTTTGCCAGATGAATGCACTCTCAGCAAATTGATTGAGCCGGCAACGCGGCTCCTCTAACCTGCTTGTGCAGCGGCAAACCTGTCGGAGTTGTCGATCTGGCCGAACCGATTCGCTGCCCCGGGGCCGAGAAGGATTGGATTCTGGTCAGTGCTGCAAAGGAGCGCGTCAGGAAGACGCGCAAGTCAATTCCGCTCTGTAGCCTCTTAGGCGATGGAGCGATCTAGTTGTGACCCACGTATCAAAGGAAAAGCCACATGCTCAGTAATGCGGACAATGAAACTCTCACGAGAGTTGGTCAAGGAACCCCCATGGGCAACTTGATGCGCCAGTTCTGGATGCCCGCGTGCTTGTCAACGGAACTGGAGCGCGGCGGCCCGCCCATGCGGCTTCTGCTGCTCGGGGAGCGATTGGTGGCCTTCAGAGATGGCGAAGGGCACGTTGGCATCATGGACCACAGATGTCCTCACCGCGGAGCGTCGCTGTTCTTCGGGCGCGTCGAGCAGTCGGGCATCCGCTGTGTCTACCACGGCTGGAAGTTCAAGCCATCAGGCAGCTGTGAGGAAATCCCGAACGCGGAAGTCGATCCGGCGCTGGTCAAGACCATCTCGGCGGATGCTTATCCCACCCGGGAGCGCAATGGTGTGGTCTGGATCTACATGGGAGAGCGGCGCGAGCAGCTGCCGGAGCTGCCGCAGATGGAGGCCCTGCTGCTCGATCCGGAGCACGTCTCCGTGCAGTGCCTGCAGCGCAAGTACAACTGGCTCCAAGGCATCGAAGGCGACATCGACACGTCCCACTTCGGCTTTCTGCACGTGGGGGCCGTGGACAAGGCCGACGTCGACCAGAACAACATGCATCGGTTCTCCGTCCTGGACCGTGCGCCGAAGTACCACGTGTCCAACACGCCGTGGGGCACGATGTATTGCGCGCATCGGCCGGCGGAAAACGACGAGGTGTACTATCGCATCGCACACTTCGTGTACCCTTTCTGGTCGCTCTTCCCGGATGGAGATTTCGACGACCTGATCGTCGCCAACTGCTACGTTCCCATGGACGACGAGCACACGATGCTTTTCACGTTCTACTACAAGGAGAGCGCGATGGCCATGCGCCACACCAAGGACGGTGCGCCGATCCCCGGTCTGGAGCCGGATGCCAACCACATGCCCATGCCGCCGACCTTGCCGCCGACGAGCGACTGGTACGGGCGCTGGCGCTCCGTGGCTAACGCAGAGAACGACTATCTGATCGACCGGGAGACGCAGCGTACCAAGTCGTATACGGGTCTGTCTGGGGTGCTGCTCCAGGATACGGCCATCGTGGAGAGCATGGGCACGGTCGTAGATCGCAGCAGGGAGCACCTGGTGGGAAGCGATGCCATGATCGTGCGCACGCGGCGTGCGCTCCTTTCCGCGGTTCGCGAGCTTGCCGAGGGCAAGCGTCCCGCGCTGGTGGACGATCCTCATGTCGTCCAGGCCGC
>JAGIAI010000050.1 GCA_017744935.1 Variovorax sp.
GCCGGGCTGGATTCCATCGGACTTCCCGGAAGACATTCCGATCACCATGGAGGAGCAGATCCAGAAGGCGGTCGATTGCTACGAGGCCGGCGCCACCGTGCTGCACCTGCATGTGCGGGAACCCGATCGCGCGGACCCATAGCGTCGAGGAGCATCGCACGCCAAGACATATCCACCGCCGTGGCGTTCAAGGGGACCGGACGACAAATTGGAGGAGTTCATATGTCGAGTGGTACGTGCTTTACGGCGCTTGGTGGACGGGCCCGGAAGCGCGGTCTTGAGTTTGTGCGTGGCAAGTCCGCATTGCATAGCACTGATCAGGGCCTTTGCGAGGACTGCTTCGACGGTGCTTCGCCACCAGCCCGCGCCCGATCGGGTTAACTTGAATGGTCCATCTGCAGCAAGATGTCGCGCACCCGGTCGAGGGAAGGATCGATGTCGCTGGTGTCTATCGCACCATAGCCGAGCATCAGGCCCCGAAGCGGCGCGCTGTAGTGAAAGAACGGCTCGAGCGCATAGAGTCCTACGTCCACCCGGCGTGCCAGACGCAGCAGCATCTCGATGTCGACGACCTTCCGGCACAGAGCGGCCATGTGGAAGCCAGCGGTGGCCGGAATGAGTTCAAACCAAGGCGATAGGTCAGCTTCGAAACGAGCCACGATACGCGCGCGCCGCTCCGCGTACACCGCATGGCAGCGACGGATGTGCTTGTTCAGCGCCCCGTCGACGATGAACTTCGCCAGCGCCCACTGGGTTGGCGTCGATGTGTGCCAGTCGCTCAGGTGCTTGGCGATGCAGACGGCCTGCAGGATTGCCTGCGGCGCGATCAGGTAGCCCAGGCGCAGTTCGGGTGACAGCGTCTTCGAGAAGGTGCCGACGAAGGCCACTGTCCCCCGCGTGTCCATGCTTTGGAGGGAGTCGGTAGGTCGACCCTCGTAGCGATATTCACTGTCGTAGTCATCTTCGATGATGATCGCGCCGAGTTCGTGGGCCCTCGCGAGCAATGCCTCGCGTCTGCGGGGGCTCATCGGCATGCCGAGAGGGAACTGGTGCGCCGGCGTCACGTAGATCAGGCGCGTTCCATCCGGGATCTTTTCCACGCACAGACCTTCCCCGTCAACCGGGACGCCAACCACATCGGCGCCCTGCGCACTGAACAGCAGCCGGGCAGGCGGGTATCCCGGCTCCTCGACTGCGACCGTACACCCTGGCTCTACCAGCACGCGAGCCACCAGATCGAGCGCCTGCTGCGCGCCGTTGGTGACGATGATGTCGTCGATGCCGCACCGCACGCCGCGTGCGAAGGCTGCATGACGCGCGATTGCGTCGCGCAGCTCCGGAAGGCCTTCGACCGAGCCGTAGAGTCCGCGCGAACGAGCGCTCTGGCGCAGCGCATGGAGCACGCAACGACGCCACTCCGCGTGCGGGAAGAGACTGCGCGCCGGCGCGCCGCCGATGTATTCGAAACGCGAGTTGCCGTCCGGTGCCGGATGCCGCAGCGGCGTATCCATGCTTCGCCAGCGCGCTGCGACGGCCGCCCCGGCGAAGCGTCCATCGGAAGGCGGCAACGCCTTTGGCCGCACGTCGTCGGCCACGAAGGTGCCGCTGCCGACACGACCGACCAGCAAGCGGTCGAAGGTAAGCCGCGCGTAGGCCTCGGCCACGGTCTTGCGCGAAACGCCCAACTGCTCGGCCAGGAGGCGGGTGGGCGGCAGCTTCTCTCCCGCGGCCAGTCGGCCGCTGTGAATGGCGTCGGCGAGCTGTCGACACAACTGGCCGATCAGATCCTTGTTCCCCTTGATGGCGACATGCAGTTCCATGCCATTGGCCTCCTCAAAATGATCCGGATTGGCCGCTTCCGAAGGCGGCGCTGATTCCTACCATCGATCCATCTTCACAACCCATTCCCGGAGCTGATCCATGGAACAACGTCTCGATTTTTACAAAGCCTCGCCCGATGCCTTGAAGGCGCTGATCGCACTCGAGGTCGCCGTCGGCAAGCTTGGTCTGGAACCGGCGCTGCTCGATCTTGTCAAGCTACGAGCCTCGCAGATCAATGGCTGCGCATTCTGCGTCGATCTGCATTCGAGCGACCTGCGCAAGAAGGGCGAGAGTGAGCGTCGCCTCTATGCCGTGGCGGTGTGGCGGGAAACGCCGTTCTTCACGCCGCGCGAACGCGCCGCCTTGGCTTGGACCGAGGCTGTGACCGAGATCGCGACCAGTCGTGCGCCCGACGCCGACTACGCAGCCCTGAGCGACCATTTCAGCGAAGCCGAGCGCGTAAATCTGACACTGGCCATCGGTGTGATTAACAGCTGGAATCGGCTGTCGATCGGCTTCCGAAAGACCCTGACGGCCTGAGGAGCACGTGATGAAGGTGGCCTCTCTCATGACTGCCGCGCTGGTAGCGGGCACCTCGCTTGCTTCCACGTCGGTACTTGCCCAAGACGCGCACGAGGGCCGGGAGCAGGTTGCACCGGTGCAGATGCAGAAGCTGCCGGATGTGCCCGGCAAGCAAGCGGTGGTCGCAGTGGTTAGCTACGCACCCGGCCAGTCGTCCGCGGCGCATCGTCACCCGGGCTCCGTTTTCGCCTACGTTCTCGAAGGCGAAGTCGTCTCCCAGCTCGACGGTCAGCCGCCTGTGACCTACAAGGCCGGCGACTCCTGGTACGAGCCGCCGCGCGTCGCCCACTTGGTATCACGCAACGCGAGTCTTGACCGCCCGGCGAAGCTATTGGCCTTCCTGATCCTGGACGAAGGCGCCAAGACAAAAGAACCCCTGTCGGGTAAGTGAAATCGTCAAGGTGCAGGCCATGAGTACGAACCCGGGCGACGCTGGTGGATATTCGCACTCGCAGAAGCTGCCGCTCTACCTGTTGATCGCAACCTTGCCTTTCAGCGACTTCCTCCAGATGGGCGCCGTCGCTTTCAACGCGGCGCCGATCATGGGCGATCTAGGGGCTGGCCCGGAGGAATACAGCGTGGTCGCGACGCTGTACGCGGTGGTTGCGATTGCCATCATCTCGCTGCACCGTTGGCTAGTCGAGCAATTCGGTTGGCGGTCCGTCACGATCGGTGCCGGGAGCTTCTTCGCACTCGGGGCGCTGGTGTGTGCGAATTGTGGGGGCCTGGTGGGATTTGCACTCGGGCGCATCCTCATGGCCCTCGGCTGCTCCTCTTTCCTGACCGCCGGCCGCGTGCTCGTGAACCACATTCCGCCCTCTGCGCGGCGATTTACCGGCATCAAGTTCTTTGCCGCGGGTCTGGCTTGGGGTCTCGTTGCGGGACCGGTTGTTGCCTCGACGGCGTTTGCGGGGTCGGGCTGGCGGGCGGGCTTTCTGGCTCTCACCGTCCCGGCCGCGCTAATTGCTGCGCTCGCCGCCTGGACGCTCGACAACAAACATCCCGCCGTGCATGCGGCGCGGCAACCGCTTCCGAAGGGGTTGCTCCTCCTGGTAGGCAGCTGCTTTCTGCTGCTGCATGCGCTGCAACGCACTGCCTTCGATTTCTTCGTCGACAAGTCCAAGCTGTACGCCGCACTGGCGTTGGGACTTCCGGCAATTGGAGTGCTCGTGGGCATCGATGCACGGCGTGCGCATCCGCTCATCCGCTTTCGCGAGTTGGCGCATCCGAGCTATCTCATCGGGTTGGGCGTGTTCGGCATCTGCTACACGGTGCTTGGAGCCAACAACTTCATGCTGCCCGTACTCCTGCAGCGCGCTCTCGGCAGTCCCTTGGAGATGATCGGCCGCTACCTGGGACTCGGCGCCCTGGCCGGCGTAGCGAGCTGGATCGTGTTGTCACGCCTGCTGCCCCGCCACCAGGGTCCGATGCGTTACTACCTGGTCGGCTTTGCCGCGCTCCTGTTTTGCGGCTGGCGGCTGTCGGGTCTCGGCGAATCCGCTTCAGTCGAGCAGAGCGTGTTGCCGGCGCTGGTGTGCAACGGCGTCTTCATCATCGTGGTGCTCTCGACGACGGCCATGCAGACGTTTCAGGGTGTGCAGCACGACGAGGCAACCTTTTCGCACGCCAACCAGGTGAAGAACATACTCGCCCAATTCGGCATCGCGGCGGGCACCACGTTGGCTGCGCTCTGCATGCAGTGGCGCAGCACCGTGCGCTATGTCCGACTTGCAGAGAGCCTCACATCCTCGAACACGGCCTTGCAGCCCGCACTGGACCAACTAGGGCGGCACTTCGCCGCCACCTTCGATGCGGTGGCGGCCCCTCAGCTTGCGCTGTCGGAAGTCGCGCAGCGCGTTGCGCAGGAAGCGACCTTCATGGCGGCCACCGACTACTTCCAGCTGCTGGCCGTCGTTGCGAGCCTCGCCTTGGCGGCGACGATCGCGGCGTCTGTCTGGACGACGGCCAGGCCGCGTCTTCCGGGACCCCCACTGAACGGCAAGCTCACGGAAGCTCTGCGGCGAATTTCGAGCCAGCGCTGAATAGCTCGTGCAGCATCGAGCGCATCCACCTGTTGCCAGGTTCTCGGTGATAGCGCTCGTGCCAATACTGTGCGATCTCGAACTTCGGCAGGCGCACAGGTGGCTTGACGAGCTCAAGGTCGAGCTCGCGCGCGAGCACCGCCGCAAGAGGGGAGGGCAATGTGACGAGGGCATCCGTCTGCTTGGCCGCCAGTACCGCAGCAGTGAAGCCGGGCACGCGGATCGTGATGTTCTGCGGCGGAATGGCGGCCTCCAGTGCTTCCTGGGCGATCTGCATCGCATGGCCGGTGCGCTCTGCGGCCACGAGGACGTGCTTCTCCGCGACGAAGTCTGCGACGGTGGGTGTCTTCGAGAGGCGGGGATGTTCGCGTCGCATCACGCTCATGTAGGTGGCGCTGAAGAGCATCTGGCGCCGGATGCCTTGGGTCAGCATCGGATAGGAGCCGATTGCCAAATCGGCCTTGCCCGACTGTAGCCAGCCATGCAGGTGCTCGGCCTCCAGGGGCATGGCACTCACGTGCACGTTTGGTGCCTCGGTCTCGAGTGCACGAACGATTGGAGGCAGCATCACGACGATGGCCGCATCGACCGCGAGAAAGCTGAAGTTCCGGTTGGACGTCCGCGGGTCGAAGGGAACCTGCTCGGCCTGCAGCGACTGCACGCCGTCGAGAATCGCGCGTACCGCGGGGGCCATGCTCAGTGCCTTCGGGGTTGGCTCCATCTGCAAGCCGACACGAATGAACAATGGGTCGTCGAAGTAACAACGGAGACGGCTTAATGCCTTGCTAAGCGCGGGCTGAGTGGTGTTGAGGACCATCGAGCTGCGAGTCACGCTGCGCTCACGCAGCAGCACGTCCATCACCCGTAGCTGGTTGAGGTCGAGGCCCTCTGTATGTCCACGAGGCATGGTAGTCATGTCTTCATTTCCATAGTGACTATCGAGCGGGCAGGGTAGAGTCCAAGCTCGCTTTGCGCAATCGGGTTGAATGCCGGGGTCGATGGTGAACGCACCATTCGCGAACATCCGCAACCGGGGCTGTGCTCTCGTCGCAAGAGCGATGCCACCCAGGCCTGAAAGGTCATGTCGCAGCGGAATACTGCGAATGCCTTTGCGTCAATGTCCAAACTCGCACTGCAAACCTAATGTCCGGACTCCCGAACGAGGAGTAACGACATGGCGGTTTTGCGAACAGATGGTTGTGCAGACATTGAAGCGGAGCCACGACGACGGAGCTCGCCCTTGCGGGCAGCATGGGCGACCCTGCCGGCACTTCTCTCGCTGGTGACACTTCCAGCTATCGCCACCGAGGGAGGGGGTAACTCCTATCCGATGGGTGTGGAGACAAACTACAACGGCGTAATGCTGCCCGAGGGTGCGCACTGGTTCGTCTACTACTCGCACTACAGCGCATCGCATTTCAAGAACAATGCAGGCGACGACAACCCGCAGTTCGCGCGCTTTCATTTGAGCGCCGATGCGATAGCGCCACGACTCTCGTACGTGTGGCCGGGTGCGACTTTCCTTGGGGCGAACATTGAGACCCGTGTGGTGCAGGCGATTGCCTCAAGCGATCTCGACCTGGCCCTCGGGCGGCCCGGCGGCCTGCCACCGCTGGACCGCGGCGGGCACGGAACCGGGCTCGCCGACATGGCTTTTTCCCCCGTGATCCTTGGCTGGCACTCGGCCACCTACCACCAGACCGTGGGCATTGACTCGCACCTGAAGACCGGCACCTACGACGTCGCAGACCGCGTGAACACGGGGCGCAACTACACGCAGGTCGCGCTCTTCTACGCTTTCACCTGGTTCCCTGCGCCGGGGTTCGATATCAACGCGAAGCTTCGCTATGCAACCAATGAGCGAAACAACGCCACGGGCTATCTGTCAGGTGACGAGGCGACGATCGAGTTCAGCGGAGGATGGCGAATCACGCCGGACCTCTCGATCGGGATCAACGGCTACGTATACCGGCAGACGACCGATGACGAACAGAACGGTCGCCCCGTGAACGGGAACGGCAATCGAGGCCGTGTCAACGCCCTCGGACCGTACGTCTACTACACCCTGGCACCTCGCCTCGCCCTGATCGCCAAGCTGCAACAGGAGTTTGACGCGCGCAACAAGCCTCAAGGCACGCGCCTGTGGCTGCAGGCCCGCGTTCCGTTCTAGCGGACGCGCACCACCTCGAATCCAGCCAAGGACAAAGCAATGCACAACGCAACCAATGATCCTGCCGTTCCGCGCGTGATCGACGTCGATGCCGCCGTCGACGCGGCTCGGACGAGCTCGCTCCTTCTTACCGTGGTCGCCTTGTGTGCGTTGGTCGCGCTACTGGACGGCTTCGACACGCTTGCCATCACCTATGCCGCACCGGTCATCGCCAATGCCTGGCGGCTGCCCCGCGAAGCATTCGAGCCGATATTCGCAGCGCACTACGCGGGTGCGGCGGCCGGCGGCGCTCTTCGGTCTGGTGGCTGATCGTTTCGGGCGGCGTCCTGCGATCCTCTGGGCCGCCGCCACATTCGCACTCTTCGCGATCGCAACGCCGTTTGCAAGTGGATTCGGATCGCTACTCGCCCTGCGCGCACTCGCCGGCCTTGGCCTGGGTGGCGCGCTTTCCAATGTGATTGCGATGGTGTCGGAGCTCGCGCCACGCCGTTCCCGCGCGACGATGGTGAGCGTCATGTACGCCGCGTTCCCGCTCGGCGGTGTGATCGGCGGGCCACTCTCCGCGTACTTGCTCGCGCAATACGGTTGGGAGGCCGTGTTCGTGATGGGTGGAATGGCGCCGCTGTTGCTGCTCGTTGTGCTGGCGGTCGCACTTCCGGAGTCCGTGCGGTTCCTGGCCGCGCGACACGCGCCTGCTGATGTCATTGCGCGTTCGTTGCGACGACTCGCCCCGGGCGAGCATTTTGTTTCGGCCTGGGTGACGCCATCCAAGTCAAGTGGCTCGCTGACCATCGCTCCCGCTGCACCCGCCCAGTCTCTGGCGGAATAGTGCGCATGCCCTGTGAGGCATGTTCATCGGGGGGCGCGGCGCTTAAAGTTTTTCTCACCGAGACAACGCATCCACCTTCCTTCCCCACCCACGAAATGGAGCGCAGACATGACCTCACAGACCGTGAACCAAGAACGAACTCTCCTCGAATCGAAAGCACCGCAAGCGCTGGGCGATCTGCTCGAGCCCGGCATCTCGGTTGTCGAGTTTCGTGATGCGCTGGCCCGCGCGGTGACCGCCGTCACCGTGGTCACTACCGATGGCCCTGGCGGCCTGGCTGGCGTGACCTGCTCGGCGGTCGCGTCGGTGTGCGATACGCCGCCTACGGTGCTGGTGTGCATGAATCGCCGCAGCTATGTGAACGGCGTCATCAAGCAGAACGATGTGCTGTGCGTGAACTGGCTGAGCTCACAGCAGAGCGCCGTCTCGGACATGTTCGCTGGCGTGGGCAAGCTCTCGATGCCCGAACGTTTCGGTTCTGGCCGCTGGCACACGCTGGCAACTGGCGCGCCCTATAGCGCAGACGCCACGATCGCACTCGACTGCCGCGTGGTCGAAGCGATGGAGGTCGGCACACACAGCGTCTTCCTCGCCCGAGTGTTGGCGACGAAGACGCATGAAGAAGAGCACCGCGATCCGCTTGTCTACTGCAGGCGCAGCTATGCAACCACGAGGCCAACCGCTCACTGAGAGCAAGAGGTCTGTCTCTCTCCAACGCACCACCAAAGGAAATTGCCATGCTCCGCACAGGCCAGCAGTACCTCGACTCGCTCAATGACGGCCGCGTCGTCTGGGTCGGAAACGAGAAGATCGACAACGTCGCCACGCACCCCAAGACGCGCGACTACGCACAGCGCCACGCCGACTTCTACGACCTGCACCATCGCCCCGACCTGCAAGACGTGATGACTTTCGTCGATGAAAAGGGCGAGCGTCGATCGATGATGTGGTTCGGACACCGCACCAAGGAAGACCTCAAGCGTAAGCGCCGCTATCACGAGACCGTGATGCGCGAGATGGCTGGTGCGTCTTTCCCTCGCACGCCGGACGTCAACAACTACGTGCTTACCACCTACACCGACGACCCGATGCCCTGGCAGAAGCAGTCGGTCGGCACTGAGGGCCAGGAACTCGCCCGCAACATCGTTGATTTCTGGCAGTCGGTGCGCGATCGCGATCACAACTGCGCGCCAAACTTCGTAGACCCGCAGATGGACCGCTCCACGCCCGATGCCCAGGCGCGGTCGCCCGGCCTGCGCGTGATCGAGCGAAACGAAAAGGGCATCATCGTCGATGGCGTGAAGGCCGTCTCCACGGGCACTGCGTTCGCGGACTGGGTGCATATCGGCGTGTTCTTCCGGCCCGGCATCCCGGGCGACCAGATCATCTTCGCTGCGGTGCCCGTGGCCACGAAGGGTGTCTCGGTCGTTTGCCGCGAGAGCCTCGTGAAGGAAGACAGGATCGAGCATCCGCTCGCCTCGCAAGGGGACGAACTGGACGGCATGACCGTGTTCGACAAGGTCTTCATCCCGTGGTCGCATGTCTTCCATCTCGGCAACCCCGAGCACGCGAAGCTCTATCCGCAGCGCGTGTTCGACTGGCTCCACTACCACGCGCTGGTGCGCCAGATGGTCCGCGCCGAACTCATGGCCGGCCTCGCGGTGCTGATCACGGAACACATCGGCACGAGCAAGATCCCCGCGGTGCAGACGCGCGTAGCCAAGCTGATCGGCTTCCATCAGGCGATGCTTGCGCACGTGGTTGCGAGCGAGGAGCTTGGCTTCCACACGCCGGGTGGCCTCTACAAACCGAACATCCTCATCTATGACTTCGGTCGCGCGCTGTACCTGGAGAACTTCTCGCAGATGATCTACGAGCTGGTCGACCTGTCGGGCCGTAGCGCGTTGCTCTTCGCCACCGAGGATCAGTGGGAAGACTCGAAGCTCAACACGCTGTTCGAAAAGATGAACAGCGGGCCCGTCGGCCGCCCGAAGGATCGACTGAAGATCGGCCGTGTGATCCGCGACCTCTTCCTCACGGACTGGGGCAACCGGTTGTTCGTGTTCGAGAACTTCAACGGCACGCCGCTGCAGAGCATCCGCATGCTGACGATGCAACGCGCAGAGTTCTCGGGATCGGGGACCTACGGCAAGCTCGCGCGCCAGGTGTGCGGCATCGATTCCGTGGTGGACGATGCGACTGATTACAAAGCGACCGCGGATTACGCCAAGGCCATGGACGCCGCGCGCCATCAGGAGCAGCTCTCGCTCAGCGGGACGCTCGCCATCTGATCACGCTCCCGTCGTAAGCTCCGGGCCCAATGCCATGAAGCTCCTACGCGAAACCGCCAGCGACGGCGGGATCGACCAGGCCACCGGCGACGCGCCGGCGGCTTGTGTCGCCACCATCGGCATGTTCGATGGCGTGCACCGGGGACACCGCCAGGTGCTTGCAAACCTTCGCGCACGTGGTGAGTGGTCCGGACTACCCACGGCGTTGATCACGTTCGACCCGCATCCGCGTGCATTGCTGCGCGGGGATCGCGGGGCGCCCAAGTTGCTCTCCAGCTTGGCTGACCGGCTGCAATTGCTGGCGTCGACAGGCGCAGTGGACTACGCGCTGGTACTGCGCTTCGACGCCGAACGAGCCGCGCAGTCTGCAGACGAGTTCGTCTCCACGGTCCTTCTGCGCCGGTTGGGCATGCGACGGCTTGTCGTCGGCGAGAACTTCGCCTGCGGGAAGAACCGGCAGGGATCGGTCGCCTATCTTGCGGACCTCGGCCTCCGGCTCGGGTTTTCGGTGTCTCCGGTGACGCTCGATACCGTCCCTGGTGTCGGCACTTCGGGCGCATCGGTGCGCAGTTCGTCCACGGAGGCACGGCGGCTGATCAGCCTTGGCGACCTGGCGGGCGCGGGCGCTGTGCTTGAGCGCCCGCATGAACTGACCGGCATCGTGACCCGTTCGCTTTCGCGTGTGGGCGCATCACGCGTCATCGAGGCAGAGCTCCCGGCAACGATGTGCGCACCGGCCGCGGCCGACTACGTCGGCGAGGTGCGGCCGATGCAGCCGGGCGCGGGCTGGTTCCCGGCGTTGCTGCACGTGCGCGGTCAGTCCGGGCAGACCGTGCGTTTCGAGGCCGGACTTGACCTCGAGGCCCGGCGAGGCGACCCACTGCGGCTGCGCTTCGTTGATCGGGCCAGCGGCCGCGCACTCATCCATGAACGGACCTTCGCATGAAAGATTTCATCTACACGGGGCATGCACAGCGCGTGCTCTTCGGAAACGGCACGCTCGCACGCCTCGATGAAGAGCTTGACGCGCTCGGCGCGAAGCGGGCGTTGTTGCTCTGCACTCCGGGACAACGCGATGAAGCCCGGCAAGTCGCGGAGGTGCTTGGACCGCGCTGTGCCAGCGTCTTTGCGGGCGCGACGATGCATGTGCCGATCGAAGTTGCGCGCGAGGCACGCATCGCTGCCGCCCGTCTCGGTGCTGACTGTGCAGTGGCGTTCGGCGGCGGCTCCACCATCGGCCTGGCCAAGGCGATAGCGCTCGAATCGGGGCTGCCCGTCATCGCGGTGCCGACCACCTACTCCGGCTCGGAGATGACCGGTATCTACGGGTTGACCGAAGCCGGCATCAAGAGGACCGGGACCGACGCGCGCGTGCGCCCGCGTACGGTGATCTATGACGTTGAACTGACGCATTCGCTGCCTCTTGATCTGAGCGTAGCGAGCGGGATGAATGCGATCGCGCACGCGGCCGAGAGTCTCTACGCACGCGACGTCAACCCGATCGTCACGCTGATGGCGGAGGAGGGCATTCGGGCACTTGGCAGAGCCTTGCCATTCTTCGGTGGAGCCGATGCGGTGCAAGCGCAGGCCGGACGCCGCGACGCACTCTACGGCGCCTGGCTTTGCGGCACTGTGCTCGGCAGTGTTGGCATGTCCTTGCACCACAAGCTGTGTCACACGCTGGGCGGCAGCTTCGACTTGCCGCATGCACAGACGCACAGCATCGTCCTGCCCCACGCGCTTGCCTACAACGCCGAGGCAGCGCCCGAGGCAATGTCCCGGATCGCCTCGGCGCTGGGCGGTCTCGACGCGGCGCAGTGCGTGTATGACCTCGCCCGGCGCGCTGGCGCCACGCTTGCTCTCAAGGACATCGGCCTGCGCGAATCGGACCTCGACCGTGCCTGCGATCTCGCGCTGCGCACCCCTTACCCCAACCCGCGCCGCCTCGAGGCGCGTGCGATCCGGCAGTTGCTTCAGGATGCCTATGACGGTGCGCGGCCGGCGGCGCGTGCATGACCCATCCGAGCCTCTGACGACCTCACACAGAAGGAGATAACCATGCGAAACCTCAATCAGCAAACCATCACCGAAGCCGTGATCGAGCGCTTCGCCGACACACCGAGCCCGCGACTGAAGAAGATCCTCACCTGCCTGGTGCAGCACATGCACGACTTCGCACGCGAAGTCGAACTGACCGAGGACGAGTGGATGCAGGGGATCGAGTTCCTCACCCGCACGGGCCAGAAGTGCGATGGCAATCGCCAGGAGTTCATCCTTCTGAGCGACACCCTGGGCTTGTCGATGCTGACGGTGGCGATGAACCATGACAAACCCGCAGGCTGTACCGAGGCCACGGTGTTCGGTCCGTTCCACGTCGAGTGCGCTCCCCACTTCGACAACGGGGCTGACATCGCGAACGGCGCGGAGGGCGAACCCTGCGCGGTCCGCGGCACAGTGCGCGGGGTGGATGGTGAACCTGTCGCCGGTGCAGTACTCGATGTCTGGCAGGCCGATGCGACCGGCCACTATGACGTGCAGTACGAAGCGCTCGATGCGCCACGGAATCGTGGCGTGCTTGTTTCGGATTCCGACGGGCGCTTCAGCTTTCGCACTGTTGCGGCAGTGGCCTATCCGATTCCGGTTGACGGGCCAGTCGGCGACATGCTGCGTGCGACAGGGCGACACCCCTGGCGGCCCGCGCATCTGCACTTCATGGTGCGAGCCGACGGATACGAGACGCTGGTCACGCACGTCTTTCGCCGCGACGATCCCTACCTTGATTCGGATGCGGTGTTCGGGGTTCGCGAATCGCTGATCGGCGAGTGGGTGCCTCAGCCCGGAGGTGGCTATGCGCTCGAGTTCGACCTGGTGCTGAATCCTGACGGAAAGGCGCCATTGGCAGGAAATGCCACAACACGGATTTCACAGAAGGCCGGCGCTTGAGCCATGGCAGTTGTAGTCGATTTCAGATGAACAGGCTGGCACTCAAGCGCCATTCGTTTGTCTGGGTTTGAACCACACTGAACCATGTCGGCACCAGGAGTACACATGGTCACGTTTCAGGATCAGATTTCCGAGGTTCAGGCCCAGTCGTTTTCTACGATCCTCGTGTCACACGCCAGTCACCTCGTCTCGGCGGGACTTCAGGCGACGCTTGGAAGGCTGCCCGATTGCAGAGTCGAGGTATGGAACGATGCCTCCGGCCCGTGGCATGCCTCGGCTTCGCTGGCGGATGTCGATGTCGTGGTGGCGGATGCGGAATCGTTCCTGCCAGCCTGCGGGTCGACCCTGTACCCCGCTGCGGAACCCGGCTGCTCGCCGCGCGTGGTCTTGATCGCCACGCACGGTGCGCCGATGCCCATCGAACTGCCTCACGGAGCCGATGCATGGCTGCATATCGGTTGCCACGAGGAAGATCTCTTCGGGACTGTGCGCCGGCTTACAAAAGGATCAGCCATGCCCTCACCGTCGCCGCGGCGGCAAAGGCCTCGCGGGGGTCTCGCGCCCGGCGCGCTGCGCCGCGTCCGCAAGCATGTGGAAGAAAGGCTCGCCGAACGCATCGAGCTCAGAGACCTGGCAGCTATCGCTCAGCTCTCGGAATGCCATTTCTCTCGCGCATTCAAGCAGAGCACCGGACTCCCGCCGCACCGCTACGTCATGGCACGACGCATCGCCAGTGCGGCCAGGATGATCCAGGACACCAGCCAGGCATTGGCTGAGATAGCGCTTGCCGCGGGTTTCTCCGACCAGAGTCACTTCACCCGGGTCTTCGTCGATGTCATGGGCGAGACGCCTCGGGCCTATCGGCACCGGCACCGGTAGCGCGTCCGGGCGCGTGGCACGCAGGAGCCAGAATTCCAGCGCTGGTTGGCACACCCAGACCATCCGCGGACCGAAGGAATCCGCACACTGCGGTGTTCCTCCCACAGGTCCCGCCATGCTCGAAGCTCAACCAGCCGACATTCTTCGATGGTCGACCGACAGCGTGCCGGCTGGCCAGCGCTTCGACTATTTTCAGCAGACCCTCGAATCCGCCGTCATTCCCATGTGGGCTTCCACGGAGGATCGCGCATCGTTTCGCAACGAGGTCACCATGGCGTCGCTCGGCCCGCTGGCCGCATTGCGCATCACCGGCAGCCCCCATGCGTCGCACCGCGGCAGCCGGGAGATCGAGCGCAGCCTGGAGCGCAGCTTTCACCTGATCATCAATCTGACGTCGCCCTGGATGCTCGAACATGCGGGTCGAAATCGCATGTTGCCCGGCGATGCCATCCTGACCGATTCATTCTTCGGGCACATGCTGCGCACGGACAGCGACTACGACATCGTGCACTTGAAGTTCCCCGATGCCTGGCTACGCCAGTGGGTGCCATCGCCGGCCGCGCTCGTCGGACGCCGCATTCCGGTGGCTTCTGGATGGGGCCGCGCGTTGGCCACCTATGCAATGCAGCTCACGCCACAGTTCACGGTTGTCTCGCCGCTGCCTTCGCAGGTGCTCACGGATCATCTGGGCGCGCTGCTGGCGCTGGCCGTGCACGAGGCGACGGGCACCGCTCGCCAGCCGGATACCGCAGAAAAGAGTCTGTGCGACCGCATCCGTGAGGTCCTGCGGCAACGATGCACCGAGTTTTCTTTGACGGCGACCGATGTGGCGAGCGTGCTGGGAATTTCGGTGCGTACCCTGCATCGCAATCTGGCTGGTTTCGGGGAGAGCTTCGGCGCCATGTTGATGGCCGCGCGCGCCGAGGTCGCTCTGCGCATGCTTGAGTCGCCGATTCATCGGCGGCTGACCGTGGCAGAAATCGGCAGGCGCAGCGGCTTCCCGGACCCTTCGCATTTCTCGAGGGTGATGACCGCGCGCTTCGGCCGGAAGCCAACGCAGATCCGGAGTGCGTCCAAGGCCGCGCCTGTGCAACTACCGGGCCACGAGGAGGAGTCCTGACATGCAAGCCATCACCACCGACGACATCCTGACTTGGTCCACCAGCGAGGTGCCGGCATCGCAGCGCTTTGACTATTTCGCCGACGCGCTGAGTTCCGCGCTCGTGCCGATGGGGGTCGAGATCGAAACGCCGTCGCGCGACGGATTCCACGCGGAGATGACATTGGCGGAACTTGGCCCCATGGCAATCAGCCGCCAGAGCGGCAGTGCGCATTGCTCGTACAGGCGTGCGCCGGAGCTGTCACGTAGTGGCGAGCACAGCTTTCACCTGATCATCAACCTGGTGTCGAGCTGGACGTTGGCACATCGTGGAGAGGTGCGGCTGGCACCGGGGGATGCGGTGTTGGCGGACTCCTCCTTCGGCCATGAGCTCCACATGCCGGGTCGGTACGAGTGCATGCACCTGAAGCTGTCCGGCGACTGGCTTCGGCGTTGGGTGCGCGATCCTTCGGTGCTCGTCGGCCGAAGGATTGCTGCGGATTCGAGCTGGGGCCGCGCGCTGACGTCCTTTGCCTCGCAACTGACTCCCCAATTCTTCGTCGACTCTCCTTTGCCGCAGGGCCTGCTCGTCGACCAGATCGGAGCCTTGCTGGCACTTGTCGCAAGCGAGTTTGGCGCCGCCCCGAAGAAGGACTGCACGAGCGATGCCGCGTTGCGCGAGCGTATCCAGGCCTGCATCCTCGAGCGCTGCGCCGAGCCGGGCCTGTGCGCGGGCCAGGTCGCGGAGTCACTCGGCATACCTGACGATGTTCTTCACCGCACCCTATCTGCTGTCGGCGAGAGCTTCGGCGAACTGCTGGCCGCAACCCGAACCGGCATCGCATCGAGGATGCTCGGATCTTCGATCTTCAAGCGCTTGAGCGTCGATGAGATCGCGCGACGGACGGGCTTCGGCGATTCTCAGCACCTGGAACTTACCCTGCGCAGTCGCACTGGTCGCACGCCGTGGCAGCTGCGCGGGCATTGATTCAGAGCTCGCCATGGTCGTTTCGTCATCCCCGGAGATCGTCAGCTGGTCGACCATCGACGTTCCTCAACGGCAACGCTTCGACTACTACGCGAGCGCGTTGACTTCCACCCTGGTCCCTATGGCGGTGCAGAGCCCATGCCCGGGTGACTTCTGGGCCGACATGCAGATCGTGGACCTCGGCCTGCTCTCGGTGGTGCGGCAGCGCGGCAGCGCGCATCGGTGCTATCGCGAAGATCCGGAACACGGGCGAGATGAGCCTCGAAGCTTCCACCTCGTCATCAATCTGTCGACACCCTGGCGCATCGCGCACAGGGGTAACGAGCGCATGGCGCCCGGCGATGCAATGCTGACCGACTCGCGCTTCAACCACGACATCCACGTGGACCATGCCTACGAGTTCGTCAATCTCAAGCTGTCGGAATCGTGGATGCGCCAATGGGTGCCCACGCCCGCGAGCCTCGTTGGCCGTCGGATTGCGGCCAACGAGGGCTGGGGACGCGCACTGACGGCATTCGCTGCCCAGCTTTCGCCTCGTTTCCTGGGCGAGGCGAGCCCGCTTCCGTTGTCGCTGATTTCGGATCAACTGGGCGCCCTGCTGGCTTTGATGGCCAACGAGCTCAATGCGCCAGCCCATCGCCCGACACGGGCGGACAACGCATTGGAACAGCGCATCAAGGAAGTGATCGTCCAGCGATGCGCAGAGCCCGCGCTGACGGCCGCCGTCGTGGCGGAGTCGCTGGATATCTCGACCCGCAGCGTGCACCGTGGATTGGCCCGCTTCGACGAGACCTTCGGTGCCATTCTGATGAACGCGAGAGTCGATCTCGCGTTGCGAATGCTGGAGTCGCCGCTGTTCCGTCGACTGACAACGGCCGAGATCGGGCGGCGCGCCGGGTTCAGCGATGCCTCGCATTTCACGCGGGTGCTGCGGAGGTGCTTCGGCGCGACGCCTGTACAGATCCGTCGCGGGCGACGGAGTGACGCATCGCAAGTCATCGGACACGAGGAACCGGCCGATCCCGCCATGGCGGCGGCGAATTCCGAACACTGATGCCAGTGGGGTGCAAGAGTTCGCCGCGCGGGCGCGGGATGCTGCGGGCATCACCGCTTTTCTGTCGCGCCACCCTCCGCATGACGACGTTGCCAACTCGCTCGCAATACGGTCCCGATGCTCCGGCCGTCATCCTGGTGCCCGACGCCTGGACAGACGGGTCCGCATGGGGCGATGTGATCTCCAGGTTGCAGGAGTGGGGTCTGACGGTCTCCGTCGTCCAGCCTCCGTCGACGTCGCTGGCGGCGGATGTGTTTGCCGTTCACCGCGCAATCGATGCCCAGCGCGGTGCCATTGTGCTCGTCGGGCACGGGTGGGGCGGAGCGGTGATCAGCCAGGCAGGCGCTGTTGCCGCTGTGGTGGCACTTGTCTATCTCGCGGCCTACGCGCCAGATCGTGGAGAGAGCGTGGAAGACCTGCGGCGCGGCCAGGGCGCGCCGGCTCACGCTGACTTCCTGCGCCGCGACGAAAGCGGCCTGCTGGACTTTCCCCAGGAGATGCTGCCATCGACGATCGCGCAGGACGTTCCGATCATCAATGCGCGAGTACTTGCCGCGGCCCAGCGGCCATTACGGGCGGATTGCCTTGAGGAGAAACTCTCGGACGCGGCGTGGCATGTGCGGCCGTGCTGGTACCTGGTTGCCGAACGCGACCGGCTGATTCCGCCCGCGCTGCAGCTCCGAATGGCGAAGCGTGCGGGTGCTCGGTTGGCCAGCGTGCGATCAAGTCATGCGCTGTTCCTTTCGAGGCCCCGGGAGGCGACCGCAATCATCCTCGATGCGGTGGATGCCGCCGCGGGTCGGAACCCTTGACGCGGGCTGAATCCGGGCGCAGGAGCAACTCGATCAGCGTCGACGCCGTAGCCTTGAGCTTCGTCGCATCCCCATGGATGCGTTGCATCACAACGATGCCCCGTGTCATCGTTACGACGAGGCGCGCCGCATCGGCCGGCGGAAGCCGCAATCGTTCGCGCGCATCGTCGCGCTCGAATCGCTTCAGCAGCAGGCTCTCCAGGCCGTCGATCAGGCCTTCGAGTGCCGCGTGAATGTCTGCGCTGTCCGCGCTTTCGTCCGTTGCCGTTTTGGTCGTAAGGCAGCCTCGCGATGGCTTTCCCGTCGTCATCGAGCGAATCGAGAACGCGAAGAAGTCGCGCAGGGCCACCTCGATATCGACCTTGTCGAGGGTCTTTGACGCATCCCCGAGATAGCGTGCCTTGTACCGGTCGAAGACGGCAAGGAACATGGCTTCCTTGCCGCCGTACGCGTTGTACAGCGAGCCTCGCAGAACGCCTGTCGCTTCGGCGAGATCCTGCATGGATGTCGCGCCGTAGCCCTTTCGCCAGAAGACCGCGAGCACGCGGTCGAGCGCATCGTCCTCATCAAATTGCCTTACTCCTGCCATGGACGAATTGGACTCTTGTTTGACGACCATGTCAAGATTGACGACAGTGTCAAACATGACAACCAAGACAGGAAGATAGACGTGTCCCACGATCATTCTGCAATTCACCCGCCGGCTGCGCCTGCCGGCATTCCCTGGCACACCATGTTTGCCGGATTGAGCGCCAGCCTTGTCGGCATCGGCCTTGCGCGCTTTGCCTATTCCCCGCTCATTCCGACGCTGATCGATTCGCACTGGTTCGAGGCCAGCGACGTGATCTATCTCGGGGCCGCCAATCTGGCTGGATATCTCGTCGGTGCGCTGTCTGGCCGACCCGTTGGGCGGCGGATCGGCAACGCATGGGCGCTGCGTTTGATGATGGCGTTGGCGACCCTGGCGTTCCTTGCTTGTGCGGTCCCGCTATCCACCACCTGGTTCTTCGGCTGGCGCCTTCTCTCCGGCGTCGCCGGCGGCGTGATCATGGTGCTGGTCGCCTCGACCGTCCTGCCTCACGTTCCGGGCGCGCGCAAGGGGCTTGCCGCCGGCGCGATCTTCATGGGACTGGGTCTGGGCATTGCGGGATCGGGCACTTTGGTGCCGCTGCTTCTGGAACTGGGATTGCGTGAAGCCTGGCTTGGGTTGGGACTCATCTCGGCTGTCCTCACTGCATTGAGTTGGACTGGCTGGCCGAAGACGGGGAGTGCGCCTCCGAGGACGACGCGGGTCACCGCTCCTGCGTTGAACACGGACCAGCGTCGCGCGCTGCTGTTCGTCAATTCCGAATATGCGCTGATGGCGATCGCGGTGGTACCGACGATGGTCTTCCTGTCCGACTTTATTGCTCGTGGTCTCGGCAAGGGTGCGCACGCTGGTGCGATCTACTGGGTCCTCTACGGCGCCGGTGCGATCGTCGGACCGATGGTCTATGGCGCGCTCGCGGACCGGTTGGGCTCGTCGCGAGCACTCAGGTTCGTCCTGCTGGTGCAGGCGCTTGCAGTCGCCGCACTTGTCGGCACACGCAACGCTTACGTGCTGGGCATTGCCAGTGTTCTGATCGGCACCTTCCCGCCGGGCGCGGTTCCGCTTGTGCTCGCCCGCGTCCACCACGAGTTGCCCAATGCACGTGTTGCGCAGGATGCGGCCTGGAGCCGCGCAACGACCGTGTTCGCACTGTTTCAGGCGCTGGCCGGGTATGCATACTCGTACCTGTTCACACTCACCGGACAGCGACACTCCCTGCTGTTTGCGGTCGGAGGTGTCGCGCTGGTGCTTGCGTGGGCACTGGACCAGTTCGGATCGATGATTGTTTGGCCCGTCGCGGGTCGCGACGTACAGGTGCCTCCACGCCTCAAGCCATGAATTCGCGGCCCGTGTGCCACAACCAGAGGAGGGGCCGCGTCGAATCCTGAAGAATCGTCAGAAGCGTATAGTGACCGACCTCATCCGAACGGGAAACGCTGTGTCACAAGCGCATGGACCGAGCCTGATCCACTGGTCGACCGACGACGTGGCTCCCGCTGCGCGTTTCGACTACTACGCGGAGGTCCTTAGCGCCGCGCAGACGCCGATGAGTGTGTTCAGCGATTCGCCTCGCTCCTTCGCGGCGGCCATGACGATGGTCGATCTCGGTGGTGTGTCTGTCATGCGGCAAAGCGGTTCGGGCAATAGCGCGCGTCGGGTCGGCCGCGACATCGAACGCAGCTCGGAACGCTCCTTTCACTTGCTCGCGAGCCTTGCTACGGACTGGACGATGCAGCACCGCGGCGCCCTGGGGGTGCGGCCAGGGGAAGCGGTCCTCTTCGACTCCGATCTGCCATATGACCTGAGCATTGCGAACCCCTATGAGTTCGTGCACATCCGTTTCACGAATACATGGATGCAGCAATGGGTGCCGTCGCCGGCCGCTCTGGTCGGGCGCGCGATCTCTGCAGAAAAGGGCTGGGGAAGGGCGCTGACTGCCTTTGCGATCCAGCTTTCGCCACAAGCCGTGACTGAATCGCCGCTTCCGCCGTCGCTGCTGCTGGATCAACTGGGTTCGTTGCTCGCTTTGTCCGCTCACGAACGGGCCGCCTCGCGGTCGTCAACTCCTGGTGAGAGAGCGCTTTGTGAGCGGGCGCGCGACGCCGTCGCGCAGTGCAGCCAGGACCCTTCGCTCTCGGCCGCCGGGATCGCGGCGGAACTCGGCGTGTCGGTGCGAACGATGCATCGAAGCCTTGCCGCTACCGGGGAGACCTTCGGCGGCGTGGTCATCGAAGCGCGTGTATCCGCGGCCGTGCGCATGCTCGAATCACCGCTCTTTCGCCGGTTGGCTACCGCGGAGATCGGTCGTCGCGCAGGCTTCTCCGACCCTTCGCATTTCGTTCGCGCCTTTCGGGCCAGGGTTGGGCAAACGCCGCTGCAGTTCAGGCGCTCACGCCACGGCTGAGCCCCTCTCGCCCTTTTGGCGCCACGCGCGCTCTGCCAACACGGCGACGAGGCAGAGCCCGGCAAACGCGGCGATGCCGTTGAAGTAGTCAAGCGAGGCCATGAACGTCGCTTCTTGCAACAACAGGCCATTCACCGTGGCGGTTGCCATCTTGAGCGCCGCTTCGGGATCGTGCGTGGCGCCGTAGCGTTGTACGAGAAGTTGTACCGTGTCTTGCAACGCGGCGCTCCAGGGGCCGAGCGATTCGCCGACGCGCACGTAGTGCAGGGTGGTGCGCCATTGCAGAAGCAAGGTGGCAATGCACATACCCGCGGCGACGCCGAACTGCGCAAGCACATTCTTGACCTGATTGGCATGCGAGAACAAGGTGTCGTCGCGCTGGAGGTCCCTGAACGTCTGGACTGCGGTCGTCGAGAGCACTGCGATCACGAACGCGCCGTTGCACAGCAAAGCGGGAAGGACGTGCATGTGCGGGTCCACCACCTCGCTCAGGCAGCCAAGCAGCAGCCCGCAGACCGCAAGCAGCGAGAAGCCGAGCACGTAGTAGCGCGTTGGTCCGGGGTGCCTCGGCACCAGTCGCGCGAGCAGGATCCACACAAGCACGCCGCCGAGTGCGCCGATGGCCACATAGCGGCCGATGACCTCGAGCGGCAGGTTGAGCCCGCGCAAGAGAAGCACCGGGACGGCCGTGTTGTTGGCTCCCAGCAGGCCGTAGCAGACCGCAAAGGCCATCAGCCCTACGAGGTAGCGTCGTTGCGACATCTCCCGCAACCGGATGACCGGCAGCTCCCGCCGCAATACCAGCCACACCGCGAGCACCAGCGCCGGCACGCCGAGGGTCACGTAGGTGTAGAGCGGCATCCGGTCCGAGAAGAAATCGAACGCACTGCGCTGGAGCGCGAACAGGACCAGTGCACTCCCGCCGGCCAACGTCACGAGGCCCCGTGCGTCGAAGGGCGAGCGTGACGTTGAAGGCGCCACCGGAAGTGAGAGTTCGCCCAGCAGAGCAAGCAAGGCCGCCGGCAGGAGCTGTGCGAAGAACGCGAGCCGCCAGTCCTGCAACGAGAGCGCGGCCGAAGCCAGGAACGGCCCGCCTACAGCACCCCACGCGATACCCGAGGCAAAGAACTTGACACCGGTGAAGCGCCGGGGAGAAGGTGGGATGAGGTTGACCAGCACACGCCCGGCCGTAAAGAAGGAGGCACATGCCAATGCCGTGATCAGCCGCCCGGTCGCGAAGCTGCCAAGCCCGGTGGCACCGGCACTGACCAATGAGCCGATCGCGAACAGAAGGCTCGCCGCCCGCATGAACCAGCGCCATCCGATTCGCTCGACGAGCCACCGATGGTTGAAGATCATCCCGATCGCTGTGACCGCATAGAACGTGGCCACGAGGCTGTATTCCTCGGGGCTCGCGCCGATGTCGCCCATGATCGGCGCGGCGTTGAACGCATACACGCCTGTTTGCAGGAAGTCGCTGAAAGGCAATGCGCCGATGAGCACCAGCAGGGCGAACTGGCGACCGCGCGAAGGTGTGGAAGTGGGGGCTGGCATGGGGCCTCAGCGGCGAGGGGGCGACGCCGTTGGGCCGGCGGACTTCGTGGTCGGGGCTGCGAGGTTTTCGGCAATGATTCGCTCCACCGCGTCTTCGGCGGCACGGTCCTGGCCATCGAACACAGTCGTGACCGTAGCGGCCGGCCGCTGGATCTGTCCGAGGCGAGGTCCGTTGCCGCGATGCGTCTCTACCGACACCTCGACCGACAGTCCGACGCGCAGTGGGTAGGACGCGACTTCGTGGGGGTCGAGCAGAATGCGGACAGGCACGCGCTGGACGACCTTGATCCAGTTGCCTGTGGCGTTCTGAGCCGGGAGCAGCGCGAAAGCAGATCCGGTGCCCGCGCCCAGACCTGCCACCGTGCCGTGGTACTGCACCGCATCTCCGTACAGATCGGACGTGAGCGTGGCGTCCTGCCCGACGCGGAGGTGGCGCAATTGGGCCTCCTTGAAGTTGGCATCGACCCAGATGCCGTCCAACGGCACAACGGTCATCAAGCCCGAGCCGGCCTGAACCCTCTGGCCGACCTGCACGCTGCGCCGCGCGACGAAGCCGTCGACCGGGGCGTACACCTCCGTGCGACGCAATGCCAGATAGGCCTCCCGTACGCGCGCTGCCGCCCGCAGAACGTTGGGATGGCGCTCGACGCTCGTGCGATCGGTCAGCGACAGATTGGCGCCCAATTGAGCCTCCGCGGCGTGTTCCGCCGCGCGGCTCGATACGAGCGCATTTCGTGCAGACGTCAACTGCGAGCTGGCGTGCTCGAACTCCTCGCGCCCTACCGCACCGTCTTCGACCAACGATTCGCGACGGCGCGCATCGAGCTGCGCGCGGGCGAGATCGGATTCGACTCTGCCGACCTCCGCCTGACGCAACGCGATCTGCGCGCGCAGCACGTCGTTGTTGGCGTACAGGGTTCGAACCTCGCGCACGGTCTGGGCCAATTGCGATTCCGCCTGTTCGAGCGCCAGCCGGGTGTCGGAAGGGTCCAGGCGAGCCAGTGGCTGGCCGGCATGCACGAAGTCGGTGTCGTCCGCGAGTACCGCGAGCACGGTGCCCGCGACCTGGGGCGTGATCTGGATCATGTTGCCTTGCACGTAGGCGTTGTCTGTCGTTACCGCGCCCAGACTCAATGTGCGGTAGCCAAGGAAACCCAGAGCGACCGCGGCGACCAGGGCGACTGCAATGCCGGGCCATCGCCTTGACGGTCGACCTGGGGGCGGCGCAGGTGTGTCGGTCGGTGTGCTCATGGATGCGATTTCCCTGGGGCCAGATGACGGGCGCGCAGATCGTCTGCAGATGCGACGTAGCCACCGCCCAGTGCTCGCATCAATTCGGCCTGACCGTCGAGTGCGCGTGCGCGCAGGTCGGCTGCCGCGCGACGCTGCGCGAGGACGGTGTTCTCGGCGGTCAGCACCACCAGATAGGAGCTCAGGCCCGATTCATAGCGCTGGACCGCGAGGCGATACGCGCGCTCGGCAAATCCCTGCGCCCGAGTCTGGTCCTGCTGTTGGCGATCGATGGACTGCAAGGCGCTGATCCGGTCCGCGGCATCGCGCACGGCTTCCAGCAACGCCGCGTTGTAGGCGGCGATTGCCGCATCGAGATCCGCGGCTTTCGCCCGCTGGTTGGCGCGAAGCCGACCGGCGTCGAAGATCGGCAAGCGGATCGCCGGGCCGATGCCGAGTGCGCGGCTTCCATCTTCGAACAGACGGTCGAAGCCGAGCGCGTTGTAGCCGGCAAAGGCCACGAGATTCACGCTCGGATAGAAGTCGGCGTGCGCGACTTCGAGTTCGCTCACAGCCGCTTCGGCACGGCGTCGCGCGGCGTCGATATCGGCGCGGCGGCCGAGCAGGTCGGCGGGGACGCGGGCGGGGAGGGGTTGGGGCTCCAGGTGTGAGATGCGCGGCCGTAGCGATTCAGTCGCATCTAGCGGCTGCACGGTGAGCGCCGCCAGTGCGTGGCGGCGTGCTGTGATCTGCTCATCCAGTGCCTCGATCGATTGCTGACTGTCGGGGATCGCGCCTTCCGCCTGCTGAAGCTCGACGGCCGTGTCGAGCCCGGCGCTGGTGCGTCGTCGAACCAGTGCGAGGACTTCGTTGCGCTGCGACAGAGCGCGCTCGGCCACCTCGCGGAGCGCCTGCAGTCGCGCGAGTTGAATGTAGTTGCGTACGACTTGCGACGAGAGCAGAAGCCGCGCCATTGCGGCATCTGCCTGCGCGGCGCCCGCATTGCCTAGTGCCGCGGCGAGCGCCGCGCGGTTGCGTCCGAAGAAATCGAGCTCCCAGCTCATGGCCAACTGCGTTGTCGCCAAGGTCTGCTGTGTGCCGCCGATGCTCGGCGGGTACAGCGCATGCTCCGGGAAGCGCTGATAGATGGCATCGACGCGGGCCGCGACAAAAGGCTTGTTCTCTGCGTCGACACGGGCCGCCGCGGCGTTGGCTCGGCGGAAGCGCGCGGCGGCGATCTCGAGGGACGGGCCGTCCGCGAGGGCCTTGTCGACCAGGGCATCGAGCCCGGGATCGTTGAACACACGCCACCAGGCCTCGCCAATCGGTGCCGAAGTAGCGTCCGGCCGAAGTCCAACGGCGCTTGCGTCGAGCGGGGCAACCGGCGGAGGCAGACGCGCGGGAACTGCACAGCCTCCTAGCCACAGGACTGGAGTGGCGATGGCCAGCAGGACTCGGCGACGAACAAGTGCGGTGACGACCATGATGACGCTTCGATCCGGATAAGAGAGATGGTCGGTCGGACGCCAATACGCTTCTTTGATGTTTCCCGTACCTTTGGATGAAACCGATCACGTTGAAGCGATGTGCCAATCAGTGCCGGGCGCGCGCAAAACGCGACCGCTTTGTTCCATCGCTGGGGCAGCCGGCGACGCAAGATCACACCGTATTTGCAGGAGATCGCCATGCTCATTCAAAGACGCCCAGGGTTGCGAAGCATCGCCTTCACCCTGGCCCTCAGCTGCGGGGGAGCCCTCTGCTTCCATGTCTCATCCGCCCACGCGCACGAGGCGACGGCGGAGACGGTGTCTCCGAAGTTCACTCAGGCGTTGCCCAATCTGCTGGGCAAGACTTTCACCACGTTGATTGTCGACTTCCCGCCCGGGGCGAAAGCGAAGGCGCACCGGCATGGGGAAGCCTTCGTCTACGCCTATGTACTCAAGGGTGCCGTGCGCAGCGCGATCAACGACGACGCGCCGCGCGTCTACCGCACGGGCGACAACTGGTTCGAACCGCCGGGTGCGCGCCACCCGCTCACCGAGAACGCAAGCCGCTCGCAGCCGGCGCGGCTGCTCGTGGTGTTCGTCGCCAATACGGGCGACCCGCTGAAGATTCCCGACCAGCCTTGAAGGAGAGCTCGATGACACAACGCCTCGACCACCAAGCCATCGCACCAGAAGGCATGCGCAGCCTGGGTGGCGTCTACATGTATGTGAACAAGTCCGGTCTGCCGCATGAACTGGTCGACCTGGTCTACCTGCGCGTTTCTCAGATCAATGGCTGCGCCTACTGCGTCGCAGCGCACTCGCGAGATCTTCTGAAAGCAGGGTTGTCGCCGATCAAGCTGCAGATGCTCAATGTTTGGCGAGAGGCGGGGACGTTGTTCTCTCCACGCGAACGTGCCGCGCTACAGTGGGCCGAGTCGCTGACGCGGGTTTCGCAGACGGGCGCCCCGCAGGCCGACTACGACATGCTGTCCGAGTTCTACACCGAACGCGAGCAAGTGGACCTCACGCTCGCAGTCGGGCTGATCAATACCTACAACAGGCTCGCAATTGGTTTCCGAAAGACACCGGACGTCGTGATGCCCGCCTGAGAAGCCTGCGCCTCGGCAGCAGAACGTTCTACTCCTTGTGCGAGGTCCATTGCCGGACGATGGTGGTCACCAGTTTGGTCACCATCATTCGTGTATCGGACCATTCCATGGTGCGGGTCATGCACGGGAACACGATGGTGCCGTGCACCGCGGCGATCAGCATGTCGGTCGCAAGACGGGCCGGCATCGGGGGCGTTGCAAGGGTTGCCCATAGGCCTTCGACGGTCTCGTAGTAGAGATCGAGACTCTCCATGACCACCGGAGACTGACCGAAGGGCTGACCACCGGAGGGAACGGGCGAGGCGGCGGTGGAAGCTGCCGGAAAGATCATCAGGAATTCGTCCATGTGACCGAGCCAGTAGTCTGCGGCCCCGATGAAGAGCTTTTCGACTTTACGTGCCGGATCGCGCGTACGGCCGATCAGATGTCGCAGTTCCTGCGTTGCCGCATGCATGTCATGCGCGCGGATCTGGAAGAAAAGGTCTTGCTGGTGGGCGAAGTACTGGTAGATGGCACCCGGCGCATACCCGGCCTCTGCAGCGATTCGACGCAGAGAAATGCGCGAACGGTCCTCTTCCTCGGCGAACAGCTTGCGCCCTGCAGCAATGAAGGCGTCGCGGACCTTGGCCTTGTCTTCAGGCGTGCGCGCGCGGCTGAGAACGTCGTTCTTGGGGTGGCGGAAGGACATGGTGCTTGAGGATGCGCGGTGAACGCCGCGAGGTCAGTTGAAAAAGTATAGGCGCGACCTGCCGGCCGATATCCGCAGCGCGCAGCGGAGCACGGGTAAGCCCCAATCGTAACTGAACGCGTGCAATTAGAATTGCGACACGAGCGGAACATGAAGGCCGCCAGGAGCATTCCATGGAACATGCCATTGCGACGGCTTCCACGCCGTTGATCTCATCGACTGGTTCATGTTGTTGCGGCAATGGGGCCAAGGTAGCCGAAGACACGCGGCGGCCTGCGCCCATCGCAGGAACCTTCGAACTGATCGATCATTTCGGCCAGCCCGTCAACCAGAGCAGCTACGGGGATCGTCATCTCCTCATCTTCTTCGGGTTCACGCACTGCGCTGTTGTGTGTCCAAGAGAACTCGCCAAGCTTGGCCGCGCGCTCGACTTGCTGGGGCCCTTGGCCTCGCGCTTGCAGCCGCTCTACATCACGGTCGATCCAGCTCGTGACGATCCGGGCGCGATGCACCGGTTTCTCGAGCGGTTCCCGGGAGGGTTCGTCGGTCTGACGGGGTCGATGGAGCAGATCGCGGCCGCGAAGAAGTCCTTCCGCGTCTTTGCGGAGCCGGTCGAAGATCCGATGGCACCCGGAGGCTACGTCGTCCCGCACACGGCATTCACCTACCTGATGGGACCGGGTGGGCGATACGAAACGCACTTCCCAGAAATCCTGAGCGCCGAGGACCTCGCCGAGAAGCTTCGCGCGCACCTCGGGCTCACTGCTTCCCACACCTGAACCGCATGCGCTGATCGCCGCAGTTCGCGCGCCTCAAGTCGTAGATGCAGCGACCAAGGGTAAACGCCAAGTACATAATTAAACGCGTTTAAATATAGTTCGGCCAACGCGGACGACCTCATGTGCAGGCTGTCCTTCTTTCCCAGCGTCGCGACTGCGATGCACATCGGAGAACTCTCTTGGCGAAACTCAATGGTGGCCAGGTCCTTGTGGAAGTGCTGCGGCGCTTTGGCATCGACACTGCATTCACGCTGCATGGCGGACATCTGGATTCGGCCTACCAGGCCGCGCGCGACGCAAACTTGCGTTTGATCGATACGAGGCACGAACAGGCGGCAGGCTTTGCCGCGTCGGCCTTTGCGCGCAGCAGCGGTCGCATCGGCGTGGCGATGGTCACAGCGGGGGGCGGCATCACGAACGTGGTGTCGCCGGTGGCCAACGCGCTTGCGGATTGCGTGCCGATGCTGGTCATCGGCGGTGCCCCCGCGCTTCAGGATGTCGATGCGCTTCCAGTCAACGGCGGTGTCGATCAGATGGCAGTCATGCGCGCGGTCACGAAGTGGGCGGTCCAGGTGCCTCACATCAACAGGCTTGCCGACCTGCTGGGACAGGCGATCCGCAAGGCAAGCACCGGCAAGCCCGGGCCGGTCTATGTCGAGGTGCCGATCGACATCATGTTCGGACGAATCGAAGAGGCCGAGGTGCGGCACCTCGATGGGAGTGCCACACCAACTCGTCCCGCGCCGAACGCGCAGGCGGTGGAGCGCATGGTCGAGATGCTGCGTGGTGCGCAGCGCCCGGTCATTCTCGCGGGCGGCGGCACGCTCTACTCGGGCTGCGAAGCGGCGCTGCGGGCTTTCGCCGAGCGCTCCGGCATTCCGGTCCTGACAAACGGCAAGTCGCGCGGCATCCTGCCAACCGATCACCCGCTCTGGGGGCGCGGTTATGCCACGCTCGCGCCGGCGCGCGGCCAGGGGCTTGTGCCGGATCTGTTGCTGGTGCTCGGAGCGCGCTTCGGTATCTACACCGGTGGGCGTCGCAAGTCCTTCCTGCCTCCCGAGGCGTGCATCGTGCAGGTCGACGTCGAAGCGGGCGACATCGGTCGCCTCCGCGAAGTCGACCTGGCGGTTACAGCAGATTGCGGCGAGACGCTGCACGCGCTCCTCGAGGCCACAGAGAGCAATCCACTCCCGGACACCCGCGACTGGGCGGCGCGCCTATGCGCGGTCGGTGCCGCGTCGAAGCAGATCTTCGCGGCGGCTGCGAAGAGCGAAGGTGGCCCGGTGCATCCCTATCGGCTGGCACTGGCAGTGGCCAATGCGATCCCGCGCGATGCAGTCGTATGCCTGGACGGCGGCGAATCGCACTCGTGGATCGACATGACGGCGCACAGTGACGCGCCCGGTCGGTGGCTTGGGCATGGCTATGTGGGCTCCATGGGCGAAGGACTTCCGCTGGCCGTCGGAGCGCAGGTCGCCAATCCCGGTCGTCGCGTGGTCTGCTTCACCGGCGATGGATCGCTGGGCTTCAACTTCGCCGAGTTCGACACGCTGGTGCGGCACAACCTACCGGTGGTGGTGGTCGTCAACAACGATCAGATGTGGGGGATGTCCGCACATGGCCAGGACCTGATGTACGGCGCGGGAAGGCGCATGGTGAGCGACCTGGGTCGCACACGCTACGACCAGGCCGCGGCCGGCTTCGGATGCCACGCCGAATTCGTCGAGGACGTGGCGGAGCTCGACGGGGCGATCGAGCGTGCCCTGGCATCAGGCAAGCCGGCATGTGTGAACGTCATGACGGATCCGCAAGTGATGCATCCCATCACCCAACGATTCGTCGGTCGCATGGCCGAAAGGGACGAATCCCGCAACTTCGTTCCCTATGCGGACGATCTGGAGGCCTGAGATGAAGCTCTCAAACCGACTTGAGGGACGCGTCGCGCTCGTCACGGGCGCCGGCTCCGGTATTGGCCGCGCAATCTGCCGCCGGCTGGCAGATGAAGGTGCCCGCATCGCGGCGCTCGACCGCGATGTCACCGCTGCGCAGGCGACGGCGGCAGCCATTGGCGACGACGCCTGGCCGGTGGTGGCCGACGTGGCCAGCGTCGACGACATGCAGCGGGCCGTGGCGGACGTTGCAGCGCAATTCGGCCGAATCGATATCGCTGTCAATGCGGCCGGTGTCGGAGCCAGCGCACTGTTGGTCGACACCTCGATCGACACTTGGCAGCGCGTGATGGACGTCTGCCTCACCGGTGTATTCGTGTCATCCCAGGCGCAGGCGCGGCGGATGATCGCGCAGGGCGGCCCGGCCGTCATCGTCAACATCGCCTCGACCAATGCGCAGCAACCGGGCGAAGGTCTCGCTGCCTATTGCGCCGCCAAGGCGGGCGTCGACATGTTGAGCCGCGTGATGGCACTGGAACTTGCCACGCACGGAATTCGCGTCGCGACGGTCGGCCCCGGCCTGACCGATACGCCAATGGTGGCGCGTCTGCTTGCGAACCCTTCGGCACGCGATGCCTTCCTGGACAACATTCCAGCCGGCCGCCCCGCGCGGCCCGAGGACATTGCCGCCGCGGTTGCCTTTCTCGCGAGTGACGACGCCGCATACGTCACGGGGCAGACGCTCTACGTCGACGGCGGGGCTTCGATGATGCGCTACCCGAGTCTTGCCTCGCGACGCGCAGGAGCGGCCGTATGAAGGCCCTTGTCTATCTGGGCGACGCAAAAGTGCGTCAGTTGACCGTCGCCTCGCCGCACCCGCGCGAGGGCGAAGTGATGGTCAGTGTGCTTCAGGCGGGCATCTGCGGTACCGATCTGTGCGTCGTGCGCGATGAGCGGCCCAAGGCCAATGCGCCGGTGACGCTTGGCCACGAGTTCGTCGGCTTGCGTCAGGACACGGGCGAGCGGGTCATCGTCAATCCGCTGCTCGCATGTGGAAGCTGCCGCGCGTGCGAGGAGGGCCGTCCGCATCTGTGCGAACGCCGCGAGGTCATCGGCGTGCACCGAAGCGGTGGGTTTGCGGAGTCGGTAGCAGTTCCAGAAGACAACCTTGTGCCGGCGGGACCAACCACTGCTGCGCAGGCTGCCATGGCCGACCCGATCGCCACGGCGCTGCATGCCTTCCGGCTGGCGCCGGTATCCTCTGGCCCGGTCGCGGTGATCGGCGCAGGCGCCATCGGCCTGTCGATGCTGTTCGTTCTCAAGCGCTTCGGCATCTCGAACATCACCGTCGCCGATCTGTCTTCCGAACGTCTTGCCTTTGCGCGTGAGGGCGGGGCAAACACCACCGTCGAACGCATCAGCGGCACATACGACGTCGTGTACGACACCGTCGGTTCGACGGACACGCGCCGAGATGCGGCGCTGAAGATCCGCGCCGGCGGCACCGCGGTCCTCGTGGGTCTGCACAGCGCCGATCTGGCCATGCCCGCCGGTCCGCTGATTGGCGGCGAGCGCACGCTGAAAGGATCGTTCGGCTACACGCCCAACGAATTCCGAGAAGCCGTCGCGATGCTCCCTGATCTGGACACGCGCTGGGTCCACACCGTGCCTTTCGGCGAAGCCGAAGGGCTGTTCACAGCGTTGATCGAAGGGCGTTCGCCGCCCGGCCACATCAAGCTCCAGATGCGCATGAGCGCCTGAGTCGAGACATCAAAGGAGACGAAACCATGTTCAGTCGCTTCATTCGCGCCGCGGCGTTCGCGGCCGCGGGCCTGGCCGCCGGCGGGGCACATGCACAGGGAGAGCCCATCCGCGTCGGCGCGGTCCTTTCGGCCACCGGGCCGGTGGGCTTCATCGGCGACCCCCAGCAGAAGACGCTTGAGTTGCACGTCAAGAGGCTCAACGAGCAGGGCGGGGTGCTCGGCCGGAAGGTCGCGCTGACCATCTACGACGACCAGTCGGACCCGAACAACGCCAATACCTTCGCGAAACGGCTGATCGAATCCGACAAGGTGGACGTGCTGCTTGGTGGCACCGTGTCACCGCCGGCGCTCGCCATGGTGCCGTACGCCGAACGCGCGGGCGTGCCCTTCGTCTCGACGGGCGGCAGCCTGTCGCTGGTCGATCCGGTCAGGAAGTGGGTCTTCAAGACGCCGCATTCGGACCGCATGGTGGCCGAGCGCATCCTGGAGGACATGAAGGAGCGCGGCATCAAGCGCATCGTGCTGCTGACGGAAACGAGCGGCTTCGGCCAGTCCGGCAAGAAGGAGGTCAACGCTGCAGCAGCCAAGTTCGGTATCACCGTGGCAGGTGAGGAAACCTACGGTCCCAAGGACACCGACATCACGCCGCAGCTCACGCGACTGCGCAATCTCCAGGACGCGCAAGCCATGCTGATCTTCTGTGGTGCCGGCACCAGCCCCGCAGTGGCCATCAAGAACTACGCACAGATGGGCATGAAGCTGCCCGTGTACATGCCTCATGCGGCGGTGAACCAGGAGTTCATCAAGCTCGGCGGCCCGGCTGCCGAGGGTGTGCGGATGCCGACCACCGGTTTCGTCGTGCCCGAGGCGCTACCTGACAGCGATCCGCAAAAAAAGCCATCGCTCGACTACTACCGCACCTACAAGGAGGCCTACAAGGCTGACGCTTCACCGTTCGGGGGCAATATCGCAGACGCGCTGGCGATCGCCGTCGATGCGATCAAGCGCGCCGGGAGCACCGACCGTGCGAAGGTCCGCGATGCGATAGAAGCTACGAAGGGTCTGGTTGGCCTGAACGGCATCTTCACGATGTCTGGCACGGATCACAACGGCCTGAAGATGGATTCGCTGCGCATGGTTGAAGTGCGCAACGGGCGCTTCGAACTCGTCAAGTAGGGCGGGGCGCAACATGTTCTCCGAGCTGCTGCAGTTCCTGTTCTCGGGACTGACCGTGGGTGCGATGTATGCGCTTGCGGCGCTGGGCTACGCGCTGATCTACAACGCCAGTCACATCGTGAACTTCGCCCAGGGCGAATTCATCATGCTGGGCGCGATGATCGCGTCCGCACTGACCGAAGCCGGCCTGGGCCTGCCAGTGGCGATTGCCATGGCGATCGCGGTGTCGGTCATCGCCGGCATGGGGATGGAACGCCTGGCCATCCGGCCCGCGCGTGGCGCACCGCTGGTTGCACTGCTGATCGTCACGCTCGGTGTTGCACTGGTCATTCGCGGCGCGGTGCAAGTCGCGCTTGGCAAGGGCAACCACGCGTTGCCTGCGTTCTCGGGTGACACGCCGCTTCATCTGGGCGGTGCGACCCTGGTCCCGCAAAGCCTCTGGGTGTTCGGCGTGACGCTTCTGGTGGTCATGGGGCTGGCGTGGTACTTCGGCCGAACCGTGTCCGGCAAGGCGATGCTCGCGACCTCTCAGAACCGCCTGGCCGCGGAACTCGTAGGCGTGAGCACGAACCGGGTCCTGCTGGCGTCGTTCGCGCTGTCCGGCGCGCTCGGTGCGATCGGCGGCGTTATCACGGCGCCGATAACTTTCACGAGCTACGACGCGGGCGTCGTGCTGGGCCTCAAGGGATTCGCCGCAGCCGCGCTTGGCGGCATCGGCAGCGGGCCGGGTGCGATCGTGGGCGGACTCGCGCTGGGCGTGATGGAGGCCATGTCCGCCGGGTACGTCTCTGCCGCGTACAAGGACGCCGTCGCGTTCGTGCTGATCCTGCTGGTTCTGATGTTCATGCCGCGCGGCCTGTTCGGCGCGAAAGTCACGGAGCGCGTATGACATTGCAGCCTCGCCACGCCGGCCTCGGCGTTCTCGCCGTCGTGCTGCTTGCGTTCCCGTGCTTCGGGCCCGACAGCTTTGCCTACGACCTTGCCATCCGCGTCGCCATAAATGCGGTCGTGGTGATCGGTCTGAACCTGCTGTTCGGCTACGCGGGCCAGATCAGCCTCGGGCACGCTGCCTTTTTCGGGTTCGGCGCCTATGCCTCCGCAATCCTGACCACGCACTTCGCGTGGACGCCCTTGCCAGCGCTGCTGGCGGGTGCAGTTGCGACAGGCCTGCTTGCCTTCGTGATTGCCCGGCCGATCCTTCGACTGGTCGGCCACCACCTTGCAATGGCAACGCTTTCGCTGGGCCTGATCGCAGCAATCGTCTTCAACAACGAAACGCGCTGGACGGGAGGCTCCGATGGCATGGCGGTCATGCCCCTCTCGGCGTTCGGCCTCGACCTATCGGGTGAGCCCGCGTGGTACGCGTTGGTCGCCGTCCTGCTGTTCATCGCCACGTGGTGCGCGCTCAATCTCGTGGAGTCCCCCGCGGGCCGCGCCCTGCAGGCCATTCGGGGCTCCGAAGTCGCGGCGCGCACCGTCGGGATCAACGCAGTGCGCTTCAAGACACGCGTGTTCGTGCTGTCTGCCGTGCTCGCCAGCGTGATGGGCAGCCTCATGGCCCACTACGTGGGCTTTCTGACCCCGGCGGCGGCCGGGCTGTCGCGCTCGGTGGAGTTTGTGATGATGGTAGTGCTGGGCGGAACTGCCTCGGTGTTCGGCTCCATCGTCGGCGCCGGTATCGTCACGCTGCTGCCGCAGTTGCTGCATGCGTTCGAGTCCTGGGAAACGCTGCTGCTCGGCGTCATCCTGACCGCAGCCATGGTGTTCATGCGTGCGGGGATCGTCCCGTCGCTGCACGCGATCTTCGCGGGCCGCATCGGCCGCGCAACCCGGAGCGGGCGGCGACGCGCTGACGATGCCGCAACCGGCCGCAGCGCCAGCGGGAGCCAGGCATGAACGCGCTGACGGTGACTGGTCTCTCGAAATCCTTCGGCGGTGTGAAGGCCATCCAGGACTTGAGCTTCGATGTCCATGCCGGCACGGTGCACGCCATCATCGGTCCCAACGGGGCGGGCAAGACGACCCTGATCAATCTGGTGACAGGGATCTACACGCCCGACGCCGGCACGGTTGAACTGTTCGGCCAGGACGTCGGTGGCTGCGCACCCGAGGGCCTCGCGAAGCTTGGTCTCAGCCGGACTTTCCAGAACCTGCAGGTCTGCATGAACATGAGCGCGGTCGACAACGTGATGATTGGCGCGCATCTATCGCTGGCGTCGGGGCTGCTCCTTGGCATGTTGCGCCTCCCCTCGCTGCGAAGAGCGGATGCCGCCTGCCGAGAGCGGGCGCTTGAACTGATGGAGTTCGTCGGCGTTGCTCAGTACGCGGGATCGCAGGCGAGCCAGTTGCCCTACGGTGCGCTCAAGCGCCTGGAGATCGCGCGCGCACTCGCGGCATCGCCCCGGTTGCTGCTCATGGACGAGCCGGCAGCCGGTCTCAATCACACCGAAACCGCGGAGATCGAACTCCTCATCCGGCGCATCGCCGAGAGCGGAACGACCGTGGTGCTGGTCGAGCACGACATGAAGCTCATCATGGGAGTGTCCGATCGCATCCTGGTCCTGCACTATGGTCGGCGGCTTGCGCTTGGAACGACAGAGGAAGTTCGCAACCATCCCGAAGTGATTTCGGCCTACCTGGGAGCCACCGCATGAACAGTCTGCTCGAAGTTCGGGGCCTGACGAGCCACTACGGTCGTATTCAAGCGCTGCACGGCATCGAGCTCGAAGTGCGCGAGGGTGAGCTCATTGCGTTGGTCGGGGCCAATGGTGCGGGCAAGACAACGCTGCTGCGATGCATCTCGGGCGTGCAGCCGGTCTCGGGCGGAAGCCTGCGTTTCGATGGCCGTGAGATCGTTCGCCAACCGGCTGCGGGTCGGGTTCGGCAGGGCATCTGCCAAGTGCCGGAGGGTCGACAGGTGTTCGGCCCGATGAGCGTGGAGGACAACCTTCGCCTAGGCGCCTTCGTGCGCAGCGACACCGCCGGAATCCGCGGGGACATCGAGCACATGTATGCACTGTTCCCGATCCTCGGCGAGTTTCGACATCGTGCGGCGGGGACGCTTTCGGGCGGTCAGCAACAGATGCTCGCAATGGCGCGCGCGCTGATGGGGCGGCCGCGTCTGCTGCTGCTCGACGAACCCTCGATGGGGCTTGCACCGTTGATCGTGGAGGAGATATTCGGTGTCGTCCAACGACTGCGGGCGCAGGGAATCACCACGCTCCTGGTCGAGCAGAACGCCCACGCGGCACTGTCAATCGCCGACCGGGGCTATGTGATCGAGACCGGCCGCATTACGCTTGCCGGAAGCGGCGCGAGCTTGCTGGCCGACCCTGCGGTGCAAGCGGCCTATCTCGGCATGTGACGCACAAGCAACCATCTTGAAGACCTCGAAGTCAATCCGAAGCAAAGTTGCTGCGCCAAGGAGTCTTGGTGCGAGCGATGGCGTTGAGCGTGATGAGCAGCTTGCGCATGCATGCGACGA